>NZ_LKBC01000009.1:65821-114602 GCF_001400005.1 Pseudoalteromonas sp. P1-30
GCGCCGCGATTTAATCGCCCCTAGATTGAACAAATTTCAATCCGCAAAGGTCAACACGCCCTAATATTATAACTTTGAAATGTTCAGTAACAATCTAAGCGCGCAATTAGATTTTGATTATTAAGTTTTTCATTTATATTAACTATTAATTGGAAATAAAAATAAGAAACACGCAATGGGACACGAAACCACAAAAGTATTAGTTGTAGATGACGATATGCGCCTGCGCAGCTTACTAGAGCGTTATTTAGTAGAGCAAGGCTTTATTGTTAGAACCGCCGCAAACTCAGAGCAAATGGATAGACTCATTGAGCGAGAAAACTTTCACTTAATGGTGCTTGATTTAATGCTACCAGGCGAAGATGGTTTATCTATTTGCCGTCGGCTACGCCAAAAAGAAAACGAAATCCCTATTGTGATGCTGACAGCAAAAGGCGATGAGGTCGACCGTATTATAGGCCTTGAACTAGGCGCAGACGACTACATCCCGAAACCGTTTAACCCGCGCGAATTACTGGCTCGCATAAAAGCTATTTTACGCCGCCGCGCCAAAGAAGTACCGGGCGCACCCGCAGCAGAAGAAAACTTAATAGCCTTTGGGCAATTTACGCTTAATTTAGCCACGCGCGAAATGAGTGAGGGCGATAAAACCATTTCGCTCACCAGTGGTGAATTTGCCGTACTTAAAGCCCTTGTATCGCACCCGCGCGAGCCACTGAGCCGCGATAAACTAATGAACCTTGCCCGTGGGCGAGATTATAGTGCGCTTGAGCGCAGTATTGATGTGCAAGTATCGCGACTGCGCCGCATGATAGAAGTAGATGCTGCCAATCCGCGCTATATTCAAACTGTATGGGGTTTGGGTTATGTGTTTGTTCCTGACGGTGATAAGTAGTTTATATGGGATTTTTTCCGCGTAGTGCGTTTGGCCAAACTGTATTTTTAGTGGCCGCTTTACTGCTAATTAACCAAATAGTGTCGTATGTAACGGTGAGCTTTTATGTTGTAAAACCAACCATAGAGCAAGTAAATTTAATGCTCGCTAAGCAAATTAAAACGGTATTTATAGACTGGGAAGACGGCGTAGAAATAAACGACGAAGTATCTGAAAAGTTTTTTGAAATTACAGGCATAGAAGTGATGACGCAGCGCGAGGCAATGCGCCAAGGGCTGGGTCAAACCCGAGAATACTCGATGTTGTCGCGTAGTATGTCTGAGCAATTAAATGGTTCTGCTCGGGTGCGTATTAGTCAAACCGATCCGCTGATTTATTGGGTAGAAGCGCCGCAGGCACCGGGTTACTGGGTAAAAGTACCGCTTAGCGGGTATCAAGAAAACAACCTTGAATTTTTAACGTTTTACTTATCAAGTATTGGTTTTTTAAGTGTGTTAGGCGGCTGGCTATTTGCTCGGCACTTAAACCGCCCATTAAAGGCGTTGCAGCAAGCAGCCGTGAAAGTGGGTAAGGGCGATTTTAGTAGTAAGCTTGAAGAAGAAGGCTCCAGTGAAGTAATAGAAGTTACCCGTGCATTTAACCAAATGTCGCGCGGTATTGCTGCTCTTGAAAACGATCGCCGTTTACTCATGGCTGGTGTTTCTCACGATTTACGCACTCCGCTTACTCGTATCCGCCTTGCCACCGAAATGATGAACGATGAAGATGACTACCTTCGCGAAGGCATCATTTACGATATTGAAGATATGAACGGCATTATCGATCAATTTATTGAGTATTTACGCCACCACAAAACAGATGAGCTTGCTTGCGAAGATATAAACGCGCTAGTAACTGAAGTGGTTAATTGTGAGCTTAAACAGCAACGCGCTATTACCTTTAAAGGCAACCCCAGCGTGGGGCTTATTCCGTTAAGTAGTGTGGCTATTAAGCGTGTAATTACTAACATGATTGAAAACGCGCTGCGTTATTCCGATGGCGATATAGAAGTACTAAGCTACTTTAATTCAAACAAAAAATACGTTGTGATAGCGGTAAACGATAACGGCCCCGGTATACCAGAAAGCGAACTAGAATCGGTGTTTGAGCCTTTTAAACAAGGTGACACTGCGCGTGGTAGTGAGGGGAGTGGTTTAGGCCTTGCCATTATTAAGCGTATTATTGATATGCACGATGGTAAAGTTAAGCTAGAAAACCGCCCAGAAGGCGGCCTAAGTGCACAAATTTATTTACCTATAAAAATACAAAACTCTGCACAGTAAGCTGTGCAGAGTTGGCTATTTCCATAACGTTAATAGTGCTAAAACTTATAGTGCATTAAAGCGGATTGCTGTACCACCACTTGTTGCTAGTTTTAAAGTTAGCTTGTCATTTGCGCTAACTACGCGCTTTTCTATATCTAAATCGTACGGATTGTTTTTCCATTCAGCGTTTTTACCGTCTTGGTATATGTGTGCTTCAAACTTTTTACCCTTTTCTAAAAAGTCGAGTTTTACCTCAATAGTTCGGGCTTTTTCGTCGGTTACGGCGCCTAAGTACCAATCGTTTCCTGAGTATTTATCGCGTTTGCGCTCTTTACGGGCAAAAACAATAAAGTCGCCCACTTCGCCATCAAGCGCAATGCTTTGCTGCCAATCGGTTGGTACGTCTTGAATAAATTGGAATGCATCAGGCTTGGCTAAATAGTTTTTAGGTAAGTCGGCGGCCATTTGAATCGGGCTATACAGCACAACATAAAGTGCAAGCTGCTTGGCAAGCGTTGTTTGTGGGCGGTTTGTATCATCGCCTAAGCCATTAAAGCCCATATCGAAAATGCCAGGGGTAAAGTCCATAGGCCCTGCCAGCATTCGGGTAAACGCCAGCATAGGAATGTGCTCTGGTGGGTTAGGCGGCGTGCCCCATGCATTAAACTCTTGGCCGCGTGCCCCTTCGCGCGCAATCCAGTTTGGGTAGGTACGGCGCAGGCCGGTGTCTTTTATTGGCTCGTGGGTGTTAATACTAATTTTATGTTTAGCAGCCAGCTTTACGTTGTAAAGGTACTCGTTAACCATAAATTGGCCGTCGTGCCACTCATGACGGGCAATGCCGTTTTCGTCTATGCGTTTTATGTTACCGCCATCCGCTACATAGCCCGTTTTAACTTGGCTTACGTTTGATTTCTCGTAAAGGGCAAAGGCATCCTCCATTTGGTCGCGATAGTTACTTACATTACCCGATGTTTCGTGGTGGCCAATTAACTGCACGCCTTTTTGTTTGCCGTATTGAGTAAGGGCCGCTATATCAAAGTCGTCGTAGGGTTGTGTAAAACTAAATACATCGCCATTAAAAAACCAGTCACCGTCCCAGCCTATGTTCCAGCCTTCTACTAGTACGCCATCAAAGCCATATTCTGCGGCAAAGTCCATGTAGTACTTAGTGGTTTGTGTAGTGGCACCGTGTTTTTCGCCGCTGCCCCAGGTTTGCGTATTTATATGCATGCCCCACCAAATACCCACGTATTTGCCAGGTTTTACCCACGACACATCGCCTAGTTTATTAGGCTCGTTTAAATTTAATATTATGTCTGAATTGACTAAGCCGACCGCACTGTCGGCAATTTGAATGGTGCGCCAAGGGGTATTAAACGCACCTTGTTTTTTAACGGCAATGCCGTCTGACCAGGGTGTTAAATCGGCATTAAAAGTGCCTGGGCGGCGCTGATTAAGCACCATGCCTGCGTAATCCACTAAGGCTGCTTCATGAATGCTTATATGGGTACCGTCATTGGTTTTTAAGGTAAACGGCGTGTGTGCAAGGGGGACGTCATTTAATGCAGTGGTGTTGTAAACGTATTCGTATCGGTTCCAGCCGCGGGCGGGTATCCACCAGGCGGTGGTATTGTTGTTATTGTTAATGGCAAATTCGGTGAGCTCTTTGGTAATGTGTGTTTGCTCAAAGCCTGCTTGTTTTGGTACTTCATATCTAAAGCCAACGCCACTATCAAAAGCTCTAAAGCGCACTGTGTAGGTTGCACCATTAGGCTCGTTTTTTGTAAACGTAACCGCAACTTCGTTGTGTTTATCAGTAACCGTTTGTCGCTCGCCCCAAGGTTGTTGCCACTGGGTATTTACGCTTTGCTGCTTAACATGGGTAATTTTAAAACCATCTCTAAATGCGGCTTGGGTTTTAAATTCAAAACCCAGGCGCGATGCGTTTATAGCTGGTTTGTTTTTAAAGCTAATAGCGTAGCTGGGTGTGCTATTTTCATCTGAAATAGTCACTTTTATTTGTGAGTTTGGTGATTCAACTACAGCGGTTTGTGCAAAGCTATTGCCAGCAAACGCCAGTAGTAAAAGTGCGGATGTTCTCATTGTGTGTCCTTTGATGAGTCGGTGGTGACCTTTAAGGATAATGGCAGTGAGTTGTTAATACGACTGTCTACATACGTATTCAATGTTTTAAAAAATAGAAAGAATTTAACGGTTTAATCGGTCTATAATGTAAACAAATTGATAATAGCGATTAGCCCCATGATAAAACCCTTACTAAGTGTGTTACTGCTATGTATGAGTACTTGCGCAGCAGCAACAACAATAACTATAAAAAATGCCAATAATCAGCCTTTAGCAAATGCGGTGGTGTGGCTAAGCGGGGCATCAATTCAGGCCGGCAATCAAGAAAGTAAAACCTACGCAATGAGCCAACAAAACCGCGAGTTTACGCCGCGTACGTTAGTTGTTCCGCAAAATGCAAAGGTAGAGTTTCCTAATGCCGACTCTATCATGCACCACGTTTATTCGTTTTCTAAAGCTAAAACCTTCGAGTTGAAACTTTACAAAGAGCAACCTAAAGCCCCCATAACGTTTGATCAAACTGGGGTGGTTGAGCTTGGCTGTAATATTCATGACTGGATGCTGGGCTATATTGTGGTGGTTGATAGCACCGTTTTTGCAATTACCGACGACAACGGTATGGTTAATTTAACTGCCCCTAATGGGCAATACAGCATGAGTGTATGGCATTCTGGCTTTAGCGATATAAGCAACGTAGAAACCCACAGCGTTAATGTAAGCGAGTCACCTATACACTACACCGTAAAGCAGGCCATAGCCGAGCAAATAGACTTTGCTACGGATGAATTTGATGACTATTAAGCGCAAAAATACAGTATTACTTGGCTTACTTTTTATGAGCCTACCGGCTTTTTCGCAAGTTAAAGGGCTTATTCAGGTACGTGCGGCTGCAAGCGATGATACACAAAGCTTTCAAGATGGCGGTATTGGTTTATATCGCCATGGAGATAGCAGTGATAGCATTTTGTTATCGCAAGGAGTTATAGACTTTAAGGCCGATTTAAGTAGCGCCTGGAGCGCACATGCCGTTGTTAATGCTAATCAAGAGCCGAAAACCACATTAGGTTTAAGCCAAGCGTATTTACAGTATCAGCCGTTAGTAAACAGCCGTTATAAATGGCATGTAAAGCTTGGTGGGTTTTACCCTAGTATGTCGCTAGAAAACCCCGATATAGGCTGGACCTCGCCTTACAATTATACTAATTCGGCCATAAACAGTTGGCTTGGCGAAGAGCTTCGCACCATAGGTGGTGAGCTTAGCATTAAGCGCCCAGGTAAACGTTTTAATTCTAAGCATAGCTTTAGTGTGAGCGCTGCTATTTATAAAGGGAACGACCCAACAGGGACGTTGCTATCTTGGCGCGGCTTTGCGCTGCACGACAGGCAAACAACATTTAACGAAAGTGTACAATTTGCACCTATTGCGGCATTAAATAGTGACGAATTACGTTGGCAAGCTAACCAAGTGCTGCCTTTTGAAGAAGTAGATGGCCGCTTTGGCTACTATGCCGGTGTGCATTGGGATTATTTAAAACGCTCGCAGTTTAGGTTTTATTATTACGATAATAACGCCGATCCCAGCATTTTTAATCGCACAACAGGGCAGTATGCTTGGCATACTCGCTTTAGCAGCTTAGCGTGGTTATATAAATTTACAGGTAAAACCCGTTTGATTGCCCAGCTACTCGATGGTAAAACCGAAATGGGGGCTAATAAGCTTATTTATAACCGTTTTTATAGCCATTATTTAATGCTCAGCCATAAAGCGGGTAAGCATAGGTTATCGCTTAGGTATGATTATTTTAAAGTAGATGACGATGACACCACCGCGTTTGACCCTAACGCCAGCCACGGCGAAGGCTTAACAGCTACGTGGCGTTACCAATTAACCGATACGCTACAAATAGGTGTTGAAGGCTCGGCGCTGCATAGCTTTGTACAAAATAGGCCGGGTAGTGGCTTTGCTCAGCGACTATCGCAGCAGCAACTTATGGCTAACGCTCAATGGCGCTTTTAAAGTACAAAAAAGGGAGCTTTTAAAGCTCCCTTTTAGTTTCAAAAAAAGTGTGAATTATTTTTTATCAAATGCGCGTTTCATAAAGTTTGGTGTAGCAAGTGCGCCGTGATGAATACCGCTGTTGTAGTATTCGCTTTGTTGTGCAACTTGCTCGGCATCGGCTTCTCTAAAGCCATTAAATGCTTGTGATTTACGAGCAAGCGTTACTGACCATAAACCGCTTGGGTAAATTGGCTGTGGAAATGGCAGTGTTTGCAAGTCGTTAAAGCCCACACTTAGCATGGCCTCGCGCATTTCTACTAGCAGTGGCATATGCATTAATGGCGATTCGCTTTGCTGCACTAAAATACCACCAGGGCGTAATGCATTTAAGCAGCTAGTGTAAAACGCGTGGTTAAATAATCCCTCGCCTGGGCCTACTGGGTCTGTACCATCAACAATAACAACATCAATAGACTCGCCCGCAGCGTCACGCATGTATTTTATACCATCATCAAACATAACAGTTGCGCGTGCATCGTTGTTAGACTCACAAAGCTCTGGGAAGTATTTTAACGACATTTGCGTGACTACTTCGTCTATATCTATTTGCGTTACGGTTTCTACACCTGGGTGTTTTAAAACTTCACGTAATGTACCGCAATCGCCGCCGCCAATAATTACCACGTTTTTAGGGTTTGGGTGCGCTAAAAGTGCAGGGTGGCTAATCATCTCATGGTAAAAAAAGTTTTCGCGGGTAGTTACCATAGTACAGCCATCGATGATCATTAAATTACCAAAGTCTGTGGTTTCGAACATTTCTACCTTTTGAAAAGGAGACTGTTTTTCATCCAACTTTTTGTTAATACGTAATGAAAATGCGCTGCCATCGCGGTCGCTAATTTCTGTAAACCACTTACTTTGATCTAAATTTGCCATAGTTGCTTTTACACTTTTTAAGTTGAGTATGAAAAAGGGGCAATTCTGCCAGTGCTTCGCGTTTTGCTCAATGAAATTTTAACTGCTTTGCCAATAAAGTTAGCCAGTATCGAGTTAAAGTTCAATTTTTGTTAGCGTAGGGGGTAGTGACGTATTAAAATGCGCCTTTATAGCTAATTGATTAAAGAAGAGTTGCCATGACTTGGGGTTTAGAAACAGCACGCGCTACATATAATGTTGCTCATTGGAGCGATGGCTATTTTGATATTAACGCACAAGGCGAGCTGGTTGCCTACCCAGATGGTGACCAATCTAAAAATGCGATTTCTTTAACGCAGCTCACAGAGCAATTTAAGCAGCAAGGTTTGACATTGCCGGTGTTGGTGCGCTTTACCGATATTTTAAAAAATAGAGTAGATACACTCACCCATGCATTTACCTTAGCGCGCAGCAGCCGCGCGTACCAAGGCAAGTACACGTGTGTATACCCTATAAAAGTTAATCAGCAACGCTCGGTGGTCAGTAAACTATTGGCGCACCCAAGTGGTTTAGTTGGCCTAGAGGCCGGTTCAAAGCCTGAGCTTATGGCAATTTTAGGGGTAGCCGATAAACCCATTACAATTGTGTGCAATGGCTATAAAGACAGTGAGTTTTTACGTTTAGCCTGTATTGGTCAAGCCATGGGGCACAGCGTTAAAATAGTCGTCGAAAAACTCTCAGAGCTGACGACCTTACTAGAAGAAATAGATAACCTAGGCATAGAGCCTGCCATTGGTATACGTATTCGCTTAAACTCAGTAGGCAAAGGTAAGTGGCAAAATACCGGCGGCGAAAAAGGCAAATTTGGCTTAACTGCAGGCCAAGTACTTAGTGCTGTTGAGGTGCTTAAAAAGCATAATAAATTGCATTTAATGCAAATGGTGCATTTTCATATTGGCTCTCAAATTGCCAACATACGCGACATACACCGCGCCCTGCGAGAATGCGCGCGCCACTTTGCTGAACTTACCCAGCTAGGAGTGCCGCTTAATACCGTTGATGTCGGCGGTGGCTTAGGGGTTGACTACGAAGGCTCAGGCTCACGCAGTGCTTGCTCGATGAACTACACCGTTGAAGAATACGCACGTAATGTAGTTAATGCTTTTGCTGAGGTGTGCGACCAACATCAACTTACGCACCCAGCCATTATCACCGAATCAGGGCGTGCTTTAACAGCGCACCACGCGGTGTTAATTACCGATGTGATAGACGTAGAAAAAGCGCCAAATCATCCAAATCCAGAACCGCCTCTTAAAAACAGTGCGCTAGTGCTTGATGAAATGTGGCAGTGTTTACAGCGTTTAAACCCGCGTATGGCGCTAGAGATTTACCACGATGCGATGCACTTATTTAGCGAAGCGCACGACCAATACGTGCATGGGTTAGTAAGCATGCTAGAGTGGGCGAAAATAGAGCAATTATACTTTACTATTTTGCACCGAGTACGCGCATCACTTAGCAATAACGCGCGAGCGCACCGTGAGGTACTTGACGATTTACACGAAAAGCTAGCCGATAAGCTATTTGTTAATTTTTCACTGTTTCAGTCGTTACCTGATGTATGGGGCATTGAGCAGTTGTTTCCGGTTATGCCAATCGAGAATTTAGATAAACCGCTTACCCAACGCGCTATTATTCAAGATATTACCTGTGACTCAGATGGGCAAATTCGTGAGTACGTAGAAGGCGCGGGCATAGAAACCAGTTTACCTATACCTGAATATCAACATGGCGAGCAATACCATATAGCCATGTTTATGGTAGGGGCTTACCAAGAAATTTTAGGTGATTTACATAACTTATTTGGCGACACCGACTCAGTGCATGTAGAGCTTAACGACGACGGTTATGTATTAACCAATGCCATTAAAGGTGATAGCGTTAAGGATGTATTAAAGTTTGTTGACTATGATAGCGCCATTTTGGCACAAAACTTTGAATTATTGGTCAACAAGCTAGCAGTGTCTGAGCAGTGTAAAGCTGGGTATTTAGCCGAGCTTAATGCCGGGCTTGAAGGTTATACTTACTTCGAAGATTAACCGTACACTCTCAGAATTAAAAGCGTCGCTGTTTGGCGCGCATTGTTTAAAGGAAAGTAAATAAATGTCAGTAATCCGCAGTGTATTAAGTATTATGCTTTATACAATAAACACACTTATTTGGTTTGTGCCTATTTTTGTTTGTGGGCTATTAAAATTAATCCCTATCAAGCCTATGCAAAAGCTTTTAAGCTGGGTTGCTAAACAATGTGCCACTATTTGGGTGACGGTTAATAGCATTAACCAACGCTTATTCACGCCAACAAAAATTAACGTTACCGGCCTTGAAGAAACCAAATTAAAAGACTGGTACTTAGTGATTGCTAATCACCAAAGCTGGGTAGATATATTAGTACTGCAACGTGTATTTAATCGAAAAATACCTTTTTTAAACTTTTTTTTAAAAAAAGAGCTTATTTACGTGCCAATTTTAGGTGTGTGCTGGTGGGCGCTCGACTTTCCGTTTATGACCCGCACCAGCAAAGCGCAGCTAAAAAAGAACCCAAAGCTACGTGGTAAAGACATAGAAACAACCCGCAAAGCCTGTGAAAAATTTAAAGAAATGCCAGTAAGCATTGTTAATTTTGTAGAAGGTACACGTTTTACAACACAAAAACATGCTCGCCAAAATAGCCCTTTTCCGCATTTATTAAAGCCAAAAGCAGGCGGGATCGCATTCGTAATGCAAGCCATGGGTGAGCAAATCTCTAAAGTGGTTAATGTGACCATTCATTACCCCGATGGCATCCCTACGTTCATGGACTTTGCCGGCGGCAAAGTGAAGCAAATTAATGTGCATGTAGACATTCGCCCAGTAAGCGAGGAGTTGATCGGTGATTACACTGGCGACTCTGAGTTTAGAGTCGGCTTTCAAAGTGAATTAAACCGTTTATGGGAAGAAAAAGAGCACACGCTTTTGCAGCTCGAACAAAACCATAAATAATAAGGTAATAAAAAATGGGCTTACAATTATGCTAAAAAAGTGGTTACCAAATTGGCTCAACGGCTTAATTGTAGGCTGCGTGATTTTTTCAAATGTAATCATTTTTGGCACCTTAGTATTACTGCTAGGGTTAATAAAGCTTGTCCTGCCTTTTTCTATAATTAACACCATACTGCATAGCGTGTACCGAGGCTGGTGTAACGGCAATCGGTTTGGCTTGTGGCTGGGTTGTGCCAACATAAAAGTAAACATAAACGGCGATGTAAATTCAAAAAGTTGGTACTTACTAATTTGTAACCACATGAGCTGGTTAGATATTGTGGTACTTAGCTCAATTAATGTATTACCAGCACCAAAGTTTTTTTTAAAAGACGAATTAAAGTATGTGCCATTTATTGGCTCTGGTGCATGGGCTATGGGCATGCCTTTTATGAAGCGCGTAACTAAAGCGCAGCTTGCTAAAAACCCCAAGCTTAAAGGGCTAGATGTTGAGCGTACCAAGCAAAGCTGTCGTAATTTTAGGAATAATCCCACCACCATAATTAATTTTGTTGAAGGCACCCGCTACACGCACGCAAAGCATGCAAGCCAGCAAAGCCCGTTTAAACATTTACTCAAGCCCAAAGCGGGTGGCATTGCCTTTGCACTTGAGGTACTTGGCGAGCAATTTGACGCCATGCTAAATACCAGTGTGGTGTACAGCGGCAGCACAAGCCATGTTTGTCGTAATATTTTAAAGGGCGAGCTTGATTCAATTTATGTTTCTATTGACGTGGTTGCTATAAACCAGCAAATGTTAGGTAGTTACCAACACGACAAAGCATTTAGAAGCCACTTTCAAAAGTACGTTAATGAGCTATGGGTTGCTAAAGACGCGCAACTTGCCAGCATTTATGCCCAACACGATTTACCTGAGCCACCCATTTGTAAGGAAATAGAAACACTATGACCAATACCCACCTGCAGGAGCTAATCGCTCCTTGGTTTGAAAAAGTACCCGACGCAGATTTTTTAAGTGCAATTACTGCAGCCTCTATTGGTGTGTTTTCGTTGTTAGTAGTGTATTTATTTACACGCCGATTAATGCTGCCAGGCATTCAAAAAGTGGTGACTAAGTTATCTCCAGAGCGCATAGGGTTACTTTCTCCGTTGCTCACAAAACTTAATAAGCGCATAGCCGGTATGTTATGTAGCGTGCTTTTTTTAGCAACCTTCGACAGCGTTTACCCTGTTAATGAGCTTAGTGCCGAAATACTAAAAACCATTGGCCAAGGTATATTAATTATTCATGTAGGCTTTATTTTTAGCAGCATTGTAAGCATTGCCGGCGCTATTTATAACCAGCTAGATTTTGCCCGCGAAGTGCCAATTCAGGGCTTATTACAAGTTGTTAAGCTGATCACCTTTATTGTGTGTGCAATTTTAATAGTCAGCATTGTGCTTGAAAAATCGCCTACCTATATTTTGTCGGGTTTTGGTGCGATAGCCGCTGTTACTTTATTGGTTTTTAAAGACACTATTTTAGGCTTTGTAGCCAGTATTCAAATTGCGGCAAACCGATTAGTTACTTACGGCGATTGGATTCAAGTAGAAAACTACGGCGCCGACGGTGAAGTAATAGACTTAGGGCTAAACACCGTAAAAGTGCGTAACTGGGATAACACCATTACGACTATTCCTACTTATATGCTGGTAGCAGGGTCGTTCAAAAACTGGCGAGGAATGCAAGAGTCTGGCGGCCGACGTATTAAGCGCTCGCTTAATATTGATATGCACAGCATATGCTTAGTAAGTGACGAATTTAGAAAACAAATAGATGCAGCTATACCACTGCATGAATATATACGTGTTGCCTCGCTGCCTGATCCGGTCTCTAACTTAGGCTTGTTTCGCCGCTACGCCGAGGGCTATTTAAAGCAGCATAACAGAATAAATACCTCACTGACGCTTATGGTACGTGAGCTACAACCAATGAACCACGGCTTACCGATTGAGTTTTATTGCTTTAGTGAAGACAAACGCTGGATATCTTACGAGCATTTACAAGCCGAAATTATGGATCACTTATTGGCAGTGTTGCCAGTATTTGGTCTTAGAGCGTATCAAAGTGTTAGCGGGCAATTAAGCCCGCCTAATGCACAGCAAACCGATAAGCCGACCTTTAAAGTAATGGCAAATAGTGCTGAACAAGGCCCACACTAATAAATAAAGCTAATAGCCACCAAATAGGTGGCTTTTTCATTCTTAGCCATGCAAAAGCGGCAATAACCAGTGCAACCTGCCATAGGTTGTGAACGGCCGATGTCCAAATAGGTGAGTACAAAGCCGCCGCTAAAAAGCCAACTACGGCAGCGTTAAGCGCCGCAATAGAGCTTGCAAAGCGAGGTTTACTTGCCAGGTTTAACCAGCTTTTTTGAAACGCCAGCATTAATAAAAAACCCGGTGTAAAAATAAGTAGGGTTGCAGCTATGGCCCCTATTAAGGGTTGCTCTGAAGTGAGTTGCGCGCCTAAGTAAGTGGCTATTGTAAACATGGGGCCAGGGATAGCTTGAGCACTGGCATACGCACTTAAAAATTGATCGTTACTTAGCGCCGGTACGCCAGCTTGCAATACAGGCAATACCACGTGCCCGCCCCCAAATACCATAGCGCCCGCTTGGTAAAAAGGAGCAAACAAAGCAAGGTCATCACCTAAAGGTATAAAGCTAATAGCGAGTAGTAATACAAATAAGCCTAAAGGGAGCCACCTAAACGCGCTTTTGGTATCTGCTTTAGGCTCTGTATGGGTGTTGAGTTGTAACAGAGGCCAAATTGCGCCTATAGCAGCGGCACTCACTAAAATAGCTATTTGCGTGCCAAGTAAAGGAAATAGTAATAAAGCCAAGGTACTCATTACTGCGATAAGCTTGAGCGCAGCGCTGGTACAAAAGCTTTTTGCCATAGTGAGTGCTGCATCGGCCACAATAACAACCGCAAACAGTTTTAAGCCCGCAATAATAGCAAAGTAAACAGCATCAAACTGATGCGCGCTTACCGCTAGTAACAACATGATTAAAAAAGACGGTAAGGTAAAAGCGATAAATGCGGTAATGCCACCAATAACCCCCGCCCTCTCCACACCAATTGCAAAGCCCACTTGGCTTGAACCAGGCCCGGGCAGCGCTTGGCTTAAACTAATAAGCTGCGCGTAGCGGGTATCGCTTAACCAGTTTAATGTGTCTACAAAGTGGCGTTTAAAATAGCCTAAATGGGCAGCAGGGCCACCAAAACTCATGCAGCCAAGTAAAAAAAACTGTCTAAAAATAGCGACTAACATTGAGCTTATATCCTTTTTTAAAGTTCATTAAATTTTCACAAAGGAGTATGACACTTTTATTAAATGCATACATTAATTCGTAATCTACAAATAATACCAACCCACTTAATTAAGAGGATTGGTATAAAGCGAACTGCTTTTAACATGCTCTTCATAGTTTGTTCATACATGTATTTGCATACTTGCCTTATAATTCTTAATGAATAGGACATCACATGACTTTAACTAAATCACTTTTAAGCGTAACCGTAGTAGCTGTATTACTAAGTGGTTGCGAAATGAACAACACAGGCAAAGGCGCCGCAATCGGTGCAGCCGCAGGTGGCGTATTAGGTAAAGCAACGGGTAATCATAAAGACAAGCGCATCTTTATTGGTGCTGCTATTGGCGCACTAGCCGGTGCTGCTGTAGGTGATTACATGGATAAGCAAGAAGAAGCGTTTCGTGATGAACTAGCAGGCTCAGGGGTTGAAGTTGTACGTGAGGGCGATAACTTACGTTTAGTTATGCCATCTAATATTACCTTTGCGACAGACCAATCTTATATTTCATCAGGTTTTAACGATACCCTAAACGCCATTGCTAAAGTAATGAACAAATACGAAAAAACCTACCTAAGTGTGGAAGGCCACACAGATAGCACAGGTAAAGACAGCTACAATATGAACCTATCGCGCGAGCGTGCGCAAAGCGTTAAAAACTACTTAGTGAACCAGCAAATTATGGCTGCACGTATTAGCACTACAGGCTACGGCGAAACCCGCCCAATAGCCACTAACGATAGCGCTAATGGCCGAGCTCAAAACCGCCGTGTAGAAATTCAAATAGTGCCAAACACAGAAGGTTAGTTTTTGTTGAACTGCAATTCACAAAGACGCTGATACAAAGGGGAGCTTGCTAGCAATTGCTGGTGGCTCCCAGTTGCTTTTATTTCCCCATTTTCCATTACTACAATCACATCGGCATGTTTAACCGTTGCCAGCCTATGGGCAATAATTAACGTTGTTCTATTTTGCATTAAATGCTCAAGCGCGGCTTGTACGTGGTGCTCACTTTGCGCATCGAGTGCACTGGTTGCCTCATCTAAAAGCAGTATTTCAGGGTCTTTTAAAATAGCGCGTGCCAATACAATACGCTGCTTTTGCCCACCCGATAGCCTTACGCCTTGCTCACCTAAAAAGCTGTTATAACCTTGCGGTAATTGCTGAATAAATTCATCGGCATGAGCATGTTTGGCGGCCGCATATACTTGCTCGTCAGTGGCGTTTGGGTTGCCGTAACGAATGTTATGCATTACATCTGAGCTAAATAAAATAGGGTTTTGTGCCACCATGCCCATTTTGTCCCTCAGGGTGGTAAGCGATATGTCTTTAATATTTACATCATGAAATTTAATCGCGCCGTGAGCAGGGTCGTAAAAGCGCTGTAGTAATTCAAATAACGTCGTTTTACCTGCGCCAGAGGGGCCTACAATAGCCACTGTTTTACCATGCTCTATTGTTAAACTTATTTTGTTAAGTGCGCTTATATCGGGGCGAGATGGGTAGTTAAAGCTAATATTTTCAAGTGCAATGGCGGGGCTGTCAGTCTTTATTAATAGCTTTTCGTCTTGTGGAGTGACAGGGTTTTCTATTTCACTTTTAACGGCCAGTAATTCAAGTAGGCGCGCTGCCGCCCCAGCAGCTCGTTGTAGCTCGCCGTAAACCTCTGCCACGGTAGCCACCGACATGGCCACCATAATGGCGTAAAACACAAATGCACCTAGCTCACCGCCAGTCATAGTACCTGCCAGTACGTCACTACCGCCTACCCAGAGCATTACGCTAATCGCACTAAAGGTTAAAAATATTACCGCAGCAATTAAAAAAGAGCGCTGTTTAATACGGCTTTTGGCAACGTTAAAGGCTTTTTCGGTTTCAAGTGCAAAGGCGTGTTGCTCACGCTGTTCGTGGCTATAGCTTTGTACCACTTTAATATTTTGAATGATCTCGCCGGCATAGGTGCTTATATCGGCTATTGCATCTTGGCTAGAACTTGCAAGTTTGCGAACCTTTTTGCCAAATACCATCATCGGCACTAATACTAGCGGCACACACGCAACCACTACGAGCGTAAGCTTTAAGTTAGTCACTAACAGCATTACCAAGCCACCCACTAACATTAATGCACTGCGCAGCGCCATAGAAAAGGAAGAGCCAATAATCGATTGCAGCAAGGTGGTGTCGGTTGTTAAACGTGACATAAGCTCGCCACTGCGGTTTTCTTCAAAGTAACTTGGGTGCAAGGTAACAATGCGATTAAACACCGCTTTGCGAATATCGTTACTGACTCGTTCGCCAATCCACGACATTAAATAAAAGCGGCTAAAGGTGCCCACGGCCAATAAACTAATTAAACCAATAAGCACTAATACAGCTTGTTGTAGCTGCGCTTGGGAGCCAGCAATAAAGCCATGATCTATGACAAACTTAACCCCTTGGCCTAATGATAAGTTAACACCAGCGGTGACTAAAAGGGCGCCAAGTGCGGCCACTACCATCCATTTATACGGTTTAATAAACGCAAAAATAGGTAATAAACTACTAAAAGCGGCTTTTTCGGGCTTAGGGCTTGTTTTTGACATAGTGGATTCTTTTTAAAGGTTAAGGTATAGATATGGCACTAAGATAATAAAAATCAATACTTTTAAACATTAGCATCAATAAGGAAACGTTATGACTACTGCAACCGTAAGTGGAGAATTTAATGTAAATCTGGCCCCAATAGAAGGCTACGCAAGCGGCCAAAACGGCGTTAATTTAGGGCGTATGTCGATAGATAAAACATTTAAAGGTAGCTTAAATGCCACCAGCCAAGGCGAAATGCTAAGCGCCATGACTCCTACACAAGGCAGTGCCGGTTATGTTGCCATAGAGCAAGTAATAGGCGAGCTTGAAGGTAAACAAGGCAGCTTTGTATTACAGCATTTTGGTACTATGGATAAAGGCCAAGACAGTCTGATTTTAAATGTAATTCCCGACTCAGGCACTCATGAGCTAGAAGGGTTAACGGGCAGTATGAAAATACGTATTGAGCAAGGGATTCACTACTACGATTTTGAATACACCTTATAATACCAATCCGCAATATTACTTAATCATTTTGCGGGCCTAAACGTGAACAACTAAATAGCGAATTTTTTGCCTAGCTATCAACACGTTTTTCCGTCCTCAAAAAAGATCACTTAAATAAGCGAATTGGTATAAGATACACAAGGATTAAAATGCAAAAAGTAATCGAATTTAGAAAGACTCGTTTTTTGGGTGGCGTAGATATAGCCGCCCTGAATGACCGCATACAGGAATTAAATCAAGATGGCTGGAAAGTAATAAACGCAGTGCCATTGACAGGTTTTTATGGGCAAGTGCACGGTTATACATTACTTATTGAAATTGACGAGCTTTAAATGACATTTACAGTATGGTTAAGCCTAGCGGCTATTTGTATGATGGGGGCAATGTCGCCAGGGCCAAGTTTAGCGGTGGTTTTAAAGCACTCACTTAACGGCAGTATGAAAAACGGTATGCTTGCAGCGCTCAGCCATGGTACTGGTGTTGGGTTATACGCAGGTGCATCGTTATTAGGGCTAGGCGCTTTAATGATGCAGTTTCCGACTGTTTATCAAATACTGGTGTATTTAGGCGCAGCCTATTTGGCGTATCTAGGTATAAAAATATTGCTAGCAAAACCGAGCAATAACGAACTTGAAGTACAAAAAAGTGAAGTAAGTGCTGGCCAAGCTTTACAAGATGGCTTTGCTATTGCCTTTTTGAACCCCAAGCTCGCTATTTTCTTTTTAGCCTTGTTCTCGCAGTTTATTGACCCTCAGCTACTTACTTTAAGCGTGGGCATAATTATGTGTTTAACCGTGTTTGTAATTGATACCGGCTGGTATTTGCTGGTGGCGTTGCTGACAGAGGTTTCAAAAAATCGCTTTGGCTTTACCAAGCAAAGTCCGTGGCTTGATAAAATACTGGGAGTCGTATTTATTGCCCTTGCGATAAAAGTGGTGCTAAGCCTTTAAATCGCGTTCCCGATGCAGGGGCGCGAGCCTATATGCCCCTGCAGCCTAACCCTCACGCCCTGCATACGTATTCATCACATTAATTTTACCTTTTAGTTACAATTTGCTGGTTGTGTTTTAAACAACACAGCAACACCTGACAACAATAACTCAAAGGTTCACACACATGGACAAGTTTAAACTAAGTGCACTTATGCTGGCTTTATTTGCCGCTAATAGTGCATTGGCTGCAAACGAAGACTCAACAAATCAATCACCCAGCACACAAGCTGAAGATTTAGAAATTATTGAAGTGCGAGGCTTTAGCCGCAGTTTAATCCAATCTTTAAATCAAAAGCGTTTTAGCGATACGGTGTCAGAACAAATTTCTGCCGATGATTTAGGGGCACTGCCTGATATTTCAATGGCCGATGCACTGACACGATTACCCGGTATTTCAGCGGTACGAACGGGTGGGCAAGCGGCGCAAATTAATATACGCGGGCTGTCGGGCGGGTTTGTATTTTCAACACTTAATGGCCGCGAGCAAGTATCTACAAGTGGCAGCCGCAGTATTGAGTTTGACCAATATCCGTCAGAATTAATTAGCTCTGCGGCGGTATACAAATCGCCAAAGGCATCGCTTATTGAAGGTGGCGTGGCCGGTACGGTAGAGCTTGAAACCGCCAGTCCACTTAATAATGATCAAACGCATAAATTTGTAGCTAATGTGCGCGGTATGTATAACGACCGCGCCTCAGAGGTATCGGATGCCACTGAATTTGGCGACCGAATTAGTTTTTCGTATCAAGGCAAATACCTAGACGACACGTTAGGCGTAGCGCTGGGCTATGCGCGTTTGTTTCAGCCAAGTGTAGCAACGCAGTTTATTGGCCTTGCGTACAACGACACAAAAGACGTTGATGACGCAGCTAACGATACCAATGGCCCTTTAGCTAACCCTGAGAACGAATACATTAGCGAAGGTTTTGAGCTACAGCATTTAGGCGGCGAAGAAACCCGTAATGGTTACTTAGCAGCTATAGAGTGGGCGCCGGTAGATAACTTTAAATTAAAAGGTGATGCGTTTTTATCGCGCTTTGATAAAGAGTCATTTGCCCGCGGCCTGAGGGTTAAATTAGGCGGGCCAACAGCTGCATATGCTAACGCTCAGCTTGATGGTAATGCCGTAATAGGCGCAGCGGTTAACCGCACTTCGCAAAGTTATACCCGTGTTGAAATAGTGAACGACGACAACCAAGACTTTGACGAAGTAGACAGCTTTGGCGTTAATGCCGATTGGCAGGTAACCGATAGACTAAACGTAAATGCCGATGTGTCGCTTTCTCGGGCAAAAAGTAATTTTAGAAATGGCTTACTGTGGAGCTTAGTAGCAGAAGATGCCAATGCAGAAACGCCAGTATTTGATAACAACGTAGCAATTAACTATCAATTAAACGGCTTAAATTTACCTGACGTTGGGTTTAATCAGGCGGCCGCCTTTAGTGATATAGACCGTGTAATGGTCAGCAAATATGGTATTTACCCAGATCAAACAGAAGATGAAGTAACTGCATTTAGGCTCGACTTTAAATACGAGCTAGAAAGCGACATATTTAGCTCAGTAGAGTTTGGGGCGCGCTACTCAGATAGAGAGTACAGTCGTAAACGCTCGGTATTTGAGTACGGTAACGACGGGGCGTTTTCAGCAACGCAACCCCCTTTGCGTTTAACCGACGATATGGCGTCAGTGGTTGACTGGCAGGGCGAGTTTAGTTACTTCCCGTCGTATTTAGCCATTGATTTAGACAAAGCACTTAACGCATGGTTTCCAGATGGTACGCCTGAGCCTGTTCAAACATGGGGCAACGCCGATGGCGTAGACGACGCGCAAGGTTACACAACTAACTATTCGTGGTCAGTGCTGCAAAGCGGCTCGGTGTTTGAAGATGTGCTAGCTGCGTACGTTATGGTAAACATTAACACGCAAATTGCTGGGCTCGACTTATCGGGTAATGTGGGTGTGCGCCGCGTTGAAACCGACCAATCGGCAACCGTACTAGAAAACGTAGCAGGCGATGCGCGCTTAGGTGCACAAAATATTGTTGATGAGAACGGCATTGTAAATAATTTATACGCACCTAATGTATTAGGCACTAAATACACCGACTACTTACCATCATTAAATTTAAACCTGCAACTTAACGACAATTCACTTGTACGCTTTGCTGCGGCTAAAGTAATGTCGCGTGCGCCAATTAACCGCTTAGCGGGCGATGCCAGCGCAAACGTAAGTGATGATGGTGTTATTAACGGTTCAAGTAATAACAACCCATTTTTAAAACCCTTCTATGCTGACCAGTACGACTTATCTTACGAATATTATTTTGAAGAAGGTAACGGCACTGTCGCTGCGGCGTTATTTTATAAAAATATAGACTCGTTTGTTGAAATCTTATCAATCGAAAACTTCGACTTTAAAGGCAATGGCTTTAATGTCCCTGACTTTATAGAAGACCCTGTCAGTAGCGAGCAAGTTGCCACAACTAACGGTATTTACACCACGGCAGTTAATAACGGTGAAGGTGGCTACATTAGAGGGCTAGAGCTTGCGTATACGCAAGTGTTTACCTTTTTACCTTCGCCATTTAATGGCTTAGGCGCTAACGCAAGTTACTCATACACCGAAAGTGAAATTGAATCGATTACCAGTTTAGGGGGCGATACATTAGCGCAATCTTTACCTGGGCTGTCTAATAATGTGCTTAATGCCACGGTGTTTTACTCAATGGATGATTTTGAAACCCGCCTTAATGTGCGTTACCGCGATGAATTTGTATCAGAGCAGGTTGCCATTAACGAGCAAGTGGTTAATTTTGATGCCGAAACCGTAGTCGACTTTCAAACCTCTTATCGCTTTAGCGACTCGCTAACAATGCTTTTGCAAGTTAATAACTTAACCGATGAACCAACCCAAAGTTACTTTGGCTCAGAGCAACGAACAGGGACGACTCAGTACTTTGGTCGTCAGTTCTACCTTGGTTTTACATACAGTCATTAATTAGCAAACGGAGCGTTTAAAAATGAAAATTATAACTATGCCTAAATATTTGCTAATAACGTTAGCGTTAATGCTATTAGCAGCGTGTGGTGGAACAGATGATGTTGAATTTGGTGAACCATTACTTACCTGTAATGTGCCACAAGTCCCTAATGAAGCGGGGACACAATGTGTCGATCCCGAACCTATATCGTGCCCTGCACCGACAATACCTGATGAAAATAACGAAAGCTGTGTGGTTGGCGCCGACCCAACCCTGCCAGACCCTGTGGTATTTGCAGGGGAAGGAGAGGCGGTTTTATTTTATAACCGCCTAGCCGATGATAACTACGAAGGCTACCGATTACATTCGTGGAATAACGAGATATGCGATGCTTATGCACCGCCATTTGATACCAGCGATTGGGCTAACGGCCATGAATACGATGGTATTGACCCTAACTATGGTGCGTATTGGATAATTAACCTTAAAGAGGGTTATAACGAATGTGCCAATTTTATTATTCATATTGGTACAGAAGGCACGGGTAAAGCGTTTGGTGATGTGGATTTAACCATGCCGCTGATGCAAGATGATGAAACCTTTCAACGTATGAACTTTACCATTCATGGTGAGCCTTCGGTGTTTGAATACCCTATTTTAAGTTTGGGCGAACGCGCAGTTGCTATAACAGGTGCTTCAGCGCATTGGATTGATTTAAATACTATTTTGTATAAACCAAGTAACGAGCTTACAAGCCTAATTAAGTTGCATTCATCAGCTACGGCTCAGCTTGAAGTGGATATTGATACTGGTTTAAACGGCGATACTGTTACGCTGCAATCAAGCAGTTTAACTGATGAGCAAGCGGCAAAAGTACCGCATTTAACCACTTGGAACGCATACGAAGGAAGTTGGGATACAAACACGGCTAAAGCGCTTATAAAATCGCAGCTTGTTATTGCCGGTTACGATAGTGAAGGTAAGCTGCTAGAAGCAAGCTATGTGCAAACCGCTAAAGCACTCGATGCCCTTTACACACAAGGCGAAGACGATGCTAACGAAGCTGTACTTGGCGTAACTTATGGCAATAACGCGATTGATGTAACTGTGTGGGCACCCACTGCTAATAACATGGTGCTAAACGTGTTTGATGATGCAAAAACACAAGTGCACTCTATACCAATGACATTAAATACACAGACAGGTATTTGGCAAGCAAGTTTAGATATGCAATACGACCGCCACTACTACCGCTTTAATTTTGATGTTTACCACCCACTGACTCAGCAAATAGAGTCGCTTTGGAGTACAGACCCTTACTCACTCAATGTATCAACCAATGGTTTATACAGCCAGCTGATTAATTTAGCCGATGATGACACTAAGCCAGAAGGCTGGGATGAGCGTATCGTGCCTACTATTACTAACCCGGAAGATGCGGTTATTTATGAAGGCCACGTACGTGATTTTAGTGTGCGTGATCAGTCAGTAAGCGAAGCAAACCGCGGTAAATACCTTGCATTCACTGAACTTGAAAGCGTGCCAATGCAGCACCTTAAGCAATTAGCAGATAAAGGCTTAACACACTTTCATTTACTGCCAGTGACTGATATTGGCACCATTGAAGAGGATGCCTCACAGCGTGTGGAAATTACAGACACCTTAGGTAAATTATGTGAGCGTATTAACGATGAAGCTGATGCATGTAAAATCGAAGATAAAAACAGCACCATTGTCGATATTATGCAAAGTTACCTCCCTGGCTCAGACGATGCACAAGCATTAGCCAGTGCGATGCGTGATTTAGATGGCTTTAACTGGGGTTACGATCCGCATTACTTTATAGCGCCTGAAGGCTCGTACGCCTCAAGCCCAGAGGGCATTGCCCGCGTTAAAGAAACCCGCGCTATGGTGCAATCACTGCAAGAAGTAGGACTTCGTGTTGTACTGGATGTGGTTTATAACCACACAACATCATCGGGTATTTGGGATAAGTCGGTATTTGATAAGCTAGTACCGGGTTACTACCATCGCTATAACGAAGTAAGTGGTGAAATAGAGCGCTCAACGTGTTGTGAAAATACAGCTACAGAGCATGTAATGATGGATAAGTTTGTTACTGATTCATTGGTTATTTTAGCGCGTGAATTTGGCTACGACAGTTTTAGATTTGATGTAATGGGGCATATGCCTAAATCATCAATATTAGCTGCGCGTGAAGCCGTGCAAGCAGTTGACCCAGATAACTATTTTTACGGTGAAGGCTGGGATTTTGGTGAAGTAGCTAACAATCGTTTATTCACACAAGCTAAACAGGCTGATATGGCAGGCTCAGAGGTGGGTACATTTAACGACCGTATTCGTGAAGCCGTGCGTGGTGGTGCAATGTTTAGCAATAACCCGACAGATGGCAATTTAGCCGAACAAGACACGTTACGGTTATCGCTGGCGGGCAACTTACAAAATTACATTTTAAAAGACTTTAAAGGTAATTCATCTAAAGGTAATAGCTTTACTTGGAATACTCAGCCAACGGCGTATGCACTAGACCCAGCAGATAGCATTCATTACGTATCAAAACACGATAACGAAACACTGTGGGATCAGTTGCAATACAAACATGCATCAAGCATGAGTATTGAGCAACGTGTGCGCGCGCACAACATGGCATTGTCTATTCCACTTATGAGCCAAGGCATTCCTTTTATGCAATTGGGCGCTGATTTACTGCGTTCTAAGTCAATGGATCGTGATAGCTATAATGCCGGTGATTGGTTTAATGCTGTTGATTTAACCAAAGAGAATAATAACTGGAACATTGGTTTACCAAACGCAGAGAAGAACCAAGAAAAATGGTCTGAAATTATGCCTATCTCTGCTAATCCAGATGCACAGGCAATGCCGCAAGACATAGCTTATGCAGGTGATGTATTTAACGAGTTTTTACAAATACGTAGCAGCAGCCCACTATTTAGATTAACCACAGAGCAAGATGTCATTGAGCGAGTGGGTTTTCATAACGTAGGTAAAGCGCAGCAACATGGCTTAATTGTAATGAGCATTGATGATGGCGAAGGACTCACAGACTTAGACCCAGCATTTGACGCGCTTGTAGTGATGATTAACGCAACCGAGCAAACCCTTAGCCATACTATTGCCACTGCAGCGGGTTTTGAATTACACGACGTATTAAAAAACAGTGTTGATGCAAGCATGGCCAGCGCCAATTTTGCCCAAGGCGATAACGAAGGCACATTTACTGTACCGCCTTACACATTAGCTGTTTTTACTAAAAACCAAGGTGAGAGCCAAGGTGTTGGTTTAAGTGCAAATGCGACCGTAGGCGCGCCTGATGTAGTACCTTATGGCAGCACCGCTGTGTTTGTGCGCGGAACTTTAAACGACTGGGGCACACGCGATGCATTTGAATATATTGGCGAGGGAGAATACCGTATAGCAATTGCACTAAGCGCTGGCGATTACGAATTTAAAATTGCCTCAGAAGATTGGTCTACGGTTGATTTTGGTGCGCTTACTGACGCTGATAAAGAGGTAGTTGAAAATCAAAGTGAGCCATTAACGCGCTCAGGTGCAAACATGACCTTTAGCGCTGCTATTGATGCAACCTATGTATTTTCGCTTGATGCTTCAAACCCTGAAAATCCAACGCTTACTTTATACAACGAAGAGCCATTTGTAGGCACCGCTATTTATGTGCGCGGTACGCTTAATGATTGGGGAGTAACCGATGAGCTAAGTTATAAAGGTAAAGGCATTTACACCTTTACTAAAACACTGAGCGCTGCAAGCTATGAATTTAAAGTAGCGTCAGAAGATTGGAGCACGGTTGATTATGGCTCGGCTGAGGGTGATGCCAGTGTAATGGTTGGCACCGCTGAGCAGTTGTCGGTTGCGGGCGCGAATATGACCATAGACATTGCCGAGCAAGGTGAATACCAGTTTATATTTGACGCCAGTGATTTAAATAACGTATCGCTAAAAGTGCTCAACGGCGAAATGTTTGCACAAACACCGGTATTTATTCGCGGCAGCTTAAATGACTGGAGTACTGATAACCCACTTATGTACGAGGGTGATGCAATTTACTCTGCTTCTATTGAATTAGAGGTGGGTGACTACGAATTTAAAGTAGCGTCTGAAGATTGGAGCACAGTGGATTACGGTGGAGCAGGCGATACGCCGGTAGTGGTAATTGATGAACTAACACCACTTGAAGCGGTAGGCGCCAATATAGCACTGAATATTACCGAACAAGGTACCTACACGTTTAATGTAATAGGCCCAGATAGAGAAAATGTAAGCATACTTATTAATAAGCAGTAGCAGTTATATTTTCCCAAACCTAAGCCGAGCATAGCCCTGTATGCTCGGCTTTTTTAATGCCTAATTAATACCCAACAAAAAGGGGGGGGTTAAAAGCGATAGTTAACCGACATCATCACAGTCGTGGTGTTATCGGTATCAAT
Source organism: Pseudoalteromonas sp. P1-30 (assembly GCF_001400005.1). Taxonomy (NCBI): domain Bacteria; kingdom Pseudomonadati; phylum Pseudomonadota; class Gammaproteobacteria; order Alteromonadales; family Pseudoalteromonadaceae; genus Pseudoalteromonas; species Pseudoalteromonas sp. P1-30. The sequence continues at coordinate 90,954 of NZ_LKBC01000009.1, forward strand.
AATGGGTGAGTCTTCAATATCAGAATCGAGCTGCTTATAGTTAACCATGGCATTTACGTTCCAGTTTTTATTAATGTAATACATTAAAAATAAACCCGCATTGTAGTTAACCGTAGAACTAAGTTCGTAAGGCGCATAGGTGGTAGATTCGCCCTGTGCTACACCATAATAATAGTTAGATACATCACTGCTATTTACCTCAAGACCCACAGAAGGAATGAGCATTAGTTGTTTAGATAACTTAATAGGGTAACTGTAATTGGTTTTAAATTTAGCGCCATCGCCGTGGCCTATTACGTCATGAGTCGCACTGGCGCTTATCTTACCAAAGCTTGAAGTGTAACTAACCTGCGTGCCTGCGTAGAGTGATAGCTTTCTATCGTCTAAGGCTTTTATGGCTGCAAGGTCTGAATCTGAGGTATCAAAGTTATCACCTGGCTCTAAAACTAATGACCAGTTAAAACCTTGCTGCTCCACTAATTTATAATCAAGCGACAAACCTTTAAAACTAAGCCTTTCACCTTCGTAAGTAATGATAGGTAAAAATAGCGTTTCACTGTCGGTACCTGCATAAGGTGAGCTGGTAGAAATGACCCCGCCCCCTAATGAAAACTGCGACTCAGCTTGAGCAGTAATACTGCAAAGTGCAAGTGTGCCAACTAATAACCGTAGTGAGTTTTGTATATAAGTGTTCATAGGAGCCTTGATGTTAAGTAAAAAGTGAAAATTGTTTGCGATAAGTGAAGTGTGCCGCAACGCTATTAGGCTTTAGTGTAGCTATATTTTCGATTGGCGTTTGTAAGAGAGTGTATGAAAGTTTATCTGAATGTAAGTGGGTTAATTGCATTGAAGACGTTGATCACATAAGTTGAATAAAGGCATACGTTTGATTAGATTAATAAAATGGGAATGAGGATAAACCAATGAGCAACCCTATTTTAAAAAGTGCCAGCTTTGATCCCAAAGTGAAGCAATACTGGATGACCATGGCATGCTTTTTTAGTGCCGTTGCATTAGTGACCATTCCACTTATACCTGTGGTGTTATTTGTTGTATGGCTGGTGGCAGGTAAAATTTTGGCCGCTATGTCGGCGCAATTACTCACGCAAAAGCTGGTTATTAAACGCGGCATTTTATTTAAAGAAGAAAAATCTATACCACTTGAAAAAATAACCGATGTTGGGCTGAACCAAGGGCCGCTTATGCGCTTTTTTGGGTTATACCGCTTAAGCTTTGAAACTGCAGGGCAGTCGGGTCATGGCGCATTGGTGTCATTACTTGGTGTTGAAAATGCCAGTGAGTTTAGAGAAGCCATACTTGAGCAAAAAGATAACTTAGCTGCGCAAGCCCCTAAAACACAGGAGCTTGCTGAAGATCACCTCAACCAAGCATTACTTGCTCGCTTAGTTGAGGTAGTAGAGCGCATAGATACGCGTTTGGCAGCTTTAGAGGCGAAGCGTTAAGCGTTTTGTAATTGAGCCTGACCTGCCAGCATACTTAGCTCTTTGGTACGGCTTTCAACAACCTGATATTCGCGCGCTTTAATTGTGCTTATATAATTCCACTTAGCACTGGCTTTTGCAGGTGTAAATGTAACGGTTAAATAGCCGCGCTCTACTAAATTATTATAAGCAAGGTCATCAACTAATAAGGCAATTACTTGCTCTATTTGCGCTACGGTTTGCGCATCTTGTGTGTTTAGCGCTAAATATTCTTCAAGCCCAGGTGATGAAACCGATGCCGTTGCAAATTCCACCCCAGCATTTTGTGAGGCTGCAATAGGGTTACTGGCATCAGTTTTAAGCTGTCCCGCCCAGCCGTTATGAGTATCTCCGGCTAAAACTACTAAGTTTTTTTGTGCTGCAATAGCGGTACCTAATAATACTTCTCGCTCGTAGGCATAGCCATCCCACGCATCAAGGTTATACGGTATGGTGGTTTGAACACGGGCAAGCTCTGCCTCGGTTACACTTGGGTCGCCCGCTAATACACGGCCTTTAATTTGCGCCAGCTCTGCAAATAATACATTGGCCTGTGCGAGCAATTCACTTGGATCGCCTCCGTTTGACTGTGCACTTTGTAAGCTAGCAAGTAGTAACATGACCTCTACTGGTAAGTGCATTTTTGTCATTAGCACTTGTTGCCCTAACACTTGCCACTGTGTGCTTGAGGTAGTGATGGCATCACTAAGCCATGTAAGTTGTTCACTGCCTAATAATGCACGATCTGTTGCGCCTATTGCTGCAGCAAATGCGCTTTGCCCTGCAGGGGAGGTAAGATCAAAATCACTATAGTTAAGCTGCTCATCACGCGCTAATACACGAGTATCTAGCATGTATAAAGAGACTAAATTACCAAACTCAAAGCGTCGGTAAATACGTTCTTTGTCGGCTACATTACGAATTGGCATCCACTCAAAGTAGGCTTGTAGTGCATTGAGTTTACGTTGGCTAAATTCGCCTTCACCTTCGTTATGATTTTCTGCGCCTTCGCGCCATGTGTCGTTGGTGATTTCGTGGTCGTCCCACACTGTTATAAATGCACAGTGGCTATGGGCTGCTTGTAAGTCGGCATCGAGGCGATAATTTGCATAGCGTTTTCTATAATCGGTCAGTGCGATAATTTCGCTGCTGTTATCTAAGGGTAGCAGTCGCTCTAACTGTGCGGCGTCTTCGGTTGCATAACCCGTATTGCTGTATTCGTATATGTAATCACCTAAGTGCAGTACCGCATCTAAATCGCTTTGCTTAGCAATTTCGCCATACACATGAAAATACCCGGCAGGGTAATTTGCGCACGATACAACGGCTAATTTCACCTGTTCAACCGCACCGACAGGAAGCGTTTTACCTTGTCCGATAGGGGAGGTTTTTCCGTGTGCATTAAAGCGATAGTAATATACGGTATTGGCATCAAGCCCTTGTAAATCAACTTTAAGAGTAAAGTCGGTGGTATCACTGATATGTGTTTCACCATCGTGAACAATATTTGTGAAGCTTTGGTCGGTGGCGGCTTGCCATTGTACTTTTAGCGATTTAGTTGTTACATCGAGTGGGGTTACACGGGTCCAAATAATTAAGCTATCGCTTAGCGGGTCGCCGCTGGCAACGCCGTGGTCAAAGCTAACGGGTGTGTCGTCATCATCGTCAAAACGACAACCTGTTAAACCAAGTGATAATACGGCAGCGCCAAATCCTGCTGCCGATGCTTTTAAAAAACTTCTCCGTGTAAATGCCATTGCTTTGTACCTGTAAAGTGTAAAAAGCAAAGTGTAGGCAATTTAGGTTACTTTTTTGTGAAGCAATTAAAAAACTTCACTTACTTGCGTTGCATTACACGTAATAACGGTAACGTTTTCGTAGCCTACGCGGGTTAGCGCTTCTGCACCTAAGGTGGCGCGGGCACCGCTGGCACAATGTAAGTAAATAGGGCGTGCAGCGTCTTTTTCTATTTCCATTAGCTTCATTTCGAGTAATCCGCGTGGAATATTTACTGCCCCTACCGCAGCTACATTGGCATGCTCAGCGGGTTCGCGTACATCAATAAGTAAACCTTTATTTTGTTCTAGCTCTTGCTTTGCTTGCGCTGCATCAATACGGCGTTGGTTAGGTGTGATAATTTTTAGTAAATCAGGAATTGAAGTAAGCATTAGTCTGTAAATCCTCTTTTGCGCAAAAAAGTCATTAATGGGCACCATTTAGTGTAGGCGGATTGCACTAAGTTAATACCAATAAATAACGTTAAAAATTGAAAGTTACTATCAACAAAGTAGCTTAAAAGCACAGAAATTGTAACGGCACTTCCGCCAATTAAGAGGATGGCGTCACTTATTTTCATGAATTGACCTTAACATTAGTTTTTTCTAATGTTAATTATATTAGAACTTACTAATGTAAAAGTCTATAATTAAAACACACAAAATAATTAAGTATCACAATGAATATTGAACAACTTGCAGAAAACGCTCAGCAGGCAGAGCAATTTTTAAAATTAATGGCAAATAAAAACCGTTTAATGATTTTATGTAGTTTATTGCAAGGTGAACAAAGTGTAGGTGAGTTAAATCAAAATGTTCCGTTGGCACAGTCTGCTTTGTCTCAGCATTTGGCGAGTTTACGTAAAGCCCAGCTAGTGGCAACTCGCCGTGAGGGACATACAATTTATTATTCGTTAATCGACCCAAAAGTTGAGTCGATTATTACGTTACTATACGAATGGTTTTGTAAGCAAAGTACCGCTGAGTAATTTGCTTTAAATAAAAGTGGCAATCTCATCAAGCGACTTTTTATCAAGTGCATGGGCAGGTACAGTTGCATCGTCACTTGGGTAGCCCGCAATAAGTAACATGTAAGGACGTTCGTTGTCTTTGTCGCGCTTACAAATGTCGGTTAAAAAACTCATTGGTTTAGGTGTATGGGTAAGCGTAGCTAAGCCACAGCGGTGCAGGGCTTGTATTAAAAACCCAGTAGCCAGCCCTACTGATTCGTGCACATAATAATTGGTGTTTTTATCATCCGTATTCACACCGCCTTTTTTTTGACTAAACACTGCAATAAGCCAAGGCGCATGTTCTAAATAGGGTTTATTGGCGTCGGTACCTAATGGTTTTAGCGCATCAAGCCACTCTTCTCCTGCTCTGCCTTCATAAAAAGAGCGCTCTAGTTTTTCGGCGGCCTCTCTTATTTGTTTTTTTACATCGCTACTGTTTATAGCCACAAAATGCCACGGTTGATGATTCGCTCCACTTGGCGCGGTACCTGCTGCTTTTATACAGGCTTCAATTATATTTTTAGGCACAGGTCGGTCGCTAAAGCTGCGAATACTATGGCGGCGCTGGCTGGTATGTAAAAATTCGGTTGCGCGTTTTAGCATTTCATCGTGAGGGTATTCTATAAAGTCGTTTAGTGGTTGGCTTTGATGTTTTTGCATGGCTTTACGCTTCTTATAAAGTGTGTGTGTGGTTTTTATACCGACTGAATAAATGCGAGGCAAGTATTATTACCTATCGTGTTTATTTATTGTTACAAAATTAACCGCTGCGTAACTTATGTTCCTTTTTTTAATGTGATATAAAAAGCGCAATAAAAAAACTATTAAAATTCAAGGAAGTAAAAATGCTATCAATAACAGGGTTATCTAAAACCTACGATAATGGCGTACATGCACTACAAGGTGTTGATTTATCTATAGGAAAAGGAATGTTTGGGCTGCTTGGGCCAAATGGGGCCGGTAAATCATCACTAATGCGTACTATTTCTACGTTGCAATCTGCCGATTCGGGTTCAATTACTTTTGATGGTATTGATGTTTTTAAAGACCCACAGGCTCTGCGCCAACGTTTAGGTTACCTACCGCAAGATTTTGGTGTATACCCACGTGTTAGTGCTTACGACTTGCTGGATCACATGGCTGTTTTAAAGGGCATTCATAACAAAGGCGAGCGTAAAGAGTCGGTAGAAGGCTTGCTTGCACATACTAATTTATATCAACATCGCTCAAAAGCGGTAAGTGGCTTTTCGGGCGGTATGCGCCAGCGTTTTGGTATTGCACAAGCCTTACTAGGTGACCCTGATTTACTAATTGTTGATGAACCAACAGCAGGCCTAGACCCTGAAGAGCGAAATCGTTTTCATAACTTGCTAGTAAGCTTAGGCGAGCAAAAAGTCGTTATATTATCGACCCACATTGTTGAAGATGTAGCAGAGCTTTGCCCAAACATGGCCGTACTGGCAGGCGGAAAAATATTATTAGAGGGTAACCCCATTGCCCTTACCGATAAACTCCAAGGCCAAATTTGGCGTAAAGCCATGAGCCAAGAAGAAGCACTAGAGCTTGAGCCGCAACTGCCTGTTATTTCAAAACGCTTATTTGCAGGGCAAACCATATTACATGTATTAGCCAATGAAGCCCCTGAAGGTTTTGAGCTCAGCAGTGCAAACCTAGAAGATGTGTATTTTTCTACGTTGCTTAATCATCGTAACAGCCAAGTAGCATAAGGGGGCGCTATGTTTTTTAATATGCTCGCGTTTGAGCTGCGCTATTTTGTGCGCCAGCCTTCGTTTTATGTGACCTCATTAATCTTCTTTTTTATGGCGTTTTTTATAAGCTCCAGTAGTAAGTTTCCGCTAGGTGGGGCTAATGTTCATATGAACTCGCCTTATACCATTATGGTTTTAACGGTTACCTTTTGTACGCTTGCTATGTTTTTAGTGGTTAACTTTGTTGCAAGCTCAGCGATTCGCAACAGCGAGACCAAAATGGATGAGCTGGTGTTTAGTAAGCCCGTTAACCCGCTTGCTTATCAATCAGGGCGTTTTTTTGGTTCTTACTTGGTTGTGCTCGTTGTTTTTTTAACTGTGCCACTAGGCGTATTTTTGGGATCTCAGTTTGGCTTGTTGGTTGGCTGGCTCGATAGTGAACTAGTAGGCCCTAATAAGTTTATATATTACGCTGCGCCTTTTTTATATTTGGCGGTGCCAAGCTTATTGGTGCTCAGTGCTATTTTTAATAGTGTGGCGGTTTATTTTAAAACCATAATGGCGGTATATGTAACGGCCGTGGTGATCTATATAAGTTACCAATTGGCGAGTATCTATTTTGACGATTTAGCGTTTAGAAATATTGTTGTTTACGCAGACCCATTTGGCACTGGTTCATTAATTGACTTAACCCGTTACTGGACTGTAAGTGATAAAAATACTGAAGTGTTAACGCTTTCGGGCGATTTTTTAATTAACCGTATTTTATGGGTAGCACTAAGTTTAGCGATGTTTTTTGGCCTCGGAAAGTTAGGTAATCGCGTAGTCACTAAAAAGCAGAAAAAGCAATTTGCTGTTTCTACGTTTGTAAAAAACAAACAAGCAGCACTTATTAGCATTGCTAAAAATTACAAGTCAAAAGGGGTCAATACGCAATCGCAATTAGTAATGCGCAGCTTATTTGAGCTTAAGCAGGTTATATTAAGTGCTCCTTTTATGATTTTAGCGGGTGTCAGTATTATTACGTTACTCGCACCACTTTTTGCGCCTATTGGCGCATATGGCACAACAGATTGGCCGCTCACACAAAACATGGTGGGCATTATTCAAAACGCCTCCGCTATATTTATGTTTATTATTATTGCTTATTACAGCGCAGAACTGGTTTGGCGAGAACGCCACAGTGGTATGGGCGATATTGTTGACAGCTACCCGGTGCATAACAGTGTGTTTTGGGTATCTAAAATTATTGCGCTAATCACTGCGGTTTGTGGCCTTTATTTAGTAGGTATGATGTTTACCATTGCAGTGCAACTATTTAAGGGGCAATATAACCTAGAGCTTGGCCAGTACTTATTTAGGTTGGGTTATCTTACATTATTGCCTTTAATTATGATGGCTATTTTGGCGTTCTTTTTACAAATAATTAGCCCTAATAAATACATAGGTATGGGTTTATTTATTCTGTATTACATTGCTCAAATGGTAATGGGTGCTTACGGGTTTGAGCATCATATGTATCATTTTTCACAAAGCAGCAGCGTACCGTATTCAGACATAAACGGTTACGGGCATTTTTTACAAGGCGCGCATTGGTATACCCTATATTGGGGTGCATTGAGTGTGTTTTTAGCTATTGTAGGCTTTGCTTTATGGCACCGTGGTCCATCGCAAACATTGCGTACGCGTTTATCTTTAGTGCGTTACAACATGTCTTTAAAAGGCCAGATTGCAGCCGTAATAAGTTTATTGGTATTTGTGGGCGCGGGTTATAACATTTATTACAACACCCATGTAATCAATGAGTTTGTAACAAGTGATGATAACGAAGCGCTACAAGTAAGGTATGAGCAAGAGTTCTCACAATACAAAGACTTGCCACTGCCTATAATAACTGATGTTGATTTACACATTGATATTTATCCTAAAAAACGTGCTTTAAATGCCGTGGCTAAAATTAAGTTTACCAATACTGCAAACGAGCCAATAACCCGTGTGTTAATTAACGAGCCTAGCCAATCTAAAAGCTGGGATGTAAAAATGGCGGGCGGAAAAATAGTTGAGCGTTTAACCGATTTTGGCATGGTATGGTTTGAGTTTGAACAACCGCTAATGCCTAATGAAGTACGCGAAGGTGAGCTCTCAGTTTCTCGTGAACACGACGGTTTTGTTGATAGAGGATCTGATACTCAACTCGTGCATAACGGTACATTTGTAAATAATAGAGAATTATTACCAAATTTTGGTTATCAAAAGTATTTTCAAATTGCGGATAAGTATGAGCGCCGTAAGCACGATTTACCCGAGCTTGAACGTGCACATAAACTAGAAGACAGCCGCTATTATACGCAAAATGAGTTTGGGCCTGCTAATGGCTTTATAAACTACAAGGCAACAGTAACCACCGATGAGTCACAATTTGCTATTACACCCGGTTATTTAAAAAGTGAAAGTGTAAAAGACGGAAGACGTACTTTTGTTTATAAAATGGATTCCCCTATTATAAACTTTTATTCTGTTCTTTCGGCGGAGCTTGAAAGCAAAAAGGTTGAGCATAACGGTGTAAATATTGAGGTGTACTACCACAAAGATCATGCATGGAATGTTGACCGTATGATTGAGTCAGTACAAGACTCAATAGATTACTACACGCAAGCCTTTGGGCCATATCAGCATAAGCAGTTACGTATTATTGAGTTTCCTAAGTATCGCTCGTTTGCGCAAAGTTTTGCCAATACGGTACCTTACTCAGAAAGTATTGGCTTTATTACAGACTTAAGAGATGAGAGTAAAGTTGACCTACCTTACTATGTAACCGCACATGAAGTTGCACACCAATGGTGGGGGCATCAAGTATCTGGGGCTAATGTAGAGGGCAGTGCCGTTATTTCTGAATCGCTCTCCCAATACAGTGCGCTTATGGTATTAAAAAAACGCTTTGGCGCCGAGAAGCTTCGTAAATTCTTAAAGTACGAGTTAGATAGATACTTAATGGGCCGCACAGGCGAAGCCTTTGAAGAAATGCCACTATATAAAACACAGTCGCAACAATATCTTCATTACAATAAAGGCTCAGTTGCGATGATGGCTTTGTATGACCGATTAGGTGAAGAGCGCTTAAATGCCGCACTTAAAGCATTTTTGAATGAGTTTAAATACCAGGCAACGCCATACCCAACCACACTTGATTTACTTAGTTATTTAAAGCGAGATACAACACAAGCTGAACAACGTTTTATTGATGATCAGTTTAAATACATAACGCTTTATGAGCTTGAAATGAAAGCAGTGTCGGTTACAGATGATGTTGATAGCGAAGGTTTTTACACAGTAACACTGAGCGTTGAAGCAACTAAGCAGCATGCCGATGGACAAGGTGAAGAAACCGAGCAGCCACTCGATGAGCTAATTGATATTGCATTATTTAGCGATGATCCTGAAAACCTTCTCGCTGAAGACTTTGTGATTTACTCGCAAAAGCATCAAATAGTCTCTGGTACTAATACTATTGAGCTAAAAGTAAAAGAAAAGCCAGTGTACGCAGGGGTAGACCCGTACATTAAGCTTGTAGATAAAGACAGTAAAAACAACCTAGCTAAGTTTTAACGATTAACGATTAACGATTAGTAATTAACTGAAAGGCCGCCTTTAATGCGGCCTTTTTTGTTTTAGCGAATTGCTAATATCAATGCGCAATAAAGCTTAATAAAGCGAATTAGCATATTGGTAAAAAGGGGTAATAGCAGCGAGAAGCTCGGCGATTAACCGAAGTGGGTTATATAGCAAAGTGCTTTAGTAGCTAAAATTAAAAGGCGCTGTGAGTATTTAGGTGCCCTAAACGAGAAAAGGGCCAAAAGGCCCTTAGTGTTGCAGCAAGTAACACATTTTGTTTTAAAGCGTAAAGTCTACAGCGTAGCCTACGTAAACTTTAACATCTGACTCATCCATGTCGGTGTCAGATACGCCAAAAGTAAAACCATCTTTTGATACAGAGATACCGTAATCAATAATATTATCATCGCCTATAAAGTCGCCAGAGTAGTGACCTAAGTGCAGCGCAACCTCAGTACCATTGCTGCCAACAGCAAAGCTGTAATCGGCATTTAGGTATAATGAATCGCCAAAGTCGGTGCCATCGCCATCTGCCGCTGAAGTGGCAAGGATTGCAGCGCCAAAGGTGAAACCTTCTGCGCTGATGCTACCGTAAATTTCAGAGAAATCAGCATCTGCCTCAGAAGCTGCATCTGGGTAAGCGTAATAAATGTAACCTACATCGTAGCTAAATGTGTCGTTAATATCGCCACCAAAACCCGCGTAAACATCAAGCTCGTAAGTCATTTCATCGGCCCATGAAGCATTTGATGCCCAAGTACCTACATAAAAGCCTGACTCGTCAGCGTAATCAATACCGCCAGAAATAGCAGCATCGCCCCCAGTTTGCTCTTGACCACGCCATAAGTAGTTAGACGTAGCCGCTGCGTTTGCTGTTACTTCTGCATGTACGGCTGTTGATGTTAAAGATGTAGCACCTAATAAAGCTATTGCGCTAATTGCGACGGTTTTTTTTAGTTTTAGCATGTCCATTTCCCGTTATATGATTTTTATCGCCTAGGTTTTTATTCTCTTATTGGCAACCCTTTGACTGGCGGTGTTTTATTGTTTAACTGGGAATGCAATTGCACTGTATGTGCCAGCTTAAAATAATTTCTATAAAACTGTTTTTTTACTTTTATAAAACAATATGTTGAGAAGTTTTAGAAGAGGGGATGATTGAGGTGGTTAATTAAAAAACGCACACTGCTGGTGCATAAATTAACCTAACTGCACCAGAAAAATACAGTTAGGTTAGGTAAATTTAGCCAAATATAGTGCGCATAAGACTAATTGTTTCGTTTACTCCGCGGCCTTTTTGTACTTCGCTAATAATAGAGTCGCGTTTGCTACGAATATGCTCGGGAATGTCATCGGCTGCAAGTGCACGGTCTACAAGTATTTCGGCTGACTCTTTACCTCTGCGCTGTGCTTTTCCTGCACTTGTTGTGCTGCGTTTAGGTTTATTTAATAGCTTAATATAATTTGAGTTGTCGGCCGTGCTGGCATCTGCATAGTAAAAAAAGCACGGTAATAACGCTTTTATACTAACTAGTTGCTCTTCTAGTTCATTGCTGCCATTAGCCATTTTAAACCACGACATAGCATGAATGCTTTGTACTATATCTTGCCAGTAGCGCTCAAAGTCGCGATTGTTTAATTTAGTAATACCTAAAGCTGCACATAATGCATCAAGACGGCTATTACTAATTGGCGTAAATACATCTGGGCGGCGCATTGCTAATAAACGTGTAGCAGGGGCAAGGGTTGGTTTTTCATCGCTACCGTTAAAGGCAAGTAAATAAGCAACAACAAACTGTTGGTAATCAGCTTCGCTCACATCACCTTCAAGCGGGATGTTAGCAAGTGCATCGTCAAACGCGCCAGGTAAGTCGGCTAGCATTTGATGAAAACCCTTTGCACTTTTTGTTGATGCGAACCATTCAACATCAAAGTTATAGGTGCTTGGGTCGAGCGTGGCAGTGTGTTTACCACTAAATGCCAGTAAATCCTCTGGGATCATATCTTTTAGTGCTTGCTCACGAATGCTGTGCAAATACGTGGTAAGGCGAAGCTGTTCGTCCAGTGCAATAAGTTTTTTATGTTGCTCTACAAACATACTAATAACAGGCCAAGGTGCTACACGTAGTGTTTTAAGCTGTAAAAAGCTAATTGCTGAGGTTAGCAGGTCGTGCAGCTTTTTTAAAACTGGCAGTTGTTGTGGCTCTAGTAAATCGTAATTTATACGGTCTTTACTTGCACTTAGCAGCTCATAACACCAGCCTAAAAAATCCTCTGGGTGGTTTTCTACTTTCACGGCCATTAGGTTTAGGCTTAGTTCTGAAGCTTGCTTCAAGATGTTTTGGTAAATTTGACTTTCTTGTTCGCCTAGCGCCATTTTTGACGGTGAAATTAGCAGTTTTTTCATGCCTTGTAGAGTCTCCGAGTAGATACATTTTTTAGCTGCTTTATTTTAGCGCAAATACGCCAATAGCAACAGGGCCGTGCATCATACCTAACAATTCAAGGGATGCAATGTTGTAGGGTTTAATACTTGGTTAGATTTAAACTTGATGAGCTTTCCTTTTAGTCACCAATTTCGCAACGTTTACTTTTAAGCATAAATTCATTTCAAATTAAATAAATTACAATAAAGTGCTTTTTTGTCACAACGACAATGATTTTAAAGCTAACACTCGCTATGATAAGAACATTATTTGCACGTTTGAAAGGATGATCATGAAGACCTTACTCAAAATTGTTGGTGTAATACTCTTACTTTGTATTGCGTTAATTATTGCCGCTCCGTTTTTAATTCCAACCGATACTATTTTTAATAAAGTATCTGAGCAGGTTGAAAAAACAACAGGGCGCACACTTACTATTAAAGGTGATAAAACGCTTAGTGTATTTCCTGCATTAAAGTTAGAGCTTAACGATGTGCACTTTGCAAACATGCAGACAGGCTCGCGCGACGACATGGCAAGTATGGAGCAATTAGCTGTGCATATACCATGGTTATCGCTATTTGGCGGCGAATTCAAACTAGATAAGTTTGTTATTAACGAGCCCAATATTTTATTAGAAACTGATAAAAACGGTAAAGCTAACTGGCAGTTGTTTGATGCTGTAGCAGAGCAGCCGCAAGAGCAAACTCAATCAGGTGAGGCTGTTAAACTACCAGAGAGCTTTGATATAGAGTTAGGTGAAGTGGCTATTTACGGTGGTACGTTTACTTACCTAGATGGGCAAACAGGCGCTAAACAACAAATTAGTGACTTGGAATTGGCTATTTTACTTCCTTCACTACGTAAGACACTAGAGATCAAAGGCGGCATTACATATATGCAAGAGCGCTTTGAGCTTGATGTAAAACTTGATACGCCGGCAAAGGCAATTGAAGGGGCGACATTTGAGGTTGCTCAAAGCGTAGACTCTCGCTTGGTCGATCTTACTTTTAACGGCAGTATTGCTCGCCAAGGTAAAGATATAAAAGGCGAGTTAGCGCTAAGTGGCGACTCTGTTAAAGAGCTAGCAACTTGGCAAGGGGTAGACTTAAACGCTAAAGAAAATGCATTTAATGCGTTTAGTGTAAACGGTAAAATGCATCTTATAGATGATACGTTTAACTTAGAAGAGCTGATTGCTACCCTAGATGAATTAGAGATTAAAGGAAAAAGTGAAGTAAACTTAGGAAATAAACTAGCGGTTAATGCTGATATAGACCTAGGTATGCTTGATTTGAATCCCTACTTACCGGAGGTAGTCGCTAAGCAGCAAGCGCCGCAAAGCGAAGAACCTAAAGCCGCGCAGCCGATTGTTTGGGACGATACTAAAATTGATTTAAGCGCATTAAATGCACTTAATGCTAATGTAGTTATTCGCTCAAGCGGTTTAAAAGCTAACGATATTGAGCTAGGTGCTAATCAATTTACAGTCGATTTAAACAACAGCGTTGCTAAATTAAGCTTAGATAGCTTTAAAGCATATGAGGGCACTGGTAAAGGGGTTATCAACATAAATGCGCAGCAAACGCCGTATAAAATAAGCACAAATTTTGATTTAGCCGACATAGACGCACAACCGTTACTCACTGATGCAGCTGGCTTTGATAAGCTTATGGGTAAAGGGTCATTAAATTGGAATTTAACCACAACTGGGCAAAGTCAAAAAACCTTCATTAATGCATTAAATGGCAAGGTTAGCTTTGAATTTGCCGATGGTGCTGTTAAAGGCGCAAACGTGGCTGAGATGGTTCGCAAAGGCAAAGAGCTTATTACGGGTAATCTTGGTGCTGTGAGTGAAGGGCTTGATACAGGCTTTGAAGAATCAGAGCAAACAGATTTTTCTGCGCTCACCGGTAGCTTTAACTTTACTAATGGCGTGGGCCGTAATAACGACCTATCGCTGATGAGCCCACTTATTCGTATTACAGGTGAGGGCGATGTAGATTTGCCTAAAACCAATGTTGATTATCGCTTAGTGACCGGCATTGTTGATTCGATTGAAGGGCAAGGCACTACAGATGATAGTACAGGCTTTAAAATCCCACTGCGTATAGAAGGCCCATTTCATGACGTTGGCTTTAAGCTAGATGTAAGCAACGCGCTTAAAGATGAAGCAAAGCAAAAGCTCGATGACGCCAAAGAGAAAGCAAAAGAAAAAGCCAAGGACAAAGTTAAAGATAAACTAAAAGGTTTATTTGGCTAACTATTAAACCCCACTAATAAATAATTAAGGCGCTATTTGCGCCTTGATTGTTTTATAACCACTTGTAAAATAGCTACATAGCGGTTTTTACTCAGTTTTAATCTGTCCTTCCCTTAAATTAATTAAAAAATAACCTACCACTCACTAGCCAATGCTGGTACAATTGCCCGCCCTTAAGAGACAACTCTGTTGTTTTTTGAGTGGGATTTAATCGAAGTGCCTTGATTTTAAACAAATTTAAGGCAAGTTGTAATTACTACACCGGAGGTCATTAACATGATCCAAATGCAAACTCAGCTGGAAGTTGCTGATAACAGCGGCGCTCGCAAAGTGCAGTGTATAAAAGTCCTTGGTGGTTCACACCGTCGCTATGCGGCAGTTGGCGATATCATTAAAGTTTCTGTGAAAGAAGCTATTCCTCGCGGTAAAGTGAAGAAAGGTGATGTTAAAAACGCGGTAGTTGTGCGTACCAAAAAAGGCGTTCGTCGTCCGGACGGTTCTCTGATCCGTTTCGATAGCAATGCGGCTGTTATCTTAAATGATAACTTGCAGCCAATTGGTACTCGTATCTTCGGCCCTGTGACTCGTGAACTTCGTAATGATAAGTTCATGAAAATTGTTTCACTAGCCCCAGAAGTACTGTAAGGAGTCTATCATGGCAGCAAAAATCCGTCGTGATGACGAAGTAATCGTACTAGCAGGTAAAGACAAAGGTAAGCGCGGCAAAGTGCTTTCAGTTGTTACCGAGTCTGGTCGAGTATTTGTCGAAGGCATTAACTTAATCAAGAAACACCAAAAGCCGGTTCCACAATTGAACCAAGCTGGCGGCATTGTTGAGAAAGAAGCGTCTATCGACGTATCAAACGTTGCGATCTACAACTCGGAAACGAGTAAAGCAGATCGTGTAGGTTTCAAGATTGAAGATGGTAAGAAATTACGTATCTTTAAATCTACTGGTAAAACTATCTAATAGTTGGAGTAGAATGATGGCGAAACTGCATGAAGTATATAAAGACAAAGTAGTTGCTGAGCTTCAAGAGAAGTTTGGTTTCAGCTCTGTCATGCAAGTCCCTCAGATCGAAAAGATCACATTAAATATGGGCGTGGGCGAAGCCCTAGCTGACAAGAAGATTTTAGATAACGCTGTTGCGGATCTAGAAGCTATCGCTGGTCAGAAACCTTTAATCACTAAAGCACGCAAATCTGTTGCTGGCTTCAAAGTGCGTGAAGGCTACCCAATAGGCTGTAAAGTAACCTTACGCGGCGAGCGTATGTGGGACTTTTTTGAGCGTTTGGTATCAATCGCTATCCCACGTATCCGTGACTTCCGTGGTGTGAGTGCTAAGTCTTTTGATGGACGTGGTAACTACAGCATGGGCGTACGTGAACAAATCATCTTCCCAGAAATTGATTACGATAAAGTAGACCGTGTACGCGGTATGGATATCACAATCACAACTTCTGCGAAATCTGATGAGGAAGGCCGTGCGTTGTTAGAAGCGTTTAACTTCCCATTCAAGAAATAAGGGTAGGGTTATGGCAAAGAATTCTATGAAAGCGCGCGAAGCAAAGCGCACTAAACTAGTTGCTCAGTACGCTGAAAAGCGTGCAGCACTAAAAGCTATCATCAGCGATGTTAACGCATCTGAAGATGATCGTTGGGACGCGGTACTTAAGCTTCAAGCTTTACCACGTGATTCTAGCCCTGCACGTCAACGTAATCGTTGTAACATTACGGGCCGCCCACATGGTTTCCTTCGCAAATTCGGCATGAGCCGTATTAAAGTTCGCGAAGCAGCTATGCGCGGTGAAATTCCTGGCCTTAAAAAGGCTAGCTGGTAATAGTATCACGGGAGTAAGACTATGAGCTTGCAAGATCCTATCGCGGATTTGTTTACACGTATCCGTAACGGTCAATCAGCGAAGAAAGTATCTGTAACGATGCCAACTTCAAAGCTGAAAGTAGCAGTAGCTAAAGTATTAAAAGACGAAGGTTACATCGCAGATTTCGCTGTAAACAGCGAAGCGAAACCTGAGCTTTCTATCGAGTTGAAATACTTCGAAGGCAAAGCTGTAATTGAAAATATCCAGCGTGTTAGCCGCCCTGGTCTACGTATCTATAAGAAACGTGACGAATTACCGAAGGTAATGGGTGGTCTTGGTATCGCTATCGTATCAACTTCTAAAGGCCTAATGACAGACCGCGCAGCACGTAGTGCTGGTGTTGGTGGTGAAATCATTGGCTTTGTAGCTTAATCGGAGGGGAACTATGTCTCGCATAGCAAAGGCACCAATCAATGTTCCTGCCGGTGTAGAAGTTACATTAAAAGGCCAGGACATCACAGTTAAAGGCAAAAACGGTGAACTTACTCGCACTATCAACAACGCTGTTGAAGTACAAGTTAACGACAACGTTATTACAACTTTACCTCGTGAAGGCGTAGCTAATGCATGGGCTCAAGCAGGTACTGCTCGCGCTCTAATCAACAACATGGTTGTTGGTACGCATGAAGGTTACGAGAAGAAACTTCAGTTAGTAGGTGTTGGTTACCGTGCTGCAGCTAAGGGTAAAGTTTTAGACTTAACACTTGGTTTCTCGCACCCAGTTAATTTCGAAGTTCCTGAGGGAATTACGATTGAAACTCCAAGCCAAACAGAAGTTCTAGTTAAGGG
Organism: Pseudoalteromonas sp. P1-30; assembly: GCF_001400005.1. NCBI lineage: Bacteria > Pseudomonadati > Pseudomonadota > Gammaproteobacteria > Alteromonadales > Pseudoalteromonadaceae > Pseudoalteromonas > Pseudoalteromonas sp. P1-30. Next base: position 107,906 of record NZ_LKBC01000009.1, read on the forward strand.
CGTAGATAAGCAGTTAGTTGGTCAAACAGCTGCTAACATTCGTGCATACCGTAAACCTGAGCCTTATAAAGGTAAAGGTGTTCGTTATTCAGATGAGAATGTACGCCGTAAAGAGGCTAAGAAGAAGTAAGGTAAGACGATGGATAAAAAAACAGCTCGTCTACGTCGTGCTAAACGCACTCGTAGAAATTATATTGAACAAGGCACAACGCGTCTTGTTATCCACCGCACGCCACGTCACATTTACGCTCAAGTAGTTAATGCTGAGGGTACTGTACTGGCTGCTGCTTCTACTGTTGAGAAAGCTATTAGCGAAACAGTTAAAGGCACAGGCAACGTTTCAGCTGCACAAGCAGTTGGTAAAGCGGTTGCAGAACGTGCGGCTGACAAAGGCATCGAAAAGATTGCTTTTGATCGCAGTGGCTTTAAATATCACGGCCGTGTGAAGGCGCTAGCTGATGCTGCGCGTGAAGCCGGTTTGCAATTCTAGGAGTAGACAATGGCTAACGTAGAAGCAAAGCAACAACAGCCTGATTTAGCTGAAAAGCTAATCGCGGTAAACCGTGTGTCTAAAGTAGTTAAAGGTGGTCGTATCTTTAGCTTCACAGCACTAACTGTAGTTGGTGATGGCGCAGGTAAAGTAGGTTTTGGTTATGGTAAAGCTCGTGAAGTTCCAGCTGCTATTCAAAAAGCAATGGAAAAAGCACGTCGCAACATGATCAATGTAGACCTAAATGGCAACACATTACAGCATCCTGTTAAAGGACGTCATGCTGGCTCACAAGTGTTCATGAAACCAGCATCTGAAGGTACTGGTATCATCGCAGGTGGTGCTATGCGTGCAGTACTAGAAGTTACTGGTGTGCAGAACGTACTTTCTAAATGTTACGGTTCTACCAACCCGATCAACGTAGTACGTGCAACGATTCAAGCTCTAGAGAACATGAATTCTCCTGAGTCAATCGCTGCTAAACGTGGTCTGCGCGTAGACGAAATTCTGGGGTAACCATGGCAAATAAAACTGTAAAAGTAACACAAGTAAAGAGCTCTATCGGTCGTTTACCGAAACATAAAGCTACATTACGCGGTCTTGGTTTACGTCGTATCAACCACACTGTTGAGTTAGAAGACACAGCATGTGTACGTGGTATGATCAACCGAGTTTCTTACATGGTTAAGGTAGAGGGTTAATTTCATGCATTTGAATACACTTTCACCTGCTGCAGGTTCTAAAACTGCTCCAAAACGTGTTGGTCGTGGTATCGGTTCTGGTCTTGGTAAGACTGGTGGCCGTGGTCACAAAGGTCAAAAATCACGTTCTGGCGGTAAAGTACGCGTTGGTTTTGAAGGCGGTCAAATGCCTATGCAACGTCGTCTACCTAAATTTGGTTTCACTTCACGCAAATCGTTAGTATCTGCAGAAGTAAACCTTTTTGAAATCGCTAAAGTTGAAGGCGATGTGGTAGACCTAAACGCGTTACAAGCAGCTGGTCTAGTTAAAAAGAACGTTCTGTTCGTTAAAGTTGTTAAATCTGGCGAAGTTTCACGCGCTGTTACCGTTAAAGGCCTTAAGGCTTCTAAAGGTGCTCGCGAAGCTATTGAAGCTGCCGGAGGCAAGGTAGAAGACTAAGGAAGTACTAATGGCTAAACCAGGTCAAGATACACAAAGTGCACAAAGTGGACTTTCGGAATTGAAGCGTCGATTACTATTTGTTTTAGGTGCTATCATTATTTACCGTCTAGGTTCATTTGTGCCAATCCCTGGGATTGACGCCGCTGTACTTGCCGATTTCTTCGAGCAACAAAAGGGCACCATTGTTGAGATGTTCAACATGTTTAGCGGTGGTGCGCTTGAGCGAGCTTCAGTGTTAGCACTGGGTATTATGCCGTATATCTCGGCTTCGATTATTACGCAACTATTAACGCATATGTATCCTCCGTTTATAGAGCTTAAGAAAGAAGGTGAGCAAGGGCGTAAAAAAATTAGCCAGTACACACGCTATGGCACGCTTGTGCTTGCTACTATCCAATCAATCGGTATTGCAACTAGCTTACCGGGCATGATGGAAGGGTTAGTTGTTAACCCGGGTCTCGGTTTCTATTTCACCGCAGTGGTGAGTTTAGTAACTGGTACTATGTTCCTAATGTGGTTGGGCGAACAAATAACAGAACGCGGTATCGGTAACGGTATCTCAGTTCTTATATTTGTTGGTATTGTAGCTAACCTGCCGTCTGCTATTGGTTCGACAGCCGAAATGGCGCGCCAAGGTGATTTGAATGTTTTTGTACTGTTGATGGTTGCGGTTATAGTATTCGCTGTTACTTATCTTGTAGTGTTTTTCGAACGTGGACAACGTCGTATCGTTGTTAACTACGCTAAACGCCAACAAGGTCGTCAAGTATTTGCTGCTCAAAGCACGCATTTACCACTAAAAGTAAACATGGCGGGTGTTATTCCACCAATCTTCGCTAGCAGTATAATTCTGTTCCCTGGTACAATTGCAAGCTGGTTCGGCCAGGGTGAAGGTCCGGTCGCTGATGTGCTACAAGCTATTGCAACAACGTTGACTCCAGGTCAGCCTTTGTATGCGATGGTGCTAGCAGCAGCTATCATCTTCTTCTGCTTTTTCTACACAGCGTTGGTTTTTAACCCGCGTGAGACAGCAGACAACCTGAAGAAATCTGGCGCATTTATCCCAGGTATTCGTCCAGGTGAGCAGACATCTAAATACATTGATAAAGTGATGACACGCCTGACATTGGCAGGTGCTTTGTATATAACCTTTATCTGTCTGGTGCCCGAATTCATGACTATGGCATGGCAAACGCCATTCTATTTCGGCGGTACATCAATTTTGATTATCGTTGTAGTAATCATGGACTTTATGGCACAAGTACAGACTCACCTGATGTCACATCAGTATGATTCTGTGCTGAAAAAAGCGAACCTTAAAGGCTACGGCCGATAAGGTCAGTTTACGGAGTTGAGCAATGAAAGTACGTGCTTCCGTTAAGAAAATATGCCGTAACTGTAAAGTTATTAAACGTGCTGGTGTAGTACGCGTAATTTGCAGTGAGCCTAAGCATAAGCAAAGGCAAGGCTAAGTAAACAGTCGTGCAGGCTGAGATTTCTCGGCCTGTGTTTTTAGTTGTGATTTGGTCTTCGTTTGAGTATCCTTACGGGCTTTTCAAACTTTTGATTACCAAATTCAAATATAGGAGATGTGTTAGTGGCCCGTATCGCTGGCATTAACGTCCCTGATCATAAACATGCAGTTATTGGTTTAACAGCTATTTATGGCATAGGTAAGACTCGCTCTAAGGCTATCTTAGAAGCGACTGGTATCGCCGAGACCACAAAAATCGGTGAACTTTCAGACGAAACTCTTGACGTACTGCGTGATGCAGTTGGCAAGTACACTGTAGAAGGTGACCTTCGTCGTGAAGTTACTCTAAATATCAAGCGCCTTATGGACCTTGGTTGTTTCCGTGGCCTACGTCACCGTCGCTCTTTACCACTACGTGGTCAAAGAACAAAGACTAACGCGCGTACCCGTAAGGGTCCTCGTAAGCCTATTAAGCGATAAGGGGATAGTATTATGGCTAAGACACCAATTCGTCGTAAAAAGGTTAAAAAGCAAGTTGCTGATGGTATGGCTCATGTTCATGCGTCTTTCAACAACACTATTGTAACAATTACCGACCGTCAAGGTAATGCACTATCATGGGCTACTGCCGGTGGTTCAGGTTTCCGTGGTTCACGTAAATCTACACCATTTGCTGCTCAGGTTGCTGCAGAGCGTGCAGGTACTGCTGCTCAAGAATACGGTTTAAAAAATCTAGAAGTTTTCATTAAAGGTCCAGGTCCAGGTCGTGAATCTGCTGTACGTGCTTTGAATGCTGCTGGTTACCGTATCACCAACATTACTGACGTGACGCCAATACCACACAATGGTTGTCGTCCACCGAAGAAACGTCGCGTTTAACAATAGGTTAGGAGAAATAACATGGCAAGATATTTGGGCCCTAAGCTCAAGCTGAGTCGTCGTGAAGGTACTGACCTGTTCCTTAAGAGCGGCGTAAGAGCTATCGACTCTAAGTGTAAACTTGAGACTGCACCTGGTCAGCACGGCGCTCGTAAAGGTCGCTTATCTGATTACGGTTTACAATTACGTGAAAAGCAAAAAGTACGTCGTATCTACGGTGTATTAGAAAAGCAATTCCGTAATTACTACAAAGAAGCTGCTCGCCTTAAAGGTAATACAGGTGAAAACTTGTTACAGCTTTTAGAGCAACGTTTAGACAATGTTGTATATCGCATGGGTTTTGCTAGCACACGCGCTGAAGCACGTCAGTTAGTAAGTCACAAAGCGATTTTAGTCAATGGTCGTGTTGTGAACATTCCTTCATACGTAATTGCTCCAGAAGATACTGTAGTAATCCGTGAGAAGTCTAAAACACAAGCACGTATCATCGCTGCTCTAGAGTTGGCTGAGCAACGTGAAAAGCCGACTTGGGTTGAAGTTGACGGTAAGAAATTGGAAGGTAGCTTTAAGCGCCTACCTGAGCGTTCAGATCTGTCTGCGGACATTAATGAACAACTAATCGTCGAACTTTACTCTAAGTAAAGTTAAGAGTTAAGAGAGGATAAAATGCAGGGTTCTGTTACAGAATTTCTAAAACCAAGGTTAGTCGATATCGACGCTATCAACCCAACGCGTTCTAAAGTAGTTTTAGAACCACTAGAGCGTGGCTTTGGCCATACTCTGGGTAATGCCTTACGCCGTATACTGTTATCATCTATGCCTGGATGTGCAGTAACTGAAGTTGAAATCGACGGTGTATTGCATGAGTACAGCGCGAAAGAAGGCGTACAAGAAGACATCATTGAAATACTACTAAACCTAAAAGGTCTAGCAGTAACGTTAGAAGGCAAAGATGAAGTTTTTCTGACCCTGACTAAATCTGGTGTAGGCCCTGTGACTGCGGCTGATATTCAGCACGATGGCGATGTAACAATTGCTAATCCAGATCACGTTATTTGTCATTTAACGACAGATAGCAGCGAGATCAGCATGCGTATTCGTGTTGAGCGTGGTCGTGGTTATGTGCCGGCATCTAGTCGTTTATCCTCTGATGACGATGAGCGTCCAATTGGTCGATTGCTGCTTGATGCATCATTCAGCCCAGTTGAACGTATTGCGTACTCGGTTGAATCAGCCCGTGTTGAGCAACGTACAGACTTAGACAAGTTAATCATTGATATGGAAACAAACGGCACCTTAGATCCTGAAGAAGCGATCCGCCGTGCGTCTACTATCTTAGCTGAGCAATTAGATGCATTCGTAGATTTACGTGATGTAACTGAGCCAGAAGAGAAAGAAGAGAAGCCAGAATTCGATCCTATTCTACTTCGTCCAGTTGATGATCTTGAACTAACAGTACGTTCAGCAAACTGTTTGAAAGCCGAGCAAATTCAATATATCGGTGATTTAGTTCAGCGCACTGAAGTTGAGCTTCTTAAAACGCCTAACCTAGGCAAGAAGTCTCTAACTGAAATAAAAGACGTGCTAGCTTCACGTGGTCTTTCTCTAGGCATGCGCCTAGAAAATTGGCCGCCTGCAAGCCTAGCTGAATAATCTAAATCACTATATTAGTTTAGTTAGAAGGATAGGGTCATGCGCCATCGTAAGAGTGGTCGTCAATTAAACCGTAACAGTAGCCATCGTAAAGCGATGTTCAGCAATATGGCAGGTTCTTTGGTGAAACATGAAATCATCAAAACTACTTTGCCTAAAGCGAAAGAGTTACGCCGTGTAATTGAACCTTTAATCACACTGGCTAAGACTGACAGTGTAGCAAATCGCCGTTTAGCGTTTGCTCGCACGCGTGATAATGAAGTAGTTGGTAAATTGTTCAGCGAAATCGGTCCTCGTAATACAGACCGTCCAGGTGGTTACACTCGTATTCTTAAGTGTGGCTTCCGTGCTGGTGATAATGCACCAATGGCTTATATTGAACTAGTAGGTCGCCCAGCGACTAACGAAGAAGTTCAAGAAGACGCGCAGTCTGCAGAGTAAGTCTTTAAAGAGACACCAAAAAGCCGAGCTTAATGCTCGGCTTTTTAATGCCTAAAATTTGACATCCCTCCAAATAGTTACTTGATAATTACCTATTACCTATTACCTATTACCTATTACCTATTACCTATTACCTATTACCTATTACCTATTACCTATTACCTATTACCTTCATTCTGTTAAACCGACTTAGTTAAACCAATGTAGTTATAAAGCCTGCATTCTCAAAAAGCTTAATTAAGCGGTAACCCTATAAGTCGAGCGTATAAGGTTTGTAAAACATATCCCAGACTGTAGATGTACAGTTTAATTTGGATAGTGGTAAAGCAAATTAGCCAATCAAACAGAGATATTTAATTTTAACTCGCTAATTTAGTGAGCTTAAGGCTACTTTTAGTTGGGTTTTTGAGCGTTTAGCTCAAATACTCAGCGAGCAGTTATTTATTTCAAGTTTTCTTTAAAAAAGGGTTGATCTGTTTTCGGATCTCCCTATAATGCGACCCCACTGAGACGGCAGAGCGCAACGCATAGCGAGGCAGGAGCTACTCAGTGAGTCGAGTAAAACTTAGTTTTAAAAACTTTCAAGTTTAACAAAATTAAGTGTTGACAAAAAAATA
>NZ_LKBC01000010.1:0-111467 GCF_001400005.1 Pseudoalteromonas sp. P1-30
CATGAGAACTGACTCCTAAATAGGTGTCTACTTTTATGGAGTCAGATCAGCTAGCAGTGAAGTGAAGCGCCGTAGCTTGGGTTGAGACTAGAACACTTGAGAAAAAAGCACGCCACGAATACGTAATAGTCCTAATACTAATCGAAAATAATACCAATCGTGTTAAGTGATGAGGCATTTATAGCGACAGATAAAAATTTCGATACACGACTGTATAGATGTTTAAGGTAGAGTAATACTGGAGTAATTGCCAAGAACAACTAAATAACAGCTCTATAATTTACCAAACCTATGCCTTTGCGAGAGTAAAGTTGCAACAATAGATATTAATATGCACACGGCAGAGCCTACCACTAGGAAGCGGTTCTCGATTCGACTGACTTGCCTTTCACCTACAATTTGATAGGTCACATCCCCCTCAATAAAGCGTTCGCCTTGGTATTGCTGAGTGACGTTAAATGCTAAAAAGTCACCTAGTTTTGCTTGATAGGTAAAGTAGGTTTGTGGATAAAAAATTTCATATGTTGCACATAACCACGCTATCAGCCCACATATAAATAAAGCCAAGCTCATAATTAAAGTGATGTTTGAGGGCTTATGTATCGCTGAACTTATAGGTAGGCATTTATCAATACAGCCTGCGCCATAGCAAAGTTTAAGCTTTTCAATTACCTCAGTTGAGGGGATAAACTGTCCATTTTCAAGCTTTGAAAGGTACGACTGTTGAATTCCAATTTCACGCGCTGCATAAGCCTGAGTCCACTTTTTATTTGCTCTAAGGCGTTTTAACTCCATTCCTAACGCTTGCATACCCTCTGCTCTTATTTGATTAGTTAAGCGTTTTATTATCGCTAAAATTAGTATTTATAAATAGTCTAAAAGCGTATATTCATGCTTATTAATATAAAGAATATTATGAATATTAATAGCTTATATTCAATTTAAGAAAATATAAGGTATGCTCAATTCGATTTTAATAAGGAGATATAATATGCCGAATAAATTTACTAGCGCTATTTTAGTGCTTATCAGTTCACTGTTTTTTATAAACCCCAGTTACGCAGAGCCTGTTTTTGCAATTAAGGCCAGTATTTATAAATTACAGAATGAGATTACCGTAGATAGTAAAATAGAGCAGGCTTTAAAAAATCTAAGCCCTACGCATCAACCTCAGCTACTCACGCTATTAAATAAAAGTGCAATGATAGAAATTGGTGATGATACGCAAATGACGGCGCTTGAAGTAAAGCCTAACGCAGAGGGGTCGCACTTTAACGCTAGCTTGAAGCTAAAAGAGCAGGTTGATGGCAAGTGGGAATCTATTTCTTCCTTTATGCCGCAAATACCAAATGGGCAAACAGTGTATTTAAGCCGCACCTTTACAGATAAAGTATGGCTGATAAAAATTACAGGCAAACGCTATGAATCAATAAAGCGTGCAGAGCAGGCCTTAAATCAAAAGTAACGCCTGTTAATTTACCGTACAGTGTGTGGCTGCAAAAAAAGTTTAATATAAGTTTGCTGGTAAAGTGTGGCGGGCACGTTAGTATGCGCTAATAAAGGTACAAGGAGCGTAGTATGGCTAAGCAAACAGTGTTAATTATAGGTAATGGCCCCGTCGAAAAGGATGTAAGTAAAGCCCTAAATAGCTTTGATAGAGTGGTGCGCTTTAATATGTGTGCAAACATGCCTGCATACTTAGGCCGTAAATGTACTGATTTATGGCTAGTAGGAAGAGGTAAGCAAGGCGCAATGCTTTGCGCAGCGTTTCCAGATATAGATATAACGCAGCTGAAAAATGTCATGATCACTGACCCAAAACCTAACTTATTTACTCAACCTTTTTATAAGTTAATTAACCGCAGGGGCTGTATTGACCATGGCGATGAAATAATACGTAAATATAGCCCGCATGCAAACGTGAGTCGAATCGCCCAGCACGATAAAACATTATTATTAAAACACTTATATACGTTTGGCAAACCTGCTTTTAAAGCTAAAACACCCAGTTCGGGAATGTTAGCTATTGAGCACTTTTTAAAGCAGCAAGCACAGGTGCATATTATCGGTTTTGGTTTTAAGGGCTGGAAGCGTCATCCGTGGGATTTAGAAAAGCAGTATGTAGCGTCACTTATTGCCAAACAAAAAGTACAGTTATTAATAAGCCCCAGTTAATGCTGGGGCTAAAAAGTTATAACCAAGCTATTACCAAATCATCTCAACAAATTCAGGGTGATCGATATACGGGTTACGATTACCTTGAAACTCATAAGCTGCTTGGTTACGGTCAAGCTCCATTTGGCTAACAGGGTCGGCGTTATGCCAGTTAAGTAGCATAGCTACCACCCAGTTTTCGAATACTTGATTGCTTGTGCCATTAAGGACTGCATTACTGGCAGTTGTGTTATTTTGCCACGAGCCTATTACATTCTCGTAGCGGGTTGCCATGTAAAAGTAAGCGCGGGCAAAGTCACCTTTAAACTCATCAATTGGCTCAAACACCGTACCTGAGTAATTAATAGAGCTTGCTGCTGAACCGACTTTACTACCGTTTGTTGATGTAAATGATGCGCTAGCCACTTCACCAAAAGGGTAGTTACTACGTTTTGAGTTTACATAACCGTCGGTTGCATAAATGTGGTGCACGTCTGAATTCATTGGCTCATTTGTGCCGCCAAACCAGCTTTTAGGGAACGAATGCTCGCGGTTATAGCAATCTGCTTCACTGTTATAAGTACCACACTGATCGCTCACCGCGGTGTAAGTATAGCTGTCGCTACCATTTGGCTTTTCACTATACATATCTAAAATACTGTTATCGTTTTCAAAGTATTTATCGCGTGCTGAAGAATCGTAAAAGCTCCAAATAGCCGAGTAACCTTGCGAGCTGTGATTTTTGATAATGTTATAAAGCTCAGTTTTTAATGCATAGCCAGATAAACCTTGAGTTGTTACGTAATAACCTGTTGGTGTTGGGTTAGTGCCACCGCCAGTATCACCACCAGAACCATCGCCTAATTCAAAAGTTGTACTATCTGTGTTATTAAAACTTGCGCCACTGGCAAGTGTGGTGCTGCCTTGAGTGAGCGCATAATTACCATTACCTACGTTACAGCACATACCGTCGCCATAGCTGTCACTTATAACTAGGGTGTATGCGCCATCAGTTAAACAGAGTTGCTCATTATATTGTGTGTTAGAGGCATAACCACTACCACTGGCTACGCTGCTACCTTGGCTGTTGTTAACCACCCAGCTGGTTTCGCTGCCGTAGTTATCGGTATTAAGGGTTAAAATAAGGCTATGGTCGTTACAGCTGCCTGAAGCGCCGCCGTCTGTATTAGGCAAAAAATTATCTACATAAACGGTTTCATTGCCATCAAAGCCGCTCATATCGTAAAAACGTAAACCAACATTAATGGTTTTATTACTGGTAGGCGTATAACTGTGGCTAATTGTTTGCCACTGGTTAGTTTGCGCTTGGTTAGAGTACCCTTGGTAGCCATCTACATACAGGCGGGCTCTTATGCTTCCTTCAGTGTGATATACATCCACTGAGAAATCATATGTTTTGCCAGCCTCCACACTAACTTGTTGTAATAAGTCGGTATTGCTTTGCGAGCCGGTGGTCACATTAATAGCCGCCGCGCTGTTTGCTTTATTTACGATACTGGTTGAGCGCGATACATTAATACCGCTATCAATTGTGGTCCACGCGTCAGGCGTATTGCCTGTCCACAGCTCAAATCCGCCATTTGCGACATTGGCCATTGCTGGGGTGGCGGCAATCAGTAATGCCGTGCTAAGTAACTTATTTTTGTATGTCCCGTGTGACATGATTTTTCCTATTTTTTATAGTTGAGTAAATAACATACACTATCTGCACAAGGTTACAAATTTGTTAAATACAAAATTAATAAAATGGCAATAATAAGCCTTTAAGCTGTTTTTGAAGGTCTTTATATAAATTAATAACTAAATGGAATAACAAAGCAGATTCTATTCTTTTTTTCTCACCGCATAGCCCGCTATCCTGCACACTAATAAAACCTCAGCAGAGTTACTCTGGGTGAGGTAAAACTCATTTTGAACAGCGCACCATGTGAGCTGTATGTAATTTTCAGGGTTATGGGGAACAAATTCATGTTGTTAGGTCAACTTAACGCAGCGGCAAGCCCGCTATCGCAAGAGCAAGTACAAAAGCTGCAAGGCTTAGTAGCAGAACTTAATCCGATTCAGCAAGCGTGGGTAAGTGGTTACTTAGCTGCAAATGCTAATTCTGCGGCTCTTGGTGGGCAAGCGCCTACAGCGGCTGCAAGCGATGCTGCGCCACTTACTATTTTGTATGGTTCGCAAACAGGTAATGCAAAAGGTGTGGCGACTAAGCTTAAAGAGCAAGCAGAGTCGCGCGGTTTAGCTGTAAAACTTGTGAGCATGTCTGACTACAAACCTACAGCCCTGAAAAAAGAAAAGTTTTTAACCGTTGTTGTATCTACCTACGGTGAAGGTGAACCACCTGAAGATGCTGAAACACTGTATGAATTTTTAACTACCAAAAAAGCCCCTAAGTTAGATGGCGTTAAAGTCGCGGTACTGGGTTTAGGCGACTCTAGCTATGAGTTTTTCTGCCAAACAGCAAAAGACTTTGAAGAGCGTTTAAACAAACTTGGCGCAGAAACTATTTTCCAACGTGCCGACCTAGATGTTGATTACGATGATGAAGCAGCCACTTGGATCACCGGTGCACTTGATGCATTCGAACCTGATTTAAAAGCGCAACAAGATGCTGCGGGCGGCCAAGTTGTATCAATGCCATTTGGCGCGCCAACAGCGGCAGCAAGCCAATACACTAAGCAAAACCCATTTGCGGCAGAGCTTGTTACCGTACAAAAAATTACAGGGCGCGACTCTACTAAAGATGTACGCCATGTTGAGATTTCGCTTGAAGGCTCAGACATCACCTACTTACCTGGTGATTCATTAGGCGTGTACTTTTTAAATGATGAAGCCCGCGTAGATGAGCTACTAACACACACGCAAATCGATTCAGGCACACTTGTAAAAGTGGGCGAAGAGTCACTGCCTATTCGCGATGCATTAATCGAAAAGTTAGAGCTGACTCAGTCATACCCAGGCTTTGTAGAAAAATACGCAGTTGCAACGGGCACGCCAGAGCTACTAAAGCTTGTAGAAGATAAAGCCGCGATGCGTGAGTACATTGAGCCTCGTCAAATTTTTGATGTAGTGGCACAAAATCCTGCAAAAATAGACGCACAAACCTTAGTTGATTGCCTACGTAAACTACAAGCGCGCTTATACTCAATCGCTTCAAGCCAAAGCGAGGTTGAAGAGGAAGTGCACTTAACGGTAGGTTTAGTTGAGTTTGACGCCTTTGGCAGCGAACATTTAGGTGGCTGCTCTGGTTATTTAGCACGCCGTGCTGAAGAAGGGTGTAAAGTTAAAGTATTTAGTGAGCACAACGACAACTTCCGTTTACCTAGCGATGATAATACCCCCATTATTATGGTTGGCCCAGGTACCGGTATTGCGCCATTCCGTGCATTTTTACAAGAGCGTGACTCGCGAGAAGCACAAGGCAAAAATTGGCTGTTTTTCGGTAACCCACACTTTACACAAGACTTCTTGTATCAAGTAGAAATTCAGGGTTATTTAAAATCAGGCCTATTAAGCAAAGTTGACGTTGCATTTAGCCGTGACCAAGCCGAAAAAGTATACGTACAAGACAAACTACGCAAAAATTCAAAAGAAATTTTTGAATGGCTAGAAGCAGGAGCGCATTTTTATGTGTGTGGTGATGCAAACCGCATGGCAAAAGATGTACACAACGCCTTAGTTGATATCATCAGCGAAAACACCGGTAAAAGCTACGAAGACGCAGAGCAATATTTAAAAGACTTACGTAGCGCTAACCGCTATCAGAAAGACGTGTATTAATCACGTTTCTTATTTTATTAACAGCTAGCAGCCGTCACTGTAACAAATTTAGGATTTAAAATGAGCGAACAAGATAAAAACGTAAAACTTTCTGATAACGAACGTTTGAAAAGAGAAAGTAACTTTTTACGTGGCACCATAGAGCAAGACTTAAAAGATGAAATTACCGGTGGTTTTACAGCCGATAACTTCCAACTTATACGTTTTCACGGTATGTACCAGCAAGATGACCGCGATATACGCCCTGAGCGCGCAAAGCAAAAGCTAGAGCCGCTGCACAATGTAATGCTACGTGCACGTATGCCTGGCGGTATTATCAAGCCTGAGCAATGGCTAGCAATTGATAAATTTGCCGATGAAAAAACAAGCTACGGCAGTATTCGTTTAACAACACGTCAAACGTTTCAATTTCATGGTGTATTAAAGCCAAATATTAAAGGCATGCACCAAATGCTTAATAGCGTTGGTATTGACTCTATTGCCACCGCAGGCGATGTAAACCGTAACGTACTATGTACGACTAACCCTGTTGAGTCAGAGTTACATCAAGAAGCGTATGAGTGGGCTGCAAAAATTTCTGAGCATTTACTTCCAAAAACGAAAGCATACGCTGAAATTTGGTTAAATGGCGAAAAAGCAGAAACCACAGAAGAGCCAATTTTAGGTTCTAACTACTTACCGCGTAAGTTTAAAACCACGGTTACTATTCCGCCTAACAACGAAGTTGATGTGCATGCGAATGACTTAAACTTTGTTGCTATTGCTGAAGATGGCAAGCTTGTTGGTTTTAACGTACTTGTAGGTGGTGGCCTTGCTATGACCCACGGTGATACGGCTACGTATCCGCGTAAAGCTGACGACTTTGGTTTTATTGCCCTAGAAGACACCTTAAAAATTGCTGAGCACGTTGTATCAGTGCAGCGCGATTGGGGTAACCGTTCTAACCGTAAAAATGCAAAAACTAAATACACACTAGACCGTGTTGGGTCTGACGTATTTAAAGCCGAAGTAGAAAAACGTGCCGGTGTAAGCTTTGCACCAAGCCGCCCTTATGAGTTTACTCACCGTGGCGATCGTATCGGTTGGGTAGAAGGCATTGATGGCAAGCACCACCTTACGCTATTTATACAAAGCGGCCGTATTTTAGACTACCCAGGTAAGCCATTAAAAACAGGTTGTCGTAAAATTGCAGAAGTGCACCAAGGCGATATGCGCATGACGGCTAACCAAAACTTAATTATTGCCGGTGTGCCTGCCGATCAAAAAGCTGTCATTGAAGAAATTGCCCGTAACCACGGCCTAATTGATGACAAAGACACTGAGCAACGTAAAAACTCAATGGCGTGTGTAGCATTGCCAACGTGTCCGCTTGCTATGGCCGAAGCTGAGCGTTACTTACCAAGCTTAATTGAAAAAACCGAAGCACTACTTGCTAAGCATGGCATACCTGATGACAGCATTATTATGCGTGTTGTAGGTTGTCCTAACGGTTGTGGCCGCGCAATGCTTGCAGAAGCTGGTTTAGTAGGTAAAGGCCCTGGTAAATACAACGTTTACCTAGGCGGTAATTTAGAAGGTACACGCATTCCTAAACTGTACCTAGAAAACGTAGGTGAAGATGTTTACCTAGACGCGTTTGATAAGCTAATTGGCCAGTGGGCAAGTGAGCGAAACGACGGTGAATGTTTTGGTGACTTTGTTATTCGCAAAGGCATTGTTGCTGAAGTAAAAGTATCAGTAACCGATTTTCACGCTTAATTAAATACCCACGCGGAGCGTGGGTGAGGTTTAAAATTGACCATGAGTGAATTTAAAAACATATTACAGCTTGATAAGCAAAGCCAAGCGGCATTGCTTGCAGATGCAAACGGCATACTTGCACCAATGAGTGCGGAGCAGCGTGTTGCATGGGCACTAGAGAACTTACCCGATACAGCTTTTTTATCATCAAGCTTTGGTATTCAAGCGGCGGTCATGCTGCATTTAGTAACATCTCAGCGTCCTGATATTCCTGTGGTATTAACCGATACGGGTTATTTATTTCCAGAAACGTATCAGTTTATTGAGCAAATGACAGCGCGCCTATCACTTAATTTACAGGTGTATAAAGCTGAGCTAAGCCCTGCATGGCAAGAAGCTAAATACGGTAAATTATGGGAACAAGGCGAGGACGGTATTAAGCAATATAATCAGCTTAATAAAGTAGAGCCCATGACCCGCGCATTAAAAGAAATTGGTGCCGGTACTTGGTTTAGTGGCCTGCGCCGTGACCAATCGTCGACCCGTGCAGATAAACAGTTTGTTGAGATAAGCCGAGGTACGGTAAAAGTGTACCCGATTATTGAATGGTCAAACCGCGATGTATATCAATACCTTACCAAGCATGATTTACCTTACCACCCATTATGGGAGCAAGGTTATGTGTCGATGGGTGATGTGCATACTACGCGTAAACTTGAGCCAGGTATGAGCGAAGAAGAAACGCGCTTTTTTGGTTTAAACCGCGAATGCGGACTGCATATTGACGGCGATGGTATTTAAAAAAAAGCGAATGCTAAACAACTATTTAAACGCAACTTAGGTTGCGTTTTTTATTGCAAAAAAATTGCCTGATTAAGTATTTTTTATTAGACTTGCCTTTCAAGGATTCATTTTTAAGCAGGAACGCTATGAAATACTTCACCTACTTGGCAATATCAGTCATGATCATTGCTGTTATCTCTTTGTTTTACCTAAAAAAGCCAGATGGCCAAACATGGCTTTCTAGTTCATCTATTAGTGCTGAATCTCACAAAATTAAAGAAAAAATGGTCGCGTTATCTACCAATACGCTTAATCAGGCAGTGCAAGGCGCAAAACAAGCGGGCGATAAAATTGCGCAGAGTGTAAACAATGATGCGGCGACAATTAAACCCGGTAGCAAAATTTATAAGTGGCAAGATAAAAACGGCCAATGGCATTTTTCAGATACGCCTAATGCAGATGGCAAAAGTATTGAGGTAAAACTTGATGCCCGCGATGTCACTGTTGTAGCCGCAGAAGACACCTCAATTTTGAGTAGCAGTGCAAGCACCTCAAAAAAGAGTATTCAACCACCTACACCTACCGTTTACAACGCTGAATCTATTCAAAAACTGTTTGAAGATGCCGAAAAGGCAAAGCAAAAATTAGAGCAGCGCAGTAAAGAGATGCAAAGTATAGGTGGGTACTAAATTTTATTGTGCGCTTAGTATTAAAACTTACTCAATATGAGGGGTTTTAATCGTGCGGGGTTTGTAATTAGTGAGCTGAGTTACTGCGCCTTCGTTAGGCTAAGGGCTTATAATCAGTTAAAAGCAATACCAAGCTGCAATACTCGTGAATTATTTAGCGCATAAAAAAGCCTAGCGACTGCTAGGCTTTTTAGTTTTAAGTATATGATTAGTCAAGCATGTTACGTAAAACGTATTGTAGAATACCGCCGTGCTTGTAGTAATCCCACTCTTTAGGGGTGTCTATACGTACATCGGCGCTAAAGCTGACTTTTTTGCCCTCAGCATTCGTGGCAATAATGCTCACTTCATTCGTTTTGTCGTACAAACCTTCAATATCAAACTGCTCTTGGCCAGTTAAATTTAATGATTCGTGGCTCTCACCCTCTTTAAACTGTAAAGGCAGCACACCCATACCAATAAGGTTAGAGCGGTGAATACGCTCATAACTTTGTGCAACCACCGCTTTTACACCTAATAAAAGTGAGCCTTTTGCTGCCCAGTCGCGTGATGAACCGGTACCGTATTCTTTACCAGCTAACACAATTAATGGTGTGTTACTCTTTTCATATTCCATTGCGGCATCGTAAATGCTGGCAAGCTTGTCATCAGGTTGGGTGCGAGTAACGCCACCTTCTGTACCTGGTGCGAGTAAGTTTTTAAGCCTAACGTTAGCAAATGTGCCTCGCATCATCACTTCGTGGTTACCACGGCGTGAACCGTACGAGTTAAACTGCGCTTTTTCTACGCCTTTTTCCTGTAAGTAAATACCGGCTGGCGCTTCAGCTTTAATGGCTCCCGCAGGAGAAATATGGTCAGTGGTTACTGAGTCGCCAAGTTTAGCTAAACAGCGCGCCCCTTCAATTGTTGGCACGCCTGGTGGTTCAACGCTCATGCCCTCAAAGAATGGTGCTTTTTTAATGTAAGTTGAGCCATCATCCCAATCGTAGAGCTTACCATCAGGAATTTGGATTTTTTGCCAACGGCTGTCGCCTTCGTATACGTTGGCATAGCTTTTTTCGAACATTTCTCTGGTTACCGTTTTTTGTACTAGTTCGCTGACTTCGCTCACGCTTGGCCAAATATTTTTTAGGTAAATATCGTTACCGTTTTCATCTTGCGCTAATGGCTCGTTGTATACATCTATGTCTGTACGCCCTGCAATGGCATACGCTACCACAAGTGGAGGCGAGGCTAAAAAGTTCATTTTAACGTCTTGGTGTATACGCCCTTCAAAATTACGGTTACCCGATAAAATAGAGCTTACAACTAGCTTATGCTTTTGAATAGCTTCGCTAATTTCATCTGCAAGCGGGCCTGAGTTACCTATACACGTGGTACAACCATAACCGACCAAGTTAAAGCCTAAGCTTTCTAGGTCATCCATTAGGCCTGCTTTTTCAAGGTAGTCGGTTACCACTTGCGAACCGGGTGCAAGCGATGTTTTAACCCACGGTTTTACATTAATACCCAGCTGTTTAGCTTTTTGAGCCACTAAGCCTGCGGCTAAAATAACACTGGGGTTAGAGGTATTTGTACAGCTTGTAATAGCGGCAATAACACAGGCGCCATCGTTTAGTTCAAATTCTTGGCCTTTAAACTTCACTTTGGCTGCACCCATAAACTGCGCTTCGTCTACCGGTTCATCAGGGTTGGTTGTTGGGCCTTCACTTTCAATGCGCGCTTCTTCAATATCGCTTTTATCACGACGAGCCATACGCTCATCTTGGAAACCTTTTAGGTGCTGGCCTATCACATCACCGGCTTTATCAAGTGTAATTCTGTCTTGTGGGCGTTTAGGACCTGCAAGGCTAGGTACTACATCGTCTAATTTAAGCTCAAGGGTGTCTGTGTAATGCGCTTCGTCGCCTTCATGGCGCCATAAGCCTTGGTGTTTAGCGTAGTCTTCAATCAGTTTGAGATGATCTTCATCGCGGTTCGTTAAACGCAGGTAGTTAATTGTTTCATCATCAATGGGGAAAATACCACATGTTGCACCGTACTCTGGCGCCATGTTGGCAATGGTCGCTCTATCGGCGAGCGGTAAATCAGCTAGGCCGTCACCATAAAACTCAACAAATTTACCCACTACGCCGTGGTTACGTAGCATTTCGGTAACGGTGAGCACTAAATCGGTAGCTGTGGTGCCCTCGGGTAAGCGGCCATTTAATTTAAAGCCCACTACCTGAGGAATAAGCAAGCTAATTGGTTGCCCAAGCATGGCTGCTTCGGCTTCAATACCACCTACGCCCCAGCCTAGCACACCTAAACCATTAATCATGGTGGTGTGCGAATCAGTCCCTACAAGGGTGTCTGGGTAGGCTATTGATTTTCCGTTTTCACTGTCGTTAAAAACAACACGCGCTAAAAACTCTAAGTTTACTTGGTGCACAATACCTGTAGCTGGTGGCACTACTTTTAAATTATCAAAAGCAGTTTGCCCCCAGCGTAAAAATTCGTAGCGCTCTTTATTTCGTTCGTATTCTAGCTTGGCATTTAAATCAAACGCACCGTCGTCACCATAGCCATCTACTTGTACTGAGTGGTCAATTACAAGTTCAGCAGGAGAAAGCGGGTTTATTTTTGCAGGATCGCCACCTAGCTTTTCCATTGCATCACGCATGGCAGCTAAATCAACAATGGCGGGAACACCTGTAAAGTCTTGCATTACCACACGTGCCGGCGTAAAGGCCACCTCAGCTGAGGGCTTTGCTTTAGGGTCCCAGTCAAGAAGGGCTTGAATGTCTTGTTCTTTTATATTTACGCCATCTTCATTGCGTAATAGGTTTTCTAGTAATACTTTGAGAGAAAAGGGCAATCGCTTTGCTTTGTCGCCTAATCCTTTAAGTGAGTGAATATGGTATTGCTCGCCATTAATCGTTAATTGTTGTTGGGTGTCGAAACTATTCATTTTTTGCCCCTTTGATAGTTAGGATTATGTCCTTGATAAAATAACGTGTTTATTTGCCAATAGTTTGCAAAGTGCATACCAGAGATAATAAATATGACAAATCAGGCTAAAAAGCAGGTAGCGCAATGCATGTTTTTTAGACAGTACTAAGTATAGAAGTGCTACCTAAAATTGTTTTTTCAAGTAGCAAAATAATGAGTTTACAAAAGGGGGGGAAGTTAGTTCAACCAACCTTGTTGTTTTCTTTTTATACTTAAATATAAAAGCAAAAACGCAATAACAATCACTAAAATAGGCATAAACACCGCGCTTACCCCCAGCATTTTAATGCTATTTATCACAATGAAATTATAAAATTGCTGAATAAATATCGCTACCAACGATAGCGCAAAGGTAGGCGTTGCAAATGCATTTTTGGCCAATAGTAGTATGCAGCCAAGGGTGCCACCAAATACCGCTACAGCAAACGCAATGGTAGACCATAAAGGCACGTTTGAATATGCAGCTTGTTGATCTAGCGGAAGTTTACTTATCATCTCGGGGGTCATCATAAGGTGCATTATAAATGCAAACACACCTAATAAATTCCAGATAAGTGCTGCCCACAGGGCGGGTTTAAACCAATTGGGTGTGGCTGAGGTTGTCATATTATTACCTTGTTTTTATTGTATTTTACGAGGTAATTAAAGAGCAAAAAGGCTAACTGTTCAAGCTAGCCTATACATATAATAAAAACGGCACAAAGCGCTAAGGGCTAGCCAAATGAGATAGGGCGGCGCCCTGTATTTTCATCAACCTTTGGCTTTTTAGTGCGCTTTCTTTTATTTTTTGCCGGCTTTTGAGCTGTTTCATTAGGTGTTTTTTCTGGCTGCGGCTGGGTTGTTGCCACTGGGCGCTCTACAGGAGTCGCATCTTCACTTAAAGT
Organism: Pseudoalteromonas sp. P1-30; assembly: GCF_001400005.1. NCBI lineage: Bacteria > Pseudomonadati > Pseudomonadota > Gammaproteobacteria > Alteromonadales > Pseudoalteromonadaceae > Pseudoalteromonas > Pseudoalteromonas sp. P1-30. Next base: position 13,043 of record NZ_LKBC01000010.1, read on the forward strand.
GAGTTGAAAAAGATCGCCATCAAATTCAAGTACATCGCCACTGTATAATTTTTTCCGTTTTATTGTACATATTTCATGGTTAACCCCAACATAGCCTTGCGCTATTAGGTTTTTAGCTTGGCCGCCACCTTCTACTAAATCGAGTACTTTTAGTAATTTACAAAGCTCTATAGGTTCTTCTTCAAGTTCAATTTCAATGTATTCTTCTGACATGGTTATCTCTGTTGGTGGCGCATAAGCAGCAAGTATAAAGGCTTGCACTGTTTTTTGCACCTAGCAAGCTCGCCCGAGTGGGATAAAAAAGAGTGATAAATATAAAACTTTTTTCAACTTTAAAAAAACTGCAGCATTTGATGCGTATGCTCTAGCAAAAATTTGGTGTGCTATTTGCTATTGCTTTGGCAAATAAAAAATCGTACCTAAAACATGGTAATTATCTCACCGTTTTAATTGTTTAGGTCTGCATATAATTGGAGCAGTAAATGGGCATAAGATTAGCAATGAAAAAAGAGCTAATGGGCTTAGATAATTCAGATATGCTGACAGCAGATGATGTAAGAGCTCACTTAGCTAACTCGGTAAAAACACAAAAAGAGCAAGATGAACGCGGCTTTTCGGTTATTTCTAAGTTTAACGATACGCACAGTCGGCTAATTAGTGGTGATCCACTTAAAAAATCAAAACTGGAATTTGAACGTCATCGCTTATTTAACGAAGTTTTATATACGCGCCAAAGTGTAGATGCCTGGTTAGACAGCCAAACAAATTATACCAACGTACAATAATACTTAATTAAGCACATGAGTATTAAGTTGCTATAGATAGTTTCCTCCAATAGACTACAATTGTAATCATTGGAGGGTCACTATGAAAAATGGCATTTTAATCTGTATGTGGGCGCTATTATTAACTGCGTGCCAACAACCTACCGTTTATGTTTTTAGCGAAAACTTGCAAGATGAGCAGCGCAAGCAGCTCGATGCTGCGCTAAAAGCACAAAATCTTCCTTATGAATACGTAGCGCTAGAAATCCCATCTACCTTTGGTGAGGCTACATTACTCTTATCAAGCGATAAAATTTACCCAAAAGAAACTGAGCAGTTAGCTACTATTATGCAGGGGCTAGGTTACGAGCCACAAGTTAACTATACAACGCGTTCAAATCATTTTTATGGTGATGGCAATATAGGCTTTTATTTAAAGAGCACTGATGGAGAAGACGCTTTTACTATGCCGTCTCGGCTAAGAACAACTCATTGCAGCGAAGACAAGTACAATGATTTACTCGTCACATTTACAGATAAATATGCTGACTTTACCTTACCCAGTGGCGCTGTTGTAAGGTTAGGTTGGGAGTTTTTATATGGTTATGTTGTTATTTATTATAAAACCTACTCGCAAACATATAGCCACTCACAGCCGCTTGTAGCGACGCCCTTTGGCGCTAAGCCATCCGATACGTATACATTTACGGCGCATGTTAATCACCCCAGCTGGCTTGATTGCTCACTACAAATTGTTTATATGGACTGAGGGATAGAGTTAACCGTGGGTTTCTATGTGCTCACTCAGCTTTGCAATGCGCAGACTCATACCTTCTATGATTCTATCTTTAATTTTTTCGCGTATTACATTAGGCAAGCGAGTAAGTGCCTCTGGGGTAATGGCAAGTACTATGGTGTCGGTTTTAGCGCGAGCGCTCGTACTGCGCTCGCGGTTATTAATAAATGCGCCTTCACCGATAAACTCACCGGGCTCTATAGTGCCAAGCTCCAGCAAGTGGTTATGTTTAAAAACAAGTAACGCACCACTTAATACAATGTATAAGCGTTTGTCGTTATCGTATTGTTTAAATAAAAACTGATGCTGGTTAACTAAATACAATAACCCAAACGACTCTAGTAGCACTTGGCGTTCAGCAAGGCTGAAGTCTTTAAAAAAGTGCAATCTATTCACTATTTCCATTTGTTTAAACAATGGAATGTGTTCTATTAATTTCATCCTAGGGCCAACGAGTAACAGTTAGAAACTAGCTAATATTGCGCTCTTTTAATTTGCGGGTCAACGTGTTGCGCCCCCAGCCAATTTTTATGGCTGCATCTTGTTTATGGCCAGAGCAATTAGCCAGTGCTGTTTTTATAAGGCGAGTTTCAAGCTGAGCTTGAATATCAGGCCAAATGTTTTCTTTACCTTGCTTAAGCTCTTGGTTGAGCCATTGCTGAAACGCATCAAGCCAATCACCTTCTTGTTGAACAGGCGCTGCATCAATGATCTCTGGTGGTAGGTCTTGCTCACTTACTAATTCACCAGGGGCCATAACGGTTAACCAGCGACAGGTATTTTCAAGTTGGCGCACATTACCAGGCCAGCTAAATAGCCTAAGCTGCTCTGTGGCTTTTGGGCTTAGCACTTTACTTTCTACTTGTAGGTCTTTTGCGCTTTTGTGTAAAAAGTGCTGCGCTAGGCGCTCAATGTCTTCAGTTCTTTCTCTAAGAGCCGGTAAACGAAGGCGCACAACGTTTAAACGATGAAATAAATCGTCCCTAAATTTACCCTGTTTTACTAAATCTTCTAAATTTTGATGCGTTGCAGCAATAATGCGTACATCAACTTTAATACTTTGGTGCCCGCCCACACGGTAAAATTCACCATCGGCGAGTACACGTAATAAACGTGTTTGCACATCCAGTGGCATATCGCCAATTTCATCTAAAAACAGTGTGCCGCCATTGGCTTGTTCAAAGCGGCCTTTACGAACGCTATCGGCACCAGTAAATGCGCCTTTTTCGTGGCCAAATAGCTCAGACTCCACAAGCTCTTTTGGAATAGCGGCCATGTTTAATGCAATAAACTGGTTTTCTTTACGTGGGCTGTGGTTATGCAAAGCGCTGGCAACAAGCTCTTTACCTGTGCCAGACTCACCATTAATTAGTACGCTCATACTTGAAGCCGACAGTTTACCTATCGCTCTAAACACTTCCTGCATCGCAGGGGCTTCGCCAATAATGTGCGCGCTTTTAGGTGGAACTTGTTTACGCTTAGTTTTTTTAGTTGAATTTGCTCTACAGGCACTTTCGATTAATGCCACGGCTTCGTTTAAATCAAATGGCTTGGCTAAGTACTCAAACGCGCCTTTTTGAAATGCGTTAACCGCTGAGTCTAAATCTGAGTGGGCGGTCATTATAATAACCGGCAGCCCTGGGTTTTGCTCTGCTATGAGTTCAAGCAATGCCATGCCGTCCATGCCTGGCATCCGTACGTCAGATACCAACACGGTTGGCTGGCTAAATTTTAGCGCGCTTAACACGTCTTGCGCATTTGCAAAGCTTTCTGCTTCAAACCCTGCGCGTGTCAGCGCTTTTTCTAATACAAAGCGAATTGATGCGTCATCATCTACAAGCCAAACTGTTTTCATGCCAACTCCAAAACATTAATCTGCAAAAGGCAGATAGATATTAAATTCAGTATGGCCAGGCCAGCTATCGCAGTCTATATAACCGTCGTGCTGATCTATGAGCGTTTGTGCGATTGAAAGCCCTAGCCCTGAGCCACCTTCTTTGTTGGTGATCATCGGGTAAAACAATGTTTCGCGAACGCTTGGGTCTATGCCTGGTCCATTATCAGAAACCTGGATCAACAAGGCTTTTTTAGGGGCTTTTCCGGGGCGGCGATACTGATGATTAATGCGGGTTTTTATTTTTATTTCACCGCCATCAACTAACGCCTGTTGAGCATTGCGTACAATATTAAGTACAACTTGCTGAACCTTGCCTTGGTCAATAAACACATCAGGGATACTTGGGTCGTAATCTTTAACTAGACTAATATTTTTACAATTATCTAATGTGCTTAATTTAACAACCGACTCAAGTGTTTGGTGAATATTGCCATACGACTTTTGCGGAAGCTGATTTGGCCCAAGTAGCCTATCAACTAATTCGCGTAATCGGTCGGCTTGCTCAATTATAAGCTCAGCGCATTCGTCCCTTTCTTGTTGATCTACCTCATACTGCAATAACTGCGCCGCTCCGCGTATTCCCCCTAAAGGATTTTTAATTTCGTGAGCAAGCCCTCTAATTAAATTTCGTGCAGCTTGATATTGATGCATTTGGTTAGAGGCTTTGTCGTGTTTTATTTCTTCATCGGTTTTACGACACTCAAGTAAAATATAGCGTTCGTTTTTAAACTTAACTTGGCGCGATGTAATAGCTATTTTTGCATGGCGAGAATCTATAAAGACCACGTCAGCTCTGTGCTGGCTGCAATCTACACCATCAATAAGTGAGTACTGGGCTATGCGCTCTAAATCCACAGAATGGTAATTAAATAAGCTGTTAAAGGTTTGCCCAATAATGCGCTTTTTACCCAAGCCGAGTAGTTCGCTGGTGCTGGTGTTGGCATAAACAAGGGTAAAACTTTTATCAAGTAACATGACCGATGTAGTTTGATTTTGCCAAATGGCATTGAGAAGTTCAGGGCTAAAATTTTGTTCGTTTGACATCTTTGCACCACTTTAGTGCGTTAATATTTGCAAGCAAGTTTTAATCAGTAAATACTGCTGCGCTAATTTTGCTTCATGAGACATTGTACTTAATTTACAGCCTTTCTTTGCATCACAAAGGTACTGGGCTGACTGATAGCAATGGCTTGATTTTGTTTATTATAAAGTTTGAGATACAAAGTATGAGCTCCGTTTTCTACATCCCGAATGGCAAACGTTGATAAATCGCTTGCGGGCCCATAAGCGTTACCGTTTAAAAATAGCTGTATGGTAAAGCCAGCTTCAAAACGGGGTGTTATGCGGCTTGTTACGTACACCGAGCCGGTGTTTTCGCGTACGGTTTGGTTATGTGTAGGCGACGATATCATAATTTGAAAACGGTTAGGGTGCGTTGGTTGTGGTGAACCAGGGGTGTGTTTATCGGTTTCAGACAGGGTAAGATCTTGGCTGCTTAGTTTTATTTCGTGCGCGCCACTACGTGGTGTATCTGAGAACACTAAAACACCATTTTTATCTTTCCAAGCATAAATTTTCTTATTGCTTGCATAACTATAAATGCTTAATCCTAAAGCAAAAAATAGTAATAATATCCTGTAATTCACATTGCTACCCTGCATATTTTGTAATTACATAACTTTAGTGGAGATAACCCTAATTTACCATAAAAAAAAGCCCGCTAAGCGGGCTTGAGAACACACATTTATTATCTTATCGATAATTTTGTCTACGGCGTATTAAACGCTATAGTACATTTCAAACTCAACTGGGTGAGTTGTCATGTTAAGTTTTTCAACTTCTTGAGATTTAAGTGCAATGTATGCATCGATTAAATCATCAGTAAATACGCCACCTTGTGTTAAGAATTCACGGTCAGCACTAAGTGCTTCTAGCGCTTCATCTAGTGAAGATGCAACTTGTGGAATTTCTGCTGCTTCTTCTGCTGGTAGGTCGTATAAATCCTTGTCCATAGCATCGCCAGGGTGGATCTTGTTTTTGATACCGTCAAGGCCAGCCATAAGCATTGCAGAGAAAGCAAGGTATGGGTTAGCAGTTGGATCTGGGAAGCGTACTTCGATACGACGACCTTTTTCAGATGGTACAACTGGGATACGGATTGATGCAGAACGGTTACGTGCAGAGTATGCAAGCATTACCGGTGCTTCAAAACCTGGTACTAAACGTTTGTACGAGTTAGTTGAGGCATTTGCAAACGCATTGATTGCTTTAGCGTGCTTAATAATACCGCCAATGTAGTAAAGTGCATCTTCAGAAAGACCACCGTACTTATCACCAGCAAAAAGGTTAACACCGTCTTTTGCTAAAGATTGGTGACAGTGCATACCAGAGCCGTTATCGCCTACAACAGGCTTAGGCATAAATGTGGCCGTTTTTCCGTAAAGGTGAGCCATGTTATGAATAACATATTTCATCTCTTGGATTTCATCCGCTTTTAATACCATTGTATTAAAGCGAGTTGCGATTTCGTTTTGACCCGCTGTTGCAACTTCGTGGTGATGCGCTTCTACTACTTGGCCTAGTTCTTCAAGTACTAAACAAGTAGCTGAACGCCAATCTTGTGAAGAGTCAACTGGTGAACATGGGAAGTAACCACCTTTAACACCTGGGCGATGACCTGTGTTACCACCTTCGTAGTCTTTATCTGAGTTCCATGCTGCTTCAACAGCATCAATTTTGTACATAGAACCTGACATATCTGACTTGTATTTAACATCATCAAATAGGAAGAATTCTGGCTCAGGGCCAAATAAAACTGTATCTGCGATACCGGTAGATTTCATGTACTCTTCAGCGCGTTTAGCAACTGAACGAGGGTCACGCTCGTAGCCTTGTAGTGTAGATGGCTCTACAACATCACAACGTACGATTAGCGTAGCTTCTTCTGTGAATGGGTCTAATTTTACTGAATCAGCTACTGGCATAAGTACCATGTCTGATTCGTTAATGCCTTTCCAACCTGCAATTGAAGAGCCGTCGAACATTTTGCCGTCTTCAAAAAAATCTTCATCTACTTGGTGATGAGGAATAGAAACATGTTGTTCTTTACCTCTAGTATCAGTAAAGCGTAAATCAATGAACTTAACGTCATTTTCTTTAATAAAATCTAAAACCGATTGTGACATGTGTCCTCCAACTGTTGGGTTTTATTATTGCTGCATTAAATGCTTTGGTTTTTTAGTAAGCCGATTTTATGCCATTATTTTAACTTGCTGTTTATTAAGTTAAAAATTATGGTTGCACAAAAGTGGTCACGGGCTTTGCACTTTTGTGGTGCGTAAAATATCCACATTGGTGCAAAAATTTCACGCTCGATTCTGCACGTATTTTAATCACCTAAATCAGCTTAACTTAAATAGTAAATAGTGCCAAAGCAATCAACAAATTAGCTAAAAAACGACAATTTATGTAATTTGTCGAAATTTATTTTATATAATTGTCATATAAAAAACAGATACTTAGTAAAAGTATTAAGAAAGTTTTTAAAATTGTATTGGATAAACTTTCATCCATGTCATTAATGAGGGATAATATGCGCCCTTTTAAATCCTATGCTGGGACATCTGGTGAAAACGCAGATGAGTGCGTAGATCTTGCAGGATCAATGAGAATAAACTTCTCTGAGTAAAAATATGAGCATCGAACAGTTAAGAAATATAGCGATTATCGCGCACGTTGACCACGGTAAAACGACATTGGTTGACAAACTACTTGAGCAATCAGGTACATTAGAAACACGCGGCGGTAACGAAGAGCGTGTGATGGACTCAAACGACATTGAGAAAGAACGTGGTATTACCATTTTGGCTAAAAACACAGCCATTTCTTGGAAAGACTACCATATCAATATCGTAGATACCCCGGGACACGCCGATTTTGGTGGTGAAGTTGAACGCGTACTTTCGATGGCTGACTCAGTATTATTACTTGTTGATGCTCAAGAAGGTCCAATGCCGCAAACGCGTTTCGTAACGCAAAAAGCATTCGCGCAAGGCTTAAAGCCAATTGTTGTTATCAACAAAATCGACAAGCCAGGTGCACGTCCTGATTGGGTTATGGATCAAATCTTTGATTTATTCGACAACCTTGGTGCAACTGACGAACAGCTAGACTTTAAAGTAATCTACGCTTCAGCAATCAACGGTTGGGCTACACTAGATTTAGACGAGCCGTCTGACAACATGGAACCTATGTTCCAAATGATCGTTGACGAAGTATCACCACCGGATGCAGATCCTGAAGGTGACTTCCAAATGCAGATTTCTCAGCTTGATTACAACTCTTATAAAGGTGTAATCGGTATCGGCCGTATCAAACGTGGTTCTGTTGTGCCTAACCAGCAAGTAACGATTGTTAGTGCTGATGGCTCTACGCGTAACGGCAAAATCGGTTCAGTACAAAGCTACCTAGGTCTTGAGCGTATCGAAACAGATAAAGCTTACGCTGGTAACATTGTAACGGTAACAGGTCTTGGCGAGCTTAAGATTTCAGACACTGTTTGTTGCCCTAACAACGTTGAAGCATTACCACCACTAAGTGTTGATGAGCCAACAGTAACAATGACGTTCTCTGTAAATAACTCTCCTTTCTGTGGTAAAGAAGGTAAGTTTGTAACATCACGTAATATTCGTGAGCGTTTAGACAAAGAATTAGTACATAACGTTGCACTTCGTGTTGCTGATACTGACAACCCAGATAGCTTCCGCGTATCGGGCCGTGGTGAATTACACCTTGGTATCTTAATCGAAAACATGCGTCGTGAAGGTTATGAGCTAGCTGTATCTCGTCCAGAAGTAATCTTGCGTACTGTTGATGGCGTATTAGAAGAACCGTACGAAACACTAACAATTGACTGTGAAGAAGAGCATCAAGGTTCTATCATGGAGCAAATTGGTCTTCGTAAAGGTGAACTTACTGATATGGCACCAGATGGTAAGGGCCGTATGCGTTTAGACTTTATGATCCCAAGCCGTGGCTTAATCGGTTTCCAAACTGAGTTCATGACGTTAACTTCAGGTTCTGGTTTACTTTACCATACATTCGATCACTACGGTCCGCACAAAGGTGGCGAGCTAGGTGTTCGTAAGAACGGCGTAATGATTGCAAATGCAACAGGTAAAGCACTTACTAACGCATTATTCAACTTACAAGAGCGTGGTAAATTATTCATCGGTCACGGTGTTGAAGTTTACGAAGGTATGGTTATCGGTATTCATAGCCGTGATAACGACCTTACAGTTAACGCCCTTAAAGGTAAGCAACTTACTAACGTTCGTGCATCTGGTACAGATGAAGCACAAACATTGACGCCACCATTGAACTACACACTTGAGCAAGCGCTTGAGTTCATCGATGATGACGAGTTAGTAGAAGTAACACCTGAGAACATTCGTATTCGTAAACGTCACTTAACTGAAAGTGAGCGTAAGCGTGCGGGTCGTGCTCCAAAATCATAATCTATTAATTTAGAAAAATGATTTCAAAAGCCGCTGTATTGCAAAATACAGCGGCTTTTTTGTGGGTTAAAACAAGAGTTGTCAGCTATAAGTTATCAGCGGTCAGTTTAGAACGGCGCAACTAAATAGGCTGGTTTAAGCTGAAAGTCAGTAGGCTATATAAACCTGCAACAATGCATAGTTGTAGTGCGTATTGGTGGGGCATTTTTTCGTTGGGTTTCGCTACGCTCAACCCAACCTACTTCTCAACTATTTATTAGTAGTTACTTTTTGGAAGTAGTGTGATTTTTCCAAATACGTCAATGTTTATAGTCCGTTCTATAGTGAAACTGCCACAATGTATTTATCTCTAAAAGCGCAGCGCCTCTTATTCTCTTTGTGAATAATTTACTTAAAAAATATTTGCACAAGGAGAAGGGAATGAGAAGTACAAGAGTCAAAGCTTAATCAATCGATAACGCAAAGCATCTGTCATTGTTGGTAGGGTGTTTTTTCGTTGGGTTTCGCTGCGCTCAACCCAACCTACTTCTCAACTATTTATTAGTGGTTACTTTTTGGCAGCAGGGTAATTTTGCCAAAGACATCTGCGTCTATAAAACCGCGGTTTCTGTCGCCATTGACTGGTTGTACTTCGTGCGAGCCCATAAAGTGCTCGCGTACTTCGCTGCCATCGTTATCGCAATACGCGAGCATAAAACCAATGACTTGTTTTTCATTAAGCGTAATGGGCGTGTTTATAGTGCCTTCTTGGTAATCGTTAGGGTAGAGCTTTATAGCAACTTCCCAGGTGATGTTATAAGGGGCTTGGGTATTACGTTTCCAGTTGCTTGTTAAGTGGTCGGTGTATAAATGGGCTTTTTTATCGGGGCCGTAATCGGCGGCTTGGTTATCAAGGCCAATATGATATGCCAACGCGGTATGGTTAAACTGGTGAATACCACCTGACGCGTCGCTATCGATAAAAATTTCCAGCGCATCGTCATCCCAATATTTTACGGTCGGGTCTGGGTGCGTATCAATAAGTACATCGTCAGTTATATCGGCTTGTAAATACAGGTAGTTTTTATCCCACAGCAGGCGGTAGCGGCCTTTAAAGTCGGCATCTGATGAGGGCAAGGTGCCATCCATTAAATGCGGCATATCATGCCACGTTGCTTTATCCCATGCGCTTTCAGATACGCCATCAATAGTAATAGGGGTCGATGTGTGCGCTACATCAATGGCCATTACTGGGGCGCTTAATAAACAGCTTAAAGCTAATGCGTGTTTTTTCATTAATTTCTCAATGTTAATATGTATTTAGATATAACAATCATCCTAAAACAGTTCAGCAATGAGTTACAGTGAAATACTTTCGCCTTCGTTTAAAATATATAAAGGTGTGGTTGAAGCCATTTTATTGTGCATATAAAGCAACCTTAACAGTGCTGAATGGCTTGTCCGGTCGCCCATTTTCCAGCTTGAGTTACCATAGCCCCACGGTATCATTACTTTACAGTTAAGGTCACTAGCTGCATTTACAGCATCCTCTGGTGTGGTGTGTACATAACGATACCAAGTAGGGCTATCTTCACTGTAATACGAGGCTATGGGCAGTAGGCATATGTCTATATCGCCATACTTTTGCTGAATGTCTTTAAAGTGTTTTGAGTAGCCGGTATCGCCTGCAAAAAACACGGTACTGCCGTTTTGCTCAAGCAACCAGCCATTCCATAGGTCTTTATCGTTATCTTCGTAAATAAAGGGTACCAATACGCGGCTACTAAAGTGGTGCGCTGGTAGGGCATGAATCGTTAAATCATCAAGTTGTGTTTTTGCATACCAGGCCATTTCGCTAATGTTATAGCCACCAGTAGGGAAGTTGTCGGCCATACCTAATGGCGTTAAGTAGCGAGGTTGATTACCAAGCTCTTCTATATCGGCTTTATTAAAGTGATCGTAATGAATATGCGAGTACATCACTGCACTTAAGTTTTTAAGCTCGTTTTTTGTAAGCCAATCGCCGGGTTGCCTGTAAAACCCTGAGGCTAACCTAAAGGCTAAATCAACAGGTGAGTCGAACTGCTCTTTTACAGGATCAAATAGCACGTGTTGTCCGTTAGGTGTGCGGATCATAAATCCTGCGTGTCCTAGCCAGCGCACGGTAAAGCCCGTATTTAAATTAATTGGCTTTTGCTCAGCAATAAATTGGCAATCTTCAGCATCTTGTTTGCATTGTAATTTAGGACTTGGCGGGTAGCAGCCGGTTTCGCAGGTGGTGGGGTAAGTTTTTTTGCCAGGGTAGAGGTTATAAAAGCGTCCTTTTCGCTCGCCTGTTTGATGCTGCGGGGTAAGCGTGTTTTCCCCTGCTATCACCTCAATGCGATTAGCGGTTTCGCAAGCGCTAAGCAATCCACAAATAAATACAAGGCTGGTGGTTTTTAGGTTCATTGCTGTTATCTATTATTATTTTTATAAAAGTATAACAACATCAAAAGATTAACAAATAGTTCAAAGGTAACAAAACGTAACAACAAAAAAGCCTGCAATATGCAGGCTTTGTTAGGCAGATTTTAATTGATTAGCCAGCGCTATTCATTTGCTCTATAAACTTGTTTGAATCGGCAATTGATTTATTCATGTCGTTCATCAGCACTTGAATATCACGCTTTAAATTAGTGAATTCGCCTTTAATAGCGGCAACCGCTTGTGCGTTTAAGTTATGCTTTAAGTACAGTACGTTATCTTGTAAAGACGATAGCACTGGCTCCATTTTGCTCTCTGCACTGCGCATAGAGCGTAGTAACTGGCTAAATTGGCGTTGTGTAGCCGCTAGCTTTTTACTGCTTTCGCGCTTAAGCGACGCGCTTTTGTATTGCTCAAGCTCATCGCTCCATTCGTCAAATAAAGCTTCTGCTACATCTTCAACTTTATTAATATTGCTCGACACTTCATTAGCGGCTGCTAAGCTCGACTCATAATCATCGTTAAGTTGATTGTAGGCATCTTGTAACTCGCCGCCATCAAAATTAATTAAAGTTGTTAGGCGCTCAAGTGCTGATTGAAATTCTTCTTGCGACTCTTCTTGTGAATCTTTGGTCTCTTCTACGCGGTCAATAAGAATGTCGCGCTTATGTACACCTACTTTTTCCATTGCAGAATAATAGGCCGACTGACAGCCCGATAAAGTAAGCGTAATGGCCAGTACCGAGGCGCTAAGTAATGTTTGTTTTTTCATTTGGATCCCTATTTACCAGTAAGTGCTGTAAATTATGGTGCTGATTGCTATCATAATCAAAATTCGATTAGCACAAGTCAATTGTATGAATGATAAGCTCTCCCTTTATAAACAGCAAGCTATCTCCTTTTTAAGGCAACAGCCAAGCTGGTGGATGCAGTACGTTAACCGCTGTATAGACGATCAAATTACAGTGAATGCAGGCTACCTTGCCTATGTTACTTTGCTTTCTTTAGTGCCTTTGATAGCGGTAGGCGTGGCAATATTTTCGGCCTTCCCGGGGTTTGAGTCGACCCGCATAGCCATAGAAAGCTTTTTGTTTACTAACTTTGTACCTACCTCATCTGATGTGATTAAAGAGCATATAAGCTCCTTTGCTGGCAATGCGAACCAAATGACCGCGGTGGGTATTGGCTTTTTAGCGGCGATTGCATTGCTGCTTATACGTAATGTTGATGCCACGCTTAATCGCATTTGGCGTATTAAGAAAAAACGCCCCATGATGATCTCTTTTGCGGTTTATTGGATGGTATTGAGCTTAGGCCCCGTACTACTGGGCGCAAGTATTGGTGTTACATCGTATATTGTTTCGTTAGTGTCGTTTGCCGATCAGGGCATTCCTGGGTTTAGTGGCTTTTTGTTAAAGCTGGTGCCTTATGGCTTTTCGATGATTGGCTTTTTAATGTTATACACTTTAGTGCCTAACACGCCTGTATCTATTAGGGCTGCGCTACCGGGGGCTCTTTTTGCGGCAGTATTATTTGAGCTGACTAAAAAAGGCTTTGCGCTTTATATTAGCCATTTTCCTTCGTACGAAGTAATTTATGGCGCTGTTGCGACCATTCCTATTTTATTTGTGTGGGTGTATTTGTCGTGGGTGGTGGTGTTATTAGGGGCCGAATTTACCGCCTGTATAAGCCCTAATCATGTACCACAAACACCAGAAATAGACATTGATGAAGAACTAAAAACAGAGGAACGCAGTTAAATGCAAGGCTTAATACAACGTGTAAAAAGTGCCAAAGTAGAAGTTGATAACCAAGTTATAGGTGAAATTGGCCAAGGTATTTTATTGTTACTCGGTGTTGAAAAACCAGATGATGAGCAAGCCGCCGACAAGCTGTTGCATAAGGTAAGTAATTACCGAATATTTACCGATGAAAACGACAAAATGAACTTAAGCCTAAAAGATATAGGCGGTGAGTTACTCGTGGTGTCGCAATTTACATTAGCGGCTGACACTAAAAAAGGCATGCGGCCAAGCTTTTCATCGGCAGCCACACCTAGCCAAGCTAACGCGCTTTACGAGTACTTTGTAACTCAAGCTAAAGCGCAAGGTATTAGTGTTGCCACGGGAGAGTTTGGCGCCGATATGCAAGTGAGCTTGTGTAACGATGGACCTGTTACGTTTAACTTATCGGTTTAATTACCAGCTTTAGTAACAATAATAATATGATTCACAAAGCCCGCAATTTTATGCGGGCTTACTTTTACGCCAAACACATTAAATAGTAATTGCTGTAACTGAATTAACTGCGACTCATGTTGCGACAAAAAGTTAATAAATAACGTGCCACCTGCGTTTAGCGCATCGTATATTTTTTGATAAAAAGCGCGTTCAAACAAAAATCGTGGTGCATCTATCTGGCTAAATAAATCAAGAATAATCCAGTCATGGTTATGTGCCTTGCTAAGTACATTTTGCGCGTCATCACACTGCACGTCACTTTGGTTTTTAAGAGCGAAAAAATCTGTATAGCAGGCAATTATATCTGCATTTTTTTCAACTGATGTTACGCGTGCCTGCGGGTAAGTGTATTGTAAGTAATTACGTATAGCGCCACCGCCAAGGCCAAGTTCTAACACATGATTTGGTGGTGCTAAGGTTTGCCACTGCTTAGCTAAATAGGTTAAATGTGGAAATAGTAAGCGCTGTGGATTGTTAAGCTCTATCACCGATTGCAATGTATCGTTAATTAGCAGCCAGCGAAGCTGCCCGAATTGGCGAACCTGTATGTGATCGCCTGCATATTTATGCCAGTAAACTAGTTGCCCAATATCTTGGCTGTGACTAATAAAGTGGCTACTCACTACACCCGTTAAAGGGTTTATAAAATCGCTCATAACATTAAGGGCCTGTTGACCTTTCAGGATTAAAGTTTGTTCAATCTAGGGGCGATTTAATCGCGGCGCGAGATTTGTAACCTAGTGGGCTAGGTAACTGCTCCTGCGTTACTCTACTGGCTTACACCCATGTAGGCAACAAAGAGTAAATTTCCCCTAGGCAGAACCCTTCGCTCAGTGCATGCTCAATCTCTAAAGGCCCAGCATTAACTAGCTGATGCGATGGGTAAAACAGTTATTTTTTCGCTTGCTTACCAAAGTCGTATTGGCAGTGTTTAAAAGATGGAGTATGGTATTTGCCATAATAATTCCAACCAACTTAATCTTTAATTTTCTAATGTAAAAACCAATGTGCAGGTTAAAGAGTTATTCAGTTGGATTACATGCCGTAGCCTTTATTTTTTATTTACGGCAAAACAACAGGAGTATATATGTTTCAAGTAACTACACCGCAGAGCAGCGAAGACTGGCAAGCGTACTATCAATTACGTTGGGAAGTACTACGTGCGCCTTGGAATGAGCCTCGTGGCTCTGAACAAGATGATATGGAACAAGACTCAGAGCATCGCTTTATAAAAAATAACAACGGTGATGTGCTTGGTGTGGCCCGTTTACACTTTAACAACCATGAGCAAGCGCAAGTACGTTACATGGCCGTAGCCGAAGGCAACCGTAACCAGCATATTGGTAGCCGTTTATTACACGAGCTTGAAAAAATAGCATGGACGCAAAATGCAGGCGAATTAGTGTTATTTGCTCGCGAGCGTGCGCTTGAGTTTTATAAGCGCCACGGCTATGAGCTAAAAGAAAAAGCCCACTTAGCGTATGGCGATGTTCAACATTTCAAAATGATTAAGCAAAAGCCTAGTGAGCCGGGATGGTTTCGCCACCCTGATTGGACGCAAGTACTGCAAAATATTTGGCGTGAATCAATCCCAATTAGTGATGCAATGGGTATAAAAGTAGAAAGCTACACAGATTGGCAGTTTACAACGCGTGCTGATTTAGACGCTAACTTAAACCTACACAACACTATGTTTGCAGGCTCTATATACAGCTTAGCAACCTTAACCGGTTGGGGCGCAACGTACTTAGCGCTTAAAGAGGCAGGGCTTGAGGGCAATATTGTATTAGCCGATGCCACTATAAAATACTTAAAACCACTTAATACCGACCCACGCGGTTGTGTTGATGTGCAAACCTGTAAAGGTAAGCTCAGTGAGCTGGAAACAACAGGCAAAGCAAGCTACGTAGTACCTGTTACTATATTTGATGGCAGCGATGTTGTTGCAGAGTTTGAAGGGGTGTTTGCCGTTAAAAAATAACGAGTAACGCTTTAATAAAAAAGCCAAGCACTTTATAAAAGGGCTTGGCTTTTTTTATGGTGTATTAATAAATTAGAGTAAATCGGTAAGTAATATACCTACACCAATACGCTCTACATCAGCGTTATAATCAATTAGGCTCTCACCGTAACCGTTAAAGTACTGCGCGTAGCCACGTAAACGACCCCAAAGCGGGAATGACCAATCTAGTTGAAGTGCACCACGGTTATCTGAATTTAAATTGTTACGAGTCATAAAGCTAAACTCGTGATCGTGATAACGATACGCCCCGCCAAATTCAAAGTAACCCATGTATTTGTAAATATCTGGATTGTCGTCGCCATCGGCTTCTAATATATTGTCTTTTTCATCCTCGGCAATGCGATACCAAGGTTTAAAGCTAAATACAAAACCGCTCTTTTCCCATATAAAATCGGCGTAAATTCGGTTCCATGAACGAGAGTTTGGCTGGCTGCGGCCATTAGATTGGTGCGAAATACCCAGCGCTATGGCCATTTCGTCGCCCCAAAGTACGTTTTCTTGGTCTAGGTAGTTTACCCAAAATATTTCTGGTTCGTAGTTGGTTTCACGAAACGGAGAAGAAATCTCTGAGTTATAAATCTGCCAATACGACTGCAAAGTAAAGCCAAAAAATATGGCTTGGTCTTCATCTGCAAAATCATCGTACAGTGGCACTTTAATAGAAAGCTGGTATTTAGCCTCTAGGTTATCAAGGGGTTCGCCATTTTCTTCATCTGTTAGCTCGTCAAAGCCATCAAACGGGCGATCGTTAGGGTGCGAGACATACGATAAAGGTAAAATGTAGTTACGTTTATGCGGCGTAATTACGTTACGATTTTTTTTGCTTACCTCTTCGCGAGCCTTGCGTTTATCAAGTGCGGTAAGTTGTTTGTTTTCTTCAAGGGCGGAGCATTTTGTACGCAGCTCGTCTAAGGTTTGCTTACCATCGCCACCAATTACTTCATTTAAAATACATTGCTTAACTAGCTCTATGTCGTTGTCTTGTTCATTTTTTTTAACCTCTTGTTGGGCAAAAGAGGGTGTGCTTAGTAAAGCCGTAACTGCAATCCAATAACGCCAGCTCATTGTTTATTCCTTTGAGAGTAAGGTAGATTTATAAATTATAACGTGTTTTTACATTTGTAACGGTGAACTTTCACTGAATTTACACTTATTTGATTACCTTACGTTTACACCGTTATCACAGATCAAAAAAAGCGGCATATAGCCGCTTATATTGTAAGTTAGTTAACTTACTCTCACGCAATGAGAAGGGGGAGTTATAGCGCGGTGCGTTATAACTCAAATACGTTAGTAAAAAACTTATAAAGTTCAGTGCCTTGGTTTACGCTTGCTGAGGCAAAATGCAAAATAGCAATTGCATCGCAATCAAGGCTTAATGTTTGTAGGGGCTGCTCAGTTAAATAGCGCTCCATGCGTAATATATGGGCTATTGGCTCGCCTGCCTTTATGTGTGCGCCTAACGGAGCAACATACTCAACCATGCCGCCAATCGGCGCATAATAAGCAAAGTAGTCATCTAAATGGCACGCATAACGGGTCATCTGCTTAGGTTGATGCGCTGCATCTACCAATACATTTTTATGGTTCAAATAGCTTAAAATGCTGTTTGCATCATCAAAGGCGGCTGCTAAATCTATTTTTTCTTGGCTGCCTAGCTCTACTGTAAAGGCCTCAACCTGTACATTGAAGTCCCTGCCTTGCGCACTAAGTGCATCACTTAGATGCCACCATGGGCAAAAGCTAGCTTCATCCATTGCGCCATCAAAGTCGCTTGGAATAAGCAGTACGTGTTCAATATTAAAATAACGTGCACTGTCGCTGGCATACGTTGGACAGTACAGATGCTTACTTGAAATAGGCCCCGTGTGTAAGTCGAGCACTATATCTGCTTGATGCGCAAGCTTTTGCAGGTTAAGCGCAATGCGTTTACCGGTATTGAGCAAGTAAGCTGGGCCATTAAGTTTGGCATCTATTTCATCAAGCAGGGCTTTTTTAAAATTACTTTTTAAAGTTGCATCGTCGTACTGGCTATGCTCGTGTGCAAACTGGGTGACTAAATCACTATTGTAGTGATACATACGGTTCCAGTTAGTGCCAGTAATAGGGTCGAATCGGCCAAGGGTAAATTCCCCTGATTTTTGATTACAACCTATAGGGTTAGCATAAGGTACTAAGGTAATGTCGCCTTTTAAATTGAGCTGTTTTAACTGCTCTAGCAGCTGAAAAATAACCGCGTTACCTTGTACCTCGGCGCCATGCATATTGGCTTGAATATACACGCTTGGCCCGTTGCCATCGCCTTTTAAGCGATACACCGGAATAGTTAGGGGTAAGCCGTTTGCTACTTCCCCTACTACAATATTTTCTTGGCTAATGGGTGTTGTTATGCTCATGTTTATTACCTTAAGTAGTGATTGGCATCTTCTGCTTGGCGCACACACGTGAGCTCGCCATTTTGTAACACGTATTCTGCAGCTAGTTCATGGCATAAAAAATAGGGCATGCTTTCGGTAAAACCATAGGCGCCACATTGGCTAAACACCAGCCAGTCTTGCTCGTTTAAATCGCTTGGTAGGGTATGCTCGCCTAGGCAATCAAGGGCAGTACATAATGGGCCGTATAAGCTCATTGCTTGTTCTGGCGCTGTTGATTCGCGCAGTAACGCCGCAGGAAAATCTTGGCTTGTAACAGCAGGGCGTAATAAGTGGTTAATACCACCGGTTAAAATAACTTGCTGTTGCCCGTAGTTTTGTTTGCACTCAACGACGGGGTTAGCGTAATGTCCGCATTCGCCTACAGCGTAACGGCCAAGCTCCATCCAAAGCTCGTCTACACCCGCATCTTTTTTAATTTTTGCCAGCGCGGTGATTAATCCATCCCACTCAAGTGTTGCATCGTTTGGTGTGTAAGGAATACCTAAACCGCCGCCTAAGTCTAAAATTTTCAGGTTTATATTTAAGTTATTAGCCAAGGTGGTAAGCGGTGCAATCATTTGCGACCACAGCTCGCTTAGCTTTTGCGTGCTAAGCATGTTGCCCCACTGAAAAATATGCAGACCATCAAAATTAAGTGCTGGGTAATCGCCAGTATTGAGCGCTTGCCATTCATCGCAACCAAGCCCAAACGGAGTAAGGCTGTCACCCCCTAATGGGTTTTTTTCACCTTCTGGCCAGCGTAATTGCACACGCAGTAATACTTGCAGCTGCGTATTTTGCAGCTGCGCTTGCTGGTTTAACCAACGTACTTGATTGAGGCTTTCGGCAACAAAAATACGCACGCCGCGCTCAATAAAGTGTTTAATTTGTTTAGGGCTCTTTGCAGGCCCTGTGTTGAGCACGCGCTGTGAACTAATACCTTGTGCAAGGACTTGTTCAAGCTCACCTTTACTTGCTACGTCAAAGTTAAATCCGGCGCTGTCTAGGCATTGAATAACCTTAGAAAGCGGATTGGCTTTTACCGCATACCAAAGCTTTACATCGGTTTGCGCAACTAAACGGGTAAGGTGTGCGTTTAGTTTGTCTAAGTCGTAAACAAAAAAAGGTGTATCAAGTTGCTGAGTAAGTGTATTTACGGCGGCCTTGATAGGCGTGCTCAAAAAGCTCATTATCGTAAAACCTCTTCTAGCAATAACGATGCATCGCTTTGCTCGTCGCGGTATTTAACAATGAGTGCACACGACATGCTTAAGCCTTGCTCACGAGCCCATTCGTTAGACGCAGGGCGAGAGCCTGGTATTACAATAGCGTACTCTGGAATTGGCTCGCCTTTATCTAGCTGGCGCTCGTTAACACAGTCGTAAACCGGAATAGTGGCAGATAAACGCACACCTGGGGCAAGTACCGCGCCTTTTTTAACCACTACGCCTTCAACAATGACACAACCTGCGCCAATAAACGCATCGTCTTCAACCACGACTGGGCTTGCCCCAATTGGCTCAAGTACACCACCAAGTTGAACAGCTGCGCTTAAATGTACATTTTTACCAACTTGTGCACATGAACCCACTAATGCGTGGCTATCAACCATAGTACCTTCGTCGATGTATGCGCCAATATTTACGTACGCTGGTGGCATAATAATAGTGCCTTTAGCTACGTAGGCACCGCGGCGAACACTGGTACCACCTGGTACCATACGCACGCCATCTTCAGTGCTAAATTCTTGCGGTGCAAGGTTGTGCTTATCAACAAACCCGCCTGCAAACTCGGTGTTAGTTCCATTTTTAAAGGCTTCTAAAATGCCTTGTTTTACTTCTACGTTAGCTTCCCATTGGCCGCTTTCGTTTTGTGATGCTGCGCGTACTGCGCCCGATTCTAAATTATTTAGTAGTTCTAACCAGCTCATTATAAAAACCTGTGTTTAATGCCAAGATAAAATGGTGTCGTTTGCAGTGGTAATGCAATCGGTTTGCGTTAACTCAAGATGCGTTAAAGGTGGGCGCAACAGTGGGCTATTTAAACGCCCTTGCTGGTGCATTAGCACTTTAACGGGAATAGGGTTTGCTACAGCAAATAGGCTATTGATAGCGCGAGTCCACTGAGCAAATAAATTGGGGTGTTGACCGCTTAGGCTGCGCTTTACAAATTCGTGTGTTTGCAAAGGCCATGCATTGGCCGCAACCGAAACTAAGCCTTTTGCACCTGCTTGGGCAAAGTAGGGCATAAGTGCATCGTCGCCACTGTATAGCGCTAAATTAGGCGCGGCTTGTCGGTATGCTTCAAATTGGGTGATGTTGCCACTGGCTTCTTTTAAAGCCCACAGTTTTGGGTGCGCTTTTAAGTTTTCAATGGTTTCGATAGGAATGCTTACACCGCTGCGCCCAGGTACGTTGTACAACATACACGGATGCGCGCTTTCGTTTAATAAGCTTTCGTACCAATGTGTTTGACCTACAGCCCCTGGTTTTGCATAAAGAGGCGAGCCTAATAAGTAGCTGTGAATAGGTAATTGGTTACAGTAGCTAACCCATTCTTTTTGTTGGGCCAAATTATTACCACCAACAGCAACCATAAGCGGTACACTGGGTTTTAATTGGCACACGTGCTCAACAATGCCTTGCTGCTCTTTAAGCGTAAGGGCTAAGCCTTCACCTGTGCTACCGAGCAGTAAAATACCGTTGTGTGCCGCTTCTTGTTCGCTAACAAGTGCTGTGAGCGTGCCGTAGTCAACATTACCTTGTTGATCAAACGGCGTAACAAGCGCTGTCCACAGTGCGTAGTCGTCTAAATTGAAGTTGTGAATCATCTCTTACGAACCTATAAGGTGTTCGAGATATTAAGGAGGCTGTATGATGTGAGCCGCATTAACGTCGTTCGAACAGTATTCGAAGAGCGAATGGGCTTAAAATAATAGGGCGCACGGCTTTATTATTTAAGACCAGAAGCTCTCCACCAAACTAATAAGCTGCTCTAAAACAGCTATTGGTGACAGTCGCTAGGATTCAACCTAGTCGCCCGAAGTAATTGCTTCGCAAAAGCGTTTACCTCTCGGCGGTATTCCCCTCACATATGCTCACTGGAGTTTGCGCTCCTAACATACGCTACCTGAATAACGCACCTCTTCTAGCCCTTTGTATTTTGTTTAACCGCAAAAGGTTTAACAAAATACAATTTAAATAGGGTAATTGCGGCGATTAAAACATTTTAGCCGTCTAGGTGTCAAGTTGCAGGATACAGATTAGTTCATCGAAAATGTGGGTGGTTACGTATTAGCTGCTTTTCTCGTAAACTAACCCTATGAGCAGTGATGAGGTATTTAATAAGTATGGAAAAATTTAGCGATATTTATAAGCGAGCAGTAGAGCGAAAAGGTTCTGAAAAAATGCTTAAGTTATTACTCGCAAAACCCTTATCTAAAAAAGCATTAAGCGCATTAAGTGACGACGATTGGCTTGAAGAGTTTACCCGTAAAGTATTTCAAAGCGGGTTTTACTGGTCGGTAATAAACAGTAAATGGCCAGGTTTTAGAGAGGTTTTTTGGCAGTTTAGTGTTGATAAATTACTTATGATGCCGCCCGATATGCTCGAGCAAAAAGCAACTGATGAGCGCATTATTCGTAATTATAAAAAGGTAAAAACAATTCCTGAAAATGCATACATGATCCACGAAATAGCACAGCAACATGGCAGTTTTAGCCAATTTGTAGCTAACTGGCCAGGCGATGACATTATTGGTTTATGGGCGCATTTAAAAAAACACGGCGCCCGTTTGGGCGGCAATACAGGCCCGTATGCCTTAAGAGCGCTTGGTAAAGATACTTTTTTACTTTCGCGAGATGTGGAAAGTTACCTAAGAGCGCACAAAATTATAGATGGCGGCCTGCAAACTAAAAAGTCACTCACTGGCGCACAGGCGTTTTTTAACGAAATGCAAAAGCAAAGTGGTTTGAGCCTGCAAGAACTTAGCTTAATTGTGGCTTACAGCGTGGGCGACAATCGCGTAGGCATAAGCCAACAAACAGAGGATTAACCATGAAACTAGTGCCAAGATACACAGACATAGCAGATAACTTTGCAATAGAGGACAGTCCATCAAGCGTTGCTGCTGCGCAATTACTTTTGTGGAACGAAGCGTTAGCACAGCAGTTTAAGATAGATGTTGAGCCTGCGCTGCGCGCCAGTACTTTTGCTGGTAACGAGCCACAACCGGTAAATGCTGTAGCGCTTGGCTATTCTGGGCATCAGTTTGGGCACTTTTCGCCGCGCTTGGGGGATGGGCGAGCGCACTTACTGGGTGCTATCAGCGATGATAAAAATCAGCTGTGGGATATTCAGTTAAAAGGCTCAGGCGCCACGCCTTTTTCAAGAGGAGGCGATGGGCGATGTGCACTAGGCCCCGCTATTCGCGAGTATATTATGAGCGAAGCTATGCATGGCTTAGGGATTAAAACCACGAGGTGTTTGGCTGTTGTAGGCACAGGTGAAGCTGTTTATCGTAATCCGCCGCAACCAGGCGCAATTGTTACCCGCTTAGCAAGTAGCCATATTCGCGTTGGCTCGTTTCAGTATTTAGCAACTCAAGGTGATGTAGAGGGATTAAAAAAATTAGCTGATGTAGCCATTGAGCGTCATTACCCAAGTATTCAATCAGCAGGGGCTCAGCGCTATTTAGACTTTTTAGCAGCCGTTATAAATAGTCAGCTAGCGCTGGTTATTAGCTGGATGCGAGTGGGCTTTATTCATGGCGTTATGAATACTGATAATACCTTGATAAGCGGCGAAACTATCGACTACGGCCCGTGTGCAATGATGAATACCTTTGATTTTGATACCGTGTTTAGCTCAATTGATAAGCAAGGTCGCTATGCCTATGGTAATCAGCCAAATATTGTAAGTTGGAACTGTGCGCGTTTAGCCGAGAGCCTAATACCGCTTATACATGAAGATGACGAACAAGCTGTAAGTTTAATGGCGCCGTTAATTAATCAGTTTTCTACGTTATTTAACGCGCAATATAATCAAATGTGGGCACAAAAATTAGGCTTAGCAGGTTATAAAGAAGACGATGTAGAGCTTGTAAGTAAGTTATTATTGTTATTTCAAGAGCATAAGCTCGATTACACCAACACCTTTGATGCCCTAACCGAGTCATTAAAGGGTGGCAAAGTGCCAGATGAATTAACGCAATGGGCCCAGTTATGGCAAAAAAGATGTGATGAAAACAGCTATAACCTAATGAGAGCGGCTAACCCAAGGGTTATACCGCGTAATCACATCGTCGAAGAAATACTTGCGCAATATAATCAGCACGGCGAGAGCGAGCTGCTAAGCGACTTTTTAACGGTGATGAGTAACCCATATGATAAAACAGCTAACTTAGCCCGCTTTCAAGAGACAGGTAAAGATGACAAGGGCTATCAAACTTTTTGCGGTACTTAAGTATTGTAATTAATTGTAAGTTTTTGATTATAAATAGTCATTTTTAAATAATGCAGTGTACAATGATTGAGCAGTTACTCGCTCGGTGTTATTGTGCGCATTCATAAAAAGTAACTATTTATAAATTACCATAATTTATTAATTGCAGATTAGGTAAAAATTTTTACTTAACCTACAATTGGTGGTTGGAATGCCTGTAGATCGTTGAAAAAATTTATAAACTTTATTTTTCGTTAAGTATCGATTAACAAAAGCTCGGGTAGTGTGTATAAAACTGGTTGAGCTAGTATTGATTAGCTACAATTTTCTAAGTTGTTAAAATGGGAAGAAAACAATGAAATTAAAATCACTTACAATTGCAATTGCGTTAGCTGCAACTAGCGCGTCTACATTCGCTGCCGATAAAGAAGAAGGTTTCTACATTGGTGCATTTGGTGACTACTATGATGCGTCATGGGAAAACATGCGCGCTCAAGCTGGCCTTGACGTAAACGAGTCAACTGGTTGGGGTGTAGAAGCAGGTTACCGTTTCAGCGATTACTGGAGCGCACGCCTTGAGTATGCAGATATGGACTTTAACGCGTTCGATAAAGCTGCGGGCAATCGTAATAATATCGACGGCGAGCGTTACGGTATTGATGCGCTTTACCACCTTGACGGCGGTCCTTTCTACGGTCTATTCGGTATTAAAGAAATGGACGTAGTAGATGACAACACATTCTTAAACGCAGGTGTTGGTTACCAACACTTTATTACTGATGGCTTTTTCGTAAACGCTGAAACTGCGGTATACCAAGGTCTTGATAAAGGTTACACAGATGTAGGTGCTAAAATTGGTATTAACTACTTATTTGGCCAAAACTCTATGCCTGCTCAGCCTGTAGAGCCAGCGCCTACAGCAGTAGTAGAAGTACCTGTAGAACCTAAAGACAGCGACAACGACAACATCCTAGATAAAGATGATAAATGTCCTAACACGCCAATGACAGACGCTGTTGATGGCGATGGCTGTACTTTATACGAAGACCGTGAAGTAACAACAAGCTTATTAGTTACTTTCCCACATGATTCTGCACAAGTTGGTCAACGTTACTTTGACGACATTGCATCAGTATCTGAGTTTTTAAAAGAGCACGAAGATACAACTGTACTACTTGAAGGCCACGCATCAGCTGTAGGTAACGCAAACTACAACAAGATGCTTTCTAAAAAGCGTGCTGATGATGTAGCACAAGAGCTAATTAAAGATGGCATTGCTGAAGATCGCATTACAACTGTTGGTCTAGGTGAAGAACGTCTTAAAAACACAGCTAACACGAAAGAAGCTCACGCTGAAAACCGTCGTGTAGAAGCACATGTAAAATCTATTGAACGTGTAAAAGTTAAGCGTTAATAGTTACTTACTTTATTTTAAAAACCCAGCTTAGTGCTGGGTTTTTTTATGCCTTTAAAACTGCATATGCAGTATTAACCTGATTAAACAAGAATGATTATTACTTAACAAACATTCACGAAAATAGAATTTACGCTTACCACTATTCATAATATTTATAGTCGGTATAATCAGTTGCTTAGCTGGATGGATTTTCATCTATACATAAAAGCTTTATAATCCCGCGTTAGAATACTATAAGTATTGGGTTACTTTTTTTGCGCATGATGCGCTACCGAATACTTTCACGTCACCAAGAGGGCAATATTGTGCTACAAGAATATCGTAAACACGTAGAAGAACGTGCCGCGTTAGGTATCGTACCAGCGCCATTAGATGCTCAGCAAACGGCTGATCTTATTGAACTAATTAAAAACCCACCAGCGGGTGAAGAAGAGTTCATCTTAGATTTACTAATCAACCGCGTACCACCAGGCGTTGATGATGCAGCATACATCAAAGCAGGCTTTTTAGCGGCAGTTGCTAAAGGCGAAGCACAATCTCCATTAGTATCTAAAGAAAAAGCAGCAGAACTATTAGGTACAATGTTAGGTGGTTACAACATCGCCCCAATGATTGAGCTACTTGATGACGAAACCCTTGCGCCTATCGCTGTAAAAGGTCTATCAAACACATTATTAATGTTTGATGCATTTTACGACGTAGAAGAAAAAGCAAAAGCAGGCAACGAGCACGCTAAAAAGATTATTCAATCTTGGGCAGACGCTGAATGGTTTACTAACAAGCCAGCTGTTGCTGAAAAAATCTCTGTTACTGTATTTAAAGTAACCGGCGAGACAAACACTGATGATTTATCACCTGCACCAGATGCATGGTCACGTCCAGATATCCCACTTCATGCTTTAGCAATGCTAAAAAATGAGCGCGACGGTATCACTCCTGACAAAGCGGGTGAAGTAGGTCCAATCACTAAACTTGAAGAATTAAAAACTCAAGGTTTACCGCTTGCATACGTAGGTGACGTTGTAGGTACTGGTTCTTCTCGTAAATCTGCAACTAACTCTGTGCTTTGGTTTATGGGTGATGATATCCCATACGTACCTAATAAGCGCGTTGGTGGTGTATGTTTAGGTAACAAAATTGCGCCTATCTTCTTCAACACAATGGAAGATTCAGGTGCGTTACCAATCGAGTTAAATGTTGATGAGTTCAACATGGGTGATCAAATTGATATTTACCCATACGAAGGTGTAGTTAAGCGCCACGGTACTGATGACGTTATCTCTACTTTTGAGCTTAAATCAGACGTAATTTTAGATGAAGTACGTGCCGGCGGCCGTATTCCTCTAATCATTGGTCGTGGTTTAACAGACAAAGCACGTACCTCTTTAGGTTTAGGTGCTACTGACGTATTTAAAGTACCAGCAGTAACAGAAGTGTCTGATAAAGGCTTTACACTAGCGCAAAAAATGGTTGGTAAAGCATGTAACGTAGCAGGTATTCGCCCTGGCCAATACTGTGAGCCAAAAATGACGACTGTAGGTTCGCAAGATACTACAGGTCCTATGACACGTGATGAGCTTAAAGACTTAGCATGTTTAGGTTTCTCTGCAGATTTAACAATGCAGTCATTCTGTCATACCTCTGCTTACCCTAAACCAATTGACGTAAACACTCACCATACGCTTCCTGATTTCATCATGAACCGTGGCGGTGTTTCACTTCGCCCTGGTGATGGTGTAATTCACTCTTGGTTAAACCGTATGTTATTACCAGATACTGTAGGTACTGGTGGTGATTCACATACACGTTTCCCATTAGGTATTTCGTTCCCAGCGGGTTCAGGTGCAGTAGCGTTCGCAGCAGCAACAGGTGTTATGCCACTTGATATGCCTGAGTCTATTTTGGTTCGCTTTAAAGGTGAAATGCAACCAGGCATCACTTTACGTGACCTAGTACACGCAATCCCTTACTACGGTATTAAGCAAGGCTTATTAACAGTAGAGAAAAAAGGTAAAATCAACGAATTCTCTGGTCGCGTACTAGAAATTGAAGGTGTTGAGCACTTAACTGTTGAACAAGCGTTTGAATTATCAGATGCATCAGCAGAGCGTTCAGCAGCAGGTTGTACTGTTAAGCTTTCTAAAGAGTCTATCAGCGAATACCTTGAGTCTAACATTGTTATGCTTAAGTGGATGATCTCTGAAGGTTACGGCGATGTACGTACAATCGAACGTCGTATTAATGCAATGCAAGAGTGGTTAGCTAACCCAGAACTTATGGAAGCTGACGCTGATGCAGAGTACAAGCACGTTGTAGAAATCGACCTAGCAGAAATTAAAGAGCCAATCCTTTGTGCTCCAAATGACCCAGATGATGCGCGTTTACTTTCTGATGTTACTGGCGAGAAAATCGACGAAGTATTCATCGGTTCTTGTATGACTAACATTGGTCACTTCCGTGCTGCGGGTAAATTACTAGATGGCTTTACTGGTCGTATCCCAACTCAACTTTGGGTAGCTCCACCAACGAAGATGGATAAAGACCAACTAACTGACGAAGGTTACTACGGTATCTTTGGTCGTGTTGGTGCACGTATCGAAACGCCAGGGTGTTCACTGTGTATGGGTAACCAAGCACGTGTTGCTGATAAAGCAACGGTTGTTTCTACTTCAACACGTAACTTCCCTAACCGTTTAGGTACAGGCGCAAATGTATTCTTAGCATCAGCTGAGCTTGCTGCAGTAGCGGCAATTTTAGGTAAATTACCTACACCAGCTGAGTACCAAGAATACGCAGAGAAAATCAATGCAACGGCTGCAGATACATACCGTTACTTGAACTTCCACCGTATGCCTCAGTACACTAAAAAAGCAGACAACGTAATTATTCAGCAAGCTGTATAATTTAAAGCTGTTTTAAAAAAACCCGCTTAGGCGGGTTTTTTATTGGCTAAAATAAATCTTATGCTTTCAATAACTAAGCAATAGAAATAAATAATTAGCATAATAACTAGTAAATTAATTTGAAAGTTAACAAAAAATGAACAATTATAAGTCAAAATAACATTTGTTAATGATTGAGGGAGCAATCAACAAGTATTTTCTTGCTCCGCTTTAAACAACTCACGGAGCACATAATGGAATATAAAAGTAACTACCGATTAAAACTAATAGCGAGTACTGTGAGTGCGTGTTTTTTAGTGTCGGGCTGTAGTTTTGATAAAGATGAGGATAGCGACGAAAGCGTAAACTTAGCTCCCTCTGTAGCAATTTCTGGGCAAGGCGAAATACAAGAAAAAACCAGCTTTTCACTTACTGCCAGCGCATCAGATCAAGATGGAGAAATAGTAAATTATTATTGGCAGCATGACTCGACTTTAAACCTCAGCGCACAAAACCCAAATTCAAATGAAATAACATACCTCTCCCCCGATATTACAGAAGATGTAACTGTCAACTTTACAGTAACTGTAGAAGATGATGATGGCGCAACAACAAGTGCTACTCAGCAAGTATTAATTAAACGCAACTCAACGGCAGTGACTCTTAATGGCTTAATCACCGATAATACAATTAGTTATGCAAGCGTAGAAATAATAATAGGTGATGAAGTTTATTCAGCGACAGCAGATGAAAATGGTGTTTACACAATAGTATTAGATGTCGATGAAGCCTTAGAGCAAACCCTAGTAAAAGTTAAAGCTAAAGGGCGGGATGATTTAAATCCTGGGGTTGAATTTATCTCTCAGCTTAGCTCTGTTAAAAAGTTAGCTACGCAGGCAGGCGATGATGGCATTTTAGACAGTGATGAAAATTTTGGTGTTAACACAACTAATGTGACAACAGCAGAGTATGCACTGATTGTAAGAGATGGTGATGAACCGACAAGTGAAGATGAACTAGATAATGCACTTTTAAATGTTGATGCTGATGAAAAAGTACAACTTGCAAGCTTGATTAAAATTATTGTAGATAATTCTGATTATGAGTTGCCGGAGGGGGTAGAAAGCACCCTTGATTTAGTTACCGATGAAGAAGTTGCACAGCAATTTGAAGAAGAAGTTAACGAGCAAGACCCCGACCTAATAGAGCAAACGAAAACCGAAATTAAAGAAGACGAAGACTTAGTAACAGGCTCAAAAGAGCCGTTGGTTGGTGAGTATATAATTAATTCTCCGCGTTATTATGCAAACCCCGCTAGTCACTTAACCTTAAATGAAAATGGTACTGGTCAATACCATGCAGTGACGGGTAGCCCAGTAACGTGGGAAGAAGTAAGTGGTAAAATCGAAGTTAATTTACAGTCTCCAGTACTTATTAATAAATACTCCCAGATCGAAGAAGATGTTGAAACTATTTATGAGGAGCATTTAAATTCATTTTCGCTACAAGTACTCGGCGAAAACGATGTTTTTAAAACAGTAGATATTAAAAGCGATATTTCAGTTTATGAAAACAGCGTTGAAGCGCAAAACAAGCAAGAAATACAAACCACCAACCTTATTCTTAAAAGTAAAACCTTAAGTTTGACCGTCGGAGATATTGTCGGTGAATGGGAAATGGAGCGTACAGAAAGCCGTAATTTCATTAGCCACCTAGAGACTATTGCTTTCTATGAGGATGGGACCGGCGCTGTTTTAAGTGATAATTCAGCACCGTTTGAGTGGGAGCTGACTAATAATCAATTACAAGTAACCTATGATGAAGACGGTAGCGTTGGAACAACAAATTTTTGGTTTACTAAAAATTTAAAAGCAGGCTATCAGCTAGTTTCATTAGATACTACATCAGCCGACCCAGCTGATAGCCAATATGGCTTAATGATAAAAAGAGAAGCGGTGTCTTTATCAAATGACGATTTAGTTGGGCGTTGGCAGGGCTTTGTTGGCACGTCACAACTTTATGATATGAACGTGTTTGCCGATGGCACAATAATGTTAGGGCTAGGAACTACGTCTTACCAAGGGACTCTTGAGGATGGAAAACTAACTAGACGCCGTTATGAATATAATGACTACACCGTTAGCAGTTGTGAAGGGTTTGATGAAACCTGCTACTTAAGCGCCGAAGTAACCCATGACATCATTGCAGTAGAAGACAGTCAATATTACTTACTAAGAGAGTTTAAATGGTTTTCTCCTGAAGGAGATATTGATGATATCCAAAAAGGTTTACTTATTTATCAGTACAGTAAAGAGCTAAGCTATTCAGAGTTTAACCCCTACTTATTACAAAGCAGTTTTAATCTTTATAAAAGTGCTGGTGAGCAAGTAATAGAGGATCGAATCCGGGTTAATTACGATGACGGCTCATTTACGATAACAATCGATGGCATAGAGTATGAAGCGCAGTTGAATGAAGGTGTCATTGAATATCAAAAAAATGCGCAAACATGGCTTTTTGAAATTGTTAGTGGTGATGGTGAAACATACACTATTTGTAATTACCAACAAGGTAGTAGCTGTACACAGAGCGATAAAACAGTCTATCAATCTAAAAACCCACGAGTGACTTTAACAGCTCTATCTAATGAATTTGGTCAATTACAGCCAGCAGTGCAAGAGGTGCCTTTTGCTCAGTTGGTTGGTTTTAATATAGTGCCTAATGAGGGCTATGAAGTTGATTCAATAGAAGGCTGCGAAGGTTATATTGAGGGGGAATATTATATTGCCTTTAGTGGACACAGTGACTGCGAAATTAATGCTACATTTGTGCAAAAGCCAGAAACAATATCAGGGCAATTTTTAATTAATAATCCTGATTATTTTACCTCTACCTCTTTCAAATTAGAGCTCAACGAAAATGAAGAGGGCGCATTTACTGGCAATAACCAGGTTGCGATCACTTGGTATAAATATTTTGATGAAATTAGAGTTTATTTTTCTGATGAGTATGTTTTAAATGAAAGTGTTGCGTATGAAGTTGAAAATGGCACTCAAGTAGAAGTTAGACGTAAAGATGTAATGACCAGTATGGTACTAAAGGAACGTTTTGATTTAGGTAACGGCTGGTACGAAATGACGCAGAGTATAAGTAAGTTTCGTAACGAGGAACTAGTTGAAGAGTGGCACAGTGATAGCCATGTTAAATTATTTGATTCTGTAGCATCTCAAATTGATTTAACCCCAAGCGATTTGGTTGGTAGCTGGTCTTTGGATATTCCATCTGAGAGTACAGTTAAGGAATTACTGCTAAATGGTGATGGAACAGGTAATGTAGTCGATACTATTGATACAACGCAAGCAGAAAGTTTTACTTGGCAGCAAACAGAAGTAGGGTTTCAAATTACGACTTCTGATAGTGTTGAAGATATCTATATTACTAAGGATATAGACCTTGGCTATCAAATGATAATGCAAGGCCAGTATGAAGATGAAAGACAGGTAAATGTTGCCGTGATGATAAGGCTTGAAGAACAACCTATAACACCGAGTAATTTTGCTGGGCGTCATTTATTTAAACAAGGTCATGACTTAGAGACCATTTGGGATGAGCTACAAGTATATGAAGATGGTCAAGTATTCTTCACTTATTCAACAAGTTCCATTCAAGGTGAGTTTAAAGATGAAAGCTTTAGTCGAAGCCGAAAATATGATCAACTTACAGGAACATACGGCTCCGATTGTGATTTGACTTTAGAAACGTGCTTAATTGATTATACGATGGATTATAGGCTTATTAATCAAAATGATAGTTACCAAGTTGTAGAGCGTGTATCTAGATCATTTGATACTAATTCAGGGGAAGAAAACCTTTCTTACGCGTCACTTTACTTTGAAAACTATATTGAAAATACAAGCGCTGATAAGTTTTATGAGCATGAATTCCCTTTTGAAATTTACGAACACAGTGGTGAAAATTTCGTAAAGTGGGGAATTTACTATATAGATGGGTACGAGCTTTGGAAAAACGATATTAAAGCAGGCTCACTTGAATTAGTTGAAGGTAAGTTTACCTACGAACAAGACGGCCAAAATAAGGTGATTGAATTTATCTCAAATGATCGCGATGAGATAGTGCTTTGTGAGTATTTACAAGGTACAGCATGTCAAAATCAAGAAAAGATGACCTTTACGATTTTTGCGCCAAGGTATGATGTTACGGTTTTTTCAGATGGTAATGGTGTGGTAAATAACGGGGTTGAAAACTACACAAGCTTTCATGGCGATACGTTAACCTTTAATATTTCTGCAAATGCAGGCTATAAATTAGAGTCTATTAGCGGGTGTGATGGCGTTTTAGAAGACAATACATACACGGTTCATTATTTAGCGCAAAGCTGCGATATTAATATCGCATTTGAACTAATGGAGTGAATACGCTCTATAGTTTCGCTCTAAAATTAGAGCGGTGATTAAATTTAATAAATTGGCTACGCAGTGTAGCCAATTTTTTTGAATTAAATTTTCAATAAACTAGAATTTTATATCTTAAAATTTAACTTTTTATCTTTTATGCCTCAATTTATGCTCAGAAAATCCTTTCTACATGCATTAAAATCTCTTTCAATATTCTCATTATTTTAAGCGAGATTTTATGACTGCATTAAACAACCAGAATTTACTGCAACTTCGTTTTATTAACCAAGCAAATATTGATTTGGTTAAGCCTTCTTTTGATAACCTACCTGCTAATCCATATGCAGATGGTGAATTTCGTAAGCGTCGTTACTCGGTAATTAAATTTCAAAATGGTGAGCTAAAACTACAAGCTGCCAAAGCGTTTGTTCAAGACGATTCTATTAATACCTTTCAGGGTAATGTTGAGCGTACTTATGAAAACTTAGAGCAAAGCTTACTTGAGTCAGAAGGTATGAAAAGCATTGTAAGTGAGTTTTGTGAGCTTACCGGCATTGATGAAGGCCGTGATATTGAAATTCACCAATTTAGAATGCTTGCCATTGATAGCGATACGCCCGCAGCACCTGAAGGTGTGCATCAAGATGGGTTTGACCATGTTTGTGTATGTGGTGTTTCTCACGAAAACTTAGAAGGCGGCGAGCTGCTTGTATACGAAAACAAGCAAGCAGAACCGTGTTTTAAAATGGAAATTAAAGACGGAATGTTTGCACTAATAAACGACCGTCAAGTTTGGCACAATGCAACGCCAATGAACAAAGTAGATACAAACAAGCCAGGTTACCTGGATTGTTTTGTACTTACCTCTTAAGGAATGCTCATGAACATAGCGCAACTACGTGAGCAGTTTCCTGCATTAATACAAACCGTTGATGGTAAATCGCCAATATTTTTAGATGGCCCAGGTGGCTCTCAAGTGCCGCAGTCTGTACTAAATGCAATGACTGCTTATTTAGGGCACTACAACTCAAACTTAGGCGGTGCGTTTTTTTCAAGTGATAAAACCGTTGAGCTAATGGCAAATGCGCGCCAAGCAGCAGCCGATTTACTTAATGCGCCAAGTGCACAAAATATAGTGTTTGGCCCTAACATGACCAGCCTTACCTTTAGCTTTAGCCGTGCTATTTCACGCGATTGGCAAGCCGGTGATGAGATTATTGTGACTAACGCTGATCACTTCTCAAATGTATCGTCATGGCAGCAAGCAGCGCAAGATAAAGGCGTTAAAGTTCAAACCGCTTTAATTAACGAGGCTGATTGCAGCTTAGATATGGCGCAGTTTGAAAGCTTATTAAACAGCAATACTAAACTGATTGCGGTAACTTACGCTTCAAATACTACGGGTTCTATTAACGATATAAAACGTATTATAGAGCTTGCCCATGCTGTAGGCGCATTAGTGTACGTTGATGCTGTGCATTATGCACCGCACGAGCTTGTTGATGTTCAAGCCCTTGATTGCGACTTTTTGGCCTGTTCTGCATATAAGTTTTTTGGTCCTCACTTAGGCATGGTGTACGGTAAAACACAGCATCTTGAAGGTTTTACGCCTTACAAAGTAGAACCAGCTAAAGATGTAGCACCAGGCCGATGGGAAACAGGCACGCAAAGCTTCGAAGCCTTAGCGGGTTTTATTGCCGCTGTTGATTACATTTCTGCAATTAGCGGGCTTGATGAAGGCCACACGCGCCGTGAAAAGTTAAGCGTGGCTTTTGCTAAAACAAAGCAGCATGAAATGGCGCTTAGTGAGCACTTTTTAACACGTTTGGTTAATTACCCGCGTATTAAATTGTTTGGTATTGATGATTTTGATCGCTTAAACGAGCGCACACCTACTTTTGCTTTAACGTTTGAAGGTTTAGAGCCGCGTGAGGTGTCTGAGTTTTTAGGCAAACAGCATATTTGTGTATGGGATGGTAATTTTTATGCACAAGGCTTATGTGAGCAGTTAGGCGTACTTGATAAAGGCGGTGTTGTGCGCATTGGTTGTATGCATTACAACACCACCGAAGAGCTAGATAAGTTATTTGATTTGTTTGATCAACTTCTTTGAAACTGACAGTTCATACCAATCCGCATAATTAAGTATTATCGCGGATTGGTATGAATACAAATCTGCGCTTTTGAATAACTCTTATTAAAGCTCAAATGCATTAAAGTAGTCAGCGGTTAGTTAGTTTTTGACCGCTGACTGTTTTAGCTTTTAGGTGTGCCGTATATGTGCTCTGCGCGATTAAATAGCACCCATGAAGTTAATATATATTTATCGTTCGATACCGGCTTATTACCTCGATGGGTATGCGTAAAGTAGCCAGGGGCAATGACCATAGTGCCTTTTTTAGGCGCAATTTTACGTTTTTGATAATAAAACTCTGTTTCGCCACCTTCCTCTACATCGTTTAAATAAAACATAAATAATAATACACGGTGCAGTGCTTCATTGTGTTGTAGCTGTGGATACACTTCACTATGCCAGTAAGGGTAGCCGCCTTTATTTACCTCGTACTTTTGCGCCTGAATGTTCCCAAGTCTAAATATTTGCTGCACCAGCACAGAGAGCTGTGGTTTGCCCACTTCGTCAAAGTTATCCTGTGTTAAATCCACCACATCCCCCGTTTTTGGGTGATACACTTTTAAGCCAAATGCGCCAATTAGCATAAAAAAGTGTGCTTCTACATAGTTAAAAACATGCTGTGCAGTGGTTTGCTGAATATGCTTTAATTGTTGGGCGTATTCTGGGTAACTGTTTAATTGCAGGTCGTGGCTGTCTTTCTTTTTTAAGTCCACACCACCAGAGGTTACACCTTGTTTTACATGCGGGCTGTTAGAGAATGTGGTAATAAAGTTATCGCAAAAATCATCGCTTAACGCGTTATCAATAACGTGGATAAAGTCCGTCATGATTTACCTTTTTATTTAGTTATTATTTGGATTTTTATGTTTATTGAAAAAGTGATGCCGCGCTTTAGCGAAACAGATGCACTCGGACACATCAACAATACCGTACTACCTGTGTGGTTTGAAGCCGCACGCGTCCCTATTTTTAAATTTTTTACCCCCGATCTAAACCCACACGACTGGAAACTGATCATCGCTAAAATAGAAGCATCGTTTGTAGGGGAATTATTTTATGCTCACGAAGTGACGATTAAAACAGCCGTTGAGCATGTAGGAAATAGCTCTTTTACCATTAAGCAAGAGGCGTGGCAGCAAGGTCAATGCTGTGTTGTGGGTAAAACTGTATTAGTGCGTTATAACTTTAAAAACAAAACTAAACAAAATTTAAGCGAAGCAGAAGTCGCAGCACTCAGCGATCACCTAGTTTAAAAAGGTGCATTTACTCCACGCAACGAGGAGCGGTGATGTAAACCACAAGCGACAGCTGTGAATTTTTATAGCGTTATTTTAACGCATTTTGATTGAGTTACGCTTCTCACTTATATACTATTTATATTATATATTGTTGCACCGCTATGACAGGTACTGTTGAGCTGGTAGTTTATGGAGAATGAATGTGACATCTACAACTGGCAATAAACCGTTAGAGGTAATAACGCTTAGCGATGGTAAAAGCTTAACTGCAGAAATATTGCCATTTGGCGCTATTATCAAAAGCATAAAGTTTAATAACCAAGAGATGACACTGTGCGTTAACGAACCTGCTTATTATTTAGAAAACCCATTTTATTTAGGGGCAACAGTTGGGCGCTACGCAAATCGTATTGAAAACGGACGTTTTGTATTATCAGGCACAGAGTACCAACTTAAAGCAAATAATGGCCCAAATAGCCTACACGGCGGCGAAAAAGGTTTTAATAAAGTACTGTGGCAAGTCACTAAGCAAAGCAATAATGAAGTGGAGCTCTATTACTGCTCGGCAGATGGAGAAGAAGGCTTTCCTGGCCAATTACAAGTTTGGCAAACAATTACTGCACGCAATGGCGAGCTAATCCTCAGTTACAAAGCCATTACCGATAAAGAAACTCTCGTTAACTTTACCAACCACTGCTATTTTAATCTTGAAGGCAGTGAGAGCATTAATAATCACCTGCTGCAAATAAATACCGCAACGTATTTACCTATCGATAGTAACAGTATACCGCTTGCCCATCATGAAGATGGCTCGGGCAGCTGCTTTGATTTTACTTACCCTAAGCCCATTGGCGATGCACTGTGCGCACAGCATGCACAGCTTGATGCCGGTAGTGGCTTTGATCATTGCTATATTTTTAGTGATGACAATCGTTTAAAAACAATGGCTACATTAACCTCGCCACACACGGGCGTTAATTTAACCCTTAAAAGTACCCAACCTGGTATGCAGCTTTATACGGCAAATTTTGTAGGTTCTCCTTTTAAAGCACGCCAAGCAGTGTGTTTAGAAGCTCAAAACTGGCCCAATGCAGCAAATAGAAGCGATTATCCAAAAGCTAATTTATTGCCGAATGAAGAATATAATCAGCAAATAATTTTTGCGTTTTCGCAATAACGTACTAATTCCACTGTTAAATTAAAGAAAACAAAAAGAAAAATACACGTAACAAAAAGATAGCCATAATTAAGGAAAAGGTTGCACTTTTGCTCAATTTAAAGTATTTATATTATAAATAGTATTTGAAGCTATACACACCACACAACGACAAAATGACTACACACAATCAGGAGTTTTTAAAAAATGATAATTAACAATAAGTTATCGTTCAACAAGAAAACCGCACTCAGTATTGCTATTACAGGCATATTGGCAAGCGGCCACGTTGCAGCTCAAGGCGCTGAAGGCGACACACCGACAGTAGTAGATAAAGATGTTGAGGTTATCGCAGTAACGGGTATTCGCAGCAGCTTACGTTCATCAATGTTAGATAAAAAAGCATCTAATGTTGTAACCGATGGGATTAAAGCAGAAGATCTTGGTAAATTTCCTGATTTAAACGTAGCAGAGTCTCTGCAACGTATTACAGGTGTAGCCATTGACCGTAGTGGCGGTGAAGGGCAAGCAGTAACAATTCGTGGTTTTGGCCCACAATTTAACACGGTACTTGTAAATGGTCGTCAAATTGCGACTGACAGTGCAGGGCGTGAATTTAATTTTGATGTATTAGCGGCAGACCAAATCACCGGTGCTGATATTTATAAAAGTAACAGTGCAACGCTTCAAGAAGGCGGCATTGGTGGTACGGTTAACGTAACCACAGCTCGTCCATTCGATTTTGGTGGCTTACATGTGATTGGTTCAGTAAAAGGCATGTACGAAAGCCTTTCTGAAGAAGTATCGCCATCGGCTTCATTTTTAGTAAGTAATACGTTTAACGACGACAAGCTCGGTGTGCTTTTTGCCATCACTAACCAACAACGTAAGCTGCAAAACAACCAAATTTTAACGGCTGGTTGGCGCGGTGGACAAACTATTTCAAATCCACAAGACGGCGTATTGTACGACAATGCATACATCCCACGTAACTGGGACCAAGTTGTAGATGAGCAAGACCGTGAACGTACTAATGCAAGCTTAGTATTACAATATGCACCGTCTGACGATATTACTATTACCGTAGATGGTTTAATTTCTAAATTTGAAGTGGACTCATCAGTACGCGATTTAGCTTCTTGGTTTGAACCAGACCGCGTAGGTAGCGCAACAATCGATCCAGAAACGGGCACCTTGCTTACCTTTACGCAAGAAGTAGGTTTAGGTAACGCCAGTGGCAACCCTGCAACCGACTTTGTATCACACACACGTAACTCACGTGATGTAACTAACAAAGCATTTGGTATTAACGTTGACTGGCA
The DNA here is from genome assembly GCF_001400005.1 of Pseudoalteromonas sp. P1-30. Taxonomy (NCBI): domain Bacteria; kingdom Pseudomonadati; phylum Pseudomonadota; class Gammaproteobacteria; order Alteromonadales; family Pseudoalteromonadaceae; genus Pseudoalteromonas; species Pseudoalteromonas sp. P1-30. The sequence continues at coordinate 51,147 of NZ_LKBC01000010.1, forward strand.
AGTAAACGAGTCATTAAAAGCAAAATTTGACGTATCTCGCTCAACAGCTGAAAACGACCGTGCTGGTAATGACCGCTTTAACGTAGTGGGTATTATTAACAGCTACAGCTTTGACGGCACCGGTAGCGTTCCTACCGTACAGCATGATGGTTTTGAAAATGGCTCGCTGCCAGATGCAAGCCTTGCGCGTCTTCACTACAACGAAATTGGTAACCAGTTTACTGATGAAGATGAAATTACCGAAATCAAAGCCGATTTTGAATACGTACCAGATAAAGGCCCAGTTGATCGCATTAACTTTGGTGCTTATCGTCAAGAACGTGAAAAATCAAGCTTCCAAATTTTTGGTAGCCAATGTCAATTTTGTGGTTACGGCACTGAAGCGCCACTTGATGAAATTGATTTTGAAGCTTACTCAGCAAGTAACTACTTCCCAGGTTTAATCGATACATTTTATAGCTACGACGGCGACAAAATGCTTGATTACCTTGCTGACCAAGGTTTCCCTGTAGAGCCAACACTACAAAATAACCGTTACACAATTAACGAAGATATCACTAGCCTTTACATGGACTTTACCATTGGTTTTGACCTAGCTGATATGCCAGTTACGGTTAACATGGGTGCACGTTACTCAGAAACTGATATTGAAGTAGCGGCTGTACAAAGCTTTATCAGCGATGTTATTCCTACCTCTGATGCCACTTTATTCCAAAACGTATTTGGCCCGGCAACAGACATTCAAGAAGGGACGAGCTACTCAAACTTACTTCCTTCTTTTAACGTTAAGCTTGAACTGCAAGACAACATGATTTTACGCTTTGCAGCGTACGACAGTATTACTCGTCCTACTATGTCACAGTTATCACCTGCGACCACGTTTAACGAGCCTCGTCGTCAAAACTTAACAGCAAGTGGTGGTAACCCTGCACTTAAGCCGTTCCAATCTGAAAACTGGGATATCTCTTACGAGTGGTACTACAACGACGCTAACTTATTTAGCTTTGCCGTATTTAGTAAAGAAGTGGATGACTTTATTGTTACTCTAACCGGCGACGAAACATACGACATGACTGACCGTACAGGCCCTGATTTTGCGTGTACAACCTGTACTGACCAAACCGATGCCGAACTTAACGGTAGCTCAGAAGTTTACACTGTAAGTCGCCCGCAAAATGGCGAGTCTGCAACGGTAACTGGTTACGAAATCGGTGTAACTCATATGTTTGAAAACGGCTTTGGTTTTATTGCTAATGCCACGGTAGTAGATAGCGATATTAGTGTTGATGGCGATACAAGCCAAACATTTGCGCTTGAAGGGTTAGGTGATTCACAAAACTTAGTGCTGTTTTACGAGCAAGATAACTGGCAGGCACGTGTTGCATTTAACAACCGTGAGGGCTTTTTACGCTTAGTTGATAACGGCTTTAACGGCGAACCAGTGAACGTAGAAACGTACGGTCAATGGGATATTAGTGCAAGCTACGATATCAACGAAAACTTCACTATTTTTGCCGAAGGCATCAACATTACTGAAGAAGAGCTAGTGCAAACGGGCCGTTTTGCTAATCAAATCTACTCTGTAGAAGATAATGGCTCACGTTACGCGTTTGGTATTCGTGGTACGTTTTAATTGATAGCAGAGGCAGCGATTGCCTCTTAGTTTTCATTGCAGTGCATTATAAGTACTGTTACTAATAAAGTTAGTAGCTAATTTGCACAAAATGAGACTAATTTAAACAAATGCCCGAAAGGGCATTTGTTGTCTAACCGGTTATCAATAAAGTACTCAAAGAGTAGTCCGTTATGAATAAAGCAATAAAAACAATCGCCGTAATTGGTGGCGGCACAGCAGGATGGCTGAGCGCTGCAATTATCGCTTCGTATCACCAAGGTAATAAGGGTGATGGCTTAAAAGTGATGTTGGTAGAATCATCTGATATTCCAACAATTGGTGTAGGTGAAGGTACCTGGCCCACTATGAAAAACACGCTTCAGCAAATTGGTTTGCGAGAAGTGGATGTATTTAAAGCCTGTAATGCCACCTTTAAACAAGGCGGTAAATTTGTAAACTGGACGCATGGCAATAACGATTTTTACTACCATCCCTTTACGGTACCGCTAGGCTACGGCCGTATAGATTTAGCCCCCTATTTAGATAATGTTGAAAACTTTGCTCAGCAAACTAATTTTCAGCACGATATTTGCGAAGCAAACCTAGCACCGAGAGGCATTGCGCAAGGCGAGTATCAAGCAAATTGTAATTACGCATACCATTTAGATGCCGGTGCCTTTGCTGAGCTATTAAAGCAACATTGTAAGAGCAAGCTCGGCATTGAGCACATTATTGGCACCGTTGATCAGGTAAAGCTTGATGAAAGCGGGGCTATAGACACCCTTACCTTAACCGATCAAACCCGCACCATAAACGCCGATTTATACATAGACTGCACGGGTTTTTCATCGCTGTTACTAGGCCAAGCCCTTAACGTGCCATTTAAAAAAATGGATCACGTATTATTTAACGACAGCGCCCTAGCTATGCAAGTCCCCTACGACGAAGGTGATGAGTCACTGGCCAGTCATACCATTGCCACCGCACAAAATGCTGGGTGGATTTGGGATATAGGCCTAACGCATCGCCGTGGTGTAGGGCATGTATATTCAAGCAAGTTTTTATCAGATGAAGAAGCCGAGCAAAACTTACGTAACTATTTAGGTGATGCCGCTAAAGGCTTAACTGCCCGAAAAATAAGTTTTGAGTCAGGCTATCGCGAAAAATTTTGGCACAAAAACTGTGTTGCAGTGGGGATGTCGGCAGGTTTTGTAGAGCCCCTTGAAGCAACTGCCATTATGCTGGTTGAAATTTCGTCTCGCTTTGTTGCAGAGCACATGCCAGCCGATACCCAAGTAATGCCCATTGTTGCAAAGCGCTTTAATGAGCAAATGGATTATCGCTGGCAGCGTATTATCGACTTTTTAAAACTACATTACATGCTAACTAAGCGCCCAGAGCCTTATTGGCAAGCGCACGTACAACCGCAAAGCATTCCGCAAAGTTTACAAGAAGATTTACTGCTTTGGGGGACGCGTGGCCCTCTTATTCAAGATTTTCATGGCGCATTAGAGCTATTTCCTGCCGCCAGTTACCAGTATGTTTTATACGGTATGGGCTTTAAGCCCGACTTTACTAAGCAAGCGTATTTGTACTCAAACGATGCGCAAGCAAATCAAATAATTGAACGTAACAGCCAGCTTACACAGCAGATGTTGCAAACGTTGCCGCCTCACCGTGCTTATATTGAGCAGTGGCTTGCGGCTAACCCAGTTTAAGGATGTGTAACTATGGCAATTAGTGAACTATCAAATACTCAACACCAAGCAATAAAAATTAACCCTAATGCGGGTGTTGAATACGCAAAAACACAGCATTTAGTTAATCTGCGTGCAAACGAAGTAGCAAAAGCGGCCTGCGATTTACCTATTTTTTTAGCGCGTAACGCACACAACGGCAGCCACACTATTTCGGGTTTAACCAGCTTTAGTGCTCAGCAAAGTTTATTTGTGAGTAACAATCAATGGCAAGCGCTGTACATGCCTGTGTGCATGCAAACCCGGCCGCTTTATTTACTCACTCGTGAGGCAAATAGCAGTGATTACTTTATTGCTATTGATGAGCAAAGCTCAGCCGTTAATACCCAGCAAGGCGAGCCGTTATTTGATGCCAAAGGCAACCCAAGCCTGTATTTAAATGCGCAGCAAAAGCTACTAGAAAGCGATTTAAAAAATGATTACCAAACGTACCAATTTACCCAAGAAATTGCCCGCTTAGGGCTTATTAAAAATATAGATATTGTTTTGCAGTTTGAACAAGGCGAGGCGCAAACTATTCAAGGTTTGAGCACTGTTGATGAAGATAAACTGCAAACTTTAGACAGCGATACCATTGCCAATTTACACAAACAAGGTTACCTGAGCGTACTTAACAGCATGCTTATTTCGTTGTTTCAGTTAAATGCGTTAGTAAAGCGTCACAACCAGCATCCTGAACTTATGCCATTAAAGCAAATTAAGTTAGAACTAAGTCGAGATGCACACGCACTGTAAGGTGCAATTTATTAATTAGCCTTTACAGGTTAATACGTTCACATAGACAGACATTGCGTTTAACGCGCTGGAGACACACACATGTCAGACAACATTTTGCAGTTGGTGGTTTTTTTCTTTGTAACCGCTTTAATTGGTGGACTTACATATTGGAAGTGCCGAGGCCAAAACCGTAATAGTGGTGATAATCAAACAAAAGAGTATTTTTTAGCGGGCGGTGGCCTTACTTGGATGTTTGTAGCAGGCTCAATTACGCTCACAAATTTAAGTACCGACCAGCTGGTGGGCATGAATGGCAATCAAATGGCCTTGCTCGTGTGGTGGGAATTGGCGGCTATTTTAGGGCTTATTATTTTAGCCAAAGTATTTATTCCTGTTTATTACAAGTACAACTGTACAACCACCACAGAGCTGTTAGAAAAACGCTACAACAACAAGCACATTCGCGCTGTTATTGGTGGCTTATTCTTTTTAGGTAATGCGCTAATTTACATGCCTGCGGTTATTTATTCTGGTGCGCTATTTATGCAGACCATGTTTAAGGTTGATATTCCGCTAATGTACATAGCGACCGCATTCGCTTTAGTAGGCGCTATTTATGCATTTTTTGGTGGCTTACGAGCGGTTGCGGTATCCGATACCTACAATGGTTTATTAGTGTTAGGTATGGCAATACTGGTCGTATTTTTAGCGCTTAACGCGATTGATTACGACTTTAGCGGCATTCCACAAGAGCGCTTAACATTAATTGGTGATGCTGACTCGCCAATCCCTTGGCCTACGCTTTTAACCGGTATGATCTTTATTCAAATGTATTACTGGGGTACTAACCAAACCATTACCCAGAGAGCAATGGCTGCGCCAAACGTTAAAGAAGCGCAAAAAGGGATATTTGCAGCAGCGGGTATTCGCTTTTTAATTGTACCGGCGATTGTTGTACTACCGGGTATTATTTCGTACAAACTGTATGGCGACATTGGCGATGCAGCTTATGGCCGAATTGTAGGTGATGTAATGCCTGCATGGTTAACGGGCGTGTTTGCCGCAGCAATGGCGGCGGCAGTGCTTTCTACTTATAACAGCTTATTAAACTCGGCTACGGCACTTTACGTGTGTGATATTCACGAGGCTTACTTTAATAAAGAGCCAAGTGTAGTAAAGCTAAGTGGCTACGTTACGTTGTTACTTACTAGTTTAACGCTTGTGCTTGTGCCAATTTATCAGCAAGCCGACAGCATTATTAACTTACTACAACAGTTAAACGGCTTATTAAGTATGCCTATATTCTCAATTTTTGTAGTGGGCTTATTGTTTAAAAATGTGGATGCGCGTGCAGGTATTGCCGCGGTAATTTTAGGCGTGGTTATGTATGGCATGCTGACGTTTGAAAATTCGCCACTACATACTGAACTACACTATATTCACTTAATGCCAATTACACTGATTGTATGTGTAGCCTTTGCGTTAATCGTTAATAAAGTGGTATTTGGTTTAAATGCACAGTGGGCAGGTAAAACACCTGCTATTGAAGATACGCCACCAGTGCACGCACCAAAATAACCAGCAATAAAAAGTTAAGTCACTTTTTATTAGCCAGTTAACACATTACTAAATCGGCCTAAGGTAACTTAGGCCGATTTTTATTTATTCAATTAATCGACACTGTAGATAACACCTATGGGCAATAATACTTAATCATTTTGCGGGGCTAAACGTGTGACTACCTGCTGGGGTTTTACAGACTACCCCAGGCTAAAAGCGCACTAAATATAATATTGCTCAAGGTGGTATTAAATTTTTTAACCGCTGTTTAAGTTAATTACTGGTATAGCCAGTAATAATATTGGCTAAATTACACCGTAAACACTATCTAAAAGTAATTTGTATGATATATACTATTATTCTAAAATCACTGACTGCAATTTGATGCAGTAAGCGGCGAGTAAGCACGCATATAATGTACTCGCGTATTAAACTCATCTTCATTAAAGAGGACAGGAGAATCATGGCTGATATTAAACCATTCTTTCGATTAGACAGCGCAAACAGCACCGTTATTTTCGACTGCCAGAGCAAAACCCCAGCGTTACTTTATTTTGGTAAGCGCCTATCTGAGCAAACAACTGAAACAATGCTAACTCAGCTTGCGACTCGTCAGGAAGTAAAATGTGCCGTGGTTGAAGAAGCACCTATTTCTCTTTCTCCGCTATTAGGTGAAGGCTTTACAGGCGCGCCAGGGCTAGAGCTGTCAAACGACACCATAGCTTGGTCAGTTGGGCCTGCTCTTCAAGATGTTCGTCAGCCAACCCCTTCTAGTTTAGAGTTTGTAAGTGTTGATGAGCTGCGTGGTATTGAAGTAGTGCACAGCATCACACTTGATAGCAACACCGATGTGCTAAGTGCGCATACCGTATTAACTAATTTAAGTGATGCACCACTAAGCGTTAACTTTTGCGCCGCACCTACGTTCCAACTACCCGATAGCATGAACAAGCTAGTGAGCTTTGAAGGACGTTGGTCTAACGAATTTCAACGCCAATCGGTTGATTTAGTATTAGGCAGCTTTGTTCGCGAAAACCGCAAAGGTAAAACATCGCACGACGTATTCCCTGGTTTATTAGTTCATAGCGAAGGCGCAGGCGAGCAACAAGGTGAGTGTTATGGCTTTCATTTAGGCTGGAGCGGTAACAACAAGCTACGCGCTGAGCTACTACCAGAAGGGCGCCGCTATGTGCAAATGGGTGAGTTATTATTACCGGGCGAGCTAACCCTTGCTAAAGGCCAAACGTATCAAAGCCCAAGTATTTATGGCTCGTTTTCGAGCGATGGCTTTAGTGCACTGTCGCGTAATTTTCATCGTTTTGTTAAAGCTAACTTACTTAGCCAGGCGCAGCGCGAAAAAACACGCCCAGTACATTACAACACGTGGGAAGGTATTTACTTCGATCACGATGTAGACACGCTAAAGCAGCTAGCCGATAAAGTAGCGCCATTAGGTATTGAGCGTTTTGTACTGGACGACGGTTGGTTTAAAGGTCGCCGTGGTGATTATGCTGGCCTAGGTGATTGGACCGTAGATTACGAAATTTACCCAGACGGCCTATCGCCAGTGATTGACCATGTAAACAGCTTAGGCATGGAGTTTGGTATTTGGTTTGAACCTGAAATGGTAAACCCAGATAGTGACTTATACCGCGCTCATCCTGATTGGGTATTAGGCTCAGAAAATAACGAGCAACTTAGCTTTAGAAACCAGCTAGTGCTTGATTTAACGCGCACTGAGGTTGTTGAATACCTATACAAAGCGATTGATGACATTTTAGTTGAATACCCAACAATTAAGTACATTAAATGGGATATGAACCGCGATATAAACCACGCGGGTAACTTCTCAGGCAAGCCTGCGGTGCATCAGCAAACACTGGCACTGTATCGCTTAATCGACCGTATTAAAGCGGCGCATCCTGGCCTTGAAATAGAAAGCTGTTCGTCAGGTGGTGCCCGTGTAGATTATGGTGTGCTTGCACACACAGACCGTGTATGGACGTCAGATTCTAACGATGCACTTGACCGTCTTGAAATTCAACGTGGTTGTTCGTTCTTCTTCCCATCGTCGGTTATGGGTGCACACGTAGGCCCTCGTGATTGTCATATCACAGGTCGTAATGTCAGTATTGAAATGCGTGCTGCGGTATCTATGTTTGGTCACATGGGTATTGAAATGGACCCACGCGAGCTGACCGATCACGAATACAATGCGCTTAAAGCGGCTATTGCGCTGCACAAAGAGCACCGTGAATTTATTCATGCTGCCGATTTGTATCGCCTCGATAGCGACGATTTATCAATTAACTTTGGTTTAATCGACGAGCAAAAATCAAAAGCGTTATTTGCGTATAACAGTGTACGCGAAACACCGCGCACTGCGCCTAATAAGCTTCGTTTTGTTGGTTTAGATGCAGATACGCAGTACACACTTAATTTAGTGTGGCCTGTTAAATTTGAAGAATACCGACCTTCGTCTATTGCCGCTGTTAACGGGCAAACTTTTACGGGTGAGGCGTTGATGGAATTTGGCCTACAAATGCCAATTTCATTCCCGCAAACATCGCTTATTTTTGAGCTTAACAAAGCTTAAAATATAGCAAGCAGTAAAAAGGGAGCTAATTAGCTCCCTTTTTTAATAATGTTTTTTAAGCTATTAGTCGAGTTTAGACTCAATCAGCTCAAGCGCTTCTTCTAAAATGGTTTCTACTGCTTTTTTAGCGCGCTCTGGATTGCGCGATTTAATCGTATCTAAAATATCAGCATGCTTTGCAACGTCGGCCCCTGGCACACCTTTAATGTGGTTGGTGTAACGAATACTTACGCGCAGCGCGGTGCTAATAAATTCAGTGAGCTGTACAAAAAAGCGGTTATTACTAGCTACTAAAATACTGGTATGAAAGGCAATATCGGCCTCAAGCGGATCGTCTAAGCCTTGGTCTGCATCGGCCATGCGGGCAAGTGCGTTGTCTATTTCAGCAAGTTGTTCGGCGCTGGCATTTTCAGCTGCTAGGGCAGCGGCTTGTGGCTCAAGTGCGACACGTACTTGCGTAAACTCTTTTAATAAAGAAAGCGACGGTTTACTGCTTAAAATCCAGCGCAGTACATCTGTGTCAAACATATTCCAGCTGCTTTCTGGCAGTACGCGGATCCCTTGCTTAGGGCGAGAAGATATTAAGCCCTTAGCAGAGAGCATTTTTACAGCTTCGCGTGTTGCACTGCGGCTCACATCGTATTTTACGCATAGGTCAGCTTCTGAGGGCAGGCCTTCGTTAACAGGGTAAACGCCACGCACAATTGCAAAGCCTAAATCATGGGTTAATTGTTGTGTTAAATTTTGACGAGGTTGGCTTTTCATTGAGCGTTATCCGAATGAGTTATTGCTTTATTATATATCATATATCATATTAATGTACGAAAGGATATGTTATAAACTTTGTTAAAGGCAAGTATTTTAACACAGCTGTAACAGTAATCCTCTTTAGCAAATAATTATAAATATTAAGAGGGGCAGTCTGTATTATGGAGAAACGCATTTGAATAATCACGCTCACTACCCCAGTATTTCTGGCAAAGTTGTTTTTATTACCGGGGGCGCTTCAGGCATTGGCCGTGCAATGGTAAAGGCGTTCGCCGCTCAAGCTGCCAAAATTGCCTTTATAGATATTAATAACGAGGCTGCCCAATCTCTTATAGCCTCACTGCCTAATGCTAAATTATGGTTTAGGCAGGTTGATGTAACCGACTCAAATGCTTTACAGCAATCTTTGGTAGATGCATGTGCTGAACTAGGCGCTATTAATGTACTGGTAAACAATGTAGCCAATGACCGCCGCCAAGCCAGTGAAGACGTTACAGTACAAGATTGGGATCAATGCCTACAAATTAACTTAAATCCGGCGTTTTTTGCCTCGCAAGTCGCTATGTCTTTTATGAAGGGCGAAGGCGCGGGGAGCATTATTAATTTTAGCTCTATCAATGCCATCATGGGGCAGCCACAAATGGCGGGTTATGTAACGGCAAAGGCCGGTTTAATCGGCATGACTAAAGCACTGGCACGCGATTATGGTGAATTTGGTATTCGGGTGAATGCTATTTTACCGGGTTGGGTTGCCACCGACCGCCAATTAGCCAGTTGGTTTACCGAGCAAGAGCAAGTGAAGTGGATGGAAGCCATGGCACTTAAAAAGTTAGTAACCCCTGAAGATGTAGCTAATTTGGCACTTTTTTTAGCTGCCGACGAAAGCAGTATGATCACCGGTCAAGGTATTAAAATTGACGGTGGGAGGCTCTAAGTTGCAGCACTTAAACCTTTTTATAGCCGTAGATTGGGGCACGAGTCATTTACGCGCCTATTTATGCAGCGTAAATACCACAGGGCAGTTAACTTTAATTGCTCAGCGCGATGGCCCAGGTGTGATTAGAGATAAACAAAACTTTGAACATACTTTAATTGGTGTCGTTGCACCATGGACCAGCGAATACGGCGTTTTACCTATTTATATGGCAGGGCAAATCACCTCAAGTATTGGCTGGAAAGAAACCCCTTATTTAGCGTGCCCCATAAACCCCGAAAGCCTACTTAGTGGCGCAATTAATTTTGATTGTGCAGGTAACAAAGTCAGTGCTTTACCTGGTACAAAATGCACATTACAAAACAATTTATTTGATGTAATGCGCGGCGAAGAGCTGCAAATATTAGGTTTTTTAAAACAAAACCCGGCCTATCAGCACGGCAACGTACTCATTTGTTTACCCGGTACCCATACTAAATGGGTGCTGTTAAAAGATGGCCAAATCATCTGTTTTAAAACCGCAATGACCGGCGAATTATACGACTTGCTATGTCATCAAAGTGTACTTATTCCTAACGACTGTGAAGCGGGGGAGTTTGATTGGCATGCATTTGAGCAAGGCTGTGAACTCACGTTAGGCAGTGACAGCGGTAATTTGGCGCACGGTATTTTTAGTGTCCGTACGCGCCAGCTTTCAAAAGAGTTAACACCAGTGCAAGCCAAGGCATACTTGTCGGGCGTGCTTATTGGTAGTGATGTACGCGCTGCACGCCATGCCAGTGAATGGCAATTGGTGAATAATTCTAAAGTAGTGGTTATTGGCACAGAGCAACTAAATACCTGCTTTACCCATGCGTTAAATTGCATTGGTGTGCAATGTTTAGAGTTTGACGTAAAAGAGGCTACGTTAAGTGGTTTTAACTACTTATTTAATAGTAATAAAGCCAAGCAAATATAAAAAGCCCCCAATATTGATTGTGCAATTATTGGGGGCTAGTTCTTAAATTAAGTAAGGGTTAAAGCTGCTGTTAAGCTGTTTTAGCCGCTTGGCTTTGCGTAATATAATGATTAAGCGTTGCCACTTGTGCTTCATTAAAGCGCAGCCCTAGTTTACTTCTGCGCCATAAAATATTGTAAGCGTTACCCGCCCATTCTTCATTTAGTAAGTAATCGACTTCTGCTGCAAATAAGCCATGACCAAAGTCTTGGCCTAAATCACTGAGCTGGGTTGCACTGCCTAAAATTAGTTTTGCACGAGTCCCGTAGGTACGTACAAAGCGTTTAAGAGTGATTTCTGGTAACCAACTATAAGTCGCTTTAAGCTCATTGGTCAGCGCTTCTACCGAGCTAAAATCGCCACCAGGTAAGGCGCTGTGTTTGGTCCACGCTTCACTCATTTGCGGGTAAAATTCTTCAAGCTTATTCACTGCAGCTTCGGCAAGTTTACGGTAAGTGGTAATTTTGCCACCAAACACACTTAACAGTGGTGTGTGTTTGCCTTCACTTGAAAGTTCTAACTTGTAGTCACGCGTTACTTTTTGTGCATTCACTGATTCGTCATCAAGCAGTGGGCGCACACCCGAAAAGGTATGTACTATGTCTTCGCGTTTAATGTGGTTTTTAAAGTAGCTGTTAGTAATATCGATTAAGTAATCGATTTCTTCATCACTAATTTTTACATCTTGCGCTGCGCCTTTGTGTTCAACATCGGTGGTGCCTACTAGCGAGTAGTCATCTTCAAACGGTATAACAAACACAATGCGCTGATCTTTATTTTGTAAAATGTAGGCTTGTTTTTCATCGTGAATACGTGGCACCACAATATGGCTGCCTTTAACAAGGCGAATATTTTGTGGCGATTTTTCTATCAGTGCTTCGTCAAATAATTTTGCAACCCAGGGGCCTGCTGCATTAACAATACCTTTGGCTTTAATAGTCTGTTGCGCCTTAGTTTGTTGTTGCTCAAGCGTTACTTGCCATTGGTTATCGATGCGTTTTGCACTTACACACTTGGTTTGCGTAGCAATGGTTGCGCCTTTGTTTTGGGCTGCTAAGGCGTTTAAAATTACCAAACGTGAATCATCAACCCAGCCATCTGAGTATTCAAACCCTTTGGTAATTGAAGGTTCTAATACGCTGTTTTCACCAAACTTAATGCCACGCGAGCCAGCAAGTGTTTCGCGCTTAGCTAGGTTGTCGTACATAAATAAGCCAATACGAATCATCCATGCAGGGCGTAGGTGGGATTGGTGCGGTAGCCTAAAGGTAAGCGGCCACATAATATGCGGGGCATTTTTAAGCAGCACTTCGCGCTCAGCCAAGGCTTCTTTTACTAATCTAAATTCGTAATGTTCAAGGTAGCGTAAACCGCCGTGGATCAGCTTAGAACTATTTGAAGACGTTGCACTGGCAAGGTCTGATTGTTCACACAATAGAACTTTTAATCCTCTGCCTGCTGCATCAGCTGCTATTCCAGTGCCATTTACACCGCCACCGACGACGAGTAGGTCGTATTCGTTATCTGCTAATTCCACCGAGCTAACCTTTTTATTTGTAATATAAATAAGACATATAACATCATAAAGCTGCGGCTCTTATTTGACAATAGATAACCGCGCTTTTTGCTTGTTAATTTTTAATCCTGATCTTTTTAAAACATACAGCGTACAACGCGCCATTTAAGCGCTGTTGTCGGTGTTTTGTAAGCCGCTAATTTTAATTAGCGGCTGGGCGTATTACGTTTGTTTGCTATCATCACTAGAGAGACAAACTTGCGCTACACAGTGCTGCCACTTTGCGTATAAATCGTTACGTTCGTCAGCGCTCATTGTTGGCTCAAAGCGACGGTCGCAGGTCCACATTTTTGCTAATTGCTCAGTTGACTCATACACACCGGTTTGTAAGCCTGCTAAGTATGCTACGCCTAAAGAGGTGGTTTCGGTCACTGTTGGGCGCTCTACCGTTGCGCCTAAAATGTTTGATAAAAAGGTCAGTACCCAGTTATTTTTAACCATACCGCCATCTACCCGTAACACGCTTGGGCGTAAGCCATCACGCTCCATTGCTTTTTGTAAGTCTTTGGTTTGATACCCAACCGATTGCAGTGCAGCAGCAACTATGGTGCTAATGCCAGAGTCGCGGGTTAAACCTAAAATAGCGCCACGTGCATTTGGGTCCCAGTAGGGCGCGCCTAAACCTGTAAAGGAAGGCACTAAAAATACCCCATGATCAAGCGGTACATCTTTTACTAACGATTCGCTCTCTCCGGCATGGCTTAATAGTTTTAAGCCTTCAACAATCCACTGCATCGTGGCGCCTGCCATAAAAATGCTGCCTTCAATGGCATATGTTGGTTTGCCATTTAGCCTGTAAGCCACCGTGGTTAGTAAGCGGTTTTCAGAGGTAAGTGCTTTTTCGCCGGTATTCAGCATTAAAAAACAGCCCGTACCGTAAGTACTTTTTGCCATACCTTGCTCAAAACATGCATGTCCTACAAGGGCTGCTTGCTGATCGCCGGCAATACCACATACGCGTATTGGTGCGCCAAAAATCTCATCGCTGGTTGAGCCAAATTCGTCGGCTGAGTCCATCACTTGGGGCAGCATAGATTCAGGAATTTCGAATAAATCGAGTAGTTCTTGATCCCATTGCTGAGTATGAATATTAAATAACATAGTGCGTGATGCATTGGTGGCGTCGGTGCGGTGCTCTTTACCACCGGTTAACTGCCATAGTAAGTAGGTATCAACGGTACCAAACGCCAGTTCACCTGCAAGGGCTTGTTCGCGTGCGCCTTCAACGTTGTCTAAAATCCAGCGTACTTTAGTGGCCGAAAAATACGGGTCTAGCAGTAAGCCGGTTTTATCGCTTATGGTTTGGCAAAGCTCGTCAGTGCTTAGGCTTTCGCAGTAATCGCTGGTACGGCGGTCTTGCCACACAATGGCGTTATAAATAGGTTTGCCGGTTTTTTTGTTCCACACTAAAGTGGTTTCACGTTGGTTGGTGATACCAATGGCAATAATTTCTTCAGGCTTAACGTTTTTATCTGCTAATACTTCGCGGCTGGTACTTAGCACGGTTTGCCAAATATCGTTAGGGTCGTGTTCTACCCAACCATTTTGTGGAAAATGCTGCGAAAATTCTTGTTGTGCTGAGCCAAAAACGTCTGCATCTTTTGTAAACAAGATGGCCCGAGAGCTTGTGGTTCCTTGATCAATTGAGAGTATGTATTTTGACATGATATTTGTGTTATTTATCTTATCTTATATATGACTAGATTGCCTTTAACTTACATTAATGGCAATGATTTTTTCTTAAAATAGCCGTTTAAAAAATAAGCACGCTGTTTTTGTTTGCTAACTCTTTTAAATAACAGGTGTTTTATAGCAGCATTATTTTAAGTGCGTATGCGGCTAAATATAAAAATAGCCGCCAAAGTTTGTGTTACTTGGTGCGCGGTTTAGCTTGTTGCCAATCCATACCAGTAGAAAAACGATTATCAAACCCATGCCATGCTGGCAGTGGCTTACCATTAACCACAGCTTGGTCGCCATTTTGTGGTAAGTCTAGGTATTCACATTGGCTGGTAATGCCTTTTACGTGGCAGTCCATCATAGCAAGTACAAAGTGTTTGTTGGTCTCGTTTAAGGTGCGCATTGACCACGATGGCTCGTAGTAATGGCCTATATCTAATTCGCTGCTACTTTGTGCAATAGCAGGTGCAGGGTGCGGCGCAATATTATGGCGCGCACTTTTGTAAGTAAGCAGGTACTTGTCGGTGCTGCCCGTTTGGTTATATAGGTTTTTAATGCCTTCATAACCGGATATATCATCTAAGCTACCCGCTACATAAAGCGAAGGCACTTTAATGTTTTGCATAGCACTGGCATTAAATAAGTTATGTTGCCCGCCCCAAGGCGCAAAGGCCACCATGGCTTTTATGCGTGTATCTACTTGTGGATTTTTATATTGCCCACCTGCACAGCTATTGAGTAATTGCTGCACTTGTTTAATTTGCGCCGAATCTTTTATACCGGTAAACATTGCAGTCGTTTGCTCGTTAAAGTCATAACAGCCACCAATTGTATTAACCGCGCCAAAACCACCCATAGAGTAACCAATTACGCCTGCGCTTTTGTTATCTACTTGCTTGCTGGCAAAGTTGTTTTGCTCGTTAAAGTAGTTAAGTACAAATTGTTGATCGCGTGAGCGGTTTATAAGGGTACTAAAAAAGCCCGAAAACGGCGCATTTTTAAAATCAACATCTGCATTGGTTGAGTCGGTATGATCTATGGCTGCCACAATGTACCCGTGCGATGCTAAATGTTCGCCCAAGTAATACATAATTGTACGATAGCCGGTATAACCATGTGAGAGCACAATAACAGGGTAGTGCTCTTTGTTATTAATGGCTACATCGCGCATGGCATCGGCTTGTAAGGTAAACGCTTTACCTGTACGGGTTATGTTGCTGTAGCTGGTTAAGGGTGCGTTTGCACTGTTTGCTGCTGGGTACCACACTTCTACTTTTAAAGGGCGATCTTTTTCCCCTTGGGTTGCAGGGTCAAACTGCGCGGGATTTATTAAATCAAGCGTTTGTACGCCAACGTTGTAACTACCTTTAGCAGCAAGCTCAGGAAGTACTTCGCTGGTTAAAGGTGGGTAGAGTTGCTCTGGCGTTTTTTGATCTGCAAAAACAGTACTTGCTGTTAAGCAGCCCGTTGCTAGCAGCAAGGCTTTTGAAAACGCCTTTAACGTGTGTGTGGTTGTCATTGTGTATCCTTGTTGTGTGTATTTTTTATTATTAATCTAGCTCATGGGCTTCAACGCTATCGCTGTATTTAAGCTGCCACTGCGCCCGAAGCGTATCCATTATGTGCATTACCCGCTGGCTTGTGCTGAGCGGTAATACATTGCTTTGTGTTTGTTGTTGTAAAATACATTTGCTAACGTGGGCAATTTCAAATTTAAAGTTTTCATCGTCATTAAAACTAAAGTCAAACTGCTGTACTTGTTGTGCGTTTAAATGAAGCTCTAGCGATTGTGCACCAACAAATTCAGCAATGCGAATATACCCGTGCTCCCCTAAAATACAGGCTTCGGTAGGGCCATTTTGTTGTAACGCGCTACTAAGCTGCGCAAATTGCCCTTGGCCGTAATTTATAAGGGTTACACTGCGCTCATCTACGCCGGTCGTGCTTTTGTGTACTAATGATTTAATTTGTTCAGGGGCTTTATTAAATACCACATCGGCAATTGATATAGGGTAAATACCTAAATCAAGTAATGCGCCACCTGCGGTCGCTGGGTTCATTAAACGGTGTGAGTCAGCAAAGTTGCCCGCTAGGCTAAAGTTGGCATTAACACTGTGTACTTTGCCTATTACGCCCTCGCTTAATAACTGCTGCAGTTTTACTATGGCAGGTAAAAAGCGCATCCATACACCTTCCATTAAAAAGCAGTTTTGTTGCTCGGCTAACTGGCTAAGGGTTGTGAGTTGCTGTGCATTAACAGTTATGGGCTTTTCGCTGAGTACATGCTTATCGTGCACTAAGCATTGCGCAATAGTTTTAAAGTGTTGCTCGTGGGTATTAGCAATATATATGGCGTCAATGTGTGGGCATTGCATAAGGGCCTGGTAGCTCTCATAGCCTTTAACTGAATAGTGTGTGGCAAATTCTTTTGCGCGTTGCTCGCTGGTCGATGCAGCGCCAATAAGCTGTGCATTAGCGCAATGCGCAATGCTTTTAGCAAAGGTGTGAGCAATATTGCCACACCCAATAATACCCCAATTAACCTTTGCCATGCTTATTCCTTAATGATGTTTAAAAAGACGTAATTTGTAATCCTGAACCTGCTGAACATACGTAAATGTCGGCATTTAAATTAAAACGCTCAAAGTAGTGCTGCTCAACCGCTGCTTTGATAAGTGGTACTTCTGCATCACGGCATAAACACACAATCGCACCGCCAAAACCGCCGCCGGTCATACGTACTGCACCGCGTTCGCCCATCGCTTCTTTACAAATTTCTACTAGGCCGTCGGTTGCTGGCACGGTTACTTCAAAGTAATGTTTAAGCGATTGGTGCGATGCCGCCATTAGCTCGCGCAGCGTATCAATGTCGTTATTTTGCAGCGCTTTAGTTGCTGCAATTACACGCTCGTTTTCGCTAATTACATGGTGTGCACGTTTGTATTCGTTTTCGCTTAGTGCATCTTTGGTTGCTTCAAGCGTGTCCATGGTGGCTTTACGAAGCGTGGCTACATTCATTTTTGCAGCTGCTTGCTCACAGTCAACACGACGTTGGTTGTACTCGCTATCTACCAATTTACGTGGGTAGTTAGAGTTAACAATAACAATGTTTAAATCATCGGGTACTTTTACTGATTCAGTTGCTAGGTTTTCACAGTCAATTAAAAGCGCATGGCCGTTTTCGCCTTTTGCCGAAATAAGCTGATCCATAATGCCCGATTGGCAATGCATAAAGTCGTTTTCGGCTTCTTGGCCTAGTAAGGCAATTTTTTCTTCGCTTAAACCAAGCTGTGCAATATGGTTAAACATACCACCAATGGCCACTTCTAATGCCGCCGATGACGATAAACCACTGCCTTGCGGTAAGTTACTGTCAATAAGTAAATCGGCGCCGCGTAAAGTATGGCCCGCGCGCTTTAGTACAAATGACACGGCACGGATATAGTTACCCCATTGCGATTGTCCTTCGCTAATGTCTTCATCAACACTAAAGCTGTCTTTTTCGCCTGGGTAATTTAACGAATGCACAGTAATGATGTTGTCGTCGCGCTCTTTAAACATAACTTGAGTACGAAACTCTAACGAGCACGGGAATACAAAGCCGTCGTTGTAATCGGTAAATTCGCCAATTAGGTTTACACGCCCAGGTGCTGCAGCAATACCTTGAGCAGGCGCACCGTACAGTGATAAAAAGTGTTGTTGAAAATCGTTAAGCGTCATCTGTGTGTCCTGCTGTTTTTTTGTAGTGTGTGGTACTGGCTGCTTGTAAAATAGAGGCAGCTGTTTCTGCGCTTAAATCGCGCTGGCTTTCGCCTAACATTTCGTAGCCAACCATGTGTTTTTTAACGGTGGCAGAGCGAAGTAGCGGCGGGTAAAAATGGGCATGTAAGCGCCAATGTTGCTCATCTGAGCCACGATTAGCCGGTGCATTGTGCCATCCCATAGAATACGGGAAGCTACAATTAAATACGTTGTCGTATTTAGTGGTTAATACTTTAAGCGCTTGTGCTAAGGCGTCTGTTTGCGCATCGTTTAGCTGGCTAAAGTTTTGAATGTTATCTTTAGTTACAAGCAGTGTTTCAAACGGCCATGCTGCCCAAAATGGCACCACCACAAGCCAGTGCTCGTTTTCAAATACGACGCGGGTTTTATCTGTTTGCTCTTTTTGCACATAATCGGCAAGCATCGCACTGCCATGCTTTTTATAATAAGCAAGCTGCTGGGTGTCTTCGGCTTCTATTTCGGTTGATAAGTGCGAATGCGCCCATACTTGGCCATGTGGATGAGGTTGCGAGCAACCCATGATCTCGCCTTTATTTTCAAACACCTGAACACATTCATAGTGTTGTGCAAGTTCTGTGTAGTTGTCTTTCCAGGTTTTTACTACTTCGTGTAGGGCATCGTGCTCAAGCTCTGGCAGTGTTTTGTTATGCTCTGGAGAAAAACAAATTACACGGCATTCGCCGCTTGCTTCATCAGCAATAAATAAATCGCTGTCTGAGTCTAAGCTTTGCGATTGCTCGCTCTCATTAGGGGTAAGTGCGCCAAAGTCATTTCTAAATACATGGGTGTATTTGTAATCTGGGTTGCTGTCGCCATTTGCACGGGTGTTGCTTGGGCAAAGTGGGCAGCTTTCATCGTGTTTTGGTAGTACGCTTTCGTTTACTGCTTCTGTAGCGCCTAACCACGGGCGGTTATTACGATGCGGTGATACTAATACCCAGCGTCCCGTTAGCGGGTTTTTACGTCTGTGAGTACTTTCTAATAAAGCCATGTTAACTCTCCAACCCACTTGGGTAATTAGTTTGCCAGCGCCATGTGTCGTTAGTCATGTCGCTCAATGTTAGTTCTGCGTGCCAGTTAAGGGTGGTTTGCGCTTTTGTGGCATCGGCGTAATTACAGGCAATATCGCCTGCTCGGCGCGGTGCACTTTTATAAGGAATATCTTTATTGGCTGATGCGCTAAATGCTTTGATCATATCAAGCACTGAATAACCTTGGCCTGTGCCTAGGTTGTAAGCATGAAAGGCGGTATCTGTTTTATGTTGCATAAAGGCCGCTACATGGCCCTTAGCTAAATCTAAAACGTGAATATAGTCGCGCACGCCGGTGCCATCTTTGGTGTCGTAGTCGTCACCAAAAATATTAACCACTTCGCGTTTACCTACTGCAGTTTGAGCAATAAATGGCATTAAGTTATTTGGGATACCATTTGGGCTTTCGCCTAATAAGCCGCTTGGGTGCGCACCAACAGGGTTAAAGTAGCGAAGAGCAATGCCCATAAATTGGCTGTTGGCATTACATACGTCTTGCATGGCTTGTTCAACCATAACTTTGCTCCAACCGTAAGGGTTAGTAGCGCGTATAGGGTGTTTTTCATCAATAGGTAGGTAGTCTGGCTCGCCGTACACAGTGGCCGATGAGCTAAATATAATATGGTTAACGCCTACCTCTTGCATGTTTTGTAGCATGCTTAATGTGCCCGACACATTGTTTTGGTAATAACGCAATGGTTGCTCGGTTGATTCACCTACCGCTTTAAGTGCTGCAAAGTGAAATACAGCCTCAGCTTGGCTGTGTTTAAGGGCAAGTTTAAACTGCTGCTCGTCTTGAATGTCACCTAAAATAAACTCAAAACGGGTACCGGTAATTTTTTCGAGTTGATCAAGCACACGGGGGCTTGCGTTAGATAAGTTGTCGTAAATAACTGGGGTAATGCCTGCCTCATGGAGGGCAATACATGTGTGGCTACCTATATAACCCATACCGCCTGTAACTAAAACTTTCATATGTTTTCTCGAAAAGTGTATTTATATGATAAATACTACTATTAAGGTAATTTAAAAACAATAGTTATGATTGCCCGTTATTTCAAATAAACGCTTAAAATTCACCCAAGCAAAGGCACAATAGCTATACCTACTTAATAAGGGCGCATAGGTTTATCAATTAATTCTATAAACTGATTCTACTGAGCCACTAATTATTAGTCGCTAAAAGTGGTGGTACTATTAGTAAATAGCAGTGAGCTAATGCGTGTGTAATTTGTCGTTAATGCAATGGCCAAAGTCTTAATATAAAAAGGAACGTTCAACATGAAAAAAACAATTTTATTAACTGGTGCCACCGACGGTATTGGCCTAGAGACCGCTAAAATGTTGTTAGCGCAAGGGCATACTGTATTATTACACGGGCGCAACCAAGACAAGTTAAATATCGTACAAGCAAGCTTAAACGCTGATTACCCGCAAGCAAGCACAGCCACCTACATTGCCGATTTAAGCGATATGGCGCAAGTAAACACCTTGGCTCAGTCAGTGTTAGCCGACTTACAAAACGCGAATAAAATACTTGATGTAGTTATTAATAACGCCGGTGTTTATAAATTGGCAAATATTACTACTGTAAATGGGCTAGATGCACGTTTTGCAGTTAATATGTTAGCGCCTTATTTACTTACTAAAGCGTTACTGCCTGTAATGAACACGCAATCACGTGTGGTTAACGTGTCATCGGCTGCACAAACCAGCGTTAACTTTGACTCGTTAGTGGGCAAAAAGCCGCTATCAGATAGCGCAGCCTACGCGCAAAGCAAATTGGCTATTACTATGTGGTCGCGTCATTTAGGTTTAGCACTTAAAGGCAGCGGGCCATTAGTTGTTGCGGTAAACCCTAAGTCGTTACTAGGTAGTAAAATGGTAAAAGATGCCTACGGGCTTGCTGGTGGCGACTTAAAACTAGGCGCTGATATTTTTTGCCGCGCCGCATTAAGTGACGAATTTAAAGATGCCACTGGCCTTTATTTCGATAACGATGCAGAGCGCTTTGCACCGCCACATCCAGATGCGCTCAACCCTACTAAAAATCAGCAGTTAGTTGATACGTTAGATAGCCTGCTTGCTCAGCTAAATGTTGATAGCTAGTAGCAAATTAACGCGAAAAGATTTTACTCATGCCTTATAAAACCTAGTTGTTTTTTATAAAGCCGATATGTGTTTTAAATGTTTTACCCTTTGTTGATCGTCAAAGAGTTCACCTAACGGTGAACTCTTTTTTTTGCGTGCAACATTACTCTTGTTGTAAACGCTCGTACAACCAATCTTTTAATTCTGAACGCTCATGTTTTAGTTGATTCATTTGCTCATCGCTAATGGGCGCATCTTTAAGCTCTAAAACACGAATCTCTTTATCTAGCTTGTCGTATTTATCTGCCTTTTTAGCAAATTCTGTGTCGCTTTTATTTAGCTCTGCAATGGTATTTAGGTACTGTGGAAAGTCATTGGTAAGTGAGTGGTCTTCGCCTAACATATTCGCTCCTTAGTAGGATAAATGAGTTACTTAAGTGAATTACTACCTTTTCATATATTACTCTGGGGCTTGGACAATAATAAATCAACCATAGCTAGCTTAAATTGATATAGCGCAGCGACTGGGTAGCATTTTGTTTAATGCCTACTTTTAAACAGTGATGGAGGATTTTTAAACTCTATTATAAATATTATTTTGAAACTGATTGTATGTTTAGCCTTATTATCATTTGTAAAGGGTGTGTCTACAATGAAGCTTCATTACACAATTACTTATCAACAGATAACAGAGGCAATACCCATGAAAGCAATGACAATTAATAATTTTGGTGGCACTGAAGAGTTTGTAGCAGCTGAGGTTGCAAAACCACAAGTAACAGCAGGTAATGTGTTAGTTCGTATTGCCGCAACAAGCGTAAATACAATTGATATGATGATTCGTCAAATGGGTGCTGACTTACCCTTTGCTCCAAAACTACCGGGCATTTTAGGGATGGACTTTGCAGGCACTGTTGAAGCTGTTGGCGAAGGCGTAACAGACTTTGCAGTAGGTGATGAAGTATATGGTTGTGCTGGTGGCCTAGGCGATTTACCAGGTGCACTTGCTGAGTTTATTCTTGCTGATAAGCGCTTAATCGCTCACAAACCTAAAAACCTAAGCATGAAAGAAGCAGCCGCTATCCCACTTGTAGGTATTACAGCACTTGAAGGCTTAACACGTGCAAGTGTAAGTGCAGGCCAAAAAGTATTAGTACACGGCGGCGCAGGTGGTGTAGGCCATTTAGCAGTACAACTAGCTAAGCATTTTGGCGCTGATGTTTACTCAACTGGCGGTAACGCAGAGCAACTAGCACTCATAGAAAGCTTTGGCGCTACAGGCATAAACTTTAAAGACGAAACCGTAGAGCAGTACGTTGAAAAACACACAAGCAACGTTGGTTTTGACATGGTATTTGACACTGTGGGTGGTGGTAACCTGACTAACTCATTTGCTGCAGCAAAGCTAAATGCACAGGTATCTACAACGCTTTCTTTATTAGAAGTAGATTTAAGCCCAGTACACTTTAAAGGCTTATCGTTAAACGTAATCTTTATGCTTATTCCAATGATCCACGACTTTAACCGTCAAGACCACGGCGACAAACTTACTAAACTGGCACAAATTGTTGAAGCAGGTGGTATGCGCCCAGTACTTGATGAGCAAGACTTTAGCTTAGAAGAAGCAGCTAAAGCGCATGACCGCTTAGCAAGTGGCCAAGCTATGGGTAAAGTTGTTATTTCTGTACAATAAATTATACCAATCCGCATAATTAAGTGATCTATTTTGAGGATGGAAAAGCGTGTTGATAGCAAGGCAAAAAATTCGCTATTTGGTTGCTCTAAATGAGAATTTTTTAACGTAGATAGCGACACGTTTAGCCCCTGAAAATGATTAAGTATTATTGCGGATTGGTATCATTAAGGCCGGCATCCTCGCCGGGCTCTTTCTTTTTTATGCCCGCCTGATTAACGTTTGTATACCCTTTTTTATAACCAAATATAAACAATAGTGCTTTTATTAATTGTATATAATTACGTTTTAAAATGTGTTGTTAATATTTTAGGGTCAGAGCAAGCGTTTATATGAAAATATTCACTAATAAATTTGCCAGTAAAGCTAAGCAGTTTTATATCGGTATTGTGCTGGTAGGCTGTGTACTGTCTGCGATGGTTTATTATCAGGCAGAAACCATTAAGCGCACCTCATCGACCTTAATGGAACAGCAAATTCCGGCGCTGCGCGATATTCGATTAATCGAAACCTACCTAGTAAAGCAAGAGCGCTTATTATATGAGTATTACGCAACGAGTAAGCGTGAACTTTATTTAATCGACTTTTTAGAAAACCATGTACGTATACTTGCGCTAATAAAAAACCTAGATCAAAACCAC
The DNA here is from genome assembly GCF_001400005.1 of Pseudoalteromonas sp. P1-30. Lineage (NCBI taxonomy): Bacteria > Pseudomonadati > Pseudomonadota > Gammaproteobacteria > Alteromonadales > Pseudoalteromonadaceae > Pseudoalteromonas > Pseudoalteromonas sp. P1-30. The sequence goes on from NZ_LKBC01000010.1 coordinate 74,586, forward strand.
AGCACATTAGCGCTAGAAAGCAGCTTAAGTGATGAGTTTAAAAGTGGTTTAGACTTAGCACTTAAATTACACGAAAACCTATCAAGCAGCAGCACTAGTTGGGATTTAGCCAGAGAACAACTAGAGCAACTCACCGAACTGCAAGCCCAAGTGATGGGACACTTAACAAATGCAGAAACGGTTATTTCAAATGCGGTTGATAGCGGCTACAAAGACACCGAAAGCAACCTGCACACCACAGTCAATATTGTGTTTTTGTTTACGTTTGCCATAGTACTGGTAAGCATTTATACAGGGCGTTACGCATCTAAATTTATAAAACTTAGTACCCGTAACGAACGTTTAGCGCTATTTCCAACGCGCAACCCTAACCCAATTGTGAGTTTAAGCGCCAACCTTGAGCTTAACTACTGTAACCCTGCCGCTATTGCTATGCATAAAGCGTATGTAAGCGATAAACACAGTACGCCCATTGCATTACTAAGCCCTAATATAAAGCAGCAACTAATAGACACTAAGCAGTCGGCTAGTCATGTTGAGCGTTTTTATACACAGCTAGATAACCATTACCTCACTTACCAAATTCATTGGCTGCAAGAAATAGATGCCTTTGATATACACATACGCGATGTAACAGAGCAATTTGAGGCAGAGCGCTCATTAGAGTATTTAGCCTTTCATCACCCGTATTCAAAGTTGCCTAACCAAGCCAGTTTAGAAACATACACCAATGAGCTAATTTCGCTTGAGCAGCCTTTTAGTTTAATGCTGATTGATGTAAGCCACTTTAAACTATTGCTTGAGCAATATGGTTTATCGGGCGCTAACGAGTGTATAAATGCCTTTGCTATGCACTTATCGCGCAGCGCTAATAAATTTTCTCAGCAGTTAAAAAGCAAAAACAAACTGACCTTCTACCACATTGCCGATGCTAACTTTGTGGTTATTTATACCGAGCAAGATTGCTCAACAACCCTAGATGACTTACTCAAAGGCGTACAAAGCCGTTTAAGCCAAGCTATTAGCACACCGTACGGTGAAATGCGCATGAGCTTTAACTGCGGTGTAACACGCTACCCAACCAGTAATAACTATAAAACGCTGCTACTGCACGCCAATATTGCCTTAGAAGAGGCGGTAAAACGTAATATTCCCTACGCTTATTTTGATACCGAAAGCGGAGTTAAGCATGCACAGCAGCTACATATTGCTCGGCGCCTTGATACCGCCATTGAAAAGCAGCAGTTTGAGCTTTATTTTCAGCCTAAAATGCACCTTAAATCGCAAACCATAAACAGCTGCGAATGTTTAATTAGGTGGTTTGATGATGGGAAGTTTGTCTCTCCGGCGCAGTTTATTCCTATTGCCGAGCACAGCGGGTTTATATTGTCATTAGGCGAATGGATACTCGATAGTGCCTTTGCCCAAGCTAAAAAATGGCATCAGCAAAACTTAAATATCCGCTTGGCTATTAATATATCGGCAAGGCAATTTACACAGCAAGACTTTGTGCAAAGCATAAAACAGCGGTTGGCACATTTTAACGTGCCCGCGCATTTAATTGAGCTAGAAATTACCGAAACCGCCATTATGGACGATGAAGAGTTTGGTATTTCAGTACTGCAGGCGCTGAGTGCACTGGGTATTAGCTTATCAATTGATGACTTTGGTACGGGCTATTCGTCGCTGGGTTACTTACAGCGTTTTCCGGTTAATAAATTAAAAATAGATCAGTCGTTTGTGCGCAATATGGCCACAGACACACGGGATCAGGCTTTAGTATTGAGTATTTGCCAATTAGCTAAAAACTTAGGGCTCGATATTATCGCCGAAGGCGTAGAAGAGCATGCCCAACTTGAAAAACTAAAAGAGTATAACTGCGACCTAATTCAAGGGTACTTGTTAAGCCGGCCAATACCAGCAAACGAATTTGAAGCATTTTTAGCTAAAGGCGTAAGTTTTTAAGGCGTTTTGCTAATGTATGTTAGGTAATTATTAGTGATAGAATGGCCTTATAAAAGCTTCTATCGCTCATTTTACAAGCCACACATGTGAGCAAAGAGCACTACATTATTAAATAAGGTCGTTGTGTAATGCTGTTGATGATCGACAACTACGATTCGTTTACTTATAACCTAGTACAATACTTTCAGCGCTTAAACCAAGAGGTGCTGGTAAAGCGTAATGACGAAATATCTGTTGCGCAAATTAAGCAACTTAACCCCAAGCATATTGTTATTTCTCCGGGGCCTTGTACGCCAAACGAAGCGGGTGTGTCACTCAATGTCGTTGAGCAGCTAAAAGGCATTTACCCTATTTTGGGTATTTGCTTAGGGCATCAAACCATCGCGCAAGCGCTAGGGGGCAAGGTTATACGTGCTAAGCAAGTCATGCATGGTAAAACCTCACCTATTGTTCATAATAATAAGGGGGTATTTACCGGTTTAGAAAACCCGCTTACTGTGTGTCGTTATCACTCGCTGGTGGTCGAAAAACACAGTTTACCGAGTGAATTAGCCATTACCGCATGGAGCCAAACCGAGCAAGGTGAGTTTGACGAAATTATGGGGCTACTTCACACAGAGCTTGCTCTTGAAGGCGTGCAATTTCATCCCGAGGCTATTTTAACAACTCAAGGGCTCGAATTGCTTGCTAACTTTTTATCTCGCTTCTAACCTTACAGTAACCACCGAATGGTAATACTTATACTGAATGGACTTTATGACTGAACTTGCGTCGCAAAAGCGAATAGCCTCAATGCTTGACCAGCGTGCTCACGACTTGCTGCTTGGCCATAGTTTTGCACATCAACAAATTGGCTTTATTCATACGCTGGAAATTGATTATGGCGAACCAATGAAGCAACGCACTTTATTAGAAGTAGAAGTTGCCGCACAGCATAAACGCCAGCAAAGTAGCACCGCGCATCATAAGTACCGAGCACAAGCGAGCAAACAACTTCATAAAGTAATAGAAACAGCCATATTTAAGCAATTAGAAGATATGGATGCTGTTATTCAAAACACCATAGGCATAGAAGATAACGTTGCTACCATGCTAGATATACTGGCGGTTAAGTCGGCAAGTGTTGGGCGTTTAGAGCCATTGGTAAATGATTCTAGTTGGCTTGGCCGCGAATTAGTGTCATTGGTAAACCTGCCTTACTACCGAAAGCAGCGCAGCAAAAGTACCTCAGTTAAAGTAGACAGCCCCGCACTTGCACTGCGCTATATTGGCCTTGATAACTTACAATTGGTAATTCCTACTTTTGCTATGCGCCATTGGATGCCACACAGCACAGAGCCATTTCCATTATTAAAACGCCGCCTGCGCGATGCCGCCATGGCCAATGCAATTGCGGCGCAAAAAATTGCAGAGCTTAATGATGTAAACCCCGTACATGCGTTTACACTGGGCATGCTTATAGATGTAGGGCGTATTGCCTTAGTGCGTTTGTACTTAAAAACCTTTGAACAGGTATGGCAACGCAAAGTGCAAATAGCACGCGAAGCACAGCAAAAAGATTTACACACGGCATTGATGGAGCTAAAGCCAGATCCCTTATTTTTAACCACATTGCTAACTAATAAGTCACTTGAATTAAGTGCTAAAGTTATTCGAAAAATGGCTTTTAAGTTTTTGCCGTTTAATCATGTCATGGCGCAACTTGTTCATGGTATTGAGCAAAGTAGTGATGTTTTCCCTATGAGTGAAGTCATGCTTAAAGCGCGATGTTATTCGCAGTATTTAAACCTAAAACAGCACCAACTTATTGAACAAGATGAAATGCAGGCGTGGTTTTCGTACCACCAATTCACTAAAAATGAGCTAAAAGCCCTCGAAACAAGCAATTTTACCAACCTTGCTATTCAAATTGACTAAAAAGCAGCTTACTCGCTGGTCCTTATATCGGTAATTTACCGCTGATGGCGGCAAATTTTCATTAACTATTGAATTTTTTGTTAATTTTTTTGCGACTATTCATTCATTAACATCTCCCCGAGCACACCTCGCTTTAAGCGCTTAATGTAAGGCGCGACTCACTGCGCAGGCGCATAAGTATTAAAAAATGGCATTTATTTTCTATGCAGATAGTTATTCACTATCTATGAAATAATATCCCAAGGCCTTTATTTTAAAGGCCTGCATGAAAGTTTTTAACGAGACAGCACCACAAATATCTGAAATAATGAGCGCCTGAAAATTGAACCACAAGGCAGTTTTACGCTCAACCTTTTGCTATTTAGTGCGTAAATATCTTGGTTACATTTATAACCAAACACCTATTTTGATGTTTTGTGTTGCTCACAATTAAGAGGAAAAAAAATGACAGTCAATCGCGAATTATTTGATCACGTAATGGTTCCTAACTACGCGCCTTCAAGCGTTATTCCTGTTCGAGGCGAAGGCTCTCGCGTATGGGATCAACAAGGTAAAGAATTTATCGACTTTGCCGGTGGTATTGCTGTTAACTGTCTTGGCCATTGCCATCCTGCATTAGTAGGTGCATTAAAAGAGCAAGGCGAAAAAATTTGGCACCTATCAAACGTAATGACTAACGAGCCTGCGCTGCGTTTAGCTAAAAAAATGGTCGATGCGACCTTTGCCGAAAAAGTTTACTTTGCAAACTCAGGCGCAGAAGCAAACGAAGCCGCGCTTAAATTAGCACGTCGTTTTGCACTTGATAAATTTGGTGCTGAAAAATCACAAATTATCTCATTTAACAAAGGCTTTCACGGTCGTACGTTCTTTACCGTAACCGTAGGCGGGCAAGCTGCATACTCAGATGGTTTTGGTCCTAAGCCAGGCGATATCGTACATTGTGATTACAATGACCTAGCTGCATTTGAAGCGCTAATTAGCGACAAAACATGTGCCGTAATGATGGAGCCACTGCAAGGTGAGGGCGGTATTATTTCGCCAACTGACGAATTTGCACAAGGCGTTCGTGAGCTATGTACTAAACACAATGCACTGCTTATTTTTGATGAAGTACAAACAGGTGTAGGCCGTACTGGTGAGCTATACGCATACCAAGGTCTAAACGTAGTGCCTGATATTTTAACGTCAGCTAAAGCACTTGGCGGCGGTTTCCCTATTGGCGCTATGCTAACGACTACTGAGATTGCACAGCACTTAAAAGTAGGGACTCATGGTTCTACTTACGGTGGTAACCCACTGGCGTGTGCAGTAGCTGAAGCCGCATTTGATACTGTAAATACCCCTGAAGTACTGGCGGGCGTAAAAGAAAAAGCAGCATTATTTAACGAGCTTCTTAACGCGGTAAACGAAAAATACAACGTGTTTAGCGAAATTCGTGGCCAAGGCTTATTAATTGGTGCAGCGGTTAACGAGCAATACAAAGGCCGTGCTAAAGAGTTTTTAGTAGCAGCTACCGAGCAAGGGCTTATGTCGCTTGTAGCGGGTGCTGATGTAGTACGCTTTACGCCATCGTTAGTAATCACCGAAGCGGATATTCGCGAAGGTATGGCGCGTTTTGAAAAAGCAGTAGCAAGCGTAGTAAACGCTTAAGCGCGTTAAACCACCTTATTAAGGGCAAGCCTGCTTGCCCTGCATATTCTATTTACCGTTATTGATAAGGGAGCAAGCGGACTCATGATGATCCTTCGCCCAATCCAGCAAAATGATTACGCAGCGTTATTAAAAATTGCCCACGAATCGGGTCATGGTTTTACATCTTTGCCGTTAAACGAAGAGTTACTGCAAAAGAAAATTGACCATTCTGTAAGTTCATTTGCTAAACAAACGTCACAACCTGGTGACGAAGGCTACCTGTTTGTTCTTGAAGATACCGAAACCGGTGAAGTAGTCGGTACTTCAGCTATTGAAGCTGCAGTAGGGCTTGATGATGCGTTTTATCATTACCACTTAAGTAAAGTAATTCACTCATCACGCACGTTAGATGTATACAAAGCGGTTGATATTTTAACCCTATGTAACGACTACACCGGCGCGACAGAACTATGTACCTTATTTTTGAAAGATGGCTATCGTAAAAACTGTAACGGTAAACTTCTTTCAAAAGCGCGCTTTATGTTTATAAAACAACATGAACAGCGTTTTGCACAAACAGTAATAGCAGAAATGCGCGGCGTGTCTGACGAAAACGGCAGCAGCCCGTTTTGGCAGTGGCTAGAAGAGCACTTTTTCTCAATGGACTTTCCTACCGCCGATTACCTAACAGGTATAGGCCAAAAAGTGTTTATTGCTGAACTAATGCCAAAGTACCCAATTTACGTAAACTTGCTTAGCAAAGACGCTCAAGCGGTGATTGGTAAAGTACACGACAACACACGCCCAGCTATTGAGCTATTAAAAAATGAAGGATTTACCTTCAACGGTTACGTCGATATTTTTGATGCGGGCCCTACAGTAGAAGCAAAAGTAGATAACATTGCCACTATTCGTAATGCAAAAGACTTTAAAGTAGAAATAGGCGAAGCATCGGGCGATACCATGGTACTGCTTGCTAACGGCAAGTTAGAAGATTACCGTGCAACGGTTGCAGCGCTTAGCTTTGATGAGCGTGCAAGCAGCCTTATTTTATCGCAACAAATAGCCGATGCCCTACAGCTACAATCGGGCGACACCGTAAGCGCAACCCCAGTTTAATTAAGGAGAAAGTATAATGACTCATCCTGCACAATTTATTAATGGTCAGTGGTCACAAGGCCAAGGCAACGCATTTAACTCAGTAAACCCTGCAAATAACGACGTTATTTGGCAGGCATCTTCAGCGACTGCAGAGCAAGTAGATAGCGCGGTAAATTCGGCGCGCGAAGCATTTTACAGCTGGGCAGATAAAAGCTTTAACGAGCGCCTAGAGATAGTTAAAACCTTTGCAGCAACACTTAAAGAGCACAGCGAAGAACTTGCTGTAGCGATTGCCCAAGAAACCGGTAAGCCACTGTGGGAAACGCGTACAGAAGCGGGCGCAATGGTAGGTAAAATTGCCATTTCTGAAAAAGCATTTTTAGAGCGCACCGGCGACGTTGAAAACGCTATGCCAGTAGGGCGTGCGATGATCCGTCATAAACCACATGGTGTAGTTGCCGTATTTGGCCCATATAACTTCCCTGGGCACTTACCTAATGGCCACATTGTGCCAGCGCTTTTAGCCGGTAACACCGTGGTATTTAAGCCATCAGAGCTTACGCCAATGGTTGCTGAGCTTACGCTTAAACTATGGGAAAAAGCCGGTTTACCTGCCGGTGTAATTAACCTTGTTCAAGGTGAAGTAGAAACAGGTAAAGCCCTTGCTGCGCATAAAGGCATAGATGGTTTATTCTTTACAGGTTCTTCGCGTACTGGTCATATTTTACATGAGCAGTTTGCAGGCCAGCCAGGTAAAATTTTAGCGCTTGAGATGGGTGGCAATAACCCACTGATTATTAAAGATGTGGCAGATACTAAAGCCGCGGTACACGATATTATTCAATCGGCGTTTATTTCAAGCGGCCAACGTTGTACGTGTGCTCGTAAAGTATTTTTACCTAAAGGCCAACAAGGCGATGACATTTTAGCGCGCCTTATCACTGCAACTAAAGCCATTAAAGTAGGCAACTACGATGATGAAGAGCAGCCATTTATGGGCTCTATGATCTCATCTGCGGCTGCAGCAGGCATGGTAAAAGCACAAAACGAGCTGGTTGAGCTTGGCGGTGAAGTACTAGTAGAGCTTGAGCACACAGCCAATACTGGTTTTGTAACACCGGGTATTATTGAGTGTTCAGCAATTAGCGACTTCCCAGATGAAGAGCACTTTGGCCCATTATTAAAAGTGTTCCGCTTTGATGACTTTGACCACGCAATTGATAAAGCAAACGATACCAGCTTTGGTTTATCAGCAGGTTTATTAAGCGACAGCGAAGCCGACTACAATCACTTTTTACGTCGTATTCGTGCCGGTATTGTTAACTGGAACCGCCCAATTACAGGTGCATCAAGTGCAGCCCCATTTGGTGGTATTGGCGCATCAGGAAATCACAGAGCAAGCGCATATTACGCAGCCGATTACTGTGCATACCCTGTTGCTTCGGTAGAACTTGAAAAAGTAACGATGCCAGCAACACTAAGCCCAGGCTTAAAAATAGATTAATTACTGTTCTATTTGTAGTTATAAAGAATGAGAAAAGCAGCTTAGGCTGCTTTTTTTGTATTGGTAACGCGCAAAGCTAGTAATTAGTGGCGCTTTCTGCTTAAATCTATGCAATTAGTTATTCAAAGGTGAAAATCACAATGGTTTTAGACAGGCAAGGGTACGATGACTTGATCATGTATCTAACTCAAAATTTAGCGTTATTTGAGAAGCCAGGCGAAATCAAACCCGGTGCCCCTACCGTTATGGAACTCATAGAAGACGTAATAGCGCATAACGTTATGCTAATTTGTGAACAACATACCAATCTTAATACCGAACAACGCAGCCAAATAGTGCGCGAGGTAGACGGTATTGTTTACGACTTACAAGAAGTGCTAAGCAGCATAACCTCACAACCCGTTACGGTTGAACAACACGCATTTATAGATGAGTTTGCTGGGCTTATTAAAAACTTATTTGATAACGCGGTAACACAAACCTCTTAACGTTACCCGTTAACACAGCGCAGTATGACCTAATAACTGCGCTCCTATTACTTCTCGCCTTATTAATAACACCACTAAATTTAATCTCAGCGCTCACGTATCGTTGCAGATTGTTATACAATCAACAAAATTTTTTTAGAGATAAACACATGCAAGCAAATGTAAAATGGGTTGAAGGCGACACCTTTATTGGCCGTTCTAATTCTAATCACAATGTAGTTTTTGATGCCGGTAGCGACAGCGCTGCACCAAGTCCAATGGAAATGGTACTTATGTCGGTAGGTTGTTGCTCGTCGGTAGATGTTGTAAGTATTTTAAAAAAAGCCAAACAAGATTTTTCTGATGTGCAAGTACAACTAAGCTCAGAGCGCGCCGAAACAGCGCCTCGTGTATTTACTAAAATTAATTTACACTTTGTTGTTACAGGCAATAATGTCTCGGAAAAACACCTTGCGCGTGCGGTTTCGCTCTCTGCTGAAAAGTATTGTTCTGTTGCTTTAATGCTTGATAAAACAGTAGAAATTACCCACAGCCACGAAGTTGTGCAAGAACAGGTAAAATAACGCTTTTTCCGTGAGGAAAATTCGTATAAAATCCGCGAACTTTTCATTCTGCAGGTGCAGATTTCACTAATTTATAGGTTGGTTTATCATGAACAAACCCTTCGATAAACTTAAACTTCATGGCTTTAATAATTTAACCAAAAGTTTAAGCTTTAGTATTTACGACATTTGCTACGCAAAGACCGAGCAACAACGTAAAGAATATATTGAATATATCGACGAGCAGTACAGTGCAGATAGACTAACCGACATACTAGGTGATGTTGTTGATATTATTGGTGCTAACATTTTAAATGTGGCGCGCCAAGATTATGAACCACAAGGCGCAAGTGTGACTATTTTGGTTTCGGAAGAGCCGGTAGAAGAGCAGCAAAATTACGATGCTGACGAAGCGCCAGGCCCATTACCAGATTCTGTTGTTGCGCACCTAGATAAAAGCCATATTTGTGTACATACCTACCCAGAAGCGCACCCTGATGATGGTATTTGTACATTCCGTGCTGATATTGAAGTATCTACCTGTGGCATTATTTCGCCACTTAAAGCGTTAAACTTCTTAATTCATAGCCTTGAGTCAGACGTAGTAACCATTGACTACCGCGTACGTGGTTTTACCCGCGACGTAAACGGTGTTAAACACTACATTGACCATGCAATTAACTCGATTCAAAACTTCATGACAGAAGATACCAAAGAAGCGTACCAAATGATGGACGTGAACGTGTATCAAGAAAACCTGTTCCACACCAAAATGATGTTAAAAGAAACCGACTTAAACACTTACCTGTTCGGCCTATCTACTGATGAGCTGTCGGATGAGGAAGAAGAAGAAATTCGCTCTAAACTAACCCGCGAAATGCAGGAAATATTCTACGGTCGTAACCTACCAGACGCAGAATAAATTAGTTTAAAAGCAATTTAGTTGTATTAAAAATGGCGCTCAGTGAGCGCCATTTTTTATGGGGGTATTTATAGCAATTCGCTTAATTAAGCATGCTGTAAATAAGCGCACATACGGCCAGTGAGCCCACAGCAAGTACAAACAAGGTACTTAAACGGTTGCGGTATTTACTCAGCGCAGGCACTTTGTATACGGCAATCATTGGCATAATAAATAAAATCATCGCAATGATAGGGCCAGAGAGCTGATCCATCATGTCTAAAATGCTTGGGTTTTTAACCGCGCAAAACCAAATAGCAAAAAACATAATGAGTACGCCAATTTTGTCGGCTACTTTTGCACTTAAGCTTGTTTGCTTAGTCACCAAACCGGTAAAGCTTTCGCGTGCACCTAAAAAGTGCCCTAAAAACGATGACGTAATCGCAATAAAGGCAACCAGCGGCCCAAGAGTCGCTATATACGAGTTACTGGTGATATTAGCAAGGTAAGATAAAATCGATACGTTAGCCGCTTTAGCAGCAGCCATTTGCTCGCTAGTAAGCGAAAGCACGCACGAAAACACAAACAGCAGTACAAATACAATAAGTAGTAAGCTAGTGCGCTTTAAAATAGCCTCAGCCTTATTAGTGGCCTGATTGCCATAATGCCCACGCTGCACGTTCACAAAGCTTGAAATAGCCGCCGCATGGCTAAACGAAAACACAATAATAGGAATAGATAACCACAGCGTTTTAGTAAAGCTGCCCGCCTCAGGAAAGCTCATATCTGGCATTTGCCAGCTAGGGATTAAATAGAGCGATAAGCAAAATAAAATACCTACAAGCGGATACACCAAAATAGCAAAGGCGCGCAGCATTAAGCGCTCGCCGCCCATCATTAGGCTAATCATACCGGCAACCAATACACCCGAAAGTAACACGCGAGAAGGTGACTCAAGGCCCATTTGGTTAACCATAAAGCTGTCAACGGTATTGGTTAAGCCTACGCCGTAAATAAGCAAAATGGGGAATATAGATAAAAAGTATAATAAAGAGATTAACCTACCCGCCGTTACACCAAAGTGCTCTTCAACAACATCAGTAAAATCTGAATCTTTGTTTTTAGACGACAACACAAAGCGGGCTAAGCCACGGTGTGCTAAAAAGGTCATTGGAAAGGCTAAACACGCCATAATAATAAGCGGCCAAAAACCACCTATACCAATGTTAATAGGTAAAAATAAAATGCCCGCGCCAACGGCGGTACCAAAAAGGCTTAACGTCCACTGCGTATCGTGCAGGTTCCATTTAGAAGTAGGTGTGTGTTCACCTGTTGTTGATGCATTTGAAAGCGTTGCATCTTGTGATGGTGTCATGTGTGTCCTCATCCATTATTTAAATAATAATCGCGCGCAAGAATATAGTTTTTAGCTAAAACTTTCATGTTTTGAGGGGTTTTGTAGACTAATTAATTAGACGCCGTTGCACCAAAAGTGTCATGAATACGAAACAGCGCTGTAAAAATAAACAAATACCTCAACCAGCACAGTTGTAGGTTGGGTAGAGCGAAGCGAAACCCAACACGCCATTGCTCCTCTAAATTCTTACTTTATTTTAGTTATAGTGTTTTAGATTTTAGTGAGTAGATGTGGCAACGGATATCTAAAAGCTTGAGTGTCCTTACTTATTGTAATGACTTCGTTAATAATTATTTCCTAACTAATTAAGGGGTAATAGTATGAGCAATAATTCTATAAAGTGGCACAAGAAACCAAGTGGTATATTAGCTTTAAATATTTTAGGTAGCATAATTGCTGCGCTTATTTTTACCGTAATATTTTAAGGGGCTGTTATGAAGAGTAAATACCTAGATATTAATGAGCAAACCATTAATGAATTAGAGGAGGCGTGGGAGTACCTTAATAAGCACTTTTATAGTGAGTTAAATTTAGAAAGAGACCGCCCTTTAGAGTCGGAAGATCCACTTGGTAAACTTGCATATTTCATGGAGCTTGGGATTTACCCACCACCTGAATTACTTCTCAAAATATCAGAGATTTATGAAGTGTATATGCTACAAGCTGGTAAAGTTGATCTTGAAGAATCATTTTATGGAAAGCCTATTAAAGGCATTGGAAACTTTTCTGGGCGAGAAGCAAAAAAGCAAGACGTTAAATTTTTAGAGATGACGTTATCTATGGAAGCTATTTGTAATAAAAAGAAAAAACGTTCGCAATATGAAGTAGCCGAAGAATATTTGAGAGCTAAAGGCTCAGACGAAGATCCTGAACACTTATTAAGAAAGTTGCGTAGATACAGAAATAAGCCTGCTAACTAAAGCATACAACAAGCGCTTTATACTAGGCAATGGTCTCCTCGATGTGTAGTACCCGTTAACCATCCTCGCTATTTCGCACTAAAAAACTTGTCTACCAATTGATAAAGCGTACTGAAACACAGCAACGTTATAAACATACCAAGTGATAATATAACCTTTTCTTTTAGGGGTTGTTCAGGCTTTTGGGCTAATATGCTTTTTAAGAAATAAAGAAAGTAAAATAGGTGCACGCACCGATGCCTATAATCAGCATAAAGAGCCGCTTTATTAAATTACCTTCAGTAGGAGGAATTTCCTCACCGGTATACGGTGTATAAATACTTATTTTTAATATAAATGCATAGATATATCTATAACAGAAGAAAAATACTAACACGCAGAACAACAGCTTTTCTACTGACTCAAAACCTATGAAAAAAGTAGCTCCTAACACAAACCATAAAATGCCAAACAATAAAACAATAACCTTCTTTTTATCCATACTGACTGCCTTTATTTTTTCTTTAAGTTCTTTATTTATAAACCTTAAAAGGCGTTTTAGTTAACAGATTAGGAGTGGTCATCTATTGATAATATACAGAGCTAAAGCTATCACTTATCTTGCTGACAACTGATAGCTAACCACTCAAAACTGCTCTTATCCCTCTAAAGCCGAAACAATAAAATACGGATTCAAATACTCATCTTTGGTGTTATAAATAAGTGGGCTGCCATCGAGCTTGGTTACTTTTGCACCGGCTATTTCAGCAATAGCATGGCCAGCTCCCGTATCCCACTCACAGGTTGGGCCTAAGCGCGGGTAAATATCAGCACTGCCTTCTGCTACTAAACACAGTTTTAGTGAGCTGCCTTTTGAGACCATTTCAACGTCGTCAAAGCGTTTTACAAACTCGGCTAAATCAGGTGATGGGTGCGAGCGACTACCTACAACACGTATTAGGCCTTTGTTGGGTTTGGTGGTTACTTTAAGCTCAATGCGCTCATCGCCTTTGTCTTTAAACGCGCCAATGTCGTTACTGGCTAAGTACGATACGCCAAGTGCGGGCGCATCAACGACAGCAAGCACGGGTTTGCCGTTTTCGATTAGGGCTATATTTACGGTAAATTCGCCGTTCTTTTTAATAAACTCTTTAGTGCCGTCGATTGGGTCTACTAACCAGTAGCTTTTCCATGTTTGACGAATGTCCCAGCTTATATCAGCGCTTTCTTCGCTAAGTATAGGTGTGTCGGGCGTGAGCTGTTTTAGCCCTGTCACAATGACTTTATGAGCTGCTAAGTCGGCGTCGGTTACTGGGCTTTCATCGGCTTTGTATTCAACGTTAAAGTCCTTTTCGTAAATCCCCATTATGGCTTGGCCTGCTTTGCGGGCAAGGATGAGGGTTTCTTCTAGTAGCTCGGTTTGGTTCATTGCGGTTAACCTATAATATGCTTTTGTTTTAGATACGTTATCAGTTGTGTAACCGATTGGTCTAGGGTGTTTTTACTGGTATCTAAAATTATTTCTGGGTTGTTGGGTACTTCGTAGCTTGAGTCGATACCGGTAAAGTGTTTAATCTCACCTGCACGGGCTTTTTTGTATAAGCCTTTAGGGTCACGGCTTTCGCATACATCAAGCGGGGTATCGATAAATACTTCAATAAACTCGCCGTCATCTACTAGGCTGCGCACCATGTCGCGCTCTGCTCTAAATGGCGAGATAAACGCGGTAAGCACTAATAGGCCGGCATCGGTCATTAGTTTTGCGGTTTCGCCAACGCGGCGTATGTTTTCGATGCGGTCTTCGTCGCTAAAGCCAAGGTCTTTACATAAGCCGTGGCGTACGTTGTCGCCATCAAGCAGGTAAGTGTGCGCACCTTGCTGATTAAGCGCCGCTTCTAATGCATTTGCTACGGTGCTTTTGCCAGAGCCAGAAAAACCGGTAAACCATAAAATGGCCGGTTTATGCTTTTTTTGCTCACTACGCTGTGCTTTTGTGGTTGCGTAGTTATGCCAAACAATATTTTCATCCATAGTGGTGTGTCTCTTGTACTGTAAGCGCCCGTATTAAAAAGGAAATACGAGCGGGATCAAGGTTAATACCGTGATTGAATAAATAATAGAAAGGGGCAAGCCCATTGTTATGTAATCTTTTAAGCGGTAGTTACCCGCGCTGTAAACCATAAGGTTTGTTTGATACCCAAACGGCGATATGAAACTGGCTGATGCACCAAACGCTACCGCCATAATAAAGGGTAGAGGGTCTACATTAAAACCCACTGCTAGCGAGTAAGCCACTGGGAATGACAGCGCTGCTGCGGCATTATTAGTAATAAGCTCGGTGAATAATACGGTCATTAAAAATATGGCGATAAACGCGCCATAAGGGCCAAAATCACCTAGTACCATAAATAGGGCATCTGATATTTGCCCGGCAAGCCCGGTTTCTATCATTAATTTAGCAAGCCCTATGGCACTGCCTACAACGGCGAGTAGCTCAATGGGGAAGCGACGTTTTACTTCGCTCAGTTTAACTGTACCGCTAAGCAATAAGCCAATGAGTAACACCAGCAGGCCTTTGACTAAAGGAACTATACCTACAATGCTTAACCCTAACACGGCGGCAAAGCCTGCCAATACAATATTAGATTGTTTAGGTTTTAGATGTGTTTGTAAGTCAAACCCCGATATATACACAAATTCGCGGTTTAAATTAGGTAAAGAGTAAAAGTTTTTACCTGGGGCGAGTATTAAGGAGTCGCCGGCTTGCAATTGAACTTGCCCAAGGCCGCCTTGTAAGCGATCGTGCCCTCGGCGAATGGCAATAACAGCGGCATGAAACTGCTCTCTAAAACGGGCCTCTTTTACGGTTTTGCCAATAAACTTTGATGATTGGCTTACAACCACTTCAACTAAGTGTTCTATGTCTTTTTCGTGGTTGTCGTGCACTACTTTTAATCCGTCAAAGCGTCTTAATAAGGGCACCGATTTAATATCGCCAACAAACAGCAGTACGTCGTTTTGTCTAATAATTTGCTGAGGTGTTACTGCGTATATGCGCTCATCGCCACGAATAATTTCGGCGAGAAATAAATCTTTTAAATCGCGTAGGCCGTTTTCTTCTACGGTGCGGCCAATAAGTTTAGAGTCTGCCTGCACTTTTCCCTCTAAGTAAAAGGGAATAACCTCTTGTGTGTTTTTGCCGTTGTCGGGCAGGTATTTGAGCATCACTAAAATAGTAATGAGGCCCACACTTAATGCGCCAATGCCCACTAAGGTAAAATCAAAAAAGCCCAGTGGCGCCATGCCTGCATCTACGGCAAAACCGTTCACTATTAAATTGGTTGATGTACCAATAAGTGTAATGGTGCCGCCTAATATAGCGGTGTACGACAGCGGTAATAGTAGCTTTGAGGGTGAATGATTTGGGTTGTCTTTTATGGCGGTGATAAGCGATGCCACAACCGCGGTATTGTTAGTAAATGACGATAAAAACGCGGTTGATAAACCAAGCTTTGTTACCGACTTTACTAAGCTTCCTTTAGATAACGATTGGGAAAGCTGTTGTATGAGTGTGGTTTTTTCAATAGCGATTGAAACCAGCACTAATAATACTAGGGTAATGAGCGACGGGTTTGCGTAGTTTACTAACATGCTTTCAAGGTCTATCAGGCCTGTTAAATAACCTGTACCAATAGCACTTACAAATAACCATGCTGGATTAATGCGGGTGCCAAAAAGGCACCCAACTAAGGTAAGCATAATGCCTGTTAAAACGAGCTGCTCTACCATGCTTTTATATTCCTAACAGACATTTTTATACTTACAGTTTTGAAATATCAAGCGCTTGCCAATGTGGGAAGTGCTTGCGTACTAAGCTATTAAACTCAATTTCAAAGTCGCTGAAATCGCTGTTTTGTTTTTCGCTTTTTAGTACTTGCTCAATCATACCTGCGGCAACCGTTAAATTAGATAAACGGTCGATAAGGATAAATGAGCCAGTTTCATGGTTGTTGTGGTACTCGTCAGCTAATATTGTTTCGCTTAGTTCAAGCGTGACAATGGCAATTTCGTTTAGCTGAAGTGAATCGGCTGTGCCGTGCTCTAAGGTATTTACATCAATAGTGTGGTCAATCTTTTTAACCACGGCTGATGTATTTTTGCTACCTAGTTTAATGTTGTAGCTTTTACCTAGTACCAGCGGCTCTTCGTGCATCCACACAAGTTTAGCTTGTATAAGATTAGTAACCGTTGCACTTGAGCTTTGCGGCACAATGACATCGCCGCGGCTAATATCAATTTCGCTATTTAGGGTAACGGTAATTGCTTGGCCGGCCTCTGCGTGATCTAGGTTGCCATTAAAGGTCACAATTTCTTTAATGCTTGATGTTTTACCCGACGGTAATACTTTTATTGCATCGCCAACTTGTAATTTACCTGATGCCAATGTGCCCTGAAAACCACGGAAGTTTAAGTTAGGGCGCACTACATATTGCACAGGCAAGCGTGCTTCAAAGCCGGTATCGGTTTCGGCCGCTGGTGAGTCTTCTAAAAGCTCAAGCAATGGCTTGTCGGTGTAATAAGGCGTATGAGCAGAGCGGGTTACTACGTTGTCGCCTTTAAGCGCCGACATAGGCACAAACTTAATATTTGATACGTTAAGTTGCTCAGCAAATTTAAGGTAATCGGCTTTGATTTTTTCATAAACGGTTTCGTCAAAATCAACGATATCCATTTTATTAATCGCTACCACAAACTGTTTAATACCTAGTGAGTCACAAATAAAGCTATGACGCTTAGTTTGTACTTGCACACCGTAGCGGGCATCAACCAAAATAATGGCTACATCGCTTGTTGATGCGCCTGTTACCATGTTGCGTGTGTATTGCTCGTGCCCTGGGGTGTCGGCAATAATAAATTTACGCTTAGCCGTTGAAAAATAACGGTACGCTACATCAATAGTAATGCCTTGCTCGCGCTCAGCTTGTAGGCCATCTACTAGTAGCGCTAAGTCTAGCTCTTCGCCTGCGTTACCTACTTTTTCGTTATCCTTATGAAGAGCAGCTAGCTGATCTTCATAAATTTGGTGGCTGTCGTGCAGTAGGCGGCCAATCAGTGTTGATTTACCGTCATCTACGCTGCCACAGGTAAGCATACGCAATAAGCTTTTATCTTGTTGGCGTGCTAGGTAGGCGTCTATGCCAATCTCTTTTACTTCGTTAATGGTGTCGTTAGTATTGGTAGACATTAGAAATACCCCTCACGTTTTTTCTTCTCCATTGAGCCTGCTGAGTCGTGATCTATTACACGGCCTTCACGTTCAGATGACGTAGATAGCAGCATTTCTTCAATAATTTCTGTTAGGTTACTGGCTGTAGATTCAACTGCACCGGTAAGTGGGTAACAGCCTAAAGTACGAAAACGTACCGACTTCATTTGTGGTACTTCGCCCTCAGCAAGTGGCATGCGCTCATCGTCGACCATAATTAAGGTGCCGTCGCGCTCTACTACTGGGCGCTCTTTCGCTAAATAAAGCGGAACCATTTCAATGTTTTCTTGGTAAATGTATTGCCAAATATCAAGTTCAGTCCAGTTAGACAGTGGGAATACACGAATGCTCTCACCTGGGTTAACTTGACTGTTGTAAGTATTCCAAAGCTCTGGACGTTGGTTTTTAGGGTCCCAGCGGTGGTGTTTATCGCGGAACGAGTAAACACGCTCTTTAGCGCGAGACTTTTCTTCATCGCGGCGTGCGCCACCGAATGCAGCATCAAAGCCGTATTTATCTAGCGCTTGCTTTAAGCCTTGGGTTTTCATGATGTCGGTATGTTTACCCGAGCCATGCTCAAACGGGCTAATACCCATTGCCATGCCTTCTGGGTTTTTGTGTACCAGCAGGTCAAAACCGTATTCTTTTGCAAGGCGATCGCGAAACTCAATCATTTCACGAAACTTCCAGTTGGTGTCTACGTGTAATAACGGAAACGGAATTTTTGCAGGGTAAAATGCTTTACGCGCTAAGTGCAAAAGTACCGATGAATCTTTACCAATAGAGTAAAGCATTACTGGGTTCTCAAACTCAGCGGCGACTTCGCGCATGATTTTGATACTTTCAGCTTCAAGTTGCTGAAGGTGAGTTAAAGCCATTGTTAGTCGTCCTACTAAAATGATTAAAAGTGATTAAGTAAAATATAATTATGTATTTGATACGCCGGTCAGGGGCTGAGCAAAGCTACTGGTTTGCTCGTTTTGGCCAAACCATGCAAGCTGCGAGTGCAGGGCGGCTACTTCGCCAATAATAAGTAATGCTGGCGATACCACACTGTTGCGCTCTATTAAATCTGCAAGCTCACCTAATTGCCCCGTAACAACACGCTGGTTTTTACGCGTGCCGTTTTCGATTATGGCAACTGGCGTATTAGCGCTGCGGCCATGTTTTAAAAGCTGAGCCTGTATATGTGGCGATTTAATAACGCCCATATAAATAGCTAAAGTTTGATGCGCTTTAGCAAGCGATTGCCAATCGAGCTCCTGGCCATCTTTTTTACAATGCCCTGTTACAAACTGGATGGCTTGTGCGTGGTCGCGGTGAGTAAGCGGAATACCCGCATACGCGCTACAACCAGCGGCGGCAGTTATACCCGGTACTATTTGATAATTAACATTATTGGCAGCCAGTACTTGTACTTCTTCGCCACCACGTCCGTAAATAAATGGGTCGCCGCCTTTAATGCGACATACTTTTTTGCCTTGCTTGGCAAAATCAACCAGCATTTGGTTGGTATCTTCTTGCGCTACACTGTGATCGCCCATACGCTTGCCTACGCAAACTAAATCGGCATCACGGCGTACTAATTCCATAATTTCATCAGACACTAAATAGTCGTATACAACGACATCGGCTTGCTGCATTAACTGCAATGCTTTAAGTGTTAAAAGCTCAGGGTCGCCTGGGCCTGCACCCACTACATACACTTCGCCTTCTGGCTCGGCTTTGGCATCAAGCATTTGCTCTAGTTGTGCTTGTGCTGCATCGGTATTACCTGTTTGCACTTTGCTTACGACTGATGAATCAAACACGCCTTCCCAAAATTGGCGGCGATCAGCAAAGTGCTTAAAGCGCTGTTTTACTTTGTCTCTAAAACTGCCAACTAAAGTAGCCAGTGGGCCAATGTGTTGTGGGATTAACGTTTCGAGCTTTTCACGTAGTCGCCGAGCAAGTACTGGCGCGGTGCCTGCACTTGAAATAGCTATGGTTATTGGGTCACGGTCTACAATTGATGGGAATATAAACGTACATTTAGGTTGGTCATCAACCACATTTACAAATACATTGCGTGCGTTAGCTAGCTCAAATACATTGTTGTTTACTTCGTCTAAGTCTGTGGCTGCTATAACCAGCATTTTGCCATCAAGGTGCGACTCATCAAAATAGGCATCAATAAGCGTTACTTCATTGTTTTGTGCATGTTCTTTTAGTTCATCACAAAACCAAGGTGCCACTAAGGTTACATTTGCGCGGGCTTTTAAAAACGCGCGACATTTGCGTAATGCGACCTCTCCACCGCCAACAACCAGCACAGGTTTGTTGTCGAGTTTGGTAAAGATAGGTAAATACTGCACGTGGTTAACACCTCTAAGTAAAATCTAAAATAAAACGCTATTGAGCAGGGGGCAGAATATAGCGCGCACTAGTAAGTAAAAAATAATTAAAACCAAGTTTATATAACCAAAAGTTATAATGGGTGGTTGTTTTAGGTTTAAGCCTTAATCTATAGGGGATTAACGCGCATTACACGCAAAATAATGTGCTTATAGTGTTTGGTTATGAGCTATAGCGAGATTACGTTAATTTGTTACTATGGCGCTAAACCTAATTTATCGCCTACTTAAAGGGATTACGTATGACTGAACAACACAACGATGCACACTTAGCTGTGTCGCTTATGGATTTAACAAGCCTAAACACCTCAGACACGGCCAGTGATATTCAGCAGCTTGTAAATAGTATTAACCCTAAATTGGGCACGCCTGCTGCAGTATGCGTTTACAGTGATTTTGTAGATGATGCAAAAATAGCACTGGCTGCGCGTGAGCTTAACCATGTAAAAGTAGCAACGGTTACAAATTTTCCTAGTGGTGATGTGCCACTGAGCGATGTGATAAACGAAACACTGATAGCAATTGAGCGCGGCGCGGATGAAATAGATTTAGTGATCCCGTATAAAGCACTTATTGCTGGCGAGCACAGCAAAGTGCTGGAGTATGTAACTCAAAGTAAAAAAGCCTGTGGTACAAAAGCGCAATTAAAAGTAATTATAGAAAGTGGCGAACTTAAAACTGCAGAGCTAATCACTAAAGCTACAAACTTGGCTATTCAAGGCGGGGCTGATTTTGTAAAAACCAGCACAGGTAAAGTGGCTGTAAATGCAACGCTTGACGCAACAAACATGATGCTCAGCACTATTAAAGAGTCGGGTAAGGTTGTTGGTTTTAAAGCCGCAGGCGGAGTTAAAACTGTTATTGATGCAAAGGAGTATTTAGCATTGACACGCTCAATTATGGGCGATGACTACTTACAAGCCGCTACATTTAGGTTTGGCGCATCAAGCTTACTAAGTGATGTATATAAAGTATTAGAAAAATAATCATTAAATTAAGCACTACGCCTTTATATAAGAGAGTAAATGATTGGCAGGCGAAACAATAATGGAATTAATTAATTAGATTTTCCTATGTGGGTATCTTTTAGGCTTGTGTTAATGATTTGCGTAAGTATAATAGGCATCCACTTTGCAGGGGCGTAGTTCCAATTGGTAGAACAGCGGTCTCCAAAACCGACTCCGCCCCTGCCATTTTTACTCATAAGTTGAGTAAGTCTGGGGTTAAAAATCGGTTTAAATAAGTCTGTTTTTAAGTTTAGATTTTAATGGATTAACCCTGCCGTTGTGTAGGGTTGTTGTGTCTGTAGTTAAGGTAATAATATTATGAGCACGAATGTAGAAACACCATCAAGTGCGATGGAGTCGGTAAAGTGGTTAGTAGCAATCGCGCTACTTGCAGGCGCAGTTGTTGGTAATCACATGTTTGCAGATCAGTCTGTATTACTACGTGCAATTGGCGTTGTGGTTGCTATAGCAGCAGGTTTAGGTATTGCCTCGCAAACCGCTAAAGGCCGTGACTTTTTAGCATTTGCTAAAGAAGCACGCATTGAAGTACGTAAAGTTGTTTGGCCAACGCGTCAAGAAACTACCCACACGACATTAATCGTAATGGTTGCAACAGTGATTATGGCGCTTATCCTTTGGGGATTAGATGGCATTTTATTCCGCGCTGTAGGCTTTTTAACTGGATTGGAGATCTGATCCCATGTCGGATGAGAACAAAGAAATTAAATTACGCTGGTACGTTGTACAAGCATTCTCTGGTTACGAAAAGCGTGTAGCGCAAACGTTATCAGAGCACATTAAAATTGAAGGTCTTGAAGAGAGCTTTGGTGAAATATTAGTACCAACAGAAGAAGTTGTTGAGATGCGCGCCGGTCAAAAGCGTAAATCTGAGCGTAAATTCTTCCCAGGTTACGTACTAGTACAAATGGATATGAATGATGCAAGCTGGCACTTAGTGAACAGCACTGAACGTGTAATGGGCTTTATTGGTGGTACTTCTGACCGCCCAGCGCCTATTAGTTCTAAAGAAGCAGAGCGCATTCTTAACCGTCTTCAAGAAAACGCTGAAGCACCTAAACCAGCTACATTATTTGAGCCAGGTGAAGTTGTGCGTGTTACTGATGGTCCATTTGCTGACTTTAGCGGTGTTGTTGAAGAAGTTGACTACGAAAAGAGCCGCGTGAAAGTGTCGGTACTTATTTTTGGTCGCTCTACACCGGTTGAACTTGAATTTGGTCAAGTTGAACAAGATAAGTAATTGATTAAAAAAGCTTCGCCATTATTTACTTAAATTTTGGCACGAAGCTTGAAAAAGGCCGCTGATTAACTTATAATCAGCGGCCTTTTTGTATTAAGGCAAAAATTTATTTTTGCTCGCAAAAAGTACGAAACCAATTTTTAAACTGGGAAGCCGTTAGAGTACGCGTCCTCGCGCGCACAAGGCTAAGACCCACCAAATGAGGTATTTATAATGGCTAAAAAAGTTGAAGCTTTAATCAAGCTACAAGTTGCCGCTGGTATGGCTAATCCTAGTCCTCCAGTAGGTCCTGCACTAGGTCAACACGGTGTAAACATCATGGAATTCTGTAAAGCGTTTAACGCGCGTACAGAGTCTATCGAAAAAGGCGCTCCAGTTCCTGTAGTGATCTCTGTTTACGGTGACCGTTCATTTACGTTCGATATGAAAACGCCACCTGCTGCTTACTTACTTAAGAAAGCTGCTGGTATCAAATCAGGCTCAGGCCGTCCTAACACTGAAAAAGTAGGCACAGTAACTCGTGCTCAACTTGAAGAGATCGTTGAGACAAAACGAGCTGACCTTACAGCGGCTGATATGGACGCTGCGGTTCGCACTATCGCAGGTTCTGCGCGTGCGATGGGCTTGAACGTAGAGGACTAAGAAATGGCTAAATTAACTAAACGTATGCGTACTATCCGCGAAAAAGTGGAAGTAACTAAAGATTACGAAATCAATGAAGCAGTTGCTCTTTTAAAAGAGTTAGCGACAGCTAAATTCGTAGAAAGTGTTGACGTTGCTGTTAACCTTGGTATTGACGCTCGTAAATCTGACCAGAACGTTCGTGGTGCAACTGTACTACCTAACGGTACTGGCCGTGATGTTCGTGTTGCTGTATTCACTCAAGGCGCTAATGCAGAAGCTGCAAAAGAAGCCGGTGCTGAATTAGTAGGCATGGAAGATCTTGCTGAACTAGTTAAGAAAGGCGAGATGGATTTTGACGTTGTTGTTGCATCACCAGACGCTATGCGTGTTGTAGGTCAACTAGGTCAAATCTTAGGTCCACGTGGTCTTATGCCTAACCCTAAAACTGGTACTGTAACACCTAACGTTGCAGAAGCAGTTAAAAATGCGAAAGCAGGTCAAGTACGTTACCGTAATGACAAAAATGGTATCATCCATACTACTATCGGTAAGGTTGATTTCACTGCTGAGCAACTTCAACAAAACCTTGAAGCTCTAATCGTTGCGCTTAAGAAGGCTAAACCTTCTCAAGCTAAAGGTGTTTACGTTAAGAAAGTAACCATCTCTACAACAATGGGCGCAGGTGTTGCTGTTGACCAAAACACTTTAAGCACTTCTGTAGCTTAATAGGTGTTTACATGGCGTGAAATTTGTACTATAATTTTGCGCCATTTTGTTGAATAATTTATTATTTAACAAGTAAAGAATTCGGGTTGAAGTCCATAATTTCGCTAAGCTCTTGAGTGATGCGATAAATTGGGCTTCCGTCCAAGACCGTAGGCGGCTTCGGCCTTAATATTACCTACGTAGACGGTGTGAATCCCCAGATAGATTTTTCCTAATCTCTTCTGGCTCTCGCCGTAAAAAGCATCTCTATCAAGTTTGTTGATAGGGAAGAGTAAAACAGGGAAGCCGAGTGTCGGTGACCCATTAAACCAGGAGTAACACCCATGGCTTTAAATCTTCAAGGCAAAAAAGCAATTGTTGCTGAAGTCAACGAAGCAGCCAATGGTGCTCTTTCTGCAGTTGTTGCAGATTCTCGTGGTGTAGCAGTAGGCGCAATTACAGCCCTTCGTAAAGAAGCTCGTGAAGCTGGTGTATGGATGAAAGTTGTTCGTAACACTCTAGCAAAACGTGCTGTTGAAGGTACTGAATTTGAATGTCTATCTGATTCGTTAGTTGGTCCAAGCTTAATCGCTTTCTCATCAGAGCACCCTGGTGCTGCTGCGCGTATCTTCGCAGATTTCGCGAAAAAGAATGAGAAATTTGAAGTTAAAACGGCCGCTTTTGAAGGAAATGTTGTAGATGCAGCAATGCTTGCTACATTACCTACATACGATGAAGCTGTTGCACGCTTAATGAGCGCTATGAAAGAAGCGTCTGCTGGCAAATTGTGTAAAACAATTGAAGCAGTACGTGTACAGAAAGAAGAGCAAGCTGCTTAATTTTAAGCTGTTTAACCTCTCTTTCGGTGTAAATTTATTTGGACCTAGAGTCCGTTAATTATTAGGAAATTTGTAATGTCTGTAACTAAAGACCAAATCCTTGACGCAATTGCTGAAATGTCAGTAATGGACGTTGTTGCTCTTGTTGAAGCAATGGAAGAAAAATTCGGCGTAACTGCTGCAGCTGCTATGGTAGCAGGTCCTGCTGCTGAAGCTGCTGAAGAGAAAACTGAATTTGACGTAATCCTTACTGGCGCTGGCGCTAACAAGGTTGCGGCAATCAAAGCTGTACGTAGCGCAACAGGCCTAGGCCTTAAAGAAGCGAAAGCTCTTGTTGAAGCTGCTCCTGCACCTATCAAAGAAGGTGTATCTAAAGAAGAAGCTGAAGCACTTCAAAAAGACCTTACTGAAGCTGGTGCTGAAGTTGAGGTTAAGTAATCTAGCTCACGCTAGGTTCGCTGCCTGAGTAATCAGGCAAGGGCTGGTGATTATTTAATCACCGGCCTTTTTGCGCTATAGAGTTATGTATTCCTGTAGCTCAAATAAAATCTGATTTTCTCTTTACTTTCAACGCTTTATAGTTTGCTAGTGTTGCTAAGGCGGAGTTAATTAGAACAACAATTAAATGTTGTAAATCTTGGCATAGATGCCAGTTAAGTCTGTTCTTACAAGAACAGGTCGGGTCAAAGATCAGCAAGCTGAGGAACCCCATGGCTTACTCTTATTCTGAAAAGAAACGTATCCGTAAGGATTTTGGTAAACGTCCACAAGTTTTGGATATACCTTTCTTACTGTCGACACAGTTAGAATCGTTTAAAAAATTCTTAGTCCCAGACGCTGATGGCGATCATGGTTTGGAAGCAGCCTTCCGTTCTGTGTTCCCTATTAAAAGCTACTCGGGAAATTCTGAGCTTCAATACGTAAGTTATCGTATTGGTGAGCCAGTATTCGATGTAAAAGAATGTCAAATTCGCGGTGTGACTTATTCTGCTCCACTTCGCGTGAAACTGCGTCTTGTAGTTATGGACAAAGAAGCTCCAGGCACAGTTAAAGACATTAAAGAGCAAGAAGTTTACATGGGCGAAATTCCGCTCATGACTGATACCGGTACTTTTGTAATCAATGGTACAGAGCGTGTTATCGTTTCTCAGCTACACCGTAGCCCTGGTGTATTCTTTGATAACGACCGCGGTAAAACCCATTCATCGGGTAAAGTATTATATAACGCACGCGTTATACCTTACCGTGGTTCATGGTTAGACTTCGAATTTGATGCAAAAGATAACTTATATGTACGTATAGACCGTCGTCGTAAATTACCGGCGTCTATTATTTTACGTGCACTTGAGTACTCTAGCGAAGAAATCTTAGATATGTTCTTCGATACTACCGCGTTTGAAGTAACTGACGGTAAAGTTCTTATGGAACTTGTGCCTTCACGTTTACGTGGTGAAACTGCCGCTTTTGATATCAAAGGCGAAGACGGTGAAGTACTTGTTGAAAGCGGTCGTCGTATTACGGCTCGCCACATCAAGAGCATCGAGAAAAAAGGCATTAATCAATTAGAAGTACCACATGAGTACATCATTGGCCGTATTGTAGCTAAAAACTATGTTGATGAGTCAACAGGTGAAGTTATTGCAAACGCTAATGACGAGCTATCACTAGAGTTGATGGCTGAATTGGTTAAAGCAGGTCACACTAAAATTGAGACGTTATACATCAATGAAGTGGACAGCGGCGCTTACATGTCAAATACATTAAATATTGACTCGTCTAGCAACCGTTTAGAAGCATTAGTAGAAATTTACCGCATGATGCGCCCAGGCGAGCCACCGACGAAAGACGCGGCTGAAGCCTTATTCGAGAACTTATTCTTCTCTGAAGAACGTTATGACTTATCTACTGTAGGTCGTATGAAGTTCAATAGCCGTGTTGGTTACGATACAGACACAGGCCCTGGCACATTAAGCAAAGAAGACATCGTGTCTGTTATGAAAGTATTAATTGCTATTCGTAACGGTCAAGGCGATGTTGATGATATTGACCACTTAGGCAACCGTCGTATACGTAGTGTTGGCGAAATGGCTGAGAACCAATTCCGTGTTGGTCTAGTACGTGTAGAACGTGCTGTACGTGAGCGTTTAAGCTTAGGTGACCTTGACGCGATAATGCCACAAGACCTTATTAACGCTAAGCCTATTTCGGCAGCGGTTAAAGAGTTCTTCGGCTCGTCTCAGTTATCACAGTTTATGGACCAAAATAACCCGCTATCAGAAGTAACGCATAAGCGTCGTATTTCTGCATTAGGTCCGGGCGGTCTAACGCGTGAGCGCGCTGGCTTTGAAGTACGTGACGTTCACGTAACTCACTATGGTCGCGTATGTCCAATCGAGACTCCTGAGGGTCCAAACATCGGTCTAATTAACTCGTTATCTACGTACGCACGTACAAATGATTACGGTTTCTTAGAAACACCTTACCGTAAAGTGGTAGATGGTGTAGTAACTGATGAAGTTGATTATTTATCAGCCATTGAAGAAGGTCAGTTTGTTATCGCACAGGCGAACTCAAACTTAACCGAAACCAATGAGTTTGTTGATGAACTTATTCCGTGTCGTCACAAAGGTGAATCTACCTTTATGGGTCGCATGGACCAGCAATATATGGATGTATCACCACAACAGGTGATCTCTGTAGCGGCAGCACTTATCCCGTTCCTAGAACACGATGATGCTAACCGTGCATTGATGGGTTCAAACATGCAACGTCAAGCAGTACCAACATTGAAAGCGGATAAGCCGTTAGTAGGTACAGGTATTGAGTTAACACTAGCGAAAGATTCTGGTGTAACGATTGTTGCTAAACGTGGTGGTGAAGTAATGTACGCCGATGCTAGCCGCATCGTTGTAAACGTACATGACGATGAGCGTATTCCTGGTGAAGCGGGCATCGACATTTACAACCTTACTAAATACACACGTTCTAACCAAAATACATGTATTAACCAAAAACCAACGTGCATGGTTGGTGAACCGGTTACTCGTGGTGACGTGTTAGCAGATGGTCCTTCGACTGACTTAGGTGACTTAGCCCTTGGTCAAAACCTTCGCGTGGCATTCATGCCATGGAACGGTTATAACTTCGAGGATTCAATCTTACTATCAGAGCGCGTAGTTGAAGAAGATCGTCTAACGACTATCCACATTCAAGAACTACAGTGTGTTGCCCGTGATACTAAATTAGGTCCTGAAGAGATCACTGCAGATATCCCGAATGTGGGTGAGTCTGCGCTAGGCAAGCTTGATGAATCAGGCGTTGTTTATATTGGTGCTGAAGTTAAAGGCGGCGATATCCTAGTAGGTAAAGTGACTCCGAAAGGCGAGACGCAATTAACACCTGAAGAGAAGCTACTGCGTGCTATCTTCGGCGAAAAAGCGTCTGACGTTAAAGACAGCTCTTTACGTGTACCAAACTCTGTAACTGGTACTGTAATTGACGTACAAGTTTTCACCCGTGATGGTGTTGAAAAAGATAAGCGTGCGTTAGAAGTTGAAGACATGCAGCTTCGCGAAGCGAAGAAAGACTTCAACGAAGAGTTCCGTATTCTAGAAGCTGGTGTATTAGACCGTGCTCGCAAGCTACTTGCTGCAGCAGGCTTCGATGAAGACAACTTAGCGTCACTAAATGCTGAAAAGCTACTTACTCAAAGCCTTGCACAAGAAGACAAGCAAGCTGAACTTGAGCAACTAGCTGCACAGTACGATGAGCTTAAAGCTGAATACGATAAGAAGTTTGAAAACAAACGTCGTAAAATCACTCAAGGTGATGACTTAGCACCAGGCGTACTTAAGATTGTTAAAGTATACCTAGCTGTTAAACGTCGTATCCAACCGGGTGATAAAATGGCGGGTCGTCACGGTAACAAAGGTGTTATCTCGACTATCGTACCAGTAGAAGATATGCCATACGATGATAAAGGTCGTACGGTAGATATCGTACTAAATCCACTAGGTGTACCATCACGAATGAACATCGGTCAGATCCTTGAAACACATATGGGTCTAGCTGCACGTGGTATTGGTGAGCGCTTAGAGGAAATGATGAAGGAACAACGTGAGCTACATGAGCTACGTGAATTCATCAAGCAAGCTTACGAAATCGGTGAATCTCGTCAAGAAGTAGATATTGCTAGCTTCTCTGATGATGAAATTCGTCGTTTAGCTGATAACTTAAAAGGTGGTTTACCAATCGCTACTCCTGCATTTGATGGCGCTAAAGAAGACGAAATCAAAGACATGCTAGAGCTTGGTGGATACCCAAGAAGTGGTCAGGTTACACTCTATGATGGCCGTACTGGCGATCAGTTTGAACGTCAAGTAACTGTTGGTTACATGTACATGCTTAAACTTAACCACTTGGTTGACGATAAGATGCACGCACGTTCTACTGGTTCTTATAGCCTTGTTACTCAGCAGCCGCTGGGTGGTAAAGCACAGTTCGGTGGCCAGCGTTTTGGTGAGATGGAAGTATGGGCACTTGAAGCTTACGGTGCTGCTTACACTCTACAAGAAATGCTAACAGTGAAATCGGATGATGTGAACGGTCGTACTAAGATGTATAAAAACATCGTTGATGGTAACCATAAAATGGAACCAGGTATGCCAGAATCGTTCAACGTATTGTTGAAAGAAATCCGCTCACTGGGTATCAACATCGAGTTGGAAGAAAATTAAGCCAATTAGATGCTGCAGTTAACCCTGTAGCATCTGTTACGGCTGAATAGAATGTAGGGGCGAGATTATCCGCCCTCAAGATTAACTCCGACAGGAGAGCTAAGGTGAAAGACTTACTTAAGTTTCTGAAGCAACAAAATAAGACCGAAGAATTCGATGCAATTCGCATTGGTCTTGCTTCACCAGACATGGTTCGTTCATGGTCATACGGTGAAGTAAAGAAACCTGAGACTATTAACTACCGTACTTTCAAGCCTGAGCGCGATGGCTTATTCTGTGCCCGTATTTTCGGCCCAGTGAAAGATTATGAGTGTTTATGTGGTAAATATAAACGCCTTAAACACCGTGGTGTGATCTGTGAGAAGTGTGGCGTTGAAGTTACACTTACAAAAGTGCGTCGTGATCGTATGGGTCATATCGACCTTGCGAGCCCAGTAGCACATATATGGTTTTTAAAATCATTACCGTCTCGTATTGGCTTAATGCTTGATATGACACTTCGTGATATTGAACGTGTTCTTTACTTCGAATCATTCGTAGTAACTGAGCCTGGTATGACAACGCTTGAGCGTGGTCAACTATTAGGTGAAGAAGAATACCTAGATGCACTTGAAGAGCACGGTGATGAATTTGAAGCTAAGATGGGTGCAGAAGCAGTATTAGACTTGCTTCGTGAACTTGATCTTGGCCAATTAATTGCAGAAATGCGTGAAGAGTTACCAACAATTAACTCTGAAACTAAGCGTAAAAAGATCACTAAGCGTCTTAAGTTAATGGAATCGTTCCACCAATCAGGTAATAACCCTGAGTGGATGATCATGACAGTACTTCCAGTATTGCCACCTGACTTACGTCCATTAGTACCGCTAGACGGTGGTCGTTTTGCGACATCTGATCTAAACGACCTTTACCGTCGTGTTATTAACCGTAATAACCGTCTTAAGCGTCTATTAGATTTAGCTGCACCAGATATTATCGTACGCAACGAAAAACGTATGTTACAAGAAGCGGTAGATGCGCTACTTGATAACGGTCGTCGTGGTCGTGCAATTACAGGTTCTAACAAGCGTCCGCTTAAATCTCTTGCTGATATGATCAAGGGTAAGCAAGGTCGTTTCCGTCAGAACTTACTTGGTAAGCGTGTAGATTACTCTGGCCGTTCTGTAATCACGGTTGGTCCTACACTTAAGCTTCACCAATGTGGTCTTCCTAAGAAGATGGCACTTGAGCTATTCAAACCATTCATCTATGGCAAATTAGAGCGTCGCGGCATGGCTACGACAATCAAAGCTGCTAAGAAAATGG
Organism: Pseudoalteromonas sp. P1-30; assembly: GCF_001400005.1. Classification (NCBI taxonomy): domain Bacteria; kingdom Pseudomonadati; phylum Pseudomonadota; class Gammaproteobacteria; order Alteromonadales; family Pseudoalteromonadaceae; genus Pseudoalteromonas; species Pseudoalteromonas sp. P1-30. The sequence continues at coordinate 105,085 of NZ_LKBC01000010.1, forward strand.
TAGAGCGCGAAGTAGCGGAAGTATGGGATGTACTAGACGAAGTAATTCGTGAACATCCAGTATTACTTAACCGTGCACCTACACTTCACCGTTTAGGTATCCAAGCGTTCGAACCTGTACTAATTGAAGGTAAAGCAATCCATTTACACCCATTAGTATGTGCGGCTTACAACGCCGACTTCGATGGTGACCAAATGGCGGTACACGTACCGTTAACGCTTGAAGCTCAGTTAGAAGCTCGTGCACTAATGATGTCTACTAACAACATTCTATCTCCAGCGAATGGTGAGCCAATCATCGTTCCTTCACAGGATGTTGTATTAGGTCTTTACTACATGACGCGCGATCGCATTAATGCGAAAGGCGAAGGCATTGTATTTAAAGATCCTAAAGAAGCAGAAAAAGCATACCGTAGTGGTAACGCAGAACTTCACGCGCGCGTTAAAGTGCGTATTAGTCAGTCAATCACTAACGAAGCAGGTGTTGTTGAAGACACTGTGACGCTTATCGACACTACTGTTGGTCGTGCAATTCTGTCTCTAATTTTACCTAAAGGTATGCCGTTTGAGTCAATCAACCAAGCATTAGGTAAAAAGCAGATTTCTGGCTTATTAAACGAGTGTTACCGTCGTCTAGGTCTTAAAGACACTGTTGTGTTTGCTGACCAAGTTATGTACACCGGTTTCCACTACGCAATGAAGTCAGGTGTTTCAATTGGTATCGATGACTTAGTTATCCCACCAGTTAAAGCATCAATCATTGAATCAGCTGAAGCTGAAGTAACTGAAATCAACCAACAATTCCAATCAGGTCTTGTAACGGCTGGTGAAAAGTACAATAAAGTTATCGATATCTGGTCACGTGTAAATGAAAACTTATCACGTGAAATGATGGCCAACTTGTCTAAAGACACGGTTATCAATGCCAAAGGTGAAGAAGAAGAGCAACCGTCATTTAACTCAGTGTTTATGATGGCCGATTCAGGTGCTCGTGGTAGTGCCGCTCAGATCCGTCAGCTAGCAGGTATGCGTGGTCTAATGGCACGTCCAGATGGTTCAATCATCGAGACGCCAATCACGGCTAACTTCCGTGAAGGTCTAAACGTACTACAGTACTTCATCTCAACGCACGGTGCGCGTAAAGGTCTTGCCGATACAGCACTTAAAACAGCTAACTCAGGTTACCTAACGCGTCGTCTAGTAGACGTTGCACAAGATTTGGTAATCAATGAAGACGACTGTGGCACAGAAGATGGCTTAACAATGAAACCGCTTATTGAAGGTGGTGACGTTGTAGAAGCACTTCGCGAACGTGTACTAGGTCGTGTTGTAGCTGAGCCTGTGGTTATCCCTAATACAGACACTGTATTAGTAGAACGTAATATCATGCTTGATGAAAAACTGTGTGACCTTTTAGAAGAGCACTCAGTAGATGAAGTTCGCGTACGTTCTGTTATCACGTGTGATAACGACTTTGGTGTATGTGCTAAGTGTTATGGTCGTGACCTTGCACGTGGTCATATCATCAACGCGGGTGAATCAGTAGGTGTTATCGCGGCACAATCAATCGGTGAGCCGGGTACACAGCTTACGATGCGTACATTCCACATCGGTGGTGCGGCATCAAGAGCATCAGCTGAAAACAATGTACAAGTTAAAACTGACGGTACGTTAAAACTACATAACGCTAAGTATGTACTTAATACCGACGGTAAGATTGTAATTACTTCACGTTCAACTGAAATCACTATCATTGATAGCTTCGGTCGTGAAAAAGAGCGTTATAAAGTACCTTACGGTGCGGTACTAACAGTACAAGACAATGCAGAAGTTCAAGGTAACGACATCGTTGCTACTTGGGACCCGCATAGTCACCCAATCGTTCTTGAGCATAAGTCAAAAATCTCGTTCAGCGATGTTGATGACTCAAATACTGAAGCACAAACTGATGAACTAACCGGCTTAACCCGTGTAGTTGTTAAAGACCTTGCTAAAGTAAATGCGAAAGAGCCTAAGCTTATCATCGAAAGTGAAGAGCGCGGCTTGCAAGAAACACGTCTCCCTTCATTCACTACGATTGAAGTGACAGATGGCGTTACAGCAAACCCAGGTGACGTACTTGCACGTATTCCGCAAGAAGGTTCGAAAACTCGTGATATCACGGGTGGTCTACCACGCGTAGCCGACTTATTTGAAGCACGTAAGCCAAAAGATCCAGCTATCTTAGCTGAAATCACCGGTACTATTAGCTTCGGTAAAGAAACTAAAGGTAAGAAACGTTTAGTTATTACACCAGCTGAAGGCGATCATTACGAAGAGATGATTCCTAAGTGGCGTCAACTTAACGTGTTTGAAGGTGAGCAAGTGTCTAAAGGTGAAGTTATCGCCGATGGTCCTGAATCACCGCATGACATCTTACGCCTACGTGGTGTGACTCATGTTGCTAACTACATTGTTAACGAAGTGCAAGAGGTTTACCGTTTGCAGGGCGTTAAGATCAATGATAAGCACATTGAAACAATTATTCGTCAGATGCTACGTAAATGTACCATCCTTGACGGCGGTGATACTGAGTTCTTAGCGGGTGAGCAAATTGAAGTAGCTCGCGTTAATATCGCTAATCGTGACCTTGAAAAACAAGGTAAAATCCCAGCGAAGTTTGAAATACAACTTATGGGTATCACGAAAGCATCACTAGCAACCGAATCTTTCATCTCGGCAGCGTCTTTCCAAGAAACAACACGTGTTCTTACAGATGCCGCAGTGAATGGTAAGAGCGATGAGCTTCGTGGTCTGAAAGAAAACGTAATTGTGGGTCGTCTGATCCCAGCCGGTACTGGCTTTGCGTATCACCAAGACCGTATGGCTCGCCGCAAGCAGGGTGAAGTTGTTGAAGAGCAAACAGTAAGTGCAGAAGAGGCAACTCAAGCACTAACAGATGCTCTGAACGCAGATTTATCTGGAAATCAATAAACTCTTATTAATCAACAGATTAATAAATCGTAAGACAGTTATCTACTGTCTTACGATGAGTTTAGGTTGACAGGTTAAACTTTGCTCATTAAAATTCCGCCACCCATTTACTTGCATGTATGTTACAAGCTTGTAAAAAGGGCGGATTTTTTTATTTTTTTCAGTAGTAATTTTAATTTCAGGAGCTATTTAAATGGCAACTATTAACCAGCTAGTGCGTAAGCCACGTCGTAGCAAGGTTACTAAAAGTAACTCAGCTGCGCTTAAAGCGTGTCCGCAAAAGCGTGGTGTATGTACTCGCGTATATACAACTACACCTAAGAAACCAAACTCAGCGTTACGTAAAGTAGCTCGTGTACGTTTAACTAACGGTTTCGAAGTAACATCATACATCGGTGGTGAAGGTCATAACCTTCAAGAGCACAGTGTAATCCTAATCCGTGGTGGTCGTGTTAAAGATTTACCAGGTGTGCGTTTTCACACTGTACGTGGTGCACTTGACTGTGCAGGCGTTAGCGACCGTCGTCAAGCTCGTTCTAAATACGGTGCAAAACGCCCTAAAGGCTAATTGTTTTCCGTTAGTAAGGCCAAGCACTAAATATTATTAATTATTGTTTTGGGTGATTGTTCCAAAAGGACAAACCTGAATAAACCGGAGATACAAAATGCCTAGAAGACGCGTAATAGGTCAACGTAAAATTCTTCCAGATCCTAAGTTCGGATCGGAACTTCTTGCTAAATTCGTTAACATCGTAATGTTAGACGGCAAGAAATCTACTGCTGAAAAAATTGTTTATGGTGCGCTAGACGTGGCTGCTGAGAAATCAGGCAAGTCGCACCTAGAAATCTTTGAATCTGCACTTGATAACATCCGTCCACAGGTAGAGGTTAAATCTCGCCGTGTTGGTGGTTCAACTTATCAAGTTCCAGTTGAAGTACGTCCAGTACGTCGCAACGCATTAGGTATGCGTTGGTTAGTAGACGCTGCACGTAAGCGTGGCGAAAAATCTATGGGCTTACGTTTAGCTCAAGAAATCGTTGACGCTGCTGACAACAAAGGCACTGCGGTTAAGAAACGTGAAGACGTTCACCGTATGGCTGAAGCGAATAAAGCATTCGCACATTACCGTTGGTAATCTGTCCTTAACCTTTAAGAGGATCATATGGCACGTACAACTCCACTTGAGCGCTACCGTAATATCGGCATAGTAGCTCACGTAGATGCAGGCAAAACCACCACAACAGAACGTGTTCTGTTCTACACAGGTCTTTCTCATAAGATCGGTGAAGTACATGATGGCGCCGCAACTATGGATTGGATGGAGCAGGAACAAGAGCGTGGTATCACAATCACTTCTGCTGCAACAACGTGTTTCTGGAAAGGGATGGACGCGCAATTTGACGACCATCGTATCAATATTATTGATACTCCAGGACACGTAGATTTCACTATCGAAGTAGAGCGTTCTTTACGTGTACTTGATGGTGCGGTAGTTGTTCTTTGTGCTTCATCAGGTGTACAGCCGCAAACTGAGACAGTTTGGCGCCAAGCGAACAAATACGAAGTTCCAAGAATGATCTTCGTAAATAAAATGGATCGCACAGGCGCTGACTTCTTAACGGTTGTAGACCAGGTGAAATCTCGTCTTGGAGCAACGCCTGTTCCAATCCAGTTGCCAATTGGCGCTGAAGACGACTTTAAAGGTGTTATTGACCTTATAAAAATGAAAGCCATTAACTGGAACGAAGCGGACCAGGGTATGACTTTCTCTTATGAGGCAATACCGGCAGAACTTCAAGAGCTCGCTCAAGAATGGCACTCTCATTTAGTTGAAAGTGCAGCTGAAGCCTCTGAAGAACTAATGGATAAGTACTTAGAAGGTGAAGAGTTAAGTGAAGCAGAGATTAAATCTGCCTTACGTCAACGCACATTAGCGAACGAAATTGTTCCCATTACGTGTGGTAGTGCATTTAAAAACAAAGGCGTTCAAGCTGTGCTTGATGGCGTTGTTGAATACATGCCTGCACCAACGCAAGTGAAACAAATCCAAGGTATCCTAGAAAATGGAACTGAGGAAGAACGTCCAGCTGATGATAAAGCGCCGTTTGCTGCACTTGCATTTAAAATTGCAACAGACCCGTTTGTTGGCACTTTAACCTTTTTCCGTGTTTACTCTGGTACTGTTAAACAGGGTGACGCGGTTTATAACCCAGTTAAAAGTAAGCGTGAGCGATTTGGTCGTATCGTACAGATGCATTCAAACTCACGTGAAGAGATCAAAGAAGTTCACGCAGGCGATATTGCGGCAGCTATTGGTCTTAAAGACGTAACAACAGGTGAGACACTGTGTGATCCGAACTCTATCATTACGCTAGAGCGTATGGAGTTCCCAGAGCCAGTTATCTCTGTTGCGGTTGAGCCTCGCACAATCGCTGACCAAGATAAGATGGGTATTGCACTAGGTAAACTAGCCGCAGAAGATCCGTCTTTTCGTGTACAAACTGACGAAGAATCAGGCCAGACTATAATCTCTGGTATGGGTGAACTTCACCTTGATATCATTGTCGACCGTATGAAACGTGAATTCAGTGTTGAATGTAACGTTGGTAAGCCGCAGGTTGCATACCGAGAAGCTATTCGTTCAACTGTTGAAGTTGAAGGGAAGTTTGTACGTCAATCAGGTGGTCGTGGTCAATATGGTCACGTCTGGGTTAAACTTGAACCGATGGATATTTCGGATGATGAAGCACCAATTTATGAGTTCGTTAACGAAACTGTAGGTGGTTCGGTTCCAAAAGAATTTATCCCTGCGGTAGACAAAGGTATCCAAGAGCAAATGTCTCAAGGTGTACTGGCAGGCTACCCATTACTTGGCGTTAAAGCGACTTTATATGATGGTTCATTCCATGATGTAGACTCGAATGAAATGGCATTTAAAATTGCAGGTTCAATGGCAATGAAAGCTGGGGCGCTTAAGGCTGACCCTGTACTTTTAGAGCCAATGATGAAGGTTGAAGTAATCACTCCTGACTCAAACATGGGTGATGTAGTTGGCGACTTAAACCGTCGTCGCGGCATAATCGAAGGCATGGAAGATGCAATAGGTGGACTTAAGCAAGTTAATGCTCAGGTTCCTCTTTCTGAAATGTTTGGTTATGCAACTGCTTTACGATCTGCAACACAGGGCCGTGCTTCTTACTCTATGGAGTTTTTGAAGTACGCTGAAGCCTCTAAAAATGTTGCAGATACAATAATTTCAGCTCGCGCTGTTATATGATTTTAGCTTGTCTGGCTCAATAGTGAGTCAGGCTTTAATTTCTTAATTAGGAATTTTTTAAGATGGCAAAAGAAAAGTTTGAACGCGTAAAACCGCACGTAAACGTTGGTACAATCGACCACGTTGACCACGG
>NZ_LKBC01000011.1:0-22323 GCF_001400005.1 Pseudoalteromonas sp. P1-30
GACTCCTAAATAGGTGTCTACTTTTATGGAGTCAGATCAGTAAGCTGTAAGCTGTAAAAAATATACAAAAGCGTTGCTCTAGGGCAACGCTTTTTTATTAGCGTTTATTGAATAAAGTACAGTGACTCGTTACATAATAAATTAACCATAAGCGCCACTTGAATATATAAGCTCGTAACTGTGGCTATAAATTTCTAAAATATTGCCAAACGGGTCTTCCATGTAAATCATGCGGTATGGTTTTTCCCCTGGGTAATAATAGCGCGGCGCTTTCATACGCTTTTTACCGCCCGCGGCCACTATTTTATCAGCGAGTCCTGCTACATCAGGGTCTTGTACGCATAAATGAAATATTCCCGTTTTCCAATACTCAAAATTATTTTTTGGGTTTTGCTGATTTTTAAATTCAAATAGCTCAACCCCCACCCTATCTCCTGTTGATAAATGGGCTATTTTAAAACTGCCCCACCCAGCACCAAATACATCAGTACACATTTCACCAATCGGTGATTTATCTTCTGTTATTTGTGTGGGTTTCATAATTAAATACCAGCCCAGCACCTCAGTATAAAACTTAACGGCTTTTTCTAGGCTTGGCACTGACACACCAATATGCGAAAACGTGCGCGGATAAGGCATTGGCGAATCGGCTAAGCCATTTGCTTGCTCGCCTTTATCAGCTGCTTGCAGGTTGGCATTAGCATTTAAACTTGTAAACAGCATAGGCAACGCCGCAGCACCCAATCCCGCAGCCGATAACTTCATAAAGTCTCTGCGGTTTAACTCTTTTTTACTCATGGCATGTTCCTTAACGAAAAGGCGTTAAATGTAATTAAAGGAATTAATTTGCCATGATAAATGAATATAGTAAGGACAAAAAATTATCAAATATGATATTAATGATTACGTTTTGTGATGGTGGTTGGAAGGAGTATTTAATTCATATAGTGTTATTTGAATCAACACTATATGAATTATTGGCTGTAATTATGCAATTGCGCTTTCTCGCATGCTTTTCTCTATGGATAGGCTTTCTCGATATTCAGCAGCTTCTGCTTTCAGCGTCCAATGAACATCTAAAATACCACTCACTTCTACAGCTTGTTTCACTTCAGATATCGTTGTTTTAAAAAACTCTTTTCTTGAGTTAATCTTATTAACTGAGCATAAGTTGAAACGACGATGAAGTTCTTTTTCCAAAGTTGGTGCGTCCTCACTAAATATCATTGCATGAACATCAAAAGAAAACGGGACAGATGCATCTCCAAGCTCTTTAACACGGTCCATTGGTTCTAACCTTCGAGTCATACCTATTTTAAATACTTCTTCACCAAAACTACCAATGTTACTGATGACATAAACATGACCACGTCTAGTTTGTTGTGCCATAGAAATAGCTCTTTGCCCTTTATCCTCAGCTTCTTTTAATTGATTTTCTAAATCAAACAACTTGGCTTCATAGTCAGCTTTTTGTTCATCATTAGCAGCTAAAAGCTCTTCCCTGACTTTTTTTAGCGCTTTTTGAATTAATCGTTCTTCCTTCTCAGCTTCTTTTCTTGCTTTTTCGATATCTCGTAGCGCTTTTTCCTCTTCACGTATCTGTGCCCGAATTTCAGCTTGTTCTTCTCGCTCAATTCTTTTAAGTTCACTGACCGCGACTGCCCACTTCAGCTCTGTTAAACGAGCGTTTAAATACTTTTCATTAATCCGCGCACTACGAAACGGTACGCCATTGTGATTTACTAATGCAAAAGCATCTAAAATTTCTTGGTTTATCTTCCCAAAATTGTCGTGTTTTACTTTGGATAATGCACTATCTACTTTGCCGTTAAAAGCATCAACTACAAAATGTATTGCGTATGTTTTTCTATGGTGCTCGACATAATCGCAATCGCCTGCAAAACCATCTTTAACCATTTGGCGGATGTTTTGACGTATTAATTTTAACTCGACTCCAGCCTCTTTATGGCTAAATTCATCAGCTAAATCATCTAAAACTGAGTGATTTGGTATTATGTAGTCGTCTTTATAGCCATCGATAGTATTTCGCATAGCTTTAATTGCTTGTTCATAGATATCTGCTTTTTCTTTAGCCTCGTAAGCATCACCAGCAATTTCTTTAGCTTGCTTAACTGCAAATGATGTAATTCGATCTGCCTCTTGATTAGCCTCAAGGCGAATTTTCTCAGCTTTTTCTTTTGCTTCTTTAAGCTTTTGGTTCCCTTCGGCTTTATACCCTTTCAGGGTTTCTCTTGTAGTAACAGCTTCTAGTTCAATGTCATTCGCTAAATCCATTGCATTTTGTTTTATAGTCTTTGCTTCCAACTCAGCTTTTTCTAGAAGGTCTTTAATATAGTTTTCTACTTGAATAATTGGGCTGTATTTATCAAGTAACTCTTTATTTTTAATTGATGTGTTCTTAATTTCTGCTTTTGACACATCAAGCTTGTCATTCAATGAATCTATATTTTTTTTAGATTGCTGCTTTAGGTTTTTAACCGTGCTGTACCAGCTAAAACAAATGATTATAACTACAAATGCGAGTATTGAACTAAGAAGTTCCATATCTAAATCCTTTTATTAAATTAACTACAGACCGTATCACAGATTAGCTGTACTTGATAAATGTATAGCAATACAAACCCACTCTTAAAAGCATTTGAAAATAATGGGGCTGGTAGTTTTATAAGAGTTCTCTGTTTAAAATTAAGTGGCTAAATACCAATCTATTTGATAAAAAGATAAAAAAGGAGAATTTAATTTTGAGTAAGGCAATCAAGTTTAGAGTGTATTTAGTCGCATTGATTATATGTGTTATTGGCTTTATGTTTTCACCAGCGAGTAGCCAGTTTTATACAAACCCGTTTTATATTGGCAGTTTTATTTTTGCAATCGCGCTAATTGTGAATGTTATTAATTACTTTTGCCCAAATTGTAAGAAAAACCAGGTAATGCAATCAGCTACTAGCTATCGCCTGCCAAAAAATAAGTGCTATCACTGCGGGGAAGAAATTAACTAGCCTTTTCGGATGGCGCTTCGCTTATCCGACCTACGCGTTTAAATAAGCTGGTGTGGTGGTTTATATAAAGAGTGAGTAATGGAGTTGTGATGTTGGGTTTCGTTACACTCAACCCAACCTACTAGAGAACCTGAGGGGTCAAATCTTGACTTCATACATCATAAATTAATTAGCTATTGATATTCGCCGAAACTTAAATAAGTTACTGTGTCGGATGGCGCTTCGCTTATCCGACCTACGTGTTTAAATAAGCTGGTGTGGTGGTTTACATAAAGAGTGAGTAATGGAGTTGTGGTGTTGGGTTGGGTTTCGTTTCACTCAACCCAACCTACGAATTAACGCCGAGCAGCTTATCGCTTACAGCTAAGCACTTACAGCTGCTCTTTCGCTTTAGCTAATCCCTAAATACTTATGTACCTGCACCGATAAGCGCCAGTTTTTGGCAATACAAGTGTCGATGGCTAATTTGGTGGCTGACACTTTTTGGCTGATTGGCTGTAAGTAAACAAGCTTAGGATTAACACCTGTTTTGGCAAATAGCGCTTCAAGCTCTTCTACGTGCTTTTGCATCGCTACTGGGTGCTTTATCTCGTTTGCACGCTTCATAGCGCTGGTGAGTACTTCGTAGCCGCCGCGCATGTTAATTTTAGGCGATACGGTAACCCAGGTTTGCTCAGGGGCAAGTATTTCAAAGGTGCCGCTGGTTTCTATTTGTGTCGTAAAGCCGTTATCGTGCAATAGCTTACACACTGGGTTTAAATCGTACATACACGGCTCGCCGCCGGTAATTACAACATGCTTGGCTGTATAGCCACGTGATTTAAACAGCTCAAGTACTTGCTCGGCGCTGGCATCGGCCCAATGATCTGAATCGGCTTTTTTTTCTACCGTTTCATCAAGCGATACTTTGTACACGTTATCGACTTCCCAAGTTTGTTTAGTATCACACCATGCGCAGCCCACTGGGCAGCCTTGCAAACGCAAAAATATTGAGGGTGTGCCGGTAAAACTTGCTTCACCTTGGATGGTTTCAAACACTTCATTAATTTTGTACAAAAGAGATCTCACTTACTGCCTAGCTGCAAAATTGCTACTATAAAAGACGAAAAAGCGCTGCCCAAAAATTGTTATTTAAGCTGCGGCCGTGTAGTATATCGCGCCCTGATATAAACCTCTATTAAAACTAAAGAGCAATCCAGATATGACGCAAAAAGTAGTTGTTATTTATTCCGGCGGTATGGATTCGTTTACCGTATTAAATAAAGCCTTACAACAAGGCCATGATGTTTATGCCCTTTCATTTGACTATGGTCAGCGTCATGTTAAAGAGCTTGAAGTGGCTGCAAACGTGTGTGAAAAACTTAATGTTCCACATAAAATTGTAGATATATCAGCTATTAACCAGCTTATTGGCGGCTCATCACTAACTGATGATATTGATGTACCAGAAGGTCATTACGAAGAAGAAAGCATGAAAAGCACCATAGTGCCTAATCGTAATATGATTTTGCTTTCGCTGGCGGTTGGTTACGCTGTGTCTTTAAAAGCGAGCAAAGTGTATTATGGCGCGCATTCGGGGGATCATGCTATTTACCCTGATTGCCGTCCTGAATTTGTACAAAAAATGGATGATGTATGTCGTATTGCTAATTACGACGCTGTAGAAATTTTTAGCCCGTACCTAAATAACACCAAAATTGATATTTTAACCGATGGCATAAAAATGGGCTTAGACTACAGCCAAACATGGACTTGTTATAACGGACGCGAAAAAGCCTGTGGTAAATGTGGCGCCTGCCAAGAACGTTTAGAGGCATTTTCGCTTAATAACGTCACTGATCCAATAGAGTACGAATAACACTATTTAGCTGACGCGCTAGTTACGGGGTTTTCAGTGAAAGCACGGTTAATTTATTAGCGCTGAACGCAAAAAGGCTATCATCTCGATAGCCTTTTTTGTATTTGCTTGTAAATTACAACCAGCGTTTTACTTTGTTTTTATACTCTGTGAATTCTTGACCAAATAATTTGCTAAGCGCCCGCTCCTCAGGAATTATTTGAAAAAACGTTAAATAAGCAATAAACCCAGCAACACATAAAAGTGCCCACAGCGAACTAAGCCAAATACCCCAGCCAGCTAAAATAAACGCAAAGCCTACATACATAGGATTACGTGAAATTTTATATACACCACTGGTTACCAACTTTGATGCTTGCTCGGGCTTATTTGGATTAACTGTGGTACGTGCAAGTTTAAAGCTTACCACTGCGGCTATACAAAATGCGCACCCTATAATGACTAAGCTTGCTGCTAAATAGGCAATAAACGCTGTAAAATCAATCACACTGTAATGGGCTATTAACGCCATAATGCCTGCAAAAACGAGCACGACAATAACCGGAGGTATTTTATTATTTAACATAGCAACTCACTGTATTGATTATAAAATAAAGTTCTATAAGTCTGTAAACACTATACCCGTTTGCATTAATACACAATTAAATACAAGGTTAACGCTGGCATAGAGCGCGTTAAAACTGCTGATTAAAGCAACACAATAAAAATGTTGGCTTTAAAGTCACACGGTTTAATCTCAAATAGACTTATTAATTACGCCATTAGTTATTAAACAATAACGCAGGTGTATCAATGATGAACACAACTCCACGCTGCAATCGACAAATAAAGTTACAATTGTCAGGTTTAACCGCTGCTAAATATGGTTATACTTTATGCAACTGTTAAAACTATAAAAAGGAAGTGGTTATGTCAGGCACTACAATGATAGTACTTATTGTGCTTATATCGGTTGGCTCTGGGGTTATTTACGATATGTACAAAAAGCACCTTGAATTTAAACACAAAATGCAAGATAGCAACCAAGATGCAAATAAACAACTGGCCGAGGTAAGTGCCCAAGTGGTTGCTTTAAAAGAGCGCGTGCAAACGCTTGAGGCCATAGTGACAGACTCAAGCTACACCACAAAAGAAGAAATTAACCGCCTTTAAAAACGATATAAATGTGCATTTTCTGGCTGCTCTATACCGTGGGCAGCTAAAAACCCATCTATAGCTTGGCCGCAACCTTGTGGCGCACGCGAACTATCAATTTCAAAATTAAGCTTATTTGCATGTTGCTTGCCAAGCGAGCACAGCCCCAACACTTTTGGCGAGCGCATTGCCACACTAAGTGCACCAATTTTTTCTACGCAATTGTGTTTACTAAATCGGGCAAACCCTTGGTATTTAAATTGCTCACTCACATACTCATTACTAATATCAACCAGGGCATTAATAAGGCCATGTAAAAAGCTATTTGCGCTGCTATCACTGGTTAAAAATGCAAAGGTTTTATTATTAAATTCAGTAAGCTGACAAGTGTCGCAGTGTAATTTTAAGGTGTATAACCACTGCTGCGAGCTTATTTGCTGCATAGCACTTAGTGATACCTTAGCACCTGCAAATACCACCCGTTTTAATAACTGATCAATAGTATGACGCTCCCCATTGCCCGGCGGCGCGTGTGCAATAACAAGCTCTGCATTTTGTGCCATAACCGGTAAATCATGATGATTATTAAATGGCGTGCTGGTGGTATTATTGCTGTGAGTAAGTTGAAACAGCTCTCTTACTTCGTGCTCTCGCGCTATTTTAAGCGCTAAAAACGCTGTTTGAATAAGCTCGGAGGTTGGTAAGTTTTCCTCTACTATCCAGCGTCTGCCAAACAGTAATTTTTTTGCTGTGCCCTCACCCGCGTAACTACTGGTTTTGTAATTATCGGGGCTGAGTACGGCAACTTGTAAATAAATTTGCTGATCTTTTTGTGCAGCAAGCACTCTAAAGTGCGCTGAAAAATTGATATTTTCTAGTACTTGATTAACGCTTTGTAAGGTGTGTTTATAGCGTAAAAAGTGCTGTGGAACTATCCAGCTGTTATTAGCAAGTTGCACTAATGGAGCATACGAAATTGGCTGCTCGTAGCTGTTTTGCCATTTTTGCTCTGCACTGAGCAGCGGCTCAATGCGACTTTTTTTATCTGACATACATAAACCAAATAAACTCGCGCAAGGCGATATAATCTATGTTGATGTTACGTTTTTGCGCCTTGCATTAGATCACACTATCAGCGCTAAATAAGCCATTTTTAAGCGTCGCTGAGCTTTTTATAATCTGTTATAACTTTTTGATAATAAAGCTCATCTTTATTAAGCATTTTATTATAATGAGTGAGTAACTGTTTAAGGTATTGCTTGTGCGATGCATTATTTAAATCCCACATGCTGTTACCGGTAGATGTGAGCAACCTTGTGCTACGTTGACTTACCTCTATAAGCTCATAATAGCGGTTGTTTTCAGTGATTAATTGCTCGCTTTCAAGGCCAAAGCCTAATTTGGCTAAACCACTGCGCAAATGATAAGTATGGTGTATAGGGCAAACTATAAAGCGGGTGCTTGCTACAGATGCAGCGCAATTGTTTTTAATAATGCCAGTAACAAGTTTTAGTAACAGCTCGCCGCCAACACCTGCAATAACTACAGTATTTAACGCATTTGGAACGAGCTTTATTTCTCTTACATCTTGGCAATGTACTTTATATTGCGCATCACTTGGCAGTGTTTGGCTAATATTTGTAAGGTGCTCGCTCAGCTCGGTCATTATTTTATCTACCACATCTACAAAATTAACCTGTTTTGCAGCGCGGCGCTTTAATAGTGCAATGCCTAAGTAACCATGATCGCAGCAGCAATCCCAAATAACATCAACGGGGTCAGTAATTAACGCATTAATTGCGTTTAAACGCTTACTCAGTTTCATTTAATACCAATTAGCTTAATTAAGTGATCTATTTTGAGGCTGGAAAAACGTGTTGATAGCTAGGCAAAAAATTCGCTTTTAACACAGATAGCGACACGTTTAGCCCCTTAAAATGATTAAGTATTATTGCGAATTGGTATAAGTTGCGGTATGCGCCGTTTTATACACTAACGCTTTTAAGCTTTTATTGCTGTCTACTTCTACAAAACGGGCCGTTGGTGCAAGGCGCTCAACAAATTCTATTGCTCCTTGGGTGTGCTCGTTTATTAAAGCTTTAAACGCATCTTCGCTAAGCTCTGGGCTATTAGCGCATAATAAAAGCTGTGTGGTATCGCACAGTAGTTCGGGCAATCTGCGCAGCACCTTTTGATAATCTTTAGTTAGAATAAAGCTGCCCTTTTGAAAGCTTGGCGGGTCTACAATAATTAAATCAAACGGCGCTGCTTTTTTTAATTTACCAAACGACTTTAAAATATCGTGCGGTAAAAAACTCACTCCGCGCTCAAAACCATTAAGTTGGTGGTTTTGCTTACCTACTTTAAGTACGCCTTTGCTCATATCCATGTTCATAACGTGATCGGCCCCGCCTTGCATTGCCGCAAGCGAAAAACCACACGTGTATGAAAACAAATTAAGTACTTTTGCATGTTTACTATTGGCAGAGACAAACTCACGGCCACTTCGCATATCGGGGAATATTCCGGTGTTTTGGCGGCTTGTTAAATCCACTAAAAAACCAATGCCGTTTTCTTTTACCACATGTGGCGAGGGAAGATTACCATGCACTAAACGATTACTGCTTTGTACACCCGCGCGCTGTTGATACACCAATGCAGATATTAATTCAGGGTGATGCTGCTGCGCCCACGCCCAAAGTGTGCTGGTCAGTGTATTTAACGTAGCGTCGTCAATTTCATCGTACGAAATTAAAAACAAGCTTGGCGGATAAAAGTCTAAATTAATATGGCTTAGCGATGCCACGCTATGGCCGCGGCCATGAAATACGCGGCATAGTTCGTTTTGTAGTAATGGCGCATCTTCAAGCGCGCTTATTAGGGGCGAAAAATCGGGTGTCATTTAGTTAATCAACTGTTGTTGTAGTTCGTGTATTTCGTCGCGTACAGACGCGGCTTTTTCAAATTCAAGATCGCTGGCATAAGCATGCATTTTGCTTTCAAGCTGTTTAATTTGTGTGGCAATTTCTTTAGCACTGAGTATTTTTTTAGACTCTTTACGTACCAGTTTAAGATTATCTTGTGGTGCGGCTTCTTCGCCCACATCCATAATATCGGTGATCTTTTTAACCAAGGCTTGCGGCTCAATGCCGTGCTCTATATTAAAGGCGTGTTGTATTTCGCGGCGGCGCTGGGTTTCGCTAATCGCTTTTTCCATCGATTTAGTTACTTTATCGGCGTATAAAATGGCGCGCCCATCGAGGTGGCGAGCAGCTCGGCCAATGGTTTGAATAAGCGAACGTGCTGAGCGTAAAAAGCCTTCTTTATCGGCATCTAAAATGGCAACTAGTGCCACTTCTGGCATATCTAAGCCTTCTCTTAATAAGTTAATACCCACTAACACATCAAACACACCGGCGCGTAAATCACGAATTATTTCAACGCGTTCTACTGTGTCTATGTCTGAGTGCAGGTAACGTACTTTTACATTGTGCTCGCTTAAGTAATCGGTTAAATCCTCAGACATGCGCTTGGTAAGCGTAGTTACCAGTACTCGCTCACCTTTTTCTACACATTTATAAATTTCTGAGAGTAAATCATCTACTTGAGTGCCTACAGGGCGTATTTCTATTTCTGGGTCTAACAGGCCAGTTGGGCGTATAACTTGCTCTGCTACTTCGCCTGCGCTGCGTTCTAATTCAAAATCACCCGGCGTTGCAGATACATAAATCGTTTGCGGTGCTATGGCTTCAAATTCTTCAAAGCGCAATGGGCGGTTATCCATCGCCGATGGCATTCTAAAGCCATATTCAACTAGGTTTTCTTTACGGCTTCTATCGCCTTTATACATGGCACCTATTTGCGATACGGTTACGTGCGATTCATCGATAATCATTAATGCATCATCAGGAAGATAATCGAGTAATGTTGGTGGTGGATCGCCCGGTGTACGCCCCGACAAATAACGGCTGTAGTTTTCTATGCCCGAGCAATAACCAAGCTCGGTCATCATTTCTATGTCGTATTGTGTACGCTGCGCTATGCGCTGCTCTTCTACTAATTTATTGGCACTTAATAATTGTGCTCTGCGTTCTTTAAGCTCAGCTTTTATTTTTTCTATGGCATCAAGAATTTTTTCGCGAGGCGTTACATAGTGCGTTTTAGGGTAAATAGTGGCGCGAACTATGTGTTTTTCTACCGCACCAGTAAGGGGATCAAAAATACTAAGGCGCTCTATTTCGTCATCAAACATTTCTACGCGTACTGCATAGGTGTCTGACTCGGCAGGAAATATATCAACAACTTCGCCACGTACACGGTAAGTACCACGGCTAAAGTCAATGTCGTTACGGGTATATTGCAGCTCAGCTAAACGGCGCAGCATATCGCGTTGGTCGACCTGTTCGCCTACTTTTAAAAGCAGCATCATTTTCATGTATGAGTCGGGGTCGCCCAAACCATAAATAGCCGACACAGAGGCCACTATTATGGTATCGCGGCGCTCAAGCAGTGCCTTAGTAGCACTTAAACGCATTTGCTCTATGTGCTCATTAATAGAGGCGTCTTTTTCTATAAACGTATCGCTGGCAACCACGTAGGCTTCTGGCTGGTAGTAATCGTAGTAAGATACAAAATACTCAACTGCATTATTAGGAAAAAACTCTTTCATCTCTCCATATAACTGCGCGGCAAGTGTTTTATTATGCGCCATTATTATTGTTGGGCGATTTAAATCGCTAATAATATTGGCCATGGTAAATGTTTTACCTGTACCTGTAGCACCGAGTAAGGTTTGATGCGCAAGCCCGGCTTCTAAGCCTTCTTCAAGCTGTTTAATCGCTGTGGGTTGGTCGCCCGCGGGTTTAAATTGTGACTTTAGCTCAAAGTGATCACTCATTCATTTACTCCGTTACCGTGTTACTACATATTGCATCTAGCTCTTTTACAAACCATTTGTACGCGACTAACCCTGTGAATACATTACCGATTGCAGCGCCAATAAATAAGCCAATTAAGCCACCTAGCATACTGCCTACATAAGCAAAAGGCAGATAAAACACAAACAAACGAATAATACTTAAAAACAATGCATTCATAGGTTTGTGTAAAGCATTAAACGATGAATTTGATAAAATGATCACCCCTTGAAAACCATAACTTAGCGGTATGGTGTATATAAAGAGCTTAATAACATCGATTACAGCTTGTTCTTTACCAAATAATTGGCTTATTACCCCTGACAGCGCAATGAGTAAAATATAAATAGCAAATTGCCATATCATCACAAATTTAAGCGTACCAATGTACGCCTCTTTTACGCGGCCTAATTTACCCGCCCCAAAGTTTTGGCTAACAAAAGGAGGCAATGTCATCGACAAGGCCAGCACTAAAATACTGGCAATTGATTCAATACGGCTGCCCACACCAAAAGCGGCAACCGCTTCGGGTCCATGATTGGCAACGAGTGCGGTCATCACAGCCATTGCTACTGGGGTAAGCATGTTAGCCCCCGCTGCGGGTAAACCTATTTTAAGTACTTTTTTAATTGCACTGGCCGCAGTTTGATTACCGGCTTTTAAGCTTAATAGCCGCTTTTTAACGCCCAGCACATATAAAATAATAATAACCGCTACGCCCCAGGCAATAACACTGGCAATAGCGGCACCTTGAATGCCTAATGCCGGTACTGGGCCCCAGCCAAATATCAAAATAGGATCGAGTATGGCATTAATAAGCCCTGCCCCACCCATTACTATGCTGGGTGTTTTAGTATCGCCACTGGCACGTAATACCGAATTACCTATCATGGGGGTAATTAAAAATACGCTGCCAATAAACCAAATATTCATATACTCATGAATAAGTGGCAGCACTAATTGTCCGGCCCCTAATAAAGTGAATATTGGGTCGATTAGTAAATATCCAACAAACGAAAGTAAAATAACTAATAGTAGCGCCACAATAAGCGACACACTGGCATCAAATCGCGCCTCTTCTATTTTATTACTGCCTAAGGCTTTCGCTATCACCGCTGATGTGCCAATACCTAAACCTATGGCTAGGCTTATTACCGTAAAGGTTACCGGAAACGTAAAGCTTACCGCCGCAAGGGGCTCTGTGCCCAACATACTGATAAAAAATGTATCGACTATATTGAACATCATTAGCGTGACCATGCCAAATATCATCGGGATGGTCATTTTTTTCAATGTAGGCAAGATGGGATCGTTAAGTAAATCTGGGCGTGATTGAGAATGTGAAGTTTCGCGCATGGAATAAATAAGCCTCTTTTACTGAGCGAGCCATTTTAAAGCATCATAGCAATTCAAGCCACGGATTTATCAATGGATTTCATACTAATACTAAAGCAACAATTAAAAAAATAGCTAAAGTTGAATTTTTAAGCATTTGTGCACAAATACGCCCTTAGAGCGCCAAAAAACAATAAGTGAACATTTTTATTACTTTTTTAACATTTAACCCTGCAAATTCGCTGAATTTTTACACAGCGCGGTATTAATCTTTATCGTAACGAATTAATTTACTCATCGTTGCATGGTAATTCAGCATGCATTTATAACCCTATGTTTTTTATAGTAATAAAAAAATCGTTTTAAAAGCTTGAAATCGTTGTAGCGCCCTAAAACTCTGGTCGGGACAGTGTTCTTAAAGTTTCATAAACAGAGTTATCCACAGAAACCGTGGATAACTCAGCTGAGCCCGCATTTATAAAGGCTTGCACGCTGGCTAAAATTCAGCTCAGGTCCAACCTTTGCTCAAAGTTAAAGTTAAAAACTTATCAATGCTTGCAAACAAAAAATTAAGCTAAGCCAAATCTTTGTGCCTAATACAGCTATAAGTGACTTAATTAGTTAACGCAAATATTTAGCAACTTATTGATTGTTTTGTTTTTGTACAGCTTTTTAAAATAAAGTTTTCAGCCACGGCTTTATTAGTTTAACCCCTCTTAAATACCGTAATACGAAAAAACTACCCTGCTGGATTTTTTAAAAAGATCTGCTAGCTAAATTTATACTCGGTTTTATGACAACCAGGTTAAATACAAATTTACTGATTTGCCGCGATAAATTTTGTCTCAGCGGCATTTTTTTACACATAAATTAAACAATGGCTATTTTATCGGCGCTGTTTTTTTCGTATTGGTGTGAGTCTAAATAGAGATTTACCGCCGTGTTTTGCATAAATAGAGTTATAAAATGCGCAGATCGAACATAAAAACAACGAATAAACTTCTTTTTTAAATTTATGACTTTTATATGTTGACACTTTGCGGCTCCATCATTAATATTTCGCCCCGTTGAAAGGCATGACGCTTCCCCCTTAGCTCAGTTGGTTAGAGCGACGGACTGTTAATCCGCAGGTCCCCCGTTCGAGTCGGGGAGGGGGAGCCAATCATAAGAATTTCATAGACATTTCAGTAATTTTCCACTACTCTTCTGCTTTATAACTAAAACATAATATCTATTCTAATGTGTTGCTATTAGTTGAATGATCAAGGACCTGATTCCTTTCCTTTTGAACTATTAAAAGATTGATAACATGGCTGGCTTTAAAAAACTTATTTTTATACAAATCCTGTCTTGGCTTGTATGTGTTGCGGCTGGAAGCTACTTCATATCTGTAAGCTTTAATAATGCAGTAAGTGAAGCACAAACTTCAGCGCAAACCAGCGTAACACGTTACATTAACAGCTTAACTAGTGATGAGCTTTCGCCTGAAAGTATAAAAAAAGCGATTGGCGATGGTAAAACGTTTTCAAGCTTTATACTAAGAGACTACCAAGGGGCTGAGGTATTTTCAGTTAACTCCCCTACCCAGCTACCCATGTTTGCTGAATTTATTCAATCTAGCTTTAATTCTGTTCGCCCACAGTTTGCCGTTAACGACGCTGCAGATATAAAAGTAGAATTTACCCTCAACATTGATCGTTTAGCGCAGCAGCTACAAACCTCGTTATTTATAGTTATATTTATTTCTGCTTTTTTAGTGATTATTCCTATTATATTAATGAAGTCTATTTTTCATAGCTTAAATAAAAATATCAGCATGACCGTTGCCGATGTAATAGACATTTACATTAACCAGAATCAAATTGGCGACGACTTAGACACCGCACTTGATGCAAGTAAAATGAAAAAGCTAGGTAAAGATTTAGTCCCGAGCTTTAATCGCCTTTCGCATTTTTTAAAAAATAAAAATGATGATATTCAAAACGCTGCCCTAAGTATCAAACAAGAAGCCTATAAAGATGTAATTACTGAATTAGGTAACCGTAATATGTTTGTTGAATATTACGAAAAACACATCGAGAACAGTGAGCGCAGTACGTTTGGTTCGTTAGCGCTTGTACGCTGTAGTGAGCTGCAAACTATAAATCAAAGCCGTGGCTACCAAAAAGGTGATGACTACGTTAAAGGTGTGGCGGATATAATTAAGCATATAAGCGGCACTTACACCGGCAGCCAAGTATTTAGGCTAAATAGCTCAGACTTTGCCGTTGTACTTCCTAATACCCCACTTAAAGAAGCAGAGCGTTTTGGTGAAAACCTGCAATCGCGCTTTACTCAATATCAACAAAATCAAGAGCTCAGCTCTGTGGCTAACACAGGTATTGTGGGCTACGAAAAAGGCAAACCGCTGGGTGAGCTATTATCGGTTGTCGATAACGCAATGAGCATGGCGCAATCTAAGCAAGTAAATGCATGGCATGTGCAGCGCGAAACCGATTTAGTTAATAATGTAAGTGCTGGGTTTGGTAACCAAAACTGGCGTAAAGTGATTAACGAAGTAATTGAATCAAAACGTGTTCACTTAGTAATGCAAAATATTATGCCGCTGGGTAAAAGCATTAAGGCGTATGCAGAGATACAAGTGCGCTTTAAAACCGAAGATAACCAAGTGCTTCCTACGGCCTCGTTTTTGGCCATGGCTGAAAAACTCGATATGGCCATAGAAATTGACCGCTTAATTATTGACTCTTCACTTGAAAAAATTAAAAGCCGTAACCTCTCTGAAAAGTTTTTTGGCCTGAATGTAACCGCCTCAAGTGCACATAACGATCAATTTGTTATTTGGTTAGAGCGCCGCTTATTAAAAGATACGCATATAGCCTCTAAATTAGTATTTGAAGTAAGTGAGTTTGGCCTACAGCAAAATATTAAAGCCAGTAAACGTTTTATTGATATGGTGCATCGCGTAGGTGCCCGCGTAACGGTTGAACGCTTTGGTGTTGGACTAACGTCGTTTAAGTTTTTCCGTGATTTAAAACCAGACTTTATTAAAATGGATGCAAGTTACACCCGCGGCCTAGAAGATGATAAAAACAATCAATACTTTATGCGCCTAATGGTTGATTTAGCCCACCGCATTGGTGTGAGTGTGTTTGCAGAGGGCGTTGAAAGCCAAGAAGAAAAACACATTGTAGAAACGCTTTGCCTAGACGGCGTACAAGGTTATTACATAGAAAAACCTAAAGATATTTAGCACCTACCCTTAATTAAAGTAAAAAAGAGCACATGTGCTCTTTTTTGCGTTTAGCTGTTTAATTTTTCGCTTACTTTAAAATCACATAAATTTTACAGCTTTGTGATCGCTTAATTATTTTACTGTGTTTATTTAACTGATAACGACTCGCATATGTTGTTTATCGGGGCAGAAAAAAGGATAATACACAGGATTTTAATAGCGCGAGGCACACATGACAGAATATGTCTTGTTATTGATTGGAACCGTTCTAGTTAATAACTTTGTATTAGTACAATTTTTAGGCTTATGTCCATTTATGGGTGTATCAGGCAAGCTTGATACCGCTATTGGTATGTCTTTAGCAACCACGTTTGTGCTTACCCTTGCCTCTGTTACAAGCTATTTAGTTAATCAATATATTTTAGCGCCGCTAGATATCGAATTTTTACGCACCATGAGCTTTATTTTAGTGATTGCCGTTGTGGTGCAATTTACTGAAATGGTTGTGCGTAAAACTAGCCCGACTTTATACCGTTTACTGGGTATATTTTTACCGCTGATCACCACTAACTGTGCGGTATTAGGTGTTGCGCTTCTTAACATAAAAGAAGATCACACCTTTTTACAATCGGCCGTGTATGGTTTTGGCGCAGCCGTTGGCTTTTCATTAGTACTTGTATTATTTGCAGCGCTGCGCGAACGCCTTGCTGCTGCAGATGTTCCTACCCCGTTTAAAGGCGCCTCAATAGCCATGATCACCGCCGGCTTAATGTCGATGGCGTTTATGGGATTTACCGGATTAGTGAAGTTTTAATATGACCTTAATGTATGCCTTGATAGCGCTTGGCTCGCTAGCGCTTGTTTTTGGACTTATTTTAGGCTTTGCAGCTATTCGCTTTCGTGTAGAAGGCGACCCAATTGTTGAGCAAATAGATACCATTTTACCGCAAACCCAGTGTGGCCAGTGTGGCTATCCGGGCTGTCGTCCCTACGCTGAGGCAATTGCCAACGGGGATGAAATTAATAAATGCCCTCCAGGCGGTGAAGCAACGGTTAAAAAGCTGGCCGATTTAATGGGCGTAGAGCCTAAACCGCTTGCTGGCGGCGAACAAGCAGAGCCGATAAAAACAGTGGCCTATATTCGCGAAGACGAGTGCATAGGCTGTACTAAGTGTATTCAGGCATGCCCTGTGGATGCCATTGTTGGTGCTACACGCCAAATGCACACTGTACTAATAGAAGAATGTACCGGCTGCGATTTATGTGTAGAGCCCTGCCCTGTAGATTGCATTGATATGCTGCCTGTAGCCGAAACAAAACAAAACTGGAAATGGCAACTTGATGCTATTCCTGTCACGCAAATAGATTAGAGGTTTGAGTGGAAAAGTTACTTGAACAAATTAAAAAAGGCACTGTTTGGGCATTCCCGGGCGGCGTGCATCCACCACAACAAAAAACACTCTCTAACAGTGCGCGTATTGCTAGGCTTCCTCTACCTGATAAGTTAGTTGTACCAATTAAACAGCACATTGGTGCTAACGGTAAATTAATTGTAGAAAAAGGCCAACAGGTATTAAAAGGCCAAGCACTTACCGTGCCCGTTGCAAATTGGTCTGTGCCTGTACATGCGCCCAGCTCTGGCACCATAACAGATATTACCTCTATGCCTTCGGCGCATCCATCGGCTTTACCTGAGCTAAGTATTATTATTGAGCCTGATGGCAAAGATCAATGGTGCGAACTAACCCCAACACCTAACCCGAGTGAGCTTAGCCACGATGAATTAGTCGATATAATTCATCAAGCAGGTATAAGTGGTATGGGTGGAGCAGGCTTTCCTACTTATGTAAAAGCCGATATAAAACAACCTATTGAGTTTTTAATTGTTAATGCTGTTGAGTGCGAACCATACATAACAGCCGACGATGTGTTAATGCGTGAACATGCCAAGCAAGTAGTGCAAGGCATTGAGCTAATGCAACAAATTTTAAACCCGACACTGTGTATTGTTGGCATTGAAGATAATAAGCCCGAAGCCATAGCGGCTATGAAAAGTGCCGCAGAGCACAACGCCAATATTGTTATTCAAACGGTGCCTACTGTTTATCCATCGGGTGGCGAAAAACAATTAATTAAATTACTTACAAACCGTGAAGTACCCAGTGGCGGTATTCCTGCCGATATTGGTATTTTAGTGCACAACACAGGAACTTTGTTTGCTGTGCAACAAGCGGTGTACGAAGGTAAACCGCTTATAGAGCGGGTTGTTACAGTAACAGGTAACACCATTCATAATGCAGGTAATGTATGGGCATTATTAGGCACCGAAGTTAAGCACCTGCTTGATTGCCAAGGTTTTTCACCCGTACCCCAGCAGCGCGTTGTAATGGGCGGGCCGATGATGGGCTTTACCTTACCGACTGTGCGTATTGGGGTAATTAAAACCACCAACTGTATTTTAGCCCCCGATCATAAAGAGCTCGTAGAGCCTGGGCCTGAAAAAGCCTGTATACGTTGTAGTGCCTGTGCAGATGCCTGCCCTGCTTCGTTATTACCGCAGCAATTACAATGGTTTGCAAAATCAAAAGAATACGACAAATTACAAGAGCACAACTTATTTGATTGTATTGAATGTGGCGCGTGTGCGTATGTATGCCCAAGCGAAATTCCATTGGTGCAGTATTACCGCGTAGCAAAAGTAGAAATAAAAGAGCAGCAAGCCGAAAAAATTAAAGCCGATAGAGCAAAAGAGCGCTTTGACGCCCGTAAAGAACGCCTAGAGCGCGAGCAACAAGAACGTCAAAACCGCCATAAACGTAAACCAGCGGCAAAAACATCAGATGAAAAGCAAAAAGTAGCGGATGCCCTTGCCCGCGTTAAGAGCAAATCATCAGATGGCGATGAAAAATCAGCTGTAGCCGCTGCAATTGCCCGCGCCAAAGCAAAAAAACAGCAAGGTGAAGAGCTAGAGCCAGATAACAGTGAAGTAGCTAAAGAGCGTGCACTACGTAAAGAAAAAGCACGTAAATATAAAGAACAAAAAGCTGCCGAGGGCGAGTCATCACCAACACCTGATGATAAAAAGTCAGCCGTAGCTGCTGCTATTGCCCGCGCTAAAGCGAAAAAAGCAGCGCAAGCTGAGCAAAGTGCAGAGCCACAAAGCAATGAAGCAACCGCCGCAACTGATGATAAAAAAGCAGCGGTAGCTGCTGCTATTGCCCGTGCTAAAGCGAAAAAAGCGGCGCAAGCTGAGCAAAGCGCTGAGCCACAAAACGATGAAGCGCCCGCCCCAGCTGATGATAAAAAAGCTGCGGTAGCTGCTGCTATTGCCCGTGCTAAAGCTAAAAAAGCGGCGCAAGCTGAGCAAGCAGCAGAACCACAAAGCGATGAAGCTCGCGCCCCAGCTGATGACAAAAAAGCAGCAGTAGCTGCTGCTATTGCGCGTGCTAAAGCTAAAAAAGCGGCGCAAGCTGAGCAAGAAGCAGAGCCACAAAGCGATGAAGCCGCCGCGCCCGCAGATGATAAAAAAGCAGCGGTAGCTGCTGCTATTGCGCGTGCTAAAGCTAAAAAAGCCGCTAAAGCGGCTGCGCAAGCCCAGCAATCAGATGAACCAAGTGCTGCTGAGCAAACAGGTGAAGTTGAGCCTGAAAACTCACAAACACACTCTCCTGCTGATGACAAAAAAGCGGCCGTAGCAGCTGCTATTGCCCGCGCTAAAGCTAAAAAAGCCGCTAAAGAAGCTGAGCAACCAGCAGCAAGTGAACACAGCAATGAGCCACAAACCAGCAGCGGTTCAAACTCTGAGAAAACGGCCTCTGAGCAAACTGCTGCAGAGAAGAAAAAAGCCGCCGTGGCCGCCGCAATAGCACGCGCCAAAGCTAAAAAGTTACAAAAAGAAGGAAATGATCAGTCATGAAATTAACCATGGCCAGTTCGCCGCACAACCATAGCCATAAGTCGTTAACGCGATTAATGCTAACCGTAATTGCTGCGTGTATTCCTGGGCTAATAGCGCAAGTGGTATTTTTTGGGACTGGCGTACTTATTCAGTTAGTACTGGCACTTGTTGCTGTAAGCGTATTTGAAGCAGCCATTATGTTAATGCGTAAACGCCCTGTTTGGCCTGCATTGAGTGATGGTAGTGCTTGGCTTACTGGTGTGCTGTTAGCACTGAGTATTCCGCCGCTGGCGCCTTGGTGGGTCATTATTATTGGCTGTTTATTTGCCATTGTGATTGTAAAGCAACTTTATGGTGGGCTTGGGTTTAACTTATTTAACCCAGCAATGGCCGCATACGTACTACTTTTAGTCTCTTTTCCGGTGCAAATGACCGCTTGGTTACCCGTTACCGATTTACTTAACGCCCCAATTGGCTTTATTGACCAACTACGCCTTATATTTACTGATTTTACCGCTCTGGGCTTTAGTGTTGATCAAGTCCGTGCCGGCGTTGATGGCCTCACCATGGCCACCCCGCTTGATACAGTTAAAACCGATGTAGCACATGGTCTAACCGTTAGCGAAAGTATGCAAAAACCGATTTTTTCTCAATGGGCTGGGCTTGGTTGGCTATGGGTTAACCTAAGCTTTTTAGCCGGTGGTTTATACCTTTTAAAAGCTAAAATTATAAACTGGCATATTCCAGTAAGCTTTGTAGGCTCACTAGCGCTGTGCAGTGCCATTGGCTATATTGCCGCGCCGGGTACCGAGCCGGGTATGGTATTTCACCTATTAAGTGGCGCAACCATGATGGGCGCATTTTTTATCGCCACCGATCCTGTTTCGGCTGCAACCACCAATAAAGGGCGCTTAATTTATGGCGCGCTAATTGGCTTGTTGGTGTATTTAATTCGCACCTTTGGTGGCTTCCCAGATGCGGTAGCCTTTAGTGTATTATTAATTAATATTGCTGTACCGCTGATTGATTACTACACCCAACCACGCACTTATGGCCACGGAGCAGTAAAATGATTATTTCATCAATGGCTAAAAATGGCGCGATATTAACGGCCTTTGCACTGATAACAACAGGCTTAGTTGCCTCAATTGATGCCTTTACCGCCGATAAGATTGCCGAGCAAGAACGCTTGCAACTAACCTCACAATTACAAGAGGTATTAAACCCAAGCAGCTACGATAATCAGCTCAATACAAATTGCGTAATTATGAGCGATGAACAACTGGGTCCTTACCCCGAGCAAGTTATTTACCGCGCTTATAAAAATCAGCAACCTGTTGCACTTGTAATAAGACACGTAACACCTAGTGGTTACAGTGGCGATATTAACTTATTAACCGCCGTACTTGCTGATGGCACCATTGCCGGCGTTCGCACTACTAAGCACGAAGAAACGCCCGGCTTAGGCGACAAAGTAGAAGTTAAAAAGTCGCTATGGATCACTACATTTAACGATTTAACGGTTCAAAGTGAAGACGATGCCCGTTGGGCGGTAAAAAAGGATGGTGGCCAGTTTGACCAATTTACCGGTGCAACAATTACCCCTCGCGCCGTGGTTGGCTCGGTAAAAAATGCCGTATTATTTGCAAAAACTAACTTTGACGCCATTTTTAAACAGCCTAATGCTTGCCAAGAGGTAACCCAATGAGTGAGTTAAAAACCTTATACAAAGAAGGCGTATGGGCTAATAACCCCGCGCTAGTGCAGCTACTCGGTTTATGCCCGCTTTTAGCTGTTACATCAACTGTAACCAACGCGCTTGGCCTAGGGTTAGCCACTTTATTAGTTTTAGTAGGCTCTAATATTACTGTTTCTGTTGTGCGTAATTGGGTGCCTAAAGACATTCGTATTCCGGTATTTGTAATGATTATTGCAGGCTTTGTGACCATAGTTCAGCTACTTATGAATGCGTACACCTTTGGCTTGTATCAATCATTAGGCATATTTATTCCACTAATAGTAACTAACTGCGCCATTATTGGCCGTGCAGAGGCATATGCCTCTAAAAACCCTGTGCACCTGTCTGCATTCGATGGCCTAATGATGGGCTTAGGCTTTATGGCCGTACTGTTAGTGCTAGGTGCAATGCGCGAACTGATAGGCCAAGGTACATTATTCGATGGAGCCGATTTGCTTCTAGGGCCATGGGCACAAAGCCTACGCTTGGAAATATTTAGTTTCGATAGCCAGTTTTTACTCGCTATTTTACCACCCGGCGCCTTTTTAGGGCTTGGGCTGCTAATAGCAGCAAAAAATGTTATTGACGCACAAATAAAATCAAAACAAGTAACGCCGCCAGAAGCCGAAAAAGGCCCACGCGCACGTGTTACTAGCTTAACTTAAGGGGAAAACGCATTAACGCTATTAGCTAATGCGTTTTAAGTTGCATGAATAAAGAAAAACGTCACCAAATACTCTCGCGCTTGCGCGAGCAAAACCCGCATCCAGAAACCGAGCTTGAATATTCAAGCCCATTTGAGCTACTAGTAGCCGTTACGCTCTCTGCACAAGCCACCGATGTAGGGGTAAATAAAGCCACCCGTAAATTATTTCCGGTTGCTAATACGCCACAAGCCATTTTAGATATTGGCCACGATGCGCTTCGCGATTATATAAAAACCATTGGCTTATTTAATTCAAAAGCCGCAAACGTGTACAAAATGTGCCAAATATTGGTTGACCAACATAACGGCATTGTTCCCGAGAACCGCGAAGCTCTAGAAGCCCTACCCGGTGTTGGCCGAAAAACCGCAAATGTAGTACTCAACACAGCCTTCGGCTGGCCGACCATTGCCGTAGACACGCATATTTTTCGTGTTTCAAACCGCACCAAATTTGCTATGGGCAAAGATGTAGTCGCCGTTGAG
>NZ_LKBC01000011.1:22332-25278 GCF_001400005.1 Pseudoalteromonas sp. P1-30
CCTAAAGAATTTAAAGTAGACGTACACCACTGGTTAATACTACACGGACGCTATACCTGCGTAGCACGCAAGCCTAAATGCGGCAGCTGTATTATTGAAGACTTGTGTGAGTTTAAAGACAAGACTGAATAGTTCTTCTGCTGTTCGTGAAATTCACATGTGAAGTTTTGACATAGAATCAAAACTTCAAACTGCACAGTAAGGTGGACTATTTAGTTCTAAAAGTTGCGCTTTAACCATTTAGAAATGCCAGTTGATTAAATAACTATTTCAAATTTTTTATAATAGCCATTCCAGTTTTTCTCATCAGCCCAGCTGCCTCAGGAAAACTAATGTTGGTCACAATCGATACAGCGATATTACGATCTGGAAAAATAATCATCCAATTTTGTGTGCCTTCCAATCCACCATGGTGAATGTAATAACATCCTAAGTTTTCATCCTCTGCAGCAATCCATGAATAAGCGATATGATCAGTACCACCTACATGAAACAGCCTTCTATGTGATTCTTTAATGGCTTTATTTTCTTCTTTTAGTTGCAACTTCATATATTTTACAATATCTGACATAGTAGTTTTTATATAACCACTGCCCCCCCATAGTATTTCAGGAGTAAGATGGGCTTTTGCTACCTCCCCTTTCTCATTATAACCATATGCAACGTCCTTAAGCTGTTCTTGAGCAAGGTTCACTTTCGTATCTTTCATATTAGCTTCTGTTGACAATACTTGCTGTAATAAATTATCAAATGGCATTTGGTAAACAGTTTCTAAGATATATGATAAAAGCTCTATTCCCGCGCTTGAGTAATGGTATTTACCTTTGTTTTCTGAAGGGTTTACATTATTTAATGCCTTTAAAAACGATGTTTTGGATAATGTTTCAGCCCTTAAACCTAAATCTACATAACCTCTTGGTAATCCTGAACTATGAGTCAAAAGCTGTCGAACGGTCACAGGATTTTTTTCAGTACTTAATTTGTCTAGTTTATTATTAATATACTTATTGATGTTATCGTTCAAAGATAGCTTTCCATCTTTCACAGCATAAGCGGTAATCAACCCTGTCATGGTTTTACTTACAGACCCTATTTCATAAATTGTGTTATCTGTCGGGGTGTTTTTTTTATGCCTTGTGAGTTCACCAAAATGTAAAATAACTGAATCCGTTTCCGTAACGACCCCTATAGATGTAGAATCAAAACGAGAGTCCTGCAAGAGTTGATTAGCGTGCATTGTTATAATGTTTGAAATGTCTTTATTGGAGATTATATCGCTATTTTTAGCTTGCACCTGCCCAAAAAAAGTAAGAAATAAAATGAAAGCTAACGTAATTTTTTTATACATAAAACACCTATTATTTGATTCGCATTAATGTTTTTTATCAAAGCAGTTTTGATTTGATAATAGGGATATTAGTAAGGTTCAAGATTGATTTCGACCGACTATAAAAGTCGAACGTCTTATATTTAAAGGGTTGCGCTAGAAGAGATAAATTTAATCGTTTAAGCGTTCTTTCCTATATTGGGATGGAGTCACTGCAAAATGCTTTTTAAAAGCAGTGTTAAAAGACGATTTTGAATTAAAACCAACTTCTAACAATATCTCTAAAATCGCTTTTTGTTTATTGCTTTTTAAAGAAAGGATATTAGCAGCTTCATTAACTCGATAACTATTTATGAAATCGAAAAAGTGTTGCCCAAGGTGGTGATTGAGTACGATTGAAATTTTTAAGGCCGGTATATTTAATTGCTTTGCCAACGTGTCAATGTTTAGTGATGGATTCAGGTAAGGTTTATTTAGCGACATATGGCACTTAATTGTGGATAACACTCTTTGTGCTTCATTAACATCAACAACGTCACTTGGGTTCTGTGGAGGTTTTTTTGGTTCAAATGATTTAACCTTTGAGCTAATACCTTGAAATATGGAAGGGTTATGAAGTGCTTGCCATAATATCCAACAAACAAAAAATAGTGTGACTACCATCATTAGAGTAGTTAATAAGTTCAATAGTCCTTGTAGCTCGGTAAATTTAATAATATTACGCACCACAACAATGGTGAAATCAATTAAAAAAACCATCATAAAATTGTTTAGCCACTGCTTATTGAGTATTTCAATATCTGAATAGTTATTTAAAACAGTCAATTTATAGCGGTTTAACTTCTTAAAAATCAATGCAAGATAAATGAACATTTGTAAGTAGAGCACTACATGAACAAACAACAATTCAAACAAGGGTTCATGGTTGTTATAAAAGGCCATTTTTGCAATGTCATCTCCAAGATGGAAGCGCGGGATAAAGATTAAACATACAATAATAAACGGGATAGCATGCAGAAGGTCTTTAGCTTTAAGTTTTAAATCACTATAAACAATTGATTTTACGTAAAAATAAAGTATTGGCGCTGTCAGAACCGAAAAGTTAGCACGAAACATATCTAAATTTAAATGCGCACCATAAAAACTAGTGAAAATAAAATTACTGATATCAAATGCAGTAACGGATAAAAACACAGCTAAAATTCTATTACTTAATTGATTACCGGAATGAATATTGAGCAGAAATACCGCAACTAATAAGTGAGTGAAAAAAACTAGTAATGCAATACTCTCGGTCATTTTAGTTATTTTAGTTATTTTAGTTAGTTGGTGAACCATATATCATAAATGACAACCAGGCTATGTTTCAAACTAAGTAATATCAGAGCTATAAATAGAGAGTAAAAATAGGCAGGGTTATGCGCTCACTCTATTTAATTAACAAGTTTGCTACTTTAGAAAACAATCAAATTTGCCTTATAAAGTTAATACTAAAACATACTATTTAAGAAATTTCGCTCTAAAATGAACACACCATCTAGTTTACTTATAATTTGGCTGGCCAACCATAGCCGTAGACACGCATATTTTTCGTGTTTCAAACCGCACCAAATTTGCTA
>NZ_LKBC01000011.1:25283-30870 GCF_001400005.1 Pseudoalteromonas sp. P1-30
GCCTAAATGCGGCAGCTGTATTATTGAAGACTTGTGTGAGTTTAAAGAAAAAACAGAATAACCTCGAATAACTCTGTTTTGGGTATTTTTAAAGTAAGACAGCTAATTAATTAGCTGTCTGTCGAGTCTATATTATTTATAAATTGCGCCATATTTACTAAACGCTCACCGACAATAAATGCAATGGTGCGTTTAACCCAAGGCGCTTTAATATTTGTGTAGTTTAGTTTAGCTAAGACGCAGCTTGTAATTATTAAAAGTAGAAGCGATGACACGCTGTAAATCCAAACCATGTGTTGCTCTAGGTGTGCATACAAGTCAATTTCAAATAGCACATCAAAGCCAATAAACACATAAGCCATATAAAAAGGTGCAGACATAAGCAACAACTTAGTTAGTTGTAATTTATGTGAGCAAAGGCGGTAAACGTCTTTTTGAAGTTGGCTAATTGGCTTTGCATAATCAACGTTAGCAATATGCACTATTTGGCCGATATTACCTGCAAGGCCAGCAATGGAAAATACACTCAGTATCAACGCAGATATTGAAGGCGCTGAAACACTAAAATTATTTGCAATATACTGCCCCAATAAAACAATAATAAAAAAGAAGGCTGCGCTTTCAATAATACGTGCCCACTTCATAGTATTAAGCTCTTTCATTTGTTTATTCACTTTTGTTTCGCTCAGCAGTGATTGGTTTATTGTAATGGCCGATTCGTTAACACTATTTTGCTGCTGCCATGTGTTTTTAATGTTATCTAAATTCATATTAAGCCCCCTGTTTTTCAAATTGATTTTTTAGTGTTTCTTTAATGCGGCCAATTCGCGTAGCGACGTTGGTTTTACTTATGCCTAAACTCGTCGCTATGCTTTGATGGGGTTCGCCTTCTAAATACAGCAATACTATGGCTTTATTTAACT
The DNA here is from genome assembly GCF_001400005.1 of Pseudoalteromonas sp. P1-30. NCBI lineage: Bacteria > Pseudomonadati > Pseudomonadota > Gammaproteobacteria > Alteromonadales > Pseudoalteromonadaceae > Pseudoalteromonas > Pseudoalteromonas sp. P1-30. Next base: position 26,207 of record NZ_LKBC01000011.1, read on the forward strand.
TATCGAGCTTTGCTATAAATTCATAAAGCTGCTTAACCTCTTCGCTTTTATCATTGTGCGCTGTTAGGTCGGCTATGTGCACAATGCACTGCTCACTTTCATTGGCTTTATCTTCTCGTTTACTGTCTTTGCGGTAATATGAAATCGCCACATTCAGTGCTATTCGGTACATCCACGTAGAAAATTTATAGTCTTTGTCGTAATTATCATAAGCAAGCCACATGGTGGTGAGTATTTCTTGCGCTAGGTCTTGCCTGTCGTGTTGGTTTTGACAGTACGAGTTAACAACTTTATAAATAATGCCTTTATGCTGCTCCATTGTTTGAGTAAACAGTGCTTTTTTATTGGTGTTCATTTACGCATAAATCCATCATCTAAATTAATCTCATCACGTATTTGGCTCATCACAGTTTTATTGTGTTTAAGTGCTAATGCATCTGTTTTTAAAAGTAATAAAGTGCGGCGCTTTGGCTAATGCAACATAGCCTGTACACATTTATATAATCATTTTAGCTGCACGATAGTACTCACATAGTCGTCTTATCTAGTTATTCGCAGTATCGCTGAAATAATCACAACTATTAAAAAATAATTATTGGAGGGAGTAATAAGCTAAGTATAAGAGCAAAGCGAGGTGTTAGCTCTTTTTTCTGCCTACTATTAAAAGGGGACTCCTAGTTAAAAGATTTTTTTAATATAGCAATAGTTAATATTATTGTATCTCTGGTTATCAAATATGACTCAGGCTAACGGTGGTAAAAAACATACAATCTGCTATTAATAGTGAATAATAATTTAAGGAGGTTTCTGCGTTAGCGCTGTAAGAAACCACATAACTTCAAGGATGTATTTTGCAAAGTAATCATTCAAAATTTCAGCCAAATAAGTGGTCATTATTAAATTTAGCTGTTGTGCTTATACTGGCGGGTGCATTTTATTATTTGGGTCAATTTTCTGTATTTCATTCGATTCTTTTAAGCCTAATTTGTTTTATTTCATTTTTAACCTTATTAATTTTAAAGCGTTGGAAAGCATATATTAACTATTTAAAAGCAATAGGAGATGAGATAGAGCGAGACAGATTTCACTTAGGTGAACACATAGTATCGATGGTTCCTTACATGAACTTACAAATAACAGTTCATGCACGTATGGATGAATCAGCTTTATTAATCAAAAAAGCAAATTGTTATATTTCAATTAATTTAAAAGATATTTGCTCATTTGAGCCAACTGAATATTTCGGACGGCCAATCGCGAAAGTAATTTTGGCCGATAATAAAAACTTAACTCCTGCACTCTATGTACCTTGGTCTGAAGAAATGGCGCTAACTCAAAGTAAAGCTCATGGGTAAACGCCTTTGTTTGCTTATCACGCCTTAAAGGTATTAAGCGTTACACTCTAAGGCGATACTAAGATTTATAGCGGTTTAACTCTGATACTAAGTGCGTACTTTTAAATACCACCAAATTAAAGGCGCGAGTATTACTAATTCAATACCCACATTCAGCCACTGTTTTGCTACCGAGCCATCTAACATAATGCCAATAAGCCTTGCAATTAATAGTCCTACGAGTAACGATGACAGTGTTGCCGCTATAGTAGCTTGCCAAGGTACAAGCTGAAAATGAAATTGCAGCAATAAGCCAAAACCAATAAATAAACCCCACCAAATTCTGCGCTCTACGGCCTTAAAAATATCATTAGGAACTGGCTTATTGCTTATCAGCTCAGGGTTGGCAGCTAACACTATGCCAAAAATAATTAATACCGCACCAACAACCCTAAAAATGACTATATTATCCATGATCAATCCCTCAGGCTGGTTGTTTGATCAACTGTTTGAACAATCGATTGCTCAACAAGCTCCTGAGGTAACTCCTTTGCTTGGCTCCACTGCTTTGGCGATTGCCCATACATACGTTTAAATTCTCGGCTAAATTGTGATGAGCTAACATAGCCTACCGACATGGCCGCCGAACTTACGTTCATACCCGCTGCAATTTTCATCGCGGCGGTATTTAAGCGCATAGATTTAACAAATTGAATCGGCGACATACTGGTCGCATCCTTAAATTTTCGATGCAAAACTGCCCTACTTACGCCAATTTTTGCTGCCATATCGTCTATGGTTATGCTCTCATCTAATCGAGATGCCAAATAATCAATTGAGCGTGCTATGTCGTTTCCTACGCCAAAGGCTTGGTGCACACTACTACCTGCCTGTCCGTTTAATATGGCGTAATATAATTCTCGCAGTCGCCCTTCACCTAAAACCGCAATATCTACAGGGTTGCCTACAAGTTGCAGCAATCGTAGTAATGAATCGGTAAATGAGTCATCCCATGCTGCGAGTGTAAGCCCTTGCGTTTTGGGGCCTGATGCGTGTTTTTTTACACCTTGTGCAGCCATGGTAATAGATAATTCGGTCATCACTTTTGTATCTAGCGATACAATAACGCCTAGCAAGGGGTTCTCAGGTGAAGCCGTGGGTGTACCCGCTTCTACCGGCATAGACATAGGGCAGCACATATAATTATTTTCATCGTATATAAAATGCTTACCATCGAGTATGGCTTCTTTAGCGCCACTGACTATAGCAACAATACACGGCTCGTATACCGCAGGTGCACAGCGCATAGCCTGCGTTACTTTAAACAACTGAACACCTTTAATACCCGTTTCTATTAGTCCTTGGGCATAATTTTCATCGTTGTTTACATCGTTAAAAGACAGGCTATTTTGTATAAGTTGCTTAATGTGGTGTTTGCTCACTCACCCATACCCTTTAAATAGTGAATAATTCTAATCTAGCATCGTAGATACACATTCTCAATGCAGCGATACAAATAGGCATATTTTAAAGAGGATATCGCCTAGTTACACCTAGTAGCGAGAGTTATATTACCTAACAAGCAATGTGGAACAATGCGCATAGCCCTGTACTGCATATTTATACTTATATTGATAGGAATTTAACTAATGAGCGCAACTACCCCATTTGGCCCTTCTGGCTGGACTCCCGACCAACTCAGTTCTTTAGTTGGTAAATGCTATCTAATAACGGGAGCAAATACAGGCGCAGGCTTTGAAGCAACCCGACTATTACTCGCTAAAGGCGCAAAAGTAGTTATGCTCAATCGTAACCCTTTAAAATCAGATGAAGCTATTGCTAAGTTAAAACAGGAGTTTGGCAATAGTACCGATGTGAGCTTTATAAAAATGGACCTAGCAGAGCTTGCATCAGTACGCCATGCAGCCAACGAGGTATTACAAGCTGTGCCACACATAGATGCACTTATTTGTAACGGCGCTATTGCGCAGGTCGCGACTCAGCAATTTACTAAAGACGGCTTTGAAAGTCAGTTAGGGGTTAACCACTATGGGCACTTTTTACTGTGTGGTTTGCTATTTAATAAAATAGAGCAATCTAGCGGGCGTATTGTTGTAGTGGCCAGTGAAGGCTACAAAATGGGGCTTAAAACGATTCAATTTGATGACATGAATTGGAATAAAAACTACCACCCAAATAAGACCTACTGCCACAGTAAACTTGCACAAATGATGTTTGCTTATGAGCTGCAAAATAAAATAGCCGCTGCCAATAAAAATGTGCAGGTGTTTGTGTGTCACCCAGGTGCAGCTAATACCTCTCTTATTGGCGATAATGTTAACTTTGCAACCCGATTTACCTGGTCACTAATAGTAAAAATGGGCTTAGCGCAATCGGCAGAGCAAGGTGCATATCCTGAGGTTATGTGTGCCACCGAGCATAACCTAAAACAACGTGCGTATTATGGCCCATCAGGAAGATGGAATTGGAGCGGCCCCGTAGGAATATGCAAACTTGAGCCGTTTGCTTTAGATCAGCCTGTACTTAGCAAATTATGGGCGGTTACTGAGCAGCACACTGCTTTTAAATGGACAATATAATTACTAATAGCGAACGTGTGTAGGGTGTAAAAGTAATGAAAAAACCATTAGTAATCGGCCTAATACTTTTACTTTTCCTAACCGGCTGTAAAAGTACCAATAATCCTCCTGTGCAGTATAAACCTAATGATGAGCTGGTAGTACTTGCCCATGGATTAGGCAGAAGCGATTGAGCAATGCGATATTTTGCCCAACAGCTTAACGTGCTCATTATAAAGTATGCAGCCTAAATTACGCCTCTTTAGGGCAAAGTATTGAGGCTGTATTTACGCAAACAACCACACAAATTAATGCCTGTATTGCTAACGCGAGTAAAGTACATTTTGTAGGCCACTCCCTAGGTGGCTTAGTTATTAGAGCCTACTTGCAAAATAACCCTCGGGTATTTAATGGTAATACACTTGGAAATGTCGTGTTAATTGGCACGCCTAACAAAGGCAGTGAATTAGCTAATCATTTAAATGGTTCATGGCTAATGCATATAGCCGGCGGTGTAAGTCAATCTTTAATTACAGGCAGTAAGAGTTTGGGCAACACCATAAATGAGCTGGACATTAATTTAGGCGTAATAGCCGGTACTAAAGCATCCACCCTGACACAGCATTATTTTAAAGGTAAAAACGATGGCTTGGTGTCTGTAGAATCAGCCAAACAGAGGACGTGTTGATTTTTGCGGATTGAAATTTGTTCAATCTAGGGGCGATCAAATCGCGGCGCGAGGTTTGTAACC
>NZ_LKBC01000011.1:30920-55816 GCF_001400005.1 Pseudoalteromonas sp. P1-30
GTTTGGCATTTATGCAGCGTTATCGCCTATTTATGGGGAATAACCACACCTCGCAGGCTCTGCCTTGCCTAAAAACCAAACACACGGGAATGCGCTACAACCAACAAGTAATACAACACACACTTTATTTTTTGCAAACAGGTACATTTTTATCCCCAACACAAAGAACCACTGCCCTTTATTAACCACCTAACTGCGGCTAAATTAAGGTCAAAAAAAAGCAAGCCATGTGGCTTGCTTTTGCGTGCCCGTTCAAAGGCTACACACTCTCAACATACTTTTTAAAAACGGTAACTTGCACCCAGTGTAATACGACGGTCAGTTAAACCTTGGAAACACAATAGTGCGCTTTCGTTTACACATGATTGGCTAATTTCAGATTCAGTAATATTTACTGCCTCTAAACCAATATTAAGTTGCTCGTTCACATCATAGCTAATACTTGCATTAAGCTGGCCACGGTCTTCTTGTACCACTGGAAAACCCCAAGGGAAGCTAGACGTACTACCAAAGTCATTTGAACGATACCCTTCACGCCACGTGTAACGCATACGTGCTGATAAGCCAAATTTTTCGTAGTACAGCGTAAAGTTATACGCGTTTTCAGAAAGGTTAAGTAAGCCTTGAATTTCACTTACTTCAATACCTGGCGTACCGGTGGTTGCTGCAAATACATTACTTGCTCTTGAGGTTGCTGAATTTTCGGTTTCACCACCTGAGAACTCTTGAATTGTATAGTTAGCTAATACACCAAAGCCAGATGCCCACCCTAGGTCTTTTTCAAAGCCTGATAGGTCATATTGAAAGGCAAACTCAATCCCTTTTTGGGTAGTTTCACCACTATCGTTTACTTTTGTTTCTGTACCAACACATACGCCACGGCCATTCTCAGGGCCAAATACGTTTATATCTGCAATGGGGTTAAATATACCGCCACCTTCACATGGGTCTGTTAAGTCGCGATACCCTGTTACAGGGTCTTCAACTGGCGAGGTTAACTGATTTACGTGTAAGTCTTTACGTGTTTTATGAAAAATACCTACGCTAAATACACTTGCCTCTGCAAAATACCACTCTGCCGATAAATCGTAAGACAGTACTTCTTCAGGTTTCAGTGCTGGGTTACCAAATTCAACTTCGTCATTTGGACTTGTGCTGTAAGTAATAGACGTTGATAAGTCGTTATAATCAGGGCGACGAATATCTTTACCTACACCAAAGCGCACAAGTACATCTTCTGATACATCAGCCACAAGGTTTAAACGAGGTAAAATAAAGTCATAGTCAGATTCATTAGTAATACGCGTTACCAGTTCATTACCACTACCATCTTGAGTAACTGAGTTGCCCGTAGACTCTACGTCTGTTTGAATGTAACGCACACCAATGTTACCGCGTACCATTTCGTACTCAAAGTTAGCTTGTGCATATAGCGCATGGGTGATTTCTTCTATATCAAAAAAACCTGCAGAACTTGAAGTAGGTGCATTTAATGTTTTGCTTGAACCATGCGCAGTCATCGCTGCTTGTAATGTGGCAAGTACCGCATCAGGGTCTGAGGCCACAAGCTCTGGATCAATAAGTAAAAAGTCGCCTATGTATAACGAGCGGCCATCAGCTTCGTTAAAGTTATCTGGGCCTGCCACTAATAAGTCGGCAAATAAATCACCCGACGGGCTATCAGCCATGGTTCTTAAACCAATGCTTGAGGTAATTTCGTTTTGTTTGCTTTGTGATTTACTGTAGCGGTAACCAAAATCAATAGAGGTTACAATTGAGTCTGTGTAATAGGTTGAATCAATACGGAACGCATCTTCAGAGTTTTCAACCGTATCTTGACCAATATTTACATCACGTAGCACTACATTTGCAGGGTCTAGTAGTTGTTCAACCGTTGGCGCGTACTCTGCCCCCTCTGCAATACCAAATGCCAATGCGCCACCTGATAAGTCATACTCAAACGGCACACTATTATCATTACCGCCACCAGCATCTAACGGCACATTAGGGTTAATAAAGTTAAGCGTTGTATTAAAGCTAGGCGTAGTTGTATCTGAAGATGACGAAGCAATTTCAGCACTAACAAACCACTTATCGCCTTGCCATTCGCCACCGAGTCTAAAAATATTACTATCGGTAACACGCGAGTTTGTATCACTTGAAAAACGAAGGTTAGGATCGTCATCATCGTTTTCTAAATTAACCGGAATGACACCGCGTAAGGCCGCTTGAATAGACCCAAGGTTGGTACCGCCAAGTGAGCCTAAGTTTACGGTTTCAAATTCATCAGGAACCGAAATATCATTAAGCGCACTTACACCAGAAGCCTGTACACGAGAGCTTTCTTGGCGACGTTCTTGATCGTTAACCACAGCATCAAAATAAAACTTTGTGTTGTCGTTAGGCGCCCATTCAATGGTACCTACAAAGTTTTTAGTTTCGTATTCGTAGTTATCGTAATCTTGTACAAAAAATTGAATCGGTAAAAAGTCAAAAGACTGAGCGCTGGCTACGCCGCTATCTGCAGTGATAATGTTATCTCTATCTGCACGTGGGCGAAACGCCGTTACATCTTGCTCTGCGTAGCTGCCGCTCACTAACACACCAAATTTACCGTAATCACCTTCCCAGTTATCAGCAAAAGTTCCCGAAAAACGTGGTTGCAAACCGCTATCAGTGCTTAAGCTACTGTGCTCACCTTGCACTCTAATAGTGGCTAGCTGCTCACCTAAATGCAGTGGGCGAATCGTTTTAAGGTTAATAGTACCGCCTACAGAGCCCTCTATTGTTTTCGCTTCAGGCGACTTTATTACCTCTAAGCTTGAAATAATTGACGCTGATACATCTTCAAAGCTAATACCACTTCGACCAGAGCCTGAGCCCACCGTTGATACACCGTTAATTTCGGTACGGTTAGCATCGGTACCACGAATTTGTACACCTGTGCCTACACCCGCTTGACGTGTAATTTGAATACCCGTTACGTTTTCTAATACTTCAGCGAGGTTTTGATCGGGTAATTTACCAATATCTTCTGACTGAATAATTTCAACTAGGCTATCTGCAGAGCGTTTTTCAGCAAGTGCATTAGTAAGTGATTGACGAATGCCAGATACTTCGATGATCTCTACATCATCTTCTGCAATTGGCTTGGCTTCCTGTGCGTGTGTGGACATAGAAAGGTTTAATGCTGTGGCAGATATAACTGCTAGCGTAATTTTTGATAACTTGTGATTCATAGTTTTTCCTGTGTGTGTCAGTGCTATGTGTAACTCGCTATATATTTTTTATTAAACGCCTTACCATTTATCTAAATGGTTAACTTAATATTTACAGCAAAAGCACCAAAGGTCAACCTATTGGTAAACCATTTTTTGTAAAAAAAGCAAAAACAGTCATTACCAATAAAAGCCAATTCGGCATGACAAAAACACTTTTATTACTGACCATAATATAACCATTTGTATTTAATGTGCTTTTAAATCTCAATTAAGGTTAAATAACACACAGAAATAGATTGAACCCCCCTCAACCTGCCTGATATATTTTTTTTATATATACCGTGTTATTTTTATATTAAGCCGCTTTTACCGAATTAATTGGTCAACCAAGATAAAGATAGTAGACTTTTGGCTAACTAATTCGCTTGCCAATAACGCAGCGTTACTAACACTGAGTTTAGTAATGCTGCGCTTTAGGTAAAAAAGTTTAACCAAGATTTAGTTAAGAGAGTACGCCGCAATTCAAAAAGCTTAGGGTTAATAGCCCACACGCACATACAAAAAAACCCAATTAGCGGCATACGCTAATTGGGTTTTAAAGTGGGGATCACTGGTTATTGTGTTATAGCTTAAAGCTCATTCCTAAGAATAAACGTGGGCCGTAATCGTTTACTTCACCTAGGTTATCTTCCACAAAGAAGTCTTGTGACTTAGGTGCGCTAAACAAGTTAATGGCTTCAGCTTTAACTCTAAAGTGCTCGTTAATTTTATACGATGCACGCATTTCCCATACACCTACGGCATCAACATAACGTAAGCGGGTACCATTACTCGTATATGGTTGGAAGTATTCACTACGGTATTTATAAATAATGGCCGTATCAAAGTCACCAATTTGGTAATACAGTTGGCTGCTAAATACATGCTCTGAGAAGCCCGGCACCGAGCCAGGTTCTATAATACCGGCAGTTAATTGAGTAGTATTGCCATCTAGGTCGGTAACGTATGTATCGCCATATAAGCTATCTTCAAACTCAAAGTCAGTATCTGCAAAGTTATAGCCAAATTTTACACCAATACCATTATCCCAACGGTACGAGAACGATGCTTCTAAACCCAGTATATCGCTATCATTATCGGTTGTTACCGAATTTGTCACTGGTAGTGATACCGTTTCACCGCCAACCACATAGTCTTCAATCACAGTTTGTTGCTGGAAGCCACCTTGGAACTGTTTGTAGTATAGGCTTAGCGCTAAAATAGAATCTTCATTAGGGTACCATTCAAAGGCTAAGTCGTAGTTCCATGACATTAATGGTTGAGTATCAGGGTTACCTGAACCATCTACGGTTAATAAGTCAGAAAGCGATAGCGCAACAGATTGATCGTCTGTTACAAAGTCGCGATCATAGCCTAAATCAGATGGGTCAGCACGTGACATACCACGGTAAATACCCGCACGTAGTAAAATGTCTTCACTGTAATCAACTACTAAGTTAAAGCTTGGTAAATATTTAGTATAACCACCGCCGCTTTCGGTTCTTTCTAGTGAATCCCCTACATCGAGGGTTACAGCGCCTGTAGTTTCATCTACATCTACAGTGTAATTTGTTCTAAAGCCTACCGAGGTTACATCAGTATCAACAATACGCAGGCCGAAGTTACCACGAATAAACTTACCAAATACTTCGGTGTCGTAGTTTGCCATTAAGTACACTGAGGTGGTTTTTTCAGTAACATCTATGGTACCGGCATTTTCGTACTCAACATCAGGGTAACCAAATTCACCTGTATAATCAGCGTCTGTAGCCGCTACAGCTTGAGAGAAACACACGTTATCGTAGGTCGCCCACGAAGAACCTGTCCCAGAGCTTATTACATTACCGCTACTGTCTACATTTGTTACTAAGTTGCCATCCGATACGCTAGATAAAAAGTCAGATTCTGGGAAGTCAATTTGACAGCCTTGAAGTATCTCTAATGCTGAGTCATCGCCTATAGTGTACTCAGTACGAGATCCATTACCTTGGCTACCACCAAACTGTATAAAGCTTAGTTCTGAGGCTCTAATACCCCCTTCAATACTGGTAAATATATCGCCCTCTAACGCGTAGTCAAAATCAATACGCGCCGATTTAACTACGTTTTCGCGAACATTTTCACGGTCTAAACGTGTACGTAAGCTATCTGTAAAGTTAGAAATATCAGTTACATCAAAGTCCGTTAACGTGAAGTGAGGAATTTCATCGCCCATATCCCAGCTAAACAAATTACGGTCTGCGGTTCTACCACGGTTAGAAATTTGTAGCTCTTCACGCTCAGTTTTTGAATACGCTAAATCAAGATTTACAGTAAGGCGGTCGGTTACCGTATGCTCAATATTAATACCATAACCTTGGTAGTTTTCTTCACGTGAGAATTGCTCGCCTGCCGATTCAATACGTTCTTCACCTTCCCAATGTAAAATTCCGCCTACATCGTTAGTAACAAGCGTTGGGCCTGTTAAACCAGGTGTTGCGCGTTTTTGTAAAAAAATTAAATCGTGGCGTGCTTCTCTTTGTGTTCTGTCAGAGATTTGTGCATCAAAGTTAACATCCCACTCAGACGACGGCTGATATTGCATTGCAATAAATACTGCATCACGCTCATCTGAGGTTTCATTTTGACGATAGCTGCGGCTACTACCTGTCCATGCGTATGGAGTGCCATCGCTTTCGGCTTTGCCTGTTTCTGGGTCGATGTTTGTTTGATAACCTTGATTGTTACTGCCATTTACTTGGTCTTCACAATCACCTGCGCTGCTTCTGTAAAAGCCTTCATTCGTATTAGTTGGGTCATTTAAACATGCCCAAAGTGAAGAGCCCGATGGGCTTGAGCTTCTGTACTCTGCTTCTGGTTGGCTAATATCTTGGCGCTGCACACCAAAAGACACACCCACTGCTTGGCCATCGGCAAACTCAAATTGGTCAACATAACTAAACGTACCACGATAGCCTGTATCACTTTGCAGTGAGTTTTCTACATTACTTTCATCTGGATTGTAATTTAGTTTAACTTCGCCTTGTACGCGTTGCTTGCCGTAATCTAGCGGGGCAATCGTTTCAAGTGCAATCACACCGGCTACGCCACCTTCAATCATTGAAGCATCTTGGGTTTTGTAAATAGCGACCTTTTTTACAAGCTCTGATGGAAACTGCGAAAAGTTAACCGAGCGGTCACCACTACCATTGGTAGCTTCACGGCCATTAATATGGGTTGCGCTTAAAAATGGGCCTAAACCACGAATGGTGATTTCGGTAGCGCCCCCGTTTTCACGGTGAGATGCGGCACCGGTAATCGACTCAAGCGCTTCACCAATTGACAGCGCGGGTAAATCACCAATATCTTCTGCAGATAAACCATCAACAACCGTTGTTGCCTCACGCTTAATTGCAATTTGATCTTGTATGGTTCTACGAGTACCTGTAACGCTGATGATTTCTACATCTTGCTCTACTTCAGTCACTTTTTCTTGGGCTTCTTGCTGAGCAAAAGCATTAAATGACAATGAACCTGCCATACCTGCAAGTAAACTTGCTCTAATTAACTTAGCAGCAGGTGAAAGTGCAAAATGATTACAAACAGAGCTGTTTGTAGAATGTTGACGTCTTCGATCCATTTTTAACGACATGCCGCGTTCTCCTTTATCATTGTGTGTGTTGTGCGTAGTTTGCTATTTTTATAAGTATTAATAATGTGCAGTGTGGGCTTATTCATCTTGTGCCACCCACGTAGAGCCTGCACCTACATCAGTGCTTTGGATGTAGTATAAGTTTCTTGCACCTGCTAAGGCTTGTGCTCCATTTGAGTCAGTCTCAAGCAGCGTACTTGTAGCAGTGACAAACTCTGGGATTTCTTTACCATTTGCTTCTGGGTTTTGGTCAATAGCGCCATCGGTGTCGTATTCACCATTGCCATTTAAGTTTCTAATATCAACCCATAGGTCGCTCGCATCGCCCGACTCATAACTGTCACTAAAGCCAAAGCTGTTAGAGAACAGTGATTCAGTATGGTTAATTAGGTCACAGTCGTATTCAAAAGAGTGATCGCTCGACAGCTCGTTAGGGTAAAAGAAACCATAAACAAGCGCGCTGCTTTCAATGGTGTCTTCATCAGTTTGATCGCCCACCCCATTAGCATTTAAATTACCGTTGAAGTTAATTTCAAACGCATTTTTAGTTAAACCATACAGTACAGGTGCATTTTCTGCGGTAAGCTCATCACAATCTCCAACAGGTGCCTTTGAACCTATTTCTGTACTAAATACAAATGGTTGCTGTGAGTTAAGTACCGTATTGTTAGTAACATTAAGGGTAAAGTCGCCTGCGCCATCAAGCACAGCTTGGTTACCTCCATTTGGCACCCCGCCATCAGCTTGTGAAAATGGGTTAGCGGTAAATACAATACCACCGGCTTCTTTATTACCTGAGCGAATACCAGCGATGTAGTTATTGCTTACAGTGTGACCTAAAGGCGTAACTAGCACGCCAGCAGGACGATCGCTTGAACTTGCAATATCAGTGGTACGAATAATAATGTTGTCTGATACCGTATTAAATCCACCATCTTCAAGCGAAATACCGCCATTAGGATTTAAAATGGTATTGCCTTTAATCGTCGCGCCAGAGGTTTGTACGCGCATTAAACGTCGGCCTGTAACAAAGTTTTCTACTCGGTTATATTGAATAGTAAAGTTTGCATCATCAGCAGAGCCTGTACCTGTTGTACTACCTGCGTTAATTAAGTGAAGACTAGAGTTACCAAAATTTGGGTTGCTGCTGGTACCTGTGAAAAGGTTATATTGAATAACGTGGTTAGTGCTCGATGAAGACATTTTTATCACCGAACCATTTTCTGCTTTATCGCGGTTGGCAAAGGTATTACGCTCAACCATTGCGGCGTCACCTTTAAGCATTAACCAATGGTAAGTAGAATTATTTAACGTCTCTGCTTCACCATCGATAGTATTTTGTGTAAAGGTGAAGTTGTCACCCTCAGAATAAATAACGGCATCTTCTTCGGTTTCACAAAAGCCACCTGATTTAGTATCAATATTTTTAAATGTAAGTCCTTCAATACCCGCGCCATCAACCCCACTGGCTACATGAATACAAAGCTCGCCACTAATTACCGGGCTTTGTCCTTCAACAGCTTTAAGTGTTGCTGCGCTGGTTAGCATAATGGCATCAAGATCGGCATATACACCGGTATTTAAACCAAGCACATCGCCATCACCAAGCCCCGCATTAATAGCACCTAATAGCGCATCCGCGTCGCTTATCACTTGCGTGTACACTACTGTATCGGCGGCACCGGTAATTGTGCTTGAAAAGCCATCGTTATCGGTATAACTCGCAGTGACCGATATAATCGCGCCAGCTTGATTAGTTGGCGTAAATGTTTTGCTGTTGGTATCTGCAATTGCTACGCCATCAGCAAGCCAAGTGTAAGTAACGTTTTGCTCATCTACCCCGTTGTTATCGCTAATTTCAGCGGTTAATTCGCTAGTCACTAAATAAGGCGTAGCCCCTGAGATGGTGATACTACCCGCTTCATCTACAGCCTCTGCAGAAACAGCAATGGTTGCCTCAGAAAGGTTGTCTTCGGTAAAACCGTGATCGTCCGTGTAGGTAACCTGTACGGTAATAAATTGCCCTAATAATGACTCATCTACAACGTAAGTGCTTTGCGTGGCACCACTAATTGCAACCTCATCAGCAAACCACTGGTAAGTAATTGTGCCGCTTGCGCCATCTTCATCTGTTATTTCGGCTGTAAGTGTATTACCCACCGTAGGTGTGCCAACAATCGCCACCGACCCTTCTGAATTTGCACGCTCTACTGGCGCTGTGGCAGTTGATGTAGCTGACTCTGCAAAGCCTCTGTTATCTTCAAATGCTGCATTTACAGATATAACTTTACCTAGTTGCGATTCGGTAATAGTGTAGGTTGCTAAGGTTTCATCGGCAATTTCAACATCATCTGCAAACCATGTATATGCTACAAGCGCCGGATCAAAACCATTTTCATCCGCTACATTAGCACTTAGTTCATTACCTATAATTGCATCACCGTTAATTTCTACCGTGGCCGCAAAAGGAATAGCTGACACTTCATCGGTGGGCTCACTTAAATGTGACTCATTAACACCACTGTCATCTGTATAAAGTGCTTGTGCTGTAATTGCAAAACCAATTTGCTCATCTGTTAATGTAAAAGTTGCGTCATTAGCGCCACTTATAACTTGTCCGTCGGCGTACCAGTAGTAGCTTACTTCGCCAGAAATACCATCGGCATCATTTACGCTGGTCGACAATGTTTCGCCCGTTAACGCTGTGCCTGATAGAGCAATAGAGCCCAATGTGTTGTTATTATTATTTGAATCCGTGTCACAACCTATAATGGCAGCTGCAACAGCACATAATGCAAAATGTTTTAATTTCCTCATGGCTCTATTCTCCTTAATTGTGTGGTTTAGTATTTAGCAGGTGTTATGTGTGATTTACCAAATACCCAGTGTGTTATTACCAAATTATTTTATTTTTACGCTTCATTGTTAACCAACTTGGTAATATAAGCATAATAAAAACACTTTTACCACTATATTCGTTCAAAATTCATCATATTTTATTAACTGAAAGTTAACTTACGTCTATATCCAATAACGCAGCGTTATTACCAATATTAATTTCACGAATAGATAAACAAACAACCTTTATGAACAATTGGTTTTACCGAAAGAATTACGCTGTATTAATACTTAGCGCGATAAGCACATTAAGAATGGAGGGTGGGGATACAGGTGTGAAGCTTTAGCTGTAATAGCCTATAGATATGAATTTTTGGTGTGTATATAAAATAACGTAGCCACTGCGTTTAACTCACTATTAATCAGCAGTGGCTTACGTTTTATTTAAAAGGCGTAAGGGCACAATAACCGCCCTTTTGTACTGAGGCCTTAGCCAGGTTTAATAAACCGTAGAATTAAAATAAGTCACAGGTTCACTAGAGCCTAAAATAACAGGCACACGCTGATGCAGCTCATCGGGCTGAATATCTAAAATACGCATACCCTTAGAGGTGGCTATACCGCCTGCGTTTTCAGTGAGCATTGCCAGTGGGTTAGCTTCGTAAAGTAAGCGTATTTTACCGTTTTCATTACCCGCGCGCGTATCTTGCGGGTACATAAATACCCCGCCACGGCATAAAATTCGGTGCACATCGCCAACCATGGCTGCATTATAGCGAATTGAGCTTTTAGCAAACTCTTCTGATGTATACAGTAATTTATCAAAGTAAACTTGTGTTGCTTCATCCCAGTATCGGTAATTTGCCATATTAACCGAGAACTCACGGCTTTTACTCGGTACTGCAAGCTCTGGTTTTGTAAGCAAAAAGCCACCGTGGGTTAAATCGTGTGTATAACAGCGGGTTGGCCCACCTGTACTCATTACTAGTAACGACGATGGCCCATACAGCACGTAGCCTGCACAAACCTGGTTAGTACCGGGTTGATTAAATTGCTCATCACTATCGTAGGGCACATCTGCTTTTGCTGGGTAAATGGTAAAAATAGTGCCTATTTGCCCGTTAACATCAATGTTTGATGACCCATCAAGGGGATCAAAAGCCACAATATATTTACCATCAGGGTGGGCGCCTACTGCATTATCTTCTTCTTCAGATGCCACTGTTTTTACAAGATCATCATCAATTAAGGTATCTTTTAACAGTTGATTGGCAATGACATCTAACTTTTTTTGCACCTCGCCCTGGATATTTTCGTTAAGGGTAGAGCCTAAAACACCCGCAAGCTCACCTTGGCTTACTCTAAACGCTATTTCTTTTGTGGTTGCTAATAGCGTGCGAATTAACATAATAAGGTCGGTTTCAACCCCATCTTGCTTTAATACTTTATTCAGTCTTTTCATGCGCTATACCTGTTCACACAATTAAGGTCGTCAAAACATTGGATCAGGCGAGCCACCATATGCTGCTCCGACTGACGTAACCACACACGTGGATCATAGTATTTTTTATTGGGTTTATCTTCGCCATCAGGGTTACCAATTTGGCCTTGCAAGTAGTCTTGTTTTTCTTGGTAGTAGTTTAATACCCCGTTCCAACTCGCCCATTGGGTGTCGGTATCAATGTTCATTTTTACCACCCCGTAGGTTAGCGACTCAGCAATTTTACTGTGCTCAGAGCCACTCCCACCGTGAAATACAAAATTAATAGCGTTATGCTCTAAATTAAATTTTTCAGCTACATAGGCTTGCGAGTCGCGTAATATGGTAGGTGTTAATACCACATTGCCAGGCTTATATACGCCGTGAACGTTACCAAACGAAGCAGCAATGATAAAATTAGGGCTTATTTTACTAAGTCGCTCATAGGCGTAGGCTACATCTTCTGGTTGAGTGTAAAGCGCAGAGCTGTCGAGGTGCGAGTTATCAACCCCGTCTTCTTCTCCGCCGGTACACCCGAGCTCTATTTCAAGTGTCATGCCTATTTTTGCCATGCGCGCTAAATAACGCTCACAAATTTCTATATTTTCTTCCAGTGGCTCTTCTGACAGGTCAATCATGTGCGATGAAAAAAGCGGCTTGCCTGTTTGTGCAAAATACTTTTCGCCTTCATCTAATAAACCATCAATCCAGGGCAGTAGTTTTTTTGCTGCGTGATCTGTGTGCAGCATGACAGCAACGCCATAGTGTTTCGCCACATTATGCACATACTGTGCAGCACTTATTGCCCCAACAACGGCAGATTGCTGGCCCTCTAGTGCTAAACCTTTACCACAAAAAAACTGTGCTCCCCCATTAGATAGTTGAATAATGACCGGCGACTTCATTTTTTTTGCGGCCTCTAAGGTGGCATTAATTGACGATGTGCTCACCACGTTTACAGCAGGCAATGCATACTGATGCGTTCGTGCGTGTTTATACACTTCGCTTACTTCATCGCCAACAACAACGCCTGGTGCAATGGTGGGGGCTAAATAATTCATTTTTTGCTCCTTGCTATTTTAAAGCCTCGATACAAGAGTCTGTAATGGCTTGCCAATTACCCTGCGTTACCCATTCTTTTTTAGCAACCCAGGTACCGCCTACTGCAAATACATTGTTTAACGACAAGTAATCCATTTTATTTTTTTCGCTTACACCGCCGGTCGGGCAAAAGCTCACTGCACGAAATACAGATGAGACAGCAGAGACAAACGGCGCACCACCAGCAAGTGAAGCAGGAAAGAGTTTTTGCTCTTCAAAACCATACTCAAGTGCCATTAATATATCGCCGGTATTTGATACACCTGGCAATACTGGCACGTTACACTTAACCAGCTCACTTAATAGTGTAGGCGATACAGCGGGAGTAACTATAAAATCTGAGCCTGCTTCTAGCGCTTGCTTTAAAATTGTTTCGTTAATAACGGTGCCTGCGCCCACTTTTAGCTGTGGAACCTGTTCTTTAATGGCTTTAAGCGCATCAATTGATGCATCTGTTCTAAGAACAACTTCTACCAAAGTTAGGCCTGCCTCTGCCATTGCTTTAGCAATGTTTACACCTTGCTCTGGCGTGTCTGCTTGAATTATAGGTAGCAGAGTTTGCCCTGCCATTAGTTCAGAAAAGCGAGTCATGCGTTATTTCCCTTATTTTAAGTAATCGTGCTACTTAGTGTTATAAATTGAGTAAATTAGCCAGTTAGAGACCTGATTTAGCCATGGCTTGTTGAAAAACATCTTTTGGTGCAATAGCACCGGGTTGCTGAATAACAGCGCCGGCAGCCTGCGCGCCCAGCTTAACCGCTTCGCTAATTGGGCGCCCATCTAAGCGCGCTCCTAAATACACGCCGTTAAAGGCATCGCCTGCGGAGGTTGTATCAATAACGTTTTTAACCGGCGTAATACTGTGGCTTTGCACTGTATTAGCCTCTTTTGTAATGACTGAATCGGGGCCGTTTTTTACTATAATTTCGTTAATGTTGTACGGAGCCAAATAATCAATTACCGCTTCTACACTTTGCACGTTGTAAAGCGTTTCTAAGTCTTCAACGCCGGGTAACGTAATATCGGCTAGGCTAAATGCACTATGGTATTGCGCTTTAGTTTGCTCAACGTTATCCCAAAGTCGCGCACGGTAATTTGGGTCAAATACTATTTTTACACCCGCGGCTTTAAGTTGCTTCACTATGTCCCAAAACTGCGCTCTTGCTTGCTCTTCTATTACGGCTAAAGAAATACCCGAAAAGAAAAACATATCACCCGATGACAGCTGCTTAACAAGCCCAGGGCTGATAAATTCAACCACCTTTTTGGCTGCTGAATCATCACGCCAATAAATAAAACTGCGCTCGCCTTGCTCGTCCGTTTCTATGTAATACATACCTGGGACTTTACTGTTATGAGCAAATACATAGTCTGTATTTAATTGCTCACTTGCAAAACGCTCCCGCATTTTTTTACTTAAGTTATCCTCCCCTAAAGCGGTAATAACTGAGGTGCTGATTTGTGGGAAACAACGCTTTAAGTAAACAGCCGAATTGTATACGTCACCTGCAAATGACTGATGCAATGTAGAGGGAACAGTCGCTCTTAACTCAATCATGCACTCGCCAATAAAGTAAATATTTTTCATTATTATCACTTACCTTAGGTAGTAAATGGCTGTGAGAAACACAGCCATTGCCAACAAATTAGTTAGGCTTTTTCAATGGTTCAATTTTTGGAATTAAAATCCATACTGCTGCCATTGCAATAATCGCTAAAGACGCGCCTATCACAAACGCCGGTGTATAATTACCGTCCGCTGTTAAAATAGGTACCAATGACGTAAGGCCTACAGCACCTAATTTAGCGGCCATGCCAGAGAAGCCCGACAACGTACCTACCGCTTTTTTACCCAGTAAGTCGCTTGGTAAGGTTTGCACGTTACCAATGGCGGTTTGAAAACCAAATAAAATAACAGCCATAATAAGTACCGCAATTACCGGCTCGCCTGGGTTTGCCATTGCAAGCAGCGCCGGCAACATAATTAAACACCCTAATGTGATGGTCAGCTTACGCGTTTTATCGGTATTCCAGCCTGCTTTAAGGCGGTTTTGGGCAAGTAAGCCACCAAACCAAGCGCCAAACATAGCGCCTACATACGGAACCCAGCCATAAATACCAATCGCTTTAACATCCATGCCATACACTTCGTTTAAGTAAATTGGTATCCAAAAAACAAATAACCACCAAATAGGGTCGATAGCTGCAGAGGCTATAATTACGCCCCAGCTTTGCTTACGAGAGAGTAACTCGCCTGTAGACGGGTTATATTCTTCTTCGTCATCGCTTGTTACATCGCCGTTATCATCAACGCGTCTTTGTCCGGTAAGAATGTACTCACGCTCTTCTTCACTTATCCAAGGGTGAGAGCCTGGAGGCGCTTTTACCAATATAATCCAAGGAACTAACCATAAAAAACCTAAGGCACCAACAAATACAAACACCATTTGCCAGCTAAAATACACGGTTAAATAAGCAATAAGCGGGATAGCAATAATGCCACCAATGGCTGCGCCAGAATTAAATATACCTTGCGCTAAAGCACGCTCTTTTGTTGGAAACCACTCGGCATTACCTTTAGCTGCACCG
Organism: Pseudoalteromonas sp. P1-30; assembly: GCF_001400005.1. Taxonomy (NCBI): domain Bacteria; kingdom Pseudomonadati; phylum Pseudomonadota; class Gammaproteobacteria; order Alteromonadales; family Pseudoalteromonadaceae; genus Pseudoalteromonas; species Pseudoalteromonas sp. P1-30. Next base: position 45,820 of record NZ_LKBC01000011.1, read on the forward strand.
GGCCAGTTACCAGCTTCGGCTACCCCTAAAATTGCACGGAAAATACTTAAACTAAGCACCCCTTGTGCAAAAGCATGGGCAACAGTGGCTAATGACCACACACCAATTGAAAGCACAAAACCTAAACGCGTGCCAACCCAGTCAAAAATTTTGCCAAAAATAGCTTGGCCAAATGCATAAGCAAATACGAATACTATAGAAATATTAGCGTAAATTTGTTTACGCTCTAACGCAGATTCATCAGGGAACATCTCTTCCACAATGTCTGGCCATAAAACGCTAAGCGCTTGACGGTCTATGTAGTTAATAATGGTAGCAAGTGCAATTAGCACTATAACCCACCAGCGTAAGCCTTGAATTTTCATAGGTTATTCCTCAAGAAAGTCTTCGCGAGCTGGGCTAAAGGTATCAATCAGTATACCGCCAGTTGGGCACGTAGCACCGTGATCAGCAAAAGGAGGAATAAAACAGCTATCACCCGCTTTTAAGATTTTAGTTACGCCATCAATGTTAAAGTGAAACTCACCCTCAACCACATACGTTACTTGCGAGTGCCTGTGCGCATGGTTATAACCAATTGCCCCTTCTGAGAACCAAATTTTCACGGCCATTAGCTCTTCGTTATAGCCAAGCATTTGGCGTTTTAAGCCATTACCTAAATCTTCAATCTCGGTTTCGTTACCAAATGAAAAGTGTGCACTTTGCTTTTGCATCCTGTTTACTCCTGATTATTCTTCATCGCATAAACGCCAAGGCGGCCATTTAAGGTGAATGCTTTATTTTGATATGTGAATGTGTGTTTAGCTGCTTTATCGGCTTTGTTGATAGCAACCAAATAAGTATTATTTTTTACTTTAACTTCAATTAGGTCTAAGTGCTCTTGTGCGCCATACTTAAGTGACGATACACGGCTAACAGCCTCTAGGGTATATTCTTTACTTGGGTTGTATTCACCGTGAGGCTCAAGTACTGAAATAAATTTATGCTGTTTTTTACCTTCTACACGGCGAATGTAGCCATTTTCGTTACGAAGATTAAAGTGTGGATCGTTTGCCCCTATTTGCGTAAATAAGAAAGACTCATCCCCTTTCACTAGGCTAGTTTGTGTATAAAAACGGCCGTTGTCGTTTAACCACGTTACCTTTGCTAGGCCTTCATCTGGTTGCGCCTGTGCTTTTAACCATAAATGTTGATAACCATTTTTATCACCCAGCGCAGCTAAGCTTTTGGTGTTACCAAGTAACTCAAAGCTGGTATCAATTAATTGGCCTTTGTAATGCAGTGGTAAATCAATTTTATGGGAGGAATCTGCAGTCACATTAAAAATATCAACTGCAAGCGTGCTTTCAAGCATAGGTAAATTAATTAACGCTAACGTGCGTTCAAGCTCAACACCTTTGTAAGCGGTGCTTATTTGCCCACTTGACACCGTTCCGTATTGGTTTGTTTCAAAGAAATTAAGCGTAGGATGATTGTTATTACCCACTTTAACATTTGCATTAAAATGCGAGGTTTCATCAATCACAACCGTATTGTGTGCCACGGTATGTTTTGCGTAAGTTTCGTTTTCTGGTAGGTAACGGCCGCCGTATTTAGCCTCAACATTTAAAAAACGTGCAGCGCCATAATCAGACACAATTTCATTGCCATGATCGTAAAACTGCCAAGTTAATTTATCAAAATGTCCATGCCCTAAACCCTGTGCGGCAGGTTTAAATAAAAGTGCTTGGTCGCCACCAGTTTGCGTACGCATTACTACCAACGCCCCTTGCTCGCCATCGTTACCATCGCCAAACGCTACCGATTTAAATACATAAGGGGTTTGCTTATTTTTATCCAGCGCTTGAGCCACTTTTAGGCCATCGCCAGAGAGTATTATTTGATTTTGCTTTTTGGCTATATCTAAGTAACCAGTATCGTGTGTTAAACCATAAGCGGCTGTTACACCGTGTACCAGCTCTATTGTGTCTATACCTTTACTTTTAATTGCATCGTTTATCGGGAAAAATAAACCGTTATAGCTTAGCTGAATAGTGGTATCAATGGCTTTAAGTAATATGCCATCGCGATATTCAAAAATGTCTCGCTGCGGTTCGTTGTTTTCAATTGCTTTAGCAAAGGTAACAAACGGAAGTAGTGCAAAGCGTTGATAATAAGGACCTTCGTTGTAATAGCCCTGTGGCGAAAACAGCATGTCTAGCTGCTTAATAAAGCCACCCTCGCCCGATTTATCTAAATCGTAAAGAGACTTTTCGACCCACTCAGATTCATCTAACACATACCCTGCCATGCCTACACCGGCTGTAGCCCAGGTACCATGGTTATGTACCTTGTTAAAGGTTGATGGCTGGCCTTGTGATAAAAATAACGATACTGGACGCAGTAAGTCATTTTCGATGGTTTTAATATTAGCGGCGCTTAGCGCATCATGCACTAAATCGTATGCTTGAATGGTATAAACAAGCCACATGGCCTCATTAAGGCTTTGCCAAAATAGTTTACCTGGGTTTTGCGACTTAACTTTGCGCTTAGGGTGTACATCAAGTGTTGGGTATAATTTGGCATACTCAAGCAACATATCACGTACGTAATGAGCGTATTTATCATCTTGGCTTAGCTGATAAATAACACCGGCGTTATACATAAGCTGATAATTTTTTTTGTGTCGTTCGTGGGTATACCCTCCCCCACCGTCTTTTGGTACAGGCACTGTTATAGGGCTTTTAATTTGCTCATCCACTTGTGCCTTAAGCGCTGCAAATGCGTTGGCAAACTTGCCCTGTTCGTTGTTGCTAATTGCTTGGCGCATTTGCTGTACATCATCATTGGTTATTACCAAATTTGGATGCGCTGCGTAAGCGTTTATCGATAAAACTAAGGCACTTACAGTAACACCCAGCGTTTTAAATAATGACTTATTTTGGGTTAAATTCATCATTGTTACTTCACCTTATTTAAAACGTTGTTATTTTTAAGCGTTGCCGTGTGCGGGCCCGCTACACGTAACTCTTTTACGCTTGGCGCTTGAGTTGCATCAAAGGTGTTATCTGTAATGGCTGTTATTGGCTCACCAACCGTGTGCTCAATTTTAATCGGTGCCGATTTTTCAAATACGTTGCTTGCAATATTTGTGACTTGTACACCGTGCGCATACACACTCGCTTGCGCCTTGTTGCGCTTACCTAAACCTACTTTAGTTAGGGTGTTATTGGTCATTAATAAATGCGGACCAAAGGTGCTTTCATCACTTCCACCTCGGTATAACTTAACGACGCCACCGGCTACCTCATTAAAGGTATTGCTTTTAAGTGTTACATACTCTGCGTTATAAATACCTAAGTCTTCTATTTCGGTATCAAGACGTAAAATATCGCCAGTCACATTTTTAAAGGTGTTATTTACTAACGTGATTTCATCTGCCATCGCCCCTTTACCCGTTACAAAAAAGTGAAATGAGTGATTAATATCAAGATTAGTTAATTGTGAGTTGTATATTTCAAAGCGGTAGTTATCAACCATGCCCCACTTTTTAGTACGTACCACACTATTATTAATGGCATCAGGTGCGTTTTCACCCGAGATAGCTAAACCATCTAGCTTTAAGCTACCGCCATCATGAATTTCGAATAAGGTGGAGCGTTGGTAGGTCAGCTTAGCTTTGCCAGTATGTTTAGCCTTAAGGGTAAGCACTTTTGTTATTTTAACGAGTTTAGAAACATCGTATTGACCATCTGCAAGCTCTAATACATCACCCGTTTGGGCTGCATTGATTGCGTTAAGTAAGGCATCTGCAGTTGCTTTAACCTGGTGAGTTTTACCCGTATCAAATGCTACAACTTGCTCTGTTTTTGGATACCAACTAACGCCGGTATCGGCCTTTTTTAGCACCTTTAAACCGCGTTTAGCACCTGCACTAATTTTGCTTGATTCAGGATACAGTAAACCGTTACTAGCTCTGGTTAGTGTTACATTTTGCTGTTTAACACCGTAATTTAACTCTTTTAATACCTGGGTATTAGCTACATTTTCACTAAATTTAATACCGCTTACATCATCAAAGGTTGTAAAAGGCTGCTCGCCATTTTGATTAATAATAAGGTTATTTTTCATTACGCTATTAATTGGTGCAGCGCTACGCTCGCTATCGCTACCTGCGCCAAGTTGTATATGACGCACATTTACATAGGTATTGTTTTCAATTGTCGCGTTTTCTACCTGATGGTAGCGATTTATTGGTGAGTTAGGTACGCCGTTCATAACCGTAAAACCACTGCCAAAACGGTAGCCTGTTAAACCTTCTAAGTAGTTATTTTTTACTGTTTGGTTTTTATTAATGATGCGAATGCCACCTGTGTGATCTACACCGTTACCAAAAAAAACGTTCTCTTGAATAATATTGCCATTACCATGGCGCAGCGTTAGTGTGCCGCGAGATTCAAAAAACACATTATTGCGGATTTGGTTTTTCCCTGATTTAACCGAGATTATTTCTACTTCGCCGTTAGTACGTTCAAAGTAGTTGTTTTCAACTACGGTCAATGAATCACTTAATGAATAGTGGCTAGTACCAATGCGCAGTGTTTCACCGCCGTTAGATCCAAAAGTAGGACGATAGCCAAAGAAGTTATGATCAATTTGATGGTGGTTTTGTTGGCTTTGCTCACTATTAAGCCTTACAGCAACCGTAACGCCTTTGTTACGTTTACCTACTAAGTGGCTGTGATCAAAACGGTTGTGTTTACCATATAGAGCCACCCAATAGTCTGATTCTCGTTTATCGGGGTTATTGTAGTTATCGATAACAACTTGTGTTACGCGGGAGTGAGTAGCAAGCTCATCTTTATTTTTACGAAATTCAATAACGGCTGAGCTAGGCGTATAACCATTTTTAAATACAAGCCCTGACACTTCTAAATACGAACCCGCCAGTCTTAAATTAGATTGCCCTGATAAAATAACGTTACCCTTGGTTTGCGCTGTAAGCTTTATAGGGGCGTTTTTGGTTCCTTGGCCTTGTAATAAAATTTCGAAATTAGACCACGTACCGTCTTTGAGAGTTATTTTATCGCCGGCAACGAGTTTGTCAGAGATTTCTTGAAAAGCTTGTTTAGTGTCTACAAAATAATCTTTGGCTGCCAATTGTGTGGATGTGCACCCAATAAGAACTAGGCTAAGCTTTATTATATTAATTAAACGCATAGATAACTCTTTTTCAGTGTGACCGGAAGTAATGCCTTATCAATAGTAATGCTGCACTCATTGCACAAAGCAGGTTAAATCTAGCCAATTGATGTTGTGTGTGTTTTGGTGCTTTAACTACGTTAAAGCACCCAATGTTGTCGGTATTACTTTTCTAGAGTTTTAAAGTAATCAAAAATTTCTGGTACGTTGCCTTGCCCCATACCTGCATCAAATGCCGCTTGTAAGTTAGCAGATGACCCTTCAGCAATTTTTGATTCAGTCCCAAGGTCTGAAACCATTTGTAGGAAGTAACCTAAATCTTTGTTTGCATTGGCAATTGAAAAACCAAGGTCGCTTACATTGTCTACCGCGTAGTTTTTACAAAATTGCATAAATGGAGAGCTAGAAGGCCCTGTCGACATAATGTCAAATAGTTGCTGGCGGTCTACACCGGCTTTGTCTGCTACAGCAAACGCTTGTGACATAGCACATACTGTGGTCATACCCATAAAGTTATTGATTAACTTAGTTGTATGCCCTGCGCCTAGCTCACCTAGGTGAAATACGTTTTCGCCTTGATCTTCAAGTACAGGTTTAACTTTATTGAAGGTGTCAATATCGCCCGCTGCCATAATATTTAATAGGCCGTCTTTAGCATGGGCTGGAGTACGCCCTAGTGGTGCGTCAATCATGCCTGCGCCTTTAGCGGCTAGATCAGCACCAATTTTTTTAGTAGATGAAGGAATTGATGTACCAAAATCAATTAATACCGCGCCTTCTTTAATACCCGCTAAAATGCCATCTTCTGCGTACACAATTTTTTCAACAACTGCTGATGTTGTTAAACAAAACATAATTATGTCTGCACCTTGTGCAAGCTCTTTTGCAGTGCTTGCTGTTTTTGCGCCTCTGCTAACGCATGCAGCAACCGCATCTTTGTTTAAATCCATAACAATAAGCTCATAGCCTTTGTTCTGTAAGTTTTCGGCCATATTGCCGCCCATTAAGCCAAGGCCGATAAAACCGATTACTGGTTTAGACATGAATAACTCCTAAATATGATGGCGCGTGCTTTTATGAGTACGAGTAATGATTTACCCCATAAATAGGTACGCTGTGTCGTTTAATTCAATTTGCTAAAGTAACCCTGAGCATGTTCATTTGAATAGGTAACCCGCCGCGTTATTACCATTTGAGCGAATAAAAACAGAGTGATTACACGCTGTATATTATTGACCGGTTACGTATTTATTTCGTTATGCTTAGCATTGCTTTGATTATTTATTAATACCTTGGAGAAGCTAAAACCAAGCAACTTACCAATTGGTATGTAAAAACTGTATTACCATACACCAATCTTGTCAACCAATAAGTTAACTTTGTAAACCAAGGTAATTTACAATTCATTTCAAATTAACAAAATTACAATGATAAACAATTAGTTATAGGCAGTATGGAAATCAAATTAATTCAACGCACTTTTCCCTTCTTTGGTTAGAGCTTAATAAAAAATAGGTTGACCAATAAGTGCAACAACTTTATAAACTCGTATAAATAGCGTGGCTATAATTACATTGTGCACTAACCCATTGTTGGTAAAACCACTAATTTAGTGTGCTAATATTATGGCAATGCGTGGTTGTAAATGCCGAGCCTTGCCCACATTTAGCTTAAATTGCCCGAACTCAGGTTAAGAAGTTTACTTACGTATTAAATAGTACTGATATTTTAATTTATTTCACAAGCCGAGGTTTTCAGTGAAGGCAAAGCCACTTGCGCGGCAATAGCTGGGCTTATTGCAAGTAAATTTTACGCAATGAGTGCGCAAATAGCTGGTTAATATAATCTTATTGTTCACAGTTGAGGTAAAATAAGCCTCTCGGTATATGGCAGGCTCTGGCCTTTGCAATGCGGTTATGGATACTCCATAAAGACGCTATGCTCCACACCTATTTAAATTTAAACTCACAGAGGTAACCTAAATGCGTTTATTACACACAATGTTGCGTGTAGCCGACTTAGAAAAGTCACTTTCTTTTTATACACAGATTTTAGGAATGAAAGAATTACGCCGTTCTGACAACGAAGAGTATCGTTATACATTAGCTTTTGTAGGGTATGGTGAAGAGGATAGTAATACTGTGTTAGAGCTTACTTATAATTGGGATGAAAATAGCTACGATCTTGGTAATGCATATGGCCATATAGCTATTGAATTTGACGATATATACAAGGCATGTGACGACATAAAGGCCGCTGGTGGAAACGTCAGTCGAGAACCGGGGCCAGTAAAAGGTGGCACAACAGAAATTGCTTTTGTGAAAGACCCTGATGGCTATTCAATTGAGCTTATTCAGAAAAAGAAAAACAAAGCTCACTAGGCAATAAGTCTATCGAAAAGGTGCCTAGTCGCACCTTTACCTTAGTTGGCTATCTTTACTTGCTCGGCGGTTTACGCCAGCAACGCCTTTGCCTTTAGCCTCAAGCTCGCTTTGACACGCCACACAATGCCTAACACCTGGCAGCGCTAACCTGCGTGCCTGTGGTATTTCACAATCACACTCATCACAGAATTCAGCACTCGCGCCTGAGATTAAATTTTGCCTTGCATATTGCACTGCGTCATTAACACTTGCATCGATTTGATCTTGAATTGCGCCATCACGCGCCCAACCACTTGCCATAATTAACTCCTAATAATGAGAAATTAAACTAAAAGGCTAGCAGCACAGCGCTTTATAAATGCTGAATATTTTGTACTGGCTTTATTGAGTAAGCTATTTAAAGGATGAATAGATATGATTAAGAGTAATTTGTAATTTAGTTGTGCTATCCATTTTATCTATACATGCAGTTATAAGTATGTATTTTTAACGCAGCTAGCAAAAAATTTATCACTGTAAATGAATAATTATTATTGCGGATTGGTCTTGAAAGCCTAAGAAGTTATACGTAGATGATTATTAATTAAACAGATAGGTTTTTAGATATTGAAGAAAATTAAAAGTGTAAAACTAAAATTTTAACGGATAAACAGTAGAAATTAATGCGCTGGATAGCTGAGGAAGTAATAGCTTTATACACTACTAAAATAGTAAGTGGCGTCTCAATAGATTAGTACTCTTGATAACGTCGTGCATAGAGAGTGCGGTGTCACACTGCTTTATACATCACCTAAAATAGTAAGTGGCGTCCCCAAGGGGATTCGAACCCCTGTTACCGCCGTGAAAGGGCGGTGTCCTAGGCCTCTAGACGATGGGGACACAGAAAACTGCTACCCTAGGACATGCACAAAGATTTGGTGGAGCTATGCGGGATCGAACCGCAGACCTCTTCGCTGCCAGCGAAGCGCTCTCCCAGCTGAGCTATAGCCCCAAACCTTTTAATACCTAACGTGTTTAACACGTTGTGTATCGCTGAGTGCGGGGCGCATTCTATGCACCCCCCAAAATAAAGTCAACAGTTTTTTATGCCACTTTATTTAAATGGTTTAATTTTCAACAAACTGGCTATCAGACATGCAAAAAAATACAATTTCGACAAAATTTGGCCTGTACTTCATCTCACAGTACTATAAACAGGTTAATTATCTATTTATACCTCGTTGATGAAGTAATAATGTTTAACATAAAAGGTATACATTTATATGCAAATTGAGTTGGGGTTAAAAAAGTACTAAAACCAAGGCTAAACCCCGCATTTAAGTGTGTTATTAAAATGCGAGGGCTCTATTCGATAACCTTATTATTAAATGCTCAACCCTTCCCTTTTTAAGTTGCTTGTACACACATATAAAAATTGAAGTGAATTAGGCCGTCGTTAAAAGTGCTAGCAAACAATTCGTGCTGTTTTTAAACGCTATGTTCCAGTTTGGGTAATAGGCTCTATTTTGTTGTCATTGTGCCAAAACCCATGGTGTTAATTAAAGTTTATTCGCACTAATGGCAATACAGATAACTGCTTATGCCCTTACCTTTTAAAAAGTACCGTATACCAGTTCAATAATTTAAAACCTTATATAGTCATAAATCTTCTTTTTGATAAAACGTCACGCTTACTGTATCAATTTCAACATCGCCTTTTATTAGCTTATTTAAGCAATGCTTTTTATTGTAAGTAAAAATAAGGCAGTCACTTAGTTCAGATTCAGCTGTTAATTTACCCTAACAACTTAAATTTGATGATAAAGTAAACGCCAACCACCCTGCACTGTTTATAAAACCTTCATTCAGCACATTTTTATCATTCAAGTGTTGACACATTTGCAACTCTATCTATAATAGCGCCCCACAACAACGCAGCAATGTAATGTTGTTTAGATGTGGGTGATTAGCTCAGTTGGGAGAGCATCGCCCTTACAAGGCGAGGGTCACTGGTTCAAGTCCAGTATCACCCACCACATATAAATCTATTATTATATTAATAGTCGCGTTTTAAAATTGTAATACGGGTCGTTAGCTCAGTTACAAGAAAAGAGAGCATCACCGCTTTTTATAAAAGATGGCGAAGTTCACTGGTTAAAGTCCAGTACTATCTATACAGGTAGTAGCATGTAATATGGGTCGTTAGCTCAGTTGGGAGAGCATCGCCCTTACAAGGCGAGGGTCACTGGTCGACCCACCATTCTTAGAATGGTGCATATTACACAAATCTAAATGGGTCATTACTCAGCTAGAAAAAGAGAGCATTACCGCTACTTCCAAGTAACGGCTAGGTTCACTGGTTAAAGTCCAGTACTATTTATTTTAATAGTAGCGTTTTAATTTATATGTGGGTGATTAGCTCAGTTGGGAGAGCATCGCCCTTACAAGGCGAG
>NZ_LKBC01000011.1:55848-162533 GCF_001400005.1 Pseudoalteromonas sp. P1-30
AGCATCGCCCTTACAAGGCGAGGGTCACTGGTTCAAGTCCAGTATCACCCACCACATATAAACACTTATAAAGCATCTAAACTCTTCTTAATAATTATTATAAAATCCTATTTGGGTAATTAATCCAGTTGTAACAAAAAAGAAAGCATCGCCGCCTTTTACAAATAATGGCGAGGGTCACTGGTTTAAGCCAAGTAATCACCTACCACATATAAACACTTCTAAAGCATCAAAACTCTTCTGAATAATTATTATAAAAATCCTATTTGGGTAATTAATCCAGTTGTAAGAAAAAGAGAGCATCGCCGTCCTTTACAAATAAAGGCGAGTGCCACTGGTTCAAGTCCAATATCACCCACCACGTATAAACACTCCACAAAAACCTAGATTATTTTAACTATTATTTAGAGCTGCTTTTTACCTATTAATTAAGCAATGGTTTTAAATCGCTAAGGCTAAGACAAAATGAAGCCATCTAAACGTATGAAAATAATTTAATCTTCTAATAACCTCGGCTAATAGTTAAATTCCCTTGTAAGCAGCTAAACTGTTGATTATAGTCTGTGATAAATCAAACAACATGTAAGCCAATGCCAACTAAGATCTACGCCAAAGCCAAAATACTGATAGTGGAAGAGCAGCCCCTCGCTCAAAGCTATATGAAACAGTCGCTAGAAAGGCTTGGCTTTCGGCAGTTGCACTTTGCCGATCATGCAATTGCAGCAAAAGAACAATGTTTGGCTGAGCAATTTGATTTAATTGTATGTTCGTTTAATTTAAGCAAACACCAAGACGGCTACCAACTCTACGAAGAACTCCGTGTTAAGCAACTGATAAAAAACTCCACCGCGTTTATTTTTATTTCTGCAGAAACCAGTGGTGCGCTAGTGCATAGCGTTTTAGAGCTTCAGCCCGACGACTTTTTGGTAAAGCCGTTTACGGTACAAGAGTTAAAAACGCGGATTGAGCGTATTCTAAAACGTAAAAATGAGCTTCAGAGCATTTATACCTTAGTAGATGATGGCAACGACTCTAAAGCAATAAAAGTAATCGATGCCGCTTTAAATAAAAAAAACAATTTATACAGCCCTATCCTCCTTCGCTTAAAAGGAGATGCATTGCTTAGGCTAAACCGCAGTGAAGAAGCTAAAGACTTTTTTACCTCGGTGCTAGACATACAAAAATTTGCCTGGGCCAAAGTTGGTTTAGTAGAAGCGCTGATCGCTAATAATGAGCATATTCTTGCTCAACGCATGTTAAAAACCATGCTTGAACGCCATGAAACACGTTTAGTTGCACTGGATTTACTCGGCCGATTAGAAATAAAACTAAACCAATTTGAATTGGCACAAGATTTTTTAAGCCAAGCAGTCGATATCGCGCCACGTAATATCCAAAGACAAAAATCGTTAAGCAATGTTTCGTTAATAAACCACGATTACGAAAAAAGCTACTTAACCCAAAAAGACATAGCCAGCTATGCGCGTCATTCTATTCATGACAGCCCCGACATCTATCTCAATGCAGCCCGTGCCGGTATAGACTTTGCTCTAACCACAGATCAAACAGACCAAATACAACGTATTTCGCGTCAAACTAATAAATACATAAATGATTTAAAAAAGCAGTTTCCTAACAACGCAAACCAATCTCAAATTGATGTACTTAATGCGCGTTTGCACTATTTAAAAGACGAGCACCAAAAAGCCAAGCGCTTGATAGAGCAACTTGATGACGACGATACGTTAATACGCTCTGTAGATGGGGCGCTTGATAAAGCAAAAGCGTTTCACGAGCTGGGTTTTCATCAAAAAGCACAAACATTATTTAGCCAAATAATTAGCCATTGTGAGCGCCACCCCAATATGAGTGATACAACTTACCTGCGTTACATTCAACAGCAGCAAAGTGAGCGCCGCGACATTAAAATGGGCCCTAAAGAGCTTAACAATCATGCAGTAACTCAATTTAATAGAGGGCAATTAAATACGGCGTTAGAGGCGTTTACACAAGCATTTAGAGTTATGCCGCGTAACCCAAGCATTGCGCTTAATTTATTACAGTGTTTGTTTGATTCGACAAAACAAAAAGGCGGCACTTTTAACTTGGTTATTGCTAAAAAGTGTTACGCCCTTTTGAGTAATTCTACACTGCAGCCAGATCAGTCGCAGCGATTAGATAAAATTTTGCATATGGCAAAAGAAATGAAACTCGATATTCAATCCCCCTAGCGCTAACTAGCGGCTAAAAATAGCTGTTTTATCTAGATTGGAAGCTAACTATATAATTAAAGCTTTTTCATTGCAGCGGCATTTACACAATAGCGCAAACCCGACGGTGCTGGCCCATCAGGAAAAATATGCCCTAAGTGTGCATCACACACATTACACACCACTTCAACGCGCTGCATACCATGGCTTAAATCGTTCACATAACCAATTGCATCGACAGTTGCAGGCTGCGTGAATGATGGCCAGCCTGTGCCGCTATCAAACTTTTCATCGGCATCAAAAAGTAAATTATCGCAGCATACACACGCGTATTTACCCGGTTCTAGTAATGTGCAACTTTGTGAGCTGTGAGGGCGTTCTGTGCCCTTTTTACGTGTCACATAGTATTGCTCATCACTTAGCATTGCCTGCCATTGCGCGTCTGTTTTTACAACCTTTTCGCGTGGCGTAGGGTTGCCATTATTGGCAAAATTTATAACATCATTCCAAGTAAGCATAATAGCCTCCTTCGGTATTAATAAGTGATTAGGGTCTGTTGATCTTTTAAGGTTAAATTTGCAGCAGTCTGTTTGGTATTTAGGCAAGGCAGAGCCTATGCAGTGTGGTTATTCCCCATAATTGGGCGATAACGTAGCATTAATGCCAAACAGGCGCTGCCCAACGGGTTCTTCCTAGGGGCTATTTACTCTTTGTTGCCTACATGGATGTAGGCTTTGCTCAGCTTTTACTTAGCCCACTAGGTTACAAACTTCGCGCCGCGATTAAATAGCCCCTAGTTTGAACAAACTTTAATCCGCAAAGTTCAACAGCCCCTAACTAAAGCGAATAGTTTGCTTTTCGTGATCTGAAAGTATGCGCTTCATGTAGGCGTCTATGTCATTTTTTTGTGCGGGTAAACTTACACTAAATTGTCGCTCGTTATTGCTATGAATAATAAGCTCATCGTTCTTACTTTCTATATGTTCAATGTTGCCAATAACAAGCCATTGCGGGCCAAATTTTTTATCAAAAAAACCTGCCAAGCTAAATAACATTAAGTGCTGTGCATCGCGCTGAATAAAATTATCAAGCGTATTGCGCTTTTTAAAGGCGGGTGTCAGCCTGTAACAACACGAACAAAACACAAATAACCATAATCCTATTACGGCAGAAAACCAAATATGATCAGTTAACGATGTAAACAACATCAAAGCGCCTAAAATAATGCCAATACCAAGCACTACAATGGCAATTTTTTTATTAATGTTATCCATTTAGCTCCCTTTTATTTAGCGTTTTTATCATCTGCTTTTTCGGTAGGCTCTGGCCAATCGTTAAAAAACACCTGCAAATAACGACTCTTTGCCAAGTACCATATTACCCAAAACACAATCACCATTTGCACAGCTAAAAAAAGTGAAAACCTGTAATGACTATGTGCAGCTTGTATTGTTAACCAGCTTAAGTCGGTTATTGCGCATACCAGTAACGGCCAGCGCATGTAGCGCCACACCATCGCTAAACGCGCACTTTGTTGATGAGAGTCGCGCGGGCGTCTTAAGCAAAATAAAAAAGTGGGCACTATCGCAATAGCGCCAATCGAAATTGCGATAAAAAAATCGTTTTTAGATTTAAAAAATAACGACATTAAATCAAGCTCAGGGCGACGACTCAGCGCCGCTATAACCCAAATAAAATACGCACGTAGTAACACCAATAAACTTAGATGAAATGCAATTGGCGTACGGTAGCTTCCGTATTTATCCCAGTACTCGGGTCCATATCGGCTCATTTTATTACCCTAAGCATTGTACTTATCAAACAGTGCAATTAAGTCATCTTCGCTAAGTATGTCTATGCCTAAATCTTGTGCTTTAGTTAATTTAGAGCCGGCTTTTTCGCCCGCCACCAATGCATCTGTTTTAGCCGACACACTACCGGCTACTTTTGCACCTAACTGTTGTAAGCGTGCTTTAGCATCGTTTCGGTTTAAAGTATTAAGAGTGCCAGTTAATACATAGGTTAGCCCAGCTAAGGGTTGCTCATCCTCTGAAGGCGGCGTTAGCGCTGGCCAATTAATGCCTTGTTCAATTAAAGAATTAACCACATCTACATTATGTTGCTCATCAAAAAAGCCACGAACATGAGTTGCTACAATAACCCCTACATCACTCACTTGTGTAAGGCTTTCAATACTGGCTTGGGTTACCTTTTCAAGTGTTAAAAAATGATTTGCTAAGTTTTGCGCTGTGGCCTCGCCAACCTCACGAATACCCAGCGAATATAAAAACTTTGCAAGCGTAGTTGTTTTGGCAACTTCAAGCGCATCCACTAAGTTTTTAGCCGACTTAGGGCCCATACGCTCAAGTGACTCAAAGTGACCTTGTTTTAATATAAATAAATCTGCGGGGGTTTTTACCAGCTCTCTATCAACCAGTTGATCAACTATTTTGTCGCCTAAGCCATCTATATCAAGCGCTTTGCGTGATGCAAAATGCTTAATCGCTTGTTTACGCTGAGCTTGGCACACTAAGCCACCGGTACAACGAGCCACGGCCTCGCCTTCTACTTTTTCAACGTGTGAGTCACAAATGGGGCAACTGGCAGGAAATACAATGTCGCGAGCATCATCTGGGCGACGCTCAAGTACTACTTGTGTAATTTGCGGAATAACATCGCCGGCGCGGCGTATAATTACTGTATCGCCTACCTTTACGCCTAAACGGGCTATTTCATCGCCATTGTGCAGCGTTGCGTTTGATACCGTAACACCGCCTACAAACACAGGCTCTAAACGCGCTACCGGCGTTATAGCGCCTGTGCGGCCAACCTGAAATTCTACATCAAGTAACTGGGTTATTTCTTCTTGCGCAGGAAACTTATAAGCAATTGCCCAGCGCGGTGCACGTGCAACAAACCCTAAACGCTCTTGTAAGGCTTTTTGGTTTATTTTAATTACTACGCCATCAATTTCATATTTAAGCTCGCTTCTGCGCGTTAAAATATCACTGTAGTAATCTAAAGCCGCTTGCGTACCTTCAACTAACTTTGTTTCTGGGCACAGCGGTAAACCCCAATCGGTTAATTTTGCCAATTGTTGGTAGTGATCCTCAGGGATTGTGCCATCGGCCACCAGCCCTGTGCTATACGCATAAAACATTAGCGGGCGCTTAGCGGTAATTTTTGAATCAAGCTGGCGTAGACTACCTGCGGCTGCATTTCGAGGATTTACAAATACTTTTTCGCCACGTTTTTCGGCTTCGCTGTTTAGTTTTTCGAACCCAGCGCTATCCATAAATACTTCGCCACGTACTTCAAGTTCTGCGGGGTAATCGCCACGCAGCTTAAGGGGCACGTTGCGGATTGTTTTTACATTTTGTGTAATATTCTCGCCAGTAAAACCATCGCCGCGAGTTGCGGCCTGCACAAGCACGCCGTCACGGTAAATAATCGACACAGCCAAGCCATCTAACTTAGGCTCACAACAAAAAGTAAGCTCATCTTGGCTCATTAAACGCTCTTTAATACGGCGGTTAAAGGCGCTAAATTCTTCTTCACTAAAGGCGTTATCAAGCGATAACATAGGCACTTGGTGAGCAACTTGTTCAAATTTACTCAGCGCAGCGCCTCCGACCTTTTGAGTGGGTGAGTCAGGCGTTAAAAATTCTGGGTTTTCTCTTTCAAGGGCGCTTAACTCGCGCAATAGTCTGTCGTATTCTGCATCAGGAATACTGGGTGTATCAAGGACATAATAATTGTAGTTGTGTTGCTCTAACGTACTACGAAGATGATTAATTTGCTCACTAATGCTGCTAGACATTTAAACCTCAAAAAACATAAAAAAAGCCACTTTTAGGTAAGTGGCTTAATAAAAATAATGTGTGCGTATAAATTACGCAGAAAATGCACGAACCTGCTCAACATATTGACGAACGCGCTCAACGGTCATTTCTTCACGCTCGGCATCTAAAATTTGTGCACCAAATTCATCGGCAATTTTCTTAGCTGCGCTATGTAACATATTAAAAGCAGCTAGCCCGTCGCCTTCACAAGGTAAAGTCATAAATAAGCTAACCCCTGCGGTGCTAAACTGTTCCATATTATCAATATCAAACGTACCTGGGTTATACATATTTACTAATCTAAATAACACTGGACCTTGCCCTGCAGGGTCTATGTGGCGATTAAAAAAGCCTTCTTCTGAATATTTAAATCCTAAGGTATTTACTGCAGGCAATAACTTACTGCCTTGCATGCTTAGCCCCTCAGGCATTTGAATATGCACAATAACAAAGTCAGACACATCTGCTGGCGCTTCTTTTTCGCTCTCTGGCTCTGGTTCTAGCTCTGGCTCTTGAACTACTTGCAGGTCGTCTTCAATGGGTGTTTGCGCCACGCTAGTATCTATTTGCGGCTCGTTTGCATCAAAGTTTAGCTCACCAAATTGCGGCTCATCTCGCTGGGCAACAACCGGCTCTTTAGGTTCAACTGGTGTATGCGAAGGTGTATCTTGCATTGGTTCAACCCGCTCTGAAGGCGCTACCTCTGGGCTGTCTTTTTTTCTAACTGACCATAAACCATGCACTAATAAGCCACCTATGACAAGTACACTGATCACAATTAAAACCAATCTTAGTTCTTCGGCCATCCCCTCACCTTTTATTATTTGTTATGCCTAAACCCGTGTATTAATTAACACTAATACGCTTAAAATAAACTGTTATGTGTGTGCAAGTTGCACTGCTTGTTCTATATCTACTGCTACCATGCGTGATACGCCTGGCTCTGCCATAGTAACGCCAGTTAAACGCCCTGCCATTTCCATTGCAATTTTATTATGACTAATATAAATAAACTGCACCGATTGTGACATTTCTTCAACCAAACGGCAAAAGCGTACCACGTTAGCATCATCAAGCGGCGCATCTACTTCATCCAGCATACAGAATGGAGCTGGATTGAGCCTGAATATAGAAAACACCAATGATAATGCGCTCAGCGCTTTTTCTCCACCACTTAACAGGTGAATTGTCGAATTTTTCTTGCCTGGCGGCTGTGCCATTATACTAACACCACTTTCGAGTAAATCGTCACTGGTTAATTCTAAATACGCGCTACCACCGCCAAATACTTTTGGAAATAGCTCGGCAAAGTCGTTGTTCACTTGATCGAAGGTAGCTTTAAAGCGTGTTTTGGTTTCGCTGTCAATTTTACGAATCGCCCCTTCAAGCGTATTTAGCGCTTTGGTTAAATCTTCAAGTTGATTATTCAGATAATCACTGCGCTCTTTAGCTTGTTCAAACTCATCTATTGCGGCTAAATTAACTGGACCTAGCTTATCTAATTGATGCACAAGCCCACTGATCTGATTTTGCGCTGCATTTAAACTCAGTGAATCAGGTAGTGTATCTAAAACACTTTTTAAACTTTGCTTTAATTCTTCAAGCGGCTCAAGTGCTGCCTGCGCTTTTATAATTAGGCTTTGCTCTTCAATGCTTAGCTTTTGATGTTGTTCTTGCAAACCTGTCAGCTCACCTTGAGAGTGCTTAAGGCTGGCTTGTTTACTTATAAGTGTTTGCTTTGCCTCGTTAAGCTTTTTTTGTAACGCGACCAAGCTAGCTTCGCCCTGCTGATGTTTTATTAAAAGCTGTGCTATTTGCTCAGTGAGCTCTTGCTCGGGTATTAGCAACGCTTCCATTTGCGATTGCAGCTCTTGCGCTTCTTCTTGCGCACTCATGAGTTCTTGCTCAGCATGATTAAGCTTTGTTTGACTAAGCTGCCACTCACTGTGTGCTTTTTGCTCTTTTAACGTGGCTTGATGCGCTTGTGTTTTATATTGCTCAAGTGTAGCTGCAGCTTGGCTGTATGCAGTATTACTGCGTGTGCAAGCAGCGTCGGCGCTTGCCAGTTCGTCAGCTAAATTACGTTGCTGTTGCTGTAACACTTCAAGCGCACTGTTGTGCTCATCGCGCGTTTTTAATAATTGTGATTGCTCAGTGGTTAATGCACGCTTTTGTTGCTGGTACTTTTCTAGTTGCTGTAAAAATTGTGCTACTTGCTCTTTTAACATGTCGCTGCGCGTAGTGGCCACGGCAATGTTTTGTGCTAATTGATGAATTGCATTTTTAAGTACTGCTAATTCATCACTCAGCTTTTGCTGCTGTGTTTTTAGCGCATTAAGATTCTCAAAATTCCTTGCAAGGGTACTTTCGGCCTCTACTAAGCTCGCTGTTTTTTGCTTTAACTGTGTGTGTTTTAAAAGTTGTGAGTTTTCGGCGTTTTTGTCTGCGCTACGGTGCCAGTTTCGAGCATGTAAAGCACCGCTTTTATCCATAACCGCAATATAAAACGTATCATTTAACGCAGCGAGTTCAGCGTTTTCGCTGTACGCAATACGGGTCAGTAAATCGGGATAAACACCCTCAGTAATCAACGCCGCAACGCTATTTACTGGTATTTCACTTTTGTGAGGCCACACACTATTGTTGCTTTGCACATCAGCTACGTTTAGGTGCTCAAGCGTTTGCAGTGCCTGTTCAACTATATGTTCAAACCCTGGCTTTACTTGTAATTGATTAAATAAAGTGTGCTGCTTATTGTCATCTTCAATCCCTAAACTGCTTTTAAGCCCAGCAATGCGAGCTTTTAGCTCATTAACGTGCTGTAAGCTATGCTGATGTTGCTGCTCAGCGTTATTTACTAAATCGGTTTGCTCTTTAAGCGCTGCGGTGCATTGTGTTTGCGCCGTTTGCTTACTGGCAAGCTCTTGAGTTAGGGTTTGTTTGTATTTTTGTTGCTCGGCTAGTTGCTGTTCTAATTGGCTACTTTTAATATCGTCAATTTGGCTATTTAGTTGGCTAAGCTGTGCGTTTACATGGGCTAAGGCTTGCTCTGTTTGCTTAACACTACTTTGCTGGGCCTGTACTTTATTATTAAGCGCGTGCTGTTGTTGATTAAGACTTTGCCACACGGCTGTGTGCTTATTTTTTTCATCAGCTAAATCTGCAAGTTTAAGGGTAAGCTCTTCAACTTGTTCGCTGCACTCTAAACTGTACTCGCTTATCTCTTGGTGGCTCACAGATAACTGCTCACACACATTTTGTTGCTGTGTTTTTAGCGCTTCACTTTGCAGCTTTCGCTGCTCAAGCTTAACCACACTTTGTTTAAGGGTTTGCGTTTGCTGTTTAATATTAATGTGTTGTTGTTCGGCGCGGGTCAACTCTGTGTGGGTAACGTGTTGCTGATGCTGCGCATCGTTAAGCGCATCTTGCTCTGCATTTACTTGAGCCTCTAGGCTTGCAAGCACATCGTCGTGGCCTGAGTGAGCCGTTTTAAAAAAGGCGATTTGCTCATTAAGCTTTTTGATTTGCTCACTTTTTTCAAGCTGTTGTTGATGCAGCTTTTGCCATCTTAATACAGCTACTTGGCCTTTTAAGGTACGCTCTTGCGCTTTTAAATCGCGGTATTTTTTCGCATCAACCGACTGCACAGCCAGTTTATCTAGTTGCGCTTGTAACTCTTTACGCACATCAAGTAAACGCTCAAGGTTTTCGCGGGTACTTTTAATTCGGGTTTGCGTTTCGCGGCGGCGTTCTTTGTATTTAGACACACCCGCGGCTTCTTCTAAAAATACTCGCAGCTCTTGAGGTTTGCTCTCGATTAAACGCGAGATCATCCCTTGCTCTATAATTGCGTAACTACGCGGGCCAAGCCCGGTGCCTAAAAATATATCGGTAATATCGCGCTTACGACATTTGCTCCCATTTAAAAAGTACAACGATTGGCCATCGCGTGTAACTAAACGCTTAATCGCTATTTGGTTTCTGTCGGCAAATGTATTAGGTAAATCACCTTGGGTATTATCAAAAATAAGCTCTACTGAAGCTTGCGAGATGGGTTTACGATTAGTTGAGCCATTAAAAATAACATCGGTCATGGCATCGCCACGTAAGTTTTTAGCTGAGCTTTCACCAAGCACCCATCGCACAGCGTCAATCACGTTTGATTTGCCACAGCCGTTAGGCCCAACAACACACGTCATTTGATCAGGAAATGGAATTTTAGTGGGCTCTACAAACGATTTAAAGCCCGCTAATTTAATAGTGCTTAAGCGCATCTTATTGTTATTACCGATTATTATTGTTATTACTTACAAACAATTTAACTCATAAACAGTTAAAAAGTTAAGCTTGGCGTTTAAAGTTATCTAAAATAATACCTGTGGCCATTGCCACATTAAGTGACTCTGCCTCACCAAAAGCCGGTATGGTTATTTTGTCGCTTACTAATTTTGCACACTGCTCGCGTATGCCATGCGACTCACTGCCCATAAGCAATACACCCTTTGCGCTAAAATCAGTTGTATGTACGCTTTGCCCATCTAAAAATGCCCCATAAATAGGCATATTTAATGTTTGTAAGTATTCAGGTAGCTCTACTTGGCTTACCGACACTCTGACAAACGAACCCATGGTAGCGCTAATTGTTTTAGGGTTGTAAGCATCGGCGCTGTCGGTACTTGTTACTATATGTTTAATGCCATACCAGTCGGCAACTCTGATAATAGTGCCTAAATTGCCCGGATCAGAAACTCCATCAAGCGCCAATATTAAGCCGGTATTATTAGGTAAATCAGCCTTTGGCATATCAACCACTGCAATGGCCGCGTTATTACTCACTAAGGTACTGACTTTAGTCAGCGACTCTTCTTCTGCTGGCGTAAAATCTACTTCTGGAAACTGGTTTTGGTGAGTATTTATAAACGCCTGTGTTGCAAATATATCAACCGCCTTTAATGGGCTGTTTAACAACTCAAGTACGTTTTTTTCACCTTGTACAAGGTATTGATTATATTGCTTTCGGTACTTTTTTTGGCCAAGTTGGCGAATAAGCTTGAGTTGGTTTTTTGAAATCATAACAGCCCCATAAAATTATCGCCCTAGTATACCAGAGATGATTTAAAGTGCAGCACCACATATATTAAAAGCAGCGCCATTGTAGGCTGTAAGGCTATTAAAGATTGAGCTTTGCACCAAATTTAGGTAAATTAACAAAAAAACAACATGGATATAATTTTAATGGAATCAATACACCCTACTCCCCCAGAAACCACCCCTGCAGTAAGTGAACCTGCTGCCCCTATTTTTAGCGGCAAAGTACAGTTTAGCGGTAAAGGCGGTGAGTTTTTTGGTATTTGGATAGTCAATATTTTACTGAGCGTACTTACTTTAGGTATTTACTCGGCTTGGGCAAAAGTGCGCACAATGCGATACTTTTATGGCCACACCCGCATTGACGGACACAGCTTTGACTACTTAGCCACCCCTATGCAAATTTTAAAAGGCCGTATTTTAGCGGTTATTGTATTTTTAATTTACTCCTTTGGTAGCAGCTTTTTTCCTCTTGTAGGCTTACTATTTGCGGTTGCTTTTATCTTTTTAATGCCGTGGATTATTAACCAAGGCCTGCGCTTTAATATGCGTATGACCCGTCATCGAAATGTACGCTTTGCATTTAAAGGCGATTACGGCGAAGCCTTCATTAACTTTATTCTTTTACCTATTGCCAGTATTTTTACCCTTTATTTATTAATGCCGTATGTTTTAAAACGTATCGACACGTACATACATAGCAATATTAGCTACGGTGACACGCCATTAACCGTAAACCTTAAAGGTGAAACCTACTACTTAACCGCCCTTATTTGCTTTGTGGTGAGCTCTATCACTATGGTGATATTTATGGCTGTATTAGGCTTATTTGGGCTTGATTTAATGAATGTAGAAAACCAACAAGCTGCACAAGATCCAGCCAAAATGGGCATTATGTTTGGTGGATTAATGATTGCTTACGTATTTATGATTGCGATAGTAACCGCTGTGTGGGCTGCGGCTATTCGTAACCATATTTTTGATAACAGTCAATTTGAAGACGTAGCATCATTTAAATCAGAGCTTAAGCCTATTCCTTTTGCCATATTACTATTAACCAATATGCTGGCAATCGTGTTTTCTTTAGGGCTTGCCTACCCGTGGACCAAAGTGCGTACATCGAGAATGCTTGCCGAGGTTACAACCGTTAATATTTACCCTAGTGCGCTAAATTTAGTGGATACCGCGCAACAAGAGCAGTCATCGTTTGCTGAAGAAGCAGCCAATGTATTTGATATTGACCTATCGCTAACCTAAGAGCTTATTATGCACGTACAGGGACATTACTTCCCCAAGGCATCAAGCAATTACCAGCAAGGTGTTGCTAGCATTAGCGACACCTGTGTTGAGATTAGCTACGATGACCAGCTTATTTCAAGCCATGCAATAAGCGATATAACACTCACCTCCGGCCTAGCTGGGCTTGCTGATGAACTAAATTTTAATGATGGCAGCCGCTTTATTCCTACTGATGTAAATTATCGCTGGCCTTTTAAAGCAAATAAGCATGACCTACTAGAGCGCCTTGAAAAAAGTAAATGGGCTATTATCGCGGCCGTTATTTTTACACCGCTTTTTATGTGGTTAATGCTGTATAAAGTTGTGCCCGCTATTGCTGTTTACAGTGTTGATACTCTGCCGCGAAGTGTAGTAGAGCAAATGGGTGAACAAAGCTTTACCCTAATTGAAAAGCTCGCGCTTGATGACAGTGAGCTGCCTAATGAGCAACAAACTAAAGTACAACAACACTTTAATACCATGCTTAATGCGCTCTCGCTTGAGCCATCGGTTTATAGGTTATCGTTTTATAAATCAGAGGCCTTTGGAGCGAATGCGTTTGCAATGCCCCACGGGCGTATTGTCATAACCGATGAGTTAGCAAATTTATTAGCCGATAAACCCAACGCACTAAAAGCCGTATTACTTCACGAAATTGGCCACGTAGTCCACCAGCATAGCGTACGCATGACTGCTCAATCGGTAGCCAGTACCATTGTACTTGCAGTTATATTTGGTGATTTAGAAGGCATAGCAGAAGTGGTACTAGGTACGGGGGCATCTTTTGCACAGCAAGGGTTTTCTCGTGATATGGAGCGCGAGGCAGACAGCTATGCGCTCATTCAACTTGAACATTTAGGGTATTCAAGCAACGACTTTGCCGATGCCATTGAAGCATTACAAGGTGCGCACACCAGCGAAAACGAACACCTTGAAAAGGTAAATAATTTGCTCGAATATTTATCTAGCCACCCAAGTGCACAAGAGCGGATTGATAATGCCAGAAAGTAACACGTTTTATATTCAAATTGCTCGCTACATAGTGAGTCTAAGTTGGGTATACTAATTCGATTAACTATAGGAGCTATTTTAACGATAAATAAATCATTTATTAACTAGGCAAAAAATTTTTTGTTTAGTGGTTCTAAATAGAGATTTTTTAACGACGTTAGTAATTGATTTAGTAGGTTAAATTGTTCAAATAGTTATTTGGGTTAGTATCATTCACGGCTTTTTTCCAAAGCTTTATCATATTGCCCCGCTTGAAAAACTAATGACTGGTAGTGCGGGTTTTTCAGCAGAAGTGTCTGACTTAATTACACGTTCGGCGGGTATTGGCGAAATTATATTTGGATTATGCTTATTAGTGTTTTATAAAAATAAGCACATCGTTATTTTAAATATTTTAGCGCTTGTAGGGCTTTTGTTAGCGGTTGTAATAATGCAGCCACCATTACTCATTGAAGCATTTAACCCGGTAACCACTAACCTGCCGCTTATTGGGTTAAGTTTTATTTGGTTAAAAGAAATTAAGCTGCAAAATAATCGACACCTCTAAAATAAAAAAGGTATGCCAGTACATACCTTTTTGTAGTACTTAACTTATGGCGTTAATACTTATTTTTATGTGTCCACAGATGCAATAATTCACTGGCAATTGTTGCTGCAGCAATTGCGGTAAGCTCACTTTGGTCGTACGACGGTGAAACCTCTACCACATCCATTCCGACCATATTTATGCCTTTGAGTGCGCGCAGTATTTTAAGCACTTTATCAGATGTTAAACCACCGCATACAGGTGTGCCTGTACCTGGTGCAAATGCTGGGTCTAAACAATCTATATCAAACGTTAAGTAAACGGGTAAGTCGCCTACTCGCTCACGTATTTGCGCCGCTATTTCATTAGCATGCAAATCGTTAGCTTGCATTGCATCAATCACTGCAAACTCATGCTTTGATTGGTCAAAGTCGGTACGAATACCTATTTGGATACTATGCTCTACATCAATCAGCCCTTCCATGGGTGCATGATAAAACATAGTGCCGTGATCAAAGCGCGAGCCATTGCTGTATGTATCAGTGTGCGCATCAAAATGAACCAGTGCCATTTTGCCATGTATCTTTGCATGCGCGCGCAATAGCGGAAGCGTTACAAAGTGATCGCCACCAAGGCCTAACAGCGTTGCCCCTTGGCGAAGTATTTGCTCTGCAGCCATTTCTAGCTGTGCCGTAAAATACTCAGGATCGCCTACCGGATAAGTAAAGTCCCCCGCATCAGCAACCGTTAAACGCTCAAACAAAGGAAATGTCCACGGGTATTTAGTGTCTTCCCAGGCTAAATGTACCGACGCTCTGCGAATAGCATCGGGCCCTAAGCGTGCACCGGGGCGGCCCGATGTTGCTAAGTCAAAGGGTAAGCCTAGTACAACGACATCTGCATCAATGGCATTAATGTTTTGCACCATAGGACGACGTAAAAACGTCATCCCGTTTGAATACAATGAGTGGTCAACATGACCAAACAAGCTAGACATTGCTTATAACTCTTCTAAATAAGTGTAGCCATTAAGGCCGCTTTGCAACTCGTCTAAAACGCTTTGCTGTTCATTTTTATCTATTTTTGCAGACACTAACTGCGCGTACGAGTGTTGAAAACTCTCAACATCTAAATGTACATAGCGCATCATATCGGCTACCGTATCACCTTGGTTTATCTCACTAATACTGGCAACGCCTTGCTCATCCATATTGATAATAGCGCTGTGCGTATCGCCAAATAAATTGTGCATATCACCTAAAATTTCTTGGTACGCACCCACTAAGAAAAAGCCCATTAAGTAAGGCTTATCTGCACTGTACTCAGGCACGGGTAATGTGCTTTCAATGCCTTGGCCATCAACATAGTGCTCAAGCGCGCCGTCTGAATCACAGGTAATATCAAGTAATACAGCACGTTTTTTTGGTGCTTCGGTTAAACCACTTAATGGCAATACCGGAAACACTTGATCAATCCCCCACGCATCAGGAAGCGATTGAAAAAGCGAAAAGTTTACAAAAAACTTATCAGCTAAACGTGCGTTCAACTCGTCAATAATTGGGCGATGGAAACGGTTTTTGTTATCCATGTGTTTGTTAAGCTCATAACAAATACGTAAGTTAACTTGCTCTGCCCACGCACGCTGCGTTAAATCTAAAAGCCCAAGTGCAAACTGGTTATGCGCCTCCGCTAAATCCCCTTGGCTGTCGTGGTAAATTTCAATCAGTGCGCGATCATCCGTTAAATCGGTTAACTGCACAAACGATGCCCACATATTATTTAATAAAAGCGGTGCATCTGCTGCTGGCGCTACTAACTCTTCTGGCGTGTAGCTTTCTGTGCCTATAACATTTGATATAAGCACCGCATGGTGCGCCGTTAGTGCACGCCCCGACTCAGAAATAATCGTCGGCATGGGCTGCGCGTACTGCTTACAGGTATCGCCTATGGTGTACACAATATTATTTGCATACTCAGCTAAGCTGTAGTTCATTGAGTTATGCGATTGGCTGCGGGTACCATCGTAATCAATAGCTAAACCGCCCCCTACATCTAAGCACTCAATGTTTGCACCTAATTTGCGTAGCTCACAGTAAAAACGCGCGGCCTCACTTACACCTAAACGCACATCACGAATGTTTGCCATTTGCGAGCCTAAGTGAAAATGCACAAGTTGCATTAAATCAAGTTGGCCTGCCTCTTTTAAACGATTCACTACATGCAAAACTTGCGACGCTGATAAACCAAATTTTGATTTTTCGCCGCCACTTGCTTGCCACTTACCTTTGCCTTGCGATGCTAAACGAACGCGAATACCAATACGTGGTTTAACATTTAGCGCTTTTGCTTGGCTAAGTACCATGTCGAGCTCAGAAAGTTTTTCAAGCACTATGTATACTTTGTGGCCTAGCTTTTCACCAATCAGTGCTAAACGCACATATTCTTTGTCTTTGTAGCCATTACATACAATCACTGCACTGGTTTTTTCTGCCATTGCCAAAACAGTTAATAGCTCTGGTTTGCTGCCCGCCTCAAGGCCTAGTTGTTTTTTTTCTAATTCGGCTTGGCTTGCTACTATTTCTTCAACCACTTCGCGTTGTTGGTTTACTTTAATTGGGTAAACTAATAGGTAATCTTTTGGATAACCATAGTTTTCAATCGCGGTATTAAACGCGCCACATAAACTGTGCACACGATGATGTAAAATTTGTGGAAAGCGCACTAAAGCCGGTAAGCTTAAGCCTTTTTCTTGAAGTTGTTTTGCAATATCTGTAAGTGCAATAGTTTGCTCTGGGGCGTGAGCCTTTGGCGCAACATACACATCACCTTGATCATTAATTCCAAAAAAACCTTGGCTCCAATGACGAACATTGTAACTCGTGCGAGCTTGTTCTAGTGATGTTGTCTCTTTCATTTATCTTTCTCTTGTATTTAATGAATGCCGGTTCGGCTAGTTGCCGCGCATTAAAAGAAAAATAGACTTTTAAGTCCAACAAGTATTTTTACTCGTAACGAGTGATTTTTAGTGTTGAGAGAAAAAACACCTACACCTTAGCTTTTACAGCTAACCGCCTTTAGTAAAGCAAGCTGGTTATGCGGCTAAAAAAATAAGTACAGCTGTACTTTTTTAAGATAAAATAGAACAACTGTACTTATTTGGTATAAACATGAAACAAATTTATTTTAATCAAAACAAGCCACCTAAATTTTCTAAAATAACAAAGGCTGCCACTTTTGGTCTGACCAAAACATTTCCTAAACTCAGTGCCCGCCTTGCCATGAAGGTATTTTGTAACCCGCATAGCCGACGCCAATACGAATTTAGAACATGTATACAGCCAATTAATATTAAACTTACTACCGAGCTTGGCGCTGTAAACCTGTACTATTTTAGCCAAGCCGAAAACACTAAAACGGTATTTTTATCTCATGGCTGGGCCGATAGCACTAATCGGTTTACTGCTTTAATAGATGAATTGCTTGAAAAAGGCTTTAATGTTTACTCAATTGATCACATAGGCCATGGCTATTCGCACGGCAATACCTCGCACTTATACGGGTATATGCAGGGGCTAACAGCGGCTTTTGAGTACTTTAATGGGCAAAATATTACAATTAATAGAGTCGTTACACACTCTATGGGCGGTGTTGCTTTGTTAAACTTAGCGCCTCATTATTTAGAGAATAAAAAAATTGTGATGATCTCTGCCCCTGCACAAATATTTGAAGCCATGTTTGCTAAGGTCAGGCAAGTGGGTATTTCTGAGCTCATGCTAGAAAATATGCTTAATAAAGTGTCGGATAAATATGGTATTAGCTGGCAAAACCTTCACCCTGATCATTCTAAAAATAAAATTAACGAAAACATGCTGTTTATTCATGATAAAAATGACTCAGTGGCAAGCTTTGAGGCAATAAAATTATTAACTGAGAACACACCCGCAACACTTGTCGCCACACAAGAGCTGGGACACGTGCGCATTTTAAAAAGCCAATACGTGTACGACCAAATAACACGCTTTATGGATTAACGATGAAAAAAAGTGAGAGCACAAAACGCAATATTTTGCACAAAGGAATGGCCTATGCGGCTGCACATGGTTTATATAGCTTGTCGATAGGAAAAATAGCGGCAGTGACTAACATGTCGCGTACTGGGGTGATCTCACACTTTGCCAATAAAGAAGATATGCAAGTGGCTATTTTGGCCTACACCGAAGAAGAGTTTAGAAAACAGGTTGTTGATATATCTGCTGATGAAGATGCGTTAATTCATTTAAATAATTTTCAGCAACGCTGGCTTGAGTGGCTCAATTTTTTAGATACGGTATCGCCTGGTAAGCAGGCAAGTTGCCCGCTCATTAAAGCGTCGGTAGAGTTTAAAGCAAGCCCCAACTGTTTGGTAAGGCAGTTTATGCAAGACCAACACTTAAAAATGATTAACTACCTCACTAAACTTGCAGTTAACTGCCAAGCACAAGGCTACTTTAGCCAAGACAAAGAGCCGAGCATTTTTGCGTATGAGTTTTATGGCTTATATACCGGGCATGTTGTACAAACAAGCTTAATAGATAATCCAGCTTTAACGCTTACTTATAAAAAAGTAGTTGGCAATTTAATTGCGCGATATATGCGTTAACAGTGGCCTGCAAGGCGTTTTTCACCTTTAATATGGCGTACTTTTTAAGCGCTTTTAGGTGCAAAAATAATAATAGCCATGCCCAGTAAGGCAACCGCCCCGCCCACTACATCCCACATTGTAAGCTTTACGCCATCAACTGCCCATAACCACAATAAAGCCACGCATATGTACACACCGCCATACGCGGCATACACCCGTCCAGCGGCTGCGGGGTGTAACGTAAGCAACCACGCGAATAGCGCTAAACTGATTGCTGCAGGTATTAAAAGGAATATGGATTTATCTTCTTTAAGCCAAAGATAAGGTAAGTAACAGCCAATAATTTCTGCCAGTGCGGTAATAATAAATAGCGCGATAGTTTTTACTTCAAACATAAAACCTCACGTGATTTAAATAACGAGAGCATAATAAAGCTAAGTAACTGCAAACTAGTTACTTAGCTAAAATAGTGCGAATTCTGGGTAAAAAATTTTTACCCATATTTAAGTAAAACAGGTTACTCAGCTAAGGCCGCGTCGGCCAGCTTCATTGTACTTTCGAACGATTTAGTACCGGCTATAAATAAACCATTGTGGCAAAATACAGCGTCGTCTAAGCCTGTTTCAGCTTGAAACTCTTCGTCAGATAAACCAGCCCACGCTTTAGGCAGTGACTTTCTGTCTTCAAACGAGCCGGGCTCTACTGGTACAGTTTGAATAATCCATTGGCCGTTCTGCGAAGGGTAAACCATAAATAAAGCGTCGCTTGATAAATGGTGTACTGTTTTTTTCCATGGTGTGTATTTTTCTAAAATAATCACGCGGGGATCTTTTGCCTCTTCTATTGCTTTTGCAACAATATCTTTGGCGTTAATGCTTCCTTTTGCTGAGGCAATAAAACGGGTTAATAAACGCGCTGCAAACTCAACGGCTTCATCAAAGCATTCATCAAAGTTGCCTTCCTCTTCCCATGTTGGATTAAACATAGAAAGCGTTTGGCTAAGCGTTATGCCCTCAACCACACCTTTAACGTAACCACAATCTATGGCATCAATTGTAGAGACTAAACCAGCGTCTACTCTATCAGCCACCGCTTGGTTATTATCACACAGCGCTAAACCATACTTTTTCCAAATTAAGCCAAATGACGAGTATGGCGTGCCATTTTCGCGCTCGCCTGCGCCGCCGCGTTGGTGGTGATCAAAGCGTCCTGTGTCAGGGTTGTATTCACCACCTACATCAACAACAATATCGGCACTTTCTATTACTGCTTTATCGCGGGTTCGTACCAAGTTAAAGGCAGGCAATACATGCTTAAGTACCGCAATACTAAACACGTCATCGGCATGGAAATTACCACTGTGGGTTACTACTGTTAAATCGCTCATTGGTTTTGGGCTACTTTTAAAAAAGATAAAATTCTCACTTATGAAGTGCTAAATAAAGGTTTATACCCGTTTGCTTAATCAAGTAATTTATTTTGAAGCAAAAAAGCTTGTTTATAGCCAGGTTTTGCCTCTTAAAATCATTAAGTATTACTGTGCACAGGTATTAAATATACGTGGCGAATTTTATACGAAGATAGCAGTGAAAAACAGTGAAGTATTTTTTGCGCCTACAGAGTCAACTATAGGCACACAGTAGTAAATAGCTTATTTATTCTGGCTCAGGGCTCAGGGCAAGCTCCATAAATACACTTTGTGGGTTATCTTGATACGAGCCAAAGCTTGCACAGCGCGCAAAACCTAAATCTTCATATAAACTAATTGATTCGGTTTGCTTTGGGCCTGTTTCTAATCGGATAAGTGGAATTTTTGTTTCGCCGGCGTAATGCAGTAGGTTTTGCATTATGCGTCTTGAAAAGCCTCTACCACGGTAACTTGGTTTTACGTATAAACGCCTTATTTCGCCATATAGCGCGCCGTCATTTTGCTTAACAATAGCGCCACAGGCAATAATGCCATCTTCGTTTTTTAAACCAATTGCGTAAACGTTGTCTTTGCTTAATTCTTCTAATTTGAGAGATTGGGCTGTAGCCACGGGGTATAAGGAGTTTATCAGTCTATCTATATCTGCAAACACATTAACTACATCAGGATCCTTAGGGGTTAATTCGACTAACTGCATCTCTTGTCGTCCATTTTATTATTTTGAATCGTTATAGTGACTTCATAATATATACTTAATACGCGTGTTCCTAGTGTTGTTTAAACAAAATGTTTTAATAAGGTAAAAATAGCTTTATTAAAACGTTAGCTTAATTTACAAAAACGACGCACATCCTGCTAAGCACTTAGGCTTTGCTTTTTTAATTGATGGGCATGCCACTTAATATAATTACTGGCATTCATAGGTTTTGCGACTAAATAGCCTTGTATACAATCTGCATTGAGCAAGTTTAGTAACTCAAATTGCGCCTCTTGCTCTACACCTTCAGCAACAACAGTAATGTATAAACTTTTGCCCAGGCTTATAATCGTATTAACAATATTAAAGCCTTTGCCTTTATCTAAA
This sequence comes from Pseudoalteromonas sp. P1-30, assembly GCF_001400005.1. Lineage (NCBI taxonomy): Bacteria > Pseudomonadati > Pseudomonadota > Gammaproteobacteria > Alteromonadales > Pseudoalteromonadaceae > Pseudoalteromonas > Pseudoalteromonas sp. P1-30. The sequence goes on from NZ_LKBC01000011.1 coordinate 76,938, forward strand.
ATCTTATCGATAAAGCTTTTATCAATTTTTATTTCCTGTACGGGGAACGCATTTAAATGGGCTAAACAGGAATACCCTGTACCAAAGTCGTCAATAGAAAACACAAAACCTTGTTCTTGTAGCTCCGTCATTTGCTTTATTGTGCTGTCAATATCGCCCGATAGCATGGTTTCGGTGATCTCAAGTTTAATATGCTGCGGTTTTATGTTGAACTCTTTAATTGTAGAGCAGAGCTCACGGGTAAGCTGCGCAGAATTAAACTGTATATGACTAATATTTATAGATACGCTAAAGTGCTCATCTATCATGTTTTTTTCATTAAGTTGATTAATAAGGCTGCATATATTACGAAGCACTATGTTTTGCAGTTTTTGAATCAGGCCATATTGCTCTGCAATAGGAATAAACTGATTAGGCGCAATAACCCCTTTATTAGGGTGTATCCACCTTATCAGTGCTTCTGCACCTACTATCTTCCCTTGCATACTAATTTGCGGCTGAAAATACGCACAAAATTCGTTATTTGCGATTGCTCTTACAATATCCGTTTCTAATTCGGCTTGATTTTCGAGTAAAGTTTGCAGTTTAGGGTCATAAAAGCTGCAGCTATTGCCACCTTTTGCCTTAGAGCGGTACATGGCGGTATCTGCAAATTTTAATATGTTATCGGTGGCTGTGTGCTCTTCGTTAATTAAGCAAATACCTATACTGCAGCTAACTTGAAATGCCAGCTCCCCTATTGCAAACTTATCATTAAACACGCCTTGTACTTTTTTAGCGACTATTTCAGATTCAATACAGGCTTGGTGATTATGCTCGCCAATGTATTCGAGTAAAATAATAAATTCATCACCGCCCACTCTAGCTAAAGTATCAGATGATCGTATTACGCCACCTAAGCGTTTTGCTAATTCTATTAATACTTGATCTCCGGCGCCGTGGCCTAATGAATCGTTTATTCTTTTAAAGTTATCAACATCTAAAAACAGCAATGCGCCCGTTTTTTTGGTGCGTTTAATACGCTCCACACACTTTGCTAGGCTGTCGCTGAGCATTCGTCTATTAGGGAGCCCTGTTAGTGGATCAAAAAACGCAAGCCGTTGAACTTCTTGCTCGGCTTTTTTGCGAAGGGTTACATCTCTTGCCATCCACACTACGTGCTTAAGTTCTGGTTTTTCTGGCTGGTAGTTAGTAAGTGCAGCCGCTCTTCCTTCAAAGGTTATGTGGCCTTTGGGAACGGCTAAATCGTACTCAAATATTTGCATTTCATTGGTGCGAATGGTTTTTTTAATAATCCCCATGATCATGTCGGCATCTTTAACTGGGAACAAGTCTTGCACATTTTGACCAATTAAATCGGTGGGCGATTCAAGTAATAAGTCACTCGAGGTACCGTAAATATCGGTATAGACGCCCTCTTCGTTCAAAATCAAAATAAGATCGGGCATCACTTGCGTAAATGCTTTAAATTTTTCATTACTTTTTTGCAGGTCTGCCACTAGCTGCCTAGCTTTGAGCGACTCTGAGTTTTTTTCTAATGCTATGCTAGAAAAGTGTACAAAATAATCAATGAGTTCTAAATCTTGCTGTGTAGGTGCTTTAGGGGTGCCGTGGTAAATAGCAAAAGTGCCTAATATTTCATTGGTGGTTGAAATAACCGGGGTTGACCAACAAGAATATAAACCGTACCTGTGCGCTAAATCTTTGTAATCTTCCCACAAGGGCGATAGGTCAATATTTTGCGCAATAACTCGCTCATTTTTATAGGCTGCGGTGCCACAAGACCCTACATTAGGGCCTATAAACACACCATTAATTGCCTTTAAATATTCATCGTCAATATTTGGGGCAGCACGATGAAATAACTGATTACCTGTTAAAGACAGTATTGAGCATCTTGCAGAGCTGTCTTCAATAACTTGCTCTATAGCTAAACAAATATCTTGTAAAATATCGTCTAAGGCAATGCCTAACGCGATTTTAGATAATATATCCTGCTGGTGAGATAACAATTGTTTTAGTTTTGCAGTATTCATACTTCACCATGCATCTAGGTACTTTTATGTTGCTACGCACTTTAAAAAAGTGCAGTGCATCAACAAATTCCTGCTCTTAGTTCATATATTTAAAATGAGTATAGTTAATAAACTTACAGCGCGAGTTTTATTATTACGATTATAGAAATTGTTTTTTAATAAAATAGGTAAAAAACAACTTTAGTATGCGTTAAGCCTACATTATTTTGCAACAAAAAATAAACATCCATAACAAAAACAATCCAGCCAACACACTCTAAAACTTTTTAAAAATTTTGCAGGTTTAACACTTTGTTACTTAAAAAGGCTGTTCAAAATTATCAGTCTAATTATACTGCATTCAGATATGAGTCTTTTTTGAGGTTACTGTGCAGATCATACAAGGTATGGAATATTTTTTTTCAGGCTTTAAATTAATTAGCCAAAAAGGCCTTAAGCGCTTTGTGCTTATTCCACTTTTACTTAATATTTTATTGTTTGGTAGTTCATTATTCTTTTTATTTGGTTGGTTAAGCGACAGCTTTAATTATATAAACAACATGTTACCTGAGTGGCTAAGCTGGCTTGAATGGTTAATGTGGCCCATTGCCGTGCTTGTGGTGCTATTTAGTTACAGCATGCTATTTACGGTAATAACCAACTTTATTGCGGCCCCTTTTAACGGACTACTCAGCGAAAAAGTAGAGCTTTATTTAACGGGTCAAAAAATAAATGACGACGGTTTTGCTGATTTAGTAAAAGACATTCCACGCATGGTAGGCAGAGAGTGGACAAAGCTTTGCTATTACTTACCCCGCGCTATTGGCTTTTTTATTTTGCTGTGGATTTTACCCGTTATTGGACAAGTGTTATGGGTTTTATTTACATGTTGGATGTATGCTGTGCAATACAAAGATTTTGCCTTCGATAACCATAAAGTAGGCTTTAAGCAAATGAAAGACGATTTAAAGTCTAAACAAGGTTTATCTTATGGTTTTGGCTTTGCTGTTTTGCTGCTCACTGCAATCCCATTTATTAACCTAATTGTTATGCCCGTTGCTGTGTGTGGCGCTACTCGTTTGTGGGTAGATAATTATCGCTCTAAATACCGAGCGGGCTAACAAACACTATAGCAAATAATAAAAGCACCTTTTGGTGCTTTTATTTTATCTATATCAACTTAAGTGCAGTGTAATTTAGTCTTGCGCGCCTTGGCAGTGCTGCATTTTTTTCATCTTGTAAAGTAAACGCTGTGATCACTATCGAGAATAACTGCTTTTTAAAAGTAATATTAATGACTTCGCCTATTTTAGTTTTATAAGTGTGTTGCTGATTAAACAGTTTAAGTTCACCGTTTGCTAATTGCTCAACATACAAATAGGGGGTGTGCAAAGGCAGTTTTAACCTTATAACATTTAAACTGCTTTGCTCCTGTACTGCAACCCACTCCCCATCTTTATAAAGCGTATTAAAACGCGTTATGCCCTCGGGCTGAAGTACAGAGTCGTTTTGTATTAAACACGTGCTACACCCGTTTACTCGCCTTTGCTGCCAATTTACTGGCTTGTTATTATAATAAAGCGCATCAGTTAGTAACCATTCACTACTATGGCTACTACTGGCTTTATTAATAGCGCCTTGGCTACAGGCAGCAACTAAACAAATAATAGCTCCTTGTAAAAGTGCAGCTTTTATAAATCGGTAGCTCATTTAGCGCTCTTTAATTGCTTTAATTTGGTTAATTATAGCCTCGCTTGGCGCTGCTTCTTTTATATAGCTAGGCAATGAAACAGAAACAGCTTGAACACGCTGCTGTTGATACAGCTTATGGCTCATCGTATTTGCCACACCAAATCGGTTACCTGCACTTTGTGAGTAAAACTGTAAGTTAATCATGCTCCACTCATCGGTATCCGTTAATACAGTAATTTGCGAGTCTTGGTTTGCATCAAAGCTAGTTAATGTATCGCCTAAAATTGCATTACAATTATAATCGACCGCCTCAGAGCCAGGCCTGTTTAATCCTGCGCTTTCATCAATAGCACTTTCATTTATATTTGCAGCACTGCCGTTTGAATAATCAATGATAAAATCATCCGTTGATCCTGTTTGATTATTGGTATTTGGCACAAGGTCGCAGTTAATGTTGTTGGTATAAAACCGGTCGTAATAACGGTCACCTTCGTTATTGCCTATGCTTGCAAGCCCCGTTAATTGATATAGATAATTCATAGAGCTTAAATGATTTGGCTTAAAGTTCACTTCTTCGTCGCCGCCATGATAAAGCCCTAAATTATGCCCCAACTCATGAAAAATAGTAGACGCTTGGTAATTATTCGTCACATTTTGTGATGTTTGATCATCAACCGATAACCCCCATCCGCCCATAGTCAGCATTAGGTCATTACCATTTATTTCGGCAATACCCGAGCCACTAATGCTGCCATCTTCGTTACCACTGTTTGCCATTAATAAATAATGAAAAATTGGGCGGCGCGTTGTATCGGCATATTCCATCTTATAGGCAAATAAATTAGCGGTACCTTGGTCATATTCAAAGGGCGTGTAACTGTTAAACGGTACGGTTGTACCGCCTCCTAAATCAAAGTTAGCGGTGGAAATACCAGTGCTTTGGTCAAACAAATCGCCTACATCAAAATGCACTGTGTAACCGTTACTTGCAAATACGCTTACTACTTTTTCTAATGCTGTACGCTGTGGCGTAATACCTATATCGGTACTGTCCATATAATCAATTTCTATAAATATATCTTTTTGATTTTCCCGTGCGCCCCATTCGTATAAAGGCAGCCCGCCAAACGTGGCGCCTTCTTGCTCACTGCAATCAGGGATCCCATCTAAATCTGTATCGGTATCACAGCTAATATCATTTTGCCCTGCCGGCGTATTAAACACTGAGTAAACCCAATCACTTGCTTGATTAGTATCTGTTGCATTAAGCGCACGTTTTAAGCTTGACCCTTGTTCGGCCTGCATTTGTGGTGCGTTATCGCCTTGCCATTGCGTGGCACTAACCGGTTGCTGGGTAGAATTACCAAATTTAACAAAGTCGATTGTTTGTGTGGCGGCGCTATTTAATAACTCTGCAAAGCCATTTATATACCAGTAAGGACGTAGCGCATCACTTTGGTTACCCACCAGCACAATTTTAGGGTTATTAAGTGCCGCACTTGCTAAAAACTCATCACCAAAACGACTTTGCAGTAAAATATAACTGCCGTTTTCTAATACTTTGTTGGGTAATGTAAATACTTGCTCTGCGCTCACTGAGCTATCAAGCATATTAATTGCGCGCGTTTTTAATGAATAGTTTTGTAAATTAACAGCCTCTCCAGTGCCGTTATAAATCTCTACCCAGGGCGTATCATTAGTAAATTGCACCGATATGAGTTCGGTTATTTTTAAATCTTGAGTTGAGGTGGTAAATTCACTCACTTGGCCTGCTGTCGCAGCAGTACCAGAAAAATTAACTAATTGGTCATTTACACGCACTTTGTAAAGCGTGTTTTCTGAAAAATCAGCGCTTAAGTTAACATTTTTAAAATAGTCACTCGTCTCATCAGGCGCACCAGATACGCTCTCTACATTAAGTGCAACGCAGCTTGCAAAATCATCACTTGATACCTGAACACTGCCTTCACAGCTCCCCGCGCTACTATTTACGGTTAACGAACTGCTCAGCATCACATCTGAAAACGTAATACTAATGGGGGTGTCAACCAATACCGGTTCATCTGCTCCATTAGGCGTTATTTCTGTCACCGTTGCAGCGCTGGTATCAATAATTGTCGTATTAAGTAAAAAGTTGGTGCTGTCTTCACCATCACTGGCGGTCAGTGTATAGCTTTTTGCAGAAATACTATTTACAGGCGGTGTGTAGCTAAAGCGCAGCGCTTGGGCATCAATAACGCTCACCTGCGCCCCTTCTAAGTCATCTGGAAAAGTAATTTGTACCGTATCGCCATCGACATCATTTACCGTCAAATTAAATTCAGCACTTAAGTTATATTGCACCTCAACGGTTACATCGTCTGCCACAGGCGGATTGTTAGGCGGCACCACAATCACCGTTTTTTGGGCACTATTAGTTGCATCGTCGTTATCTCTAACGGTGGCTAAAAAGGTAATATTGGTATTTTGAGCAACCGTTGGAGCATTAAACGTAATGCTGGAGTCGGTTTGCGTAAATTCGACCACGGGGCCGTTTGTTTGCTGCCAGCTTAGCTCGCTAATGGTGCCATCGCTGTCCTGCGCTGTAGCTGTTATTGTCACTGACTCATTTTGCATTGCCTCGTCAGGCCCAGCTAAGGTAACACTAGGTGCGCTATTTAATTGCGTAATAAGTACCGTGGCACTGCTTTGTACAGTGCCCCCGGCATTGTCGGTTACAGTAACACTAAAACCAAGCGTTTCACTTTCACTTACATTTGGGGCGGTAAAGCTTAATTCACCTTCAGTTTGGCTAAATTCGATGGAGGAGCCAGCAGATTGTACCCACACTATGGTGCTAATTGTGCCATCTATGTCTTGTGCATTAGCAATTAAACTAACTTGGGTATTAGCCAGTGCACTACTTGGGCCTGTAATATTAACTGTGGGAGGCGTATTTTGAACCGTGATAGTCCCAGAGAACACTTGCTCTGTAGTGGCGCCGTCATTATCGGTTACTAGCACCGAAAAGCTAAAATCAGTGTCGCTTTCTACACTGGGGGCCGTTACTGTGAGTATATTGCCATTAGCTGTAAAGGTAAATTCAGGCCCCGACAGCTGCTGCCATTGATAACTAGAGACTTGCCCGTCGCTATCGCTTGCCTGAGCCGTAATAGTAAAGGTTTGGTTAGCAACAATAACGCTGCTGCTTACATCAACACTTACAGTAGGGGCGGTATTGCCAGTTGAGCCACTATCGGTGGCGTCACTATCGCTGCCACCGTCGCCGCAACCGGCTATTAAAAGTGATAAAAAAAGTAATCCTAGCCATTTATAAACATTATTTAATACCACTTTTATGCCTCTATGATTTAGCTATACAAATTTTGGGGCACCTTAACAACGTTTAAATGAACGGTAATTTCCTCACGATCATGATACAAATGCTTAGCTTGCAACTCATAGGTTATACCGTACTTAGTAAGCTCTTCTTTGATCATCGTTAGGCATTCATAAACACTATCAAAGCGTTTTTTCATAGGCAGCTTTAAATTAAATATAAGCTCTTTGGCGTATGCGTTTACTGCCCAGTCAATCATTAGATTAGTCACTTTGGTTGGTTTTTCCACCATATCGCACACTAACCAGTTAATATTTCTTTTTTCTGGGCGGTATTTAAAACCATCGGCTCTAAAGTGTTTAACTTGGCCTGTTTCCATCAAACTATCATTCATTGGGCCATTATCTATTGCGCTAACAAACATGCCTCTGCGTACTAATTGATAGGTCCAACCGCCTGGGCAAGCGCCTAAATCAACCCCTCGCATGCCTGGTTGTACTCGCGCTTCTCGCTCTTTTTCAGGGATAAAAACATTAAAGGCTTCGTCAAGTTTTAACGTTGAGCGGCTCGGTCCGTCACTTGGCATACGTAAACGTAAAATGCCCATAAAAAACGGCGAATTATTATAACTATACGAATACCCTACATACGCGGCATTGTTTGCTAAAAATAGTACATGCATTACCGGGCGGTTTGCCTTTGGCTCACGTAATACCGTGTTTTGCTTTTCGAGTGCTTTTTTTAACGGCGTTGATATTTTTTTACAAAAGGTCAGTAGCTCTTTGCCTTCGTTAGTATCGGGGGTTTCTACGCGCAATTCACTACACAAAGGAAAATCCTTTGCGGCTTCTTTTAATGCAGTGACCCTATCTTCTACCGGCATATTTTCGATTAACGTGCCAGCAAACCACTGGCGCGCAAATACCATATTTTTAAAGTCGACCTTTTTGATTATTTCGTCGCTGTGTTGCGCTTCAAAACATTCATAAATCACGTAGCCGGTATTTGGTTTGGCTTTTACATAGCCGGCAAAACCTTGCTCGGCAGCATGAAACGTTATTTCAGCAGCCGCATCGTTTTCAAAACCACTACGACAATAAATCACAACACTAGACATATTAACCCTTAAACTCTTTAAAACTTAAATCGTGCAACTTGCACTAAAATAACAACCCAACCAATTATAAAACATAACCCACCTAATGGGGTTATTGGGCCTAACCACTTCATGCCGCTTAGGGCTAATAAATATAAACTGCCACTAAAAAGCAGTGTACCGGCAATAAAAAAACCTCCCGCCACGGTTAAATTAATACCCCACTTAATAAGAATCGCCACGGCTATAAGCGCTAAACCATGCACCATTTGATACTCAGCTGCGGTTTTAAATACCCCGAGTGAATACTCAGTTAAACGGCTTTTTAAACCATGCGCGGCAAACGCCCCTAACATAACCGACAGCATGCAAAAAAAGCTGCCCGTGAGTAAAAATAATTTAATCATAATTGCTCCACTCTATTGGCTATAAATTTACCTGCTTCAAGCGCTGCAGTTTCACGATTTTGCAGCTCGCTCACACCACTTTTTTTGCGTGGCTTGAGTGAATGGTCCCCATCGCTAAGCCAAACATAGCTTGGCTGCTTTGGCATAGAAAGCGTTTTAAGCTCTTCACGGGTGCCAAAGGTATCTCGCTCGCCTTGTAAGACTAAAAACGGGCAAGGTATGTCTGCAAAATGATCGGTGCGCAGCTTATCTGGCTTACCGGGCGGATGAAACGGATAGCCAAACGCTAATACACCTACAATCGGTTGTGTAGAGCTACAGGCAAGCATAGACGCCATACGCCCGCCCATCGACTTGCCGCCAATAAATAACGGTAAATTAGGCTGCGCATTTGTTAGTACTTGCTCGTAATAAGCTAACAGTTTAGGGGCTCGCTCTGGGGGTCTACGTTTTTGTGTTTGTTTAGCAATTTGCATGTATTCAAAATCAAATAAACCTACATCAATACCCTGCGCACTGATGAGTTTAGCCATATGCTGCATAAAATCAGAATCTGATCCAGCTCCGGCACCATGCGCAAATATAAACTGTGCAATAGCAGGCTGCGTTGCGCTTTTAAACCATTCAATCATTATTAATACTCTTGTTCTTGTTCAACTAAGCTCAGCATCCAATCTTTGAACGAGACTATTTTACCCAGCTCAGTTTGCGACTCTCTAATCACTAAGTAATACGCGTTTTTACTCTCTAAGCTGTGGCTAAATGGGATCACTAAACGGCCCGCGTCAATATCGGGTTTGGCAAGCACACTATTGCCTATTGCTACGCCTTGGCCATGCACCGCGGCTTGGAGCACCATCGATGAGTGGCTAAATATAGGGCCTTGATTCACTTGTACATTACGTACACCCGCCGTTTTCATCCAGGTTTTCCAGTTACGGCGCGTGGTATCGTGCAACAAAGTGTGCTGAGCTAAGTCACTCGGTTGATTAAGCGGTTTATGCCCGCTTAATAACAGTGGGCTACATAAAGGCACTAAATACTCGGTGTGCAATTTGTAAGTTTGAACCCCACTCCAGTGCCCTCGGCCGTAGTAAATGGCAATATCTACATCATCGGTTAACGAGTTTTCGTCTTGGTCTTGCGCTTTTATACGCACATCTATTTCGGGGTGGAGTTCGTTAAATAAACTTAATCGAGGTACCAACCACTGAATTGCAAAACTCGGGGTTAAACTTACGGTAAGCGAGCCTTTTGCACCGCGAGCAAGTAGCTTTTCGGTGGCATCTATCAGCTGGGTAAAAATCTCTTTAATATCTAAAAAGTAGCCTTGGCCTTCTTCGGTTAATAATAACGAGCGATTTTTACGTAAAAACAATTTTAAGCCTAAATGCTCTTCAAGTGTTTTAATTTGATGGCTCACTGCCGCTTGCGTTACATACAGCTCTTCTGCTGCTTTAGTAAAGCTTAAATGGCGTGCCGCGGCTTCAAAAGCTTTAAGTGCGTTTAATGGGGGGACTCGTCTTGACATAGTAACCAAGCTTAGAATTAGTTTTTCTTATGCGTAAGATTATATACAGCATCGTTGTGTGTGTATATTAATGGAATAAAAAAAGCGACCTAAGTCGCTTTTTAAACATTACCTAAATAGGTGTTAAATTATAAATCGCTTGCGCTTGTATCAAGTGGTGCAAAGCTTTTAATTAAATCATCTACCGCTTTCATTTGCGATAAGTACCCTTCAAGCTTGCTAAGTGCCAATGCACATGGACCATCACACTTTGCTTCATTAGGGTTAGGGTGCGCTTCAATAAATAAGCCCGCAATGCCCAGTGCCATGCCGCTGCGAGCAAGCTCGGCAGCTTGTGCACGGCGTCCATCAGCAGAGTCAGCTCGCCCGCCTGGGCGCTGTAGTGCATGGGTGGCATCAAAAATAACCGGTGCCATGGCTTTCATGTCATCCATACCTAGCATATCAACAACTAAGTTGTTGTAGCCAAAGCTTGAGCCGCGCTCACACAGTGCAACATTATCATTACCTGCTTCATTAAATTTAGTAATGATATGACGCATTTCGTGCGGTGCTAAAAACTGTGGTTTTTTCACATTAATAATGGCACCCGTTTTTGCCATAGCTACCACTAAATCGGTTTGGCGTGCTAAAAATGCAGGTAACTGAATTACATCAACCACTTCAGCAACAGGCGCTGCTTGGTGTGGTTCGTGCACATCAGTTATAAGCGGAATATTAAAGGTATTTTTAATCTCTTCAAATATTTTTAAGCCTTCTTCCATACCAGGGCCGCGGTATGAATTTATTGATGAGCGATTCGCTTTATCAAACGAGGCTTTAAATACATAAGGAATATTTAATTTAGAGGTTACTTCTACATAGTGCTCTGCAATGCGCATTGCTAAATCGCGCGACTCTAAAACATTCATACCACCAAATAATACAAATGGTTTGTCGTTTGCCAGCTCAATATTATTAATATTAATTACTTGGTTGTTCATTTAAATTCCTTAAGGTGCAACTGCTTGCATCATTAATCCACAAATGTAGGCCATATATGTACCTACACCATACCCTAGTACAGCTAATAAAACGCCCACTGGCGCGAGCGAAGGGTGAAACGCAGAAGCCACCACAGGCGCCGACGCAGCGCCGCCAACGTTAGCTTGCGAGCCCACCGCCATATAAAATAACGGGGCTTTTATTACTTTGGCTACAATCAGCATTAAACTTGCGTGTGTTAGCATCCAAATAGCCCCAATTAAAAATAACCCAGGGTTACTAAATATAGCGGTTACGTTCATATGTAAGCCAATTGATGCCACTAAAATATATAAAAAGCTTGAAGCAACTTTTGATGCGCCAAACGTTTCTATTTGCCTTACTTTAGTAAATGATAAACTAATACCAATAGTGGTTGAAATAACAATTAGCCAAAAGAATTTACTGTTTAAGCTGTACTCTTTAGCCCACGCATAATTGTTTGCAAAATACGGCCCTAAAAAGTCGGCACAAAAATGAGCAAGCCCCGTTATACCAAATGCTATGGCAATAATGGTCATGTAGTCATTGAGTGTCGGCATGCGGGCATGCTCTGCATGGTATTGCTCAACACGGTTTTTTAAATCTTCTATGGCGGTTGTATCAGCCCCTGTTGCGGCATCAATTTTTTTATGGTTTGCAGCCATTAGTAATAAAACAGCCATCCAAATATTCGCCACAATCACATCAACGGTCACCATAACCGAGAATATATCGCCGCCCACTTCAAACATTTCTTTCATTGAAGCTTGGTTAGCGCCGCCGCCAATCCAGCTGCCGGCAACCGTTGTCATACCACGCCAAACAGCATCTGGGCCGTGGCCGCCTACTAAATCAGGGCTAAATACACTAACCACTAAAATAGATAAAGGCCCACCAATCACAATACCCAGCGTGCCCACTAAAAACATAATTAGCGCTTTGGGGCCTAAATTAATAATCGCTTTTAAATCAATACTAATGGTAAGTAAGATTAAACATGCTGGCAGCAAATAGCGCGAAGCAACATAGTAAATATTTGAACTATGTCCATCTACAATGCCAAACGTATTGAGTAAAGAAGGTAAAAAGTAACACAGCAATAATGCTGGTACATATTTATAAAATGCTTTTAGTTTGGGGTTTTCGCTGCTAGAGGTTTTAAAAATGAACCCTAAAATTACAGCAAGCAAACCCAGTACAACAGCATCATTAGTAATTAATGCAGTGTGAGTATCAGCCATATTTGTTCCTATTATTAATGGTGTGTTTTATTATTATCTTCAAGTTCTTCTAGTTGATGCTGAATAATTTCAATTGCCGGATCGTCCGGGCACTCATCAATAAAAAACTGTAAATCATCGCGTGCCATTTTAGGACAATCTAACTGATTGAGTAAGTAACCTCTGTCGCGTCTCTCGTACGGGTCATCGCCTAATAGCTCCATTAGCAACTCAACACATACCAACGCGTGGCCAAATTTATTTTCGCTAATAAACGACCATTTTTGCTGCGCTAAAAACAATTTATAAACTTCATCGTTATAAATAAGCTCAAGTGGCTCTTGCTCTTGGCCATTTTCTTCATCCGCATTTTCAGGAATGATGTACCAGCTTTGTTGCCCACTGCTAGGCTCAATAATGTAGCCTTCTTCATCACTTATTGCGACATGCACGCTAATATCACCCTGGTTAATACACACACTGGCATCTAATTGCGCTTGCTCAAGCAAATGGCTCAATAAAATACCTAATGTGGTTATAGAGCCGCTGCGCATAGTGAGTGTATAGCTTAAGCTATTTATTTTATGCTCTGGCACCTTTAGCCCAGAGGCGCTAAATAGCCATTTGCTATAAAAAATATCAAGAAGGGCTTCTAATCTATCGTGTGGGTCTTTTTGCTTTGCGCACATCGCAGTGATCTGCTGCTCAAAGTCAGTTAATACAGAAAAAGTTGGCGCTAAATCTATTTGAGGGTCCCATTTCGACTCTGCATTAATACACCGATAAAGTGGCGGTGGAGTAAACTCATCATATGCATCATCTAAATAAGATTCGTCGTGTTCGTCATACCCGAGGGTGGTCATCAATACTACAACATTTATTAAAAAACGAAGACGTAGTTTACCTAATTTTACGGATAGTTACCAATACAGCGAAGCTCCCACCCGTAATTATACCCCAGAGGTGTGCTTTATAGTAAAAGGAGTAGGCCAGCCTGGCTGAAAAATGGTGAAGGCTATGAGACGGGCAAAGGTGTATTAACTGTGTTAACTGTTACTTAAGTTCCTTGGGGGTTTAAGTTCCTTAAGAGTATTAGCTCCTTACGTTTAAGCCCCTTGCGTATTTAAGTCCCTTGCCTTTAAGTATCGTGCGTGTTTAAAAAGTATATACACGCACCGACACTTAACTTGCAACAAAGTAGGTATTATAAAAGTAGCGGCGATTTTGCCGTTGCCAAATACCCTATCGCTAAAATCACAATCGTGTTAACTACCACATACATAATTTTTGGCAGCGTATTAGTTTGTTTAGCACTAATAATACCTATCGCAATATAAATCACTACAAGCACTATTTTTTCTAATAACCATAGTTGCTCAAAGGGGTTTATTTTTGCCATGAACACCAATGTTATTGCAGAAATAAGTAATAAAGTGTCAATGCTGTGACTGCCAATAAAAACCAGTTTATTTTTGGCAAGCTTGCCACTACCCATACGCGAAAAAGAGCGGATGTAAAATAAGATAACGCTTAGCATAGCAATTGCCATGTGTGAGTGTTTTACTGCTAAATAATCCATAAGCCTCAGTACTTTTTGTTTTGTTAAAATTAGTTAAGTGCGTTTAATACCAACCCGCTTAATTAAGTGATCTATTTTGAGGATGGAAAAACGTGTTAATAGCTAGGCAAAAAATTTGCTATTTAGTTGTTCTAAATGAGAATTTTTTATTTAGCCCCCTCAAAATGATTAAGTATTATTGCTGCTTGGTATAATACCAAGTACTACGCACTGCTTTGGCTATTATGCCTCACAAACTAAAAAGCACATAGTCGCAAGGCTATGTGCTTTTTAAATTTATAGTAACGATTAACGTTGTTGTCGTTGCACGTTCTCAAATGCTAGTTGTACATTTTGCGAAAAAATCTCAATTAAATTACGTTGCGTATCGGTTATATTTTTAGGGATCCCCGATATAAATAACATCGAATTGTGATTGTACTCGCTGCTACAATAAGCAAATAAATAGTTATCTTTATAAATTATGCTTTTATCTTTAAGTGCTTGATGACACGCCTCTAGTTGCTCGTTTTGCAGCACAGCATCTAATTCTTTCCCCTCGCTTTGCTCAAACTCACCGGTACCAGAGCGTACTATTAGCTTATCGTTACTATTTTCTTGCGTATTTTGCGCCACTAACGTAGTGGCATACACCGCTTGATCAGCAATGCCTAATAACGAGGTAAGTTGCTGCATCACCCCTTCAATAAACTGCTCTATTGAACGTGTGGCAAATATATCGCGCGAGGCAACAATAATTTTTTCAAGCCCTTCGCGAGATTGCTCTATAGAAATAATATCGCGATACGAGCGTAAGCTCGACATAATCACAGTAAACAGCTTTTGCGCTGTCAGCTCTGTTTTCGATTTATAGTCGTTAATATCGTAATTAATAATAACTTGGCGTTCAGGCGCCTGCCCAGGCTGACCGGTTCTTAAAATAATGCGAATATGATTATTATTAGCTTCTTCGCGAATAAATTTAGCAACCTGTAACCCAGCGTCATCTGTTTCCATTACCACATCTAGCAGTACAATAGCGGCATCTGGGTGCGCATTTATTAATTCTTTTGCTTCAGCGCCCGAGTATGCGCTTAAAAATTCTAAACGTTTGTTCTGAAATTCAAAATCACTCAACGCAAGCTTTGTAACAGCATGAACTTCAGGTTCGTCATCAACGATTAATACTTTCCAAGTGCCAAGCTCTACTTCATTTTCTAACTCATCTGGCTCATCTGAAAATAAAAAATCACCCATCATATTAAAGGTTCCTTAATGCATTTATAGAACACACAATCATGGCTGTTTATTATCAAATTAAGGCCACTGTGCGAGCGTTACACGATCGTTATTTCCCAAGTCTTTTACTGTTTTAATATTTATATACGCCATTTGCTTAAACAAATGCCGAACAGCTTCACCCTGTTCAAAACCATGTTCTATTAAAAGATAGCCACTAGGGAGCAAATAGTCACGTGATTGTGTAATTATTTGTTTTATATCAGCCATTCCTGCATCATCGGCCACTAACGCAGAAAGAGGTTCAAAGCGCACATCTCCTTCTTTTAAATGTTTATCGTCGTGTTCAATGTACGGGGGGTTAGTCACAATTAAATTAAACTGCTCATTTTTCAGCGCGCTAAACCAGTTACTTTGCTTAACTTGCACATTATCAATGGCTAAACGCTGCTGATTACGAGTCGCTAAGGCCACCGCATCTGCTACTTTGTCGACTGCTGTAATTTGCCATGTTGGCATTTCACTGCCAAGTGCAAGTGCTATAGCGCCGGTGCCAGTGCCTAAATCAAGCACTTTTGCTTGCTCAGGCACGGTAAGTGCTAAAGCTTGCTCAACGAGTGTTTCGGTATCAGGCCTAGGAATAAGCGTCGTGGCATTCACCTCGAGCGCTAAGCTCCAAAATTCGCGCTGGCCAATAATATGCGCTACGGGTTCACCATTTAAACGCCGTTCACAAAATTCATCATATTGGCGCTGTTCGTCGCTGCTAAGTAGGTTATCTGGCCAGGTAAATAAGTAACTGCGGGGTTTTTGAAGTATATGTAATAGCAGTACTTGTGCGTCTAATTTAGCGCTGTCGCTAGTTGGTGCAAGTTTAGTTGCACCAACCGCTATTGCCTGCTCAAGCGTGTGGCTCACAATTACTCATCGCCCATTGCGGCAAGTAAATCAGCCTGATGCTCTTGCATTAATGGATCGATAATTGCGCCTAAATCACCAGTTACCACTTCGTTTAAGCGATAAAGCGTTAAATTAATACGGTGATCGGTAATACGCCCTTGCGGGTAGTTGTAAGTACGAATACGCTCAGAGCGATCGCCGCTGCCCACTAAGTTACGACGCTCAGAGGCCTCAGCCGCATGGCGTTTTTCATCTTCGGCTTGCTGTAAACGCGCGGCAAGTACCGACATCGCTTTAGCACGGTTTTTATGTTGCGAACGCTCATCCTGACACTCAACCACAACACCCGTTGGAATATGAGTAATACGAATTGCCGAGTCGGTTTTATTTACGTGCTGACCACCGGCGCCAGAGGCTCTAAAGGTATCTACTTTTATATCGGCGGTGTTTATTTCAATGGCTTCAGCTTCAGGAATTTCGGCCATTACTGCAACCGTACACGCAGAGGTATGTACACGCCCTTGCGACTCAGTCTCTGGTACACGTTGTACACGGTGAGCACCCGATTCAAACTTAAGCTTACCGTACACACCTTCACCGCTAATGTTTGCTATAACTTCTTTGTAGCCGCCGTGTTCACCTTCGTTGGTGCTCACCACTTCAACTTTCCATTTTTGTGTTTCGGCGTAACGGCTGTACATTCTAAATAAATCGCCTGCAAAAATAGCCGCTTCGTCACCACCGGTACCCGCACGTACTTCTAAAAATACATTGTTGTTATCTTTAGGATCTTTAGGAAGCATAAGCACTTGTAGCTCATCTTCTAATGATAAAATTTGCGCTTTAGCTTCTTTGTATTCTTCTTGCGCCATTTCACGCATATCTGGGTCTGAATCTTTTAGCATTTCTTCAGCAGTCGCTACATCGTCTTGCGCTTGTTGGTATGCTAAAAATGTTTTTACAATTTCTTCAAGCTCAGAGTATTCTTTTGAAAGAGCACGAAAGCGGTTTTGATCACTAATGACCGACGGATCGCTCAGTAGCGCTTGTACTTCTTCGTAGCGCTCTACTAAGGTTTCTAATTTACGATATACAGACTCTTTCATTTAACTGTTATTCCTGATCAATACCTAACATTTTTTTCAACTGAGTTAGTTGTGCCACTTCACCTTTTTTAGCCGCATCTTGAATTGCACGGGTAGGCGCGTGCATTAAGCGGTTGGTTAATTTATTGGCCAACTCTAATATAATTTTTTCTGCGTCTTTACCTGTATTTAGCTGACTAACCGCCCGCTCAACAAGTTCTGACTTAATGGTTTGTACGTCGTTTCGGTAGTGGCGAATTAAATCAACCGAATCGAGAGAGCGAACCCACATTTCAAATTCTTTTACGCGCTCGCTTATTATTAATTGTGCTTGTTCTGCCGCCTGTTCACGCGCGGCCATATTCTCGCTTACAATGGCTTGTAAGTCATCAACGGAATATAAATAGGCTGCGTCAAGCTCGCCTACTTGGCTTTCTATATCGCGCGGTACGGCAATATCAATAAACAGCATAGGTTTATGGCGGCGCTGTTTTAATGCTTGCTCCACCACCCCTTTACCTATTATTGGTAACGTACTGGCGGTTGAGCTAATAACAATATCGGCTTTGTTTAAACGCTCAGGTAGTTGTGCCAGCGCTATCACATCGGCCGACACTTCCTGCGCTAAACCGCGTGCACGCTCAATGGTTCTGTTGGCAACCGTAATTTGTTGCGGCTCATTTTGATATAAATGTTTAGCTACAAGCTCTATTGTTTCGCCGGCACCAATTAATAACACATTGGTTTTATCAAGCTTGCCATAAATATGTTTTGCTAAATTAACCGCTGCAAACGCCACTGACACAGCACTGGCACCAATATCGGTGTCGGTACGGACCTGCTTAGCTACCGAAAAGGTTTTTTGAAACAACCTATCAAACTTAACGCCTACGGCATCGTGTGTTTTGGCGCTATGATAAGCTTGCTTAATTTGCCCTAAAATTTGCGGCTCGCCCAATACCAACGAATCTAAGCCGCACGCAACACGCATTAAATGATTAATGGCTGCATCACCTTGGTGGCAATATATATTTTTGCTCAGTTCGTGTTCATCCAAACCATGGAAACTGGCAAGCCAGGCTAGCAGTGCTTGGGAATTTGACTGCTCAAGGCTACAATAGATTTCGGTACGGTTACAGGTAGATACAATAACGGCTTCGTTAAAGTCGGCATGACCGCTTAATTGCTGGAGCGCCTCAGACATTTGCTCAGGCGAAAAAGCCACTTTTTCACGTAATTCTACGGATGCGGTTTTGTGATTTATACCAAGTGCTATGATGGTCATATTTGCCAAATATTGCTGCGCCCTACTTTAAAGGCGGCAATTTTACCAAAAATCAGCGGAATATGGAAAGTAAGGAACAACATTTGATTCGACATTATTTAATTTTATTCACTCTTTTTTTGTTTTTAGCGGGCTGCGCCCACCAAATTGATACAAAAACAACGCTTTACGATGATTGGAAACCACGCTTAGCAGCGCAAAAAACCTGGCAAGCACAAGGTAAATTAGCGTTTATAAGCCCTGATGAGCGCCAATCTGCAAACTTAAATTGGCAACAAGACGAAAAACAAAACAACTTAGTGCTCACTACGTTTATTGGTACTCGTATATTGTCGCTTAAACAAACCCGCACAGGTGCGGTGCTTGATTACGACGATAAAACATACACAGATACTAACGCCGCGTTATTATTAAAACGCTTAACCGGTTTTGACCTGCCAGTTGATAACGCCGATAACTGGTTAAAAGGCACATTAACGTCGCAAACATTAAAAGTAGACGAACTTGGCCGTGCACAACAAGTTATTTGGTACGATAACAGCAATAAAAAGTGGCAAATAACGTATTCAAACTATAAACAGCAAGGTGGCTTTTGGGTTCCTGGCAATGTCACGCTAAAACATCAGCAAATTAAAATCAAAATTCAACTCTACAATTGGCAATTTAATTAAGTATGAATACTAAAACAGCTTTTTCGGTCATTGCACCGGCAAAACTTAACTTATTTTTACACATCAATGCGCGCCGTGATGACGGTTATCACGAACTAGAAACCTTATTTACCTTTTTAAATTTTGGCGACACACTCGACTATTCAGTTAACGAAGCGCCCACTATTTTAATAACGGGTGATACGAAAGGCATAGCAGATTGCGATAATCTCATCTATAAAGCCGCGTTATTGCTTAAAAATCACTGTGGCATTTCATCAGGTGTAAAAATAAATCTCACTAAACGTTTACCTATGGGTGGCGGCGTGGGAGGCGGTTCATCTGATGCAGCCACCACGTTACTTGCACTTAATAAAATGTGGAATACACAACTAAATATTGATGAATTAGCAAACTTAGGCCTGCAATTAGGCGCCGACGTGCCGGTATTTATTCGTGGTAAAAGCGCCATAGCACACGGTATTGGCGAACAATTGGTTGACGTAGAGCTTGAACAAAAATGGTATTGCGTTGTGCACCCTAATCAGCATGTCAGTACCGCTAAAATATTCACTCACCCAGATTTAAAACGCGATACACCAAAAATTTCAGGTGATTGGCGAACCCATAAATTAACCAACGATTGTGAGCCTTTAGTTAAAAAGCTCTGCCCCGAGGTTGAAAAAACCCTGCAGTGGTTGCTAAAATACGCCCCGTCGAAGATGACCGGAACAGGTTCATGTTGTTTTGTCGAATTTGCTAGCCAAGTTCAAGCACAAGATGTACTTGATAACCTCCCCCATACTTGGCAGGGTTTTGTTGCTTCTAGCGCAAATGTCTCACCTGCTCATACGGAGCTTGCCGCCATATTCGATCAATGAAGTAACGTACAAGTAATCATAAGTTAACGCGTAGTGGGTTTTACCTATTTACCCGTTAGTCCAAAAATTCAGTGCCTGAGGAACCCTACCGTGCCTGACATGAAGCTCTTCGCTGGTAACGCAACACCTGAGTTAGCTCAAAAAGTTGCAAAACGTTTGTATATTGAATTAGGCGATGCTGTTGTTGGCCGTTTTAGCGACGGTGAGATCAGTGTTCAAATAAATGAAAATGTTCGTGGCTCGGATGTTTTTATCTTGCAATCAACCTGTGCCCCTACTAACGATAACCTAATGGAACTTATCGTTATGGTTGATGCTCTACGTCGTGCATCAGCAGGTCGTATTACTGCCGTCATTCCTTATTTTGGTTATGCACGTCAAGACCGTCGAGTACGTTCTGCGCGCGTTCCAATTACCGCTAAAGTTGTTGCCGATTTCTTATCAAGTGTAGGTGTTGACCGCGTTCTTACGGTTGATTTACACGCTGAGCAAATACAAGGTTTCTTTGACGTACCAGTAGATAACGTATTTGGTAGCCCTGTATTACTTGAAGATATGGAAGAGCGTGAGTTTGAAGACGTTGTTGTAGTATCGCCAGATATTGGTGGTGTAGTACGTGCCCGTGCTATTGCAAAACTACTTCACGACACAGACCTTGCTATCATTGATAAACGTCGCCCTCAAGCTAACGTTTCTCAAGTAATGCATATTATTGGTGATGTTGAAGGCCGCGACTGTATTATCGTAGATGATATGATTGATACCGGTGGTACTTTATGTAAAGCCGCAGAAGCACTTAAAGAACACGGTGCTAAACGCGTATTTGCCTATGCAACGCACCCTATTTTATCTGGCAAAGCTGCAGAGAACATTCGTAACTCAGTAATTGATGAAGTAATTGTAACTGACTCAATTCCGTTATCTGATGAATTAAAAGCGCTTGATAAAGTAAAAGTACTGACTCTTGCTGACATGTTAGCCGAAACAATTCGTCGCATCAGCAATGAAGAATCTATTTCAGCGATGTTTGAACACTAAAATCACACATTCGTTGGAACATATAAGCGCCTTTTGGCGCTTTTTTTGTATGTGTTGTTTATTTTATCGGGGGGCGGTGTTATGATAGCGCGCCTTTTGGGTAGGGACCTTGGTCGCAAAGGCCCTAACACTTTTAATTATTGGAGACATTATGTCTAACGAAACTTATACTTACAACGCTGAACTTCGCGTAGAAACTGGTACTGGTGCGAGCCGCCGCCTACGTCGCGAAGACAAAGTACCTGCTATCCTTTACGGTGCAGATAAAGAAGCGGTATCGCTTACTCTTGCTCATAAAGACATGATCAAAGCACAAGAAAGCGAAGGTTTTTACACGCACATTCTTACGCTAAATGTTGGCGGCGAGTCTGTTGAAGCTATCTTAAAAGATATTCAACGTCACCCATTCAAGCCAAAAATCACTCACCTTGATTTCCAACGTGTAGATGCAACTCACAAATTAGTAACTAAAGTTCCTCTTCACTTCATCGGTGAAGAAGCAGTTACTAAAGCTGGCGCAACTGTTGTTCACCAGTTAACTGAAGTTGAGATTTCTTGTCTTCCTAAAGCACTTCCAGAATTCGTTGAAGTTAACGTTTCTAATTTAGTAGTTGGTGATTCAGTTCACATTTCTGACCTTGAACTTCCTTCAGGTGTTCAGTCTGTTGAACTAGGTAAAGGCGAAGGCCACGACCTGTCAGTAGTTACAATCAAAGCTAACAAAGCAGCTCCTACTGAAGAAGAAGCTTCAGACGCTGCTGAATAATATTTAAGGTCTTGCACCTTGAATTCTATTCAAATGCTTGTGGGCCTGGCTAATCCAGGCCCCGAATACGCAAACACACGCCACAATGCAGGTGCTTGGTTCATTGAAGAACTCGCAGCACGCTACAACTGCACGCTCAAACACGATCCTAAATATCACGGCCTAACAGGCAAAGTGATCATCCAAGGCCAAGAATTCAAATTATTGATCCCCACCACCTACATGAACTTAAGTGGTAAAGCGGTCGGTAGTTTAGCCAATTTTTTCAAAATCCCCGTGGAAAACATACTTGTTGCCCATGACGAAATGGATTTAGACCCAGGCGTTGCCAAACTTAAAAAAGGTGGCGGTCATGGCGGTCATAATGGCTTAAAAGACATTATTGCAAAAATGGCAAACCAAAAAGATTTTATGCGTTTACGCATAGGTATCGGTCATCCAGGGCATCGTGAAATGGTTACCGGTTGGGTGCTTGGAAAAGCAGCCAAAGAAGACCAAGAAAAAATGGATGCAGCGGTTGATGAAGCAGTTCGCTGTATGGAAATACTTGCAAAAGATGGTGTGTTAAAAGCACAAAACAGACTACATTCTTTTAAACCATAATCGTTTAAACGAATCTTAACAAGGTATCTTACTATGGGTTTTAAATGTGGCATCGTTGGCTTGCCTAATGTTGGTAAATCAACGCTTTTTAATGCACTAACTAAAGCGGGTATTGAAGCCGCTAACTTTCCTTTTTGTACCATCGAACCTAACACAGGTGTAGTACCGGTACCCGATCCTCGCTTAGACGAGCTAGCAAAAATTGTAAATCCTCAACGTATTCTACCTACCAGTATGGAATTTGTTGATATTGCTGGTTTAGTAAAAGGCGCATCAAAAGGTGAAGGTTTAGGAAACCAATTTTTAGCAAACATTCGTGAAACGGATGCAATTGGCCATGTAGTTCGCTGTTTTGAAGACGAAAACGTAATTCACGTTGCAGGTACTATTGACCCTGCTGACGATATTGACGTTATCAATACCGAATTAGTACTTGCCGATATGGACAGCGCTGATAAAGCAATTTTCCGTAACGCTAAAAAAGCGAAAGGCGGCGATAAAGACGCTAAAGAGCAAAATGCAGTACTTGAAAAAGTTAAAGTACACTTAGACGAAGGGTTAACACTTCGCTCTTTAGAGCTTACTAAAGAAGAAAAAGCAGCAATTAGCTCAATTAACTTCTTAACTATTAAGCCTACTATGTACATTGCTAACGTAGCTGAAGATGGCTTTGAAAATAACCCACACCTTGACCGTGTACGTGCTATTGCAGAGTCTGAAGATGCTGTAGTAATTCCGGTGTGTGCTGCAATCGAATCTGAGCTTTCTGAACTAGATGAAGAAGACAAGCTTGAATTTATGGCAGACCTAGGTTTAGAAGAACCAGGCCTAAACCGTGTTATTCGCGGTGGTTACGAGCTATTGCATTTACAAACCTACTTCACTGCAGGTGTAAAAGAAGTACGCGCGTGGACTATTCCAGTAGGTGCAACTGCGCCGCAAGCGGCTGGTAAAATTCACACCGACTTTGAACGTGGCTTTATTCGCGCACAAACCATTGCTTATGACGACTACATTGCCTTTAATGGCGAAGGTGGCGCTAAAGAAGCCGGTAAAATGCGTCAAGAAGGTAAAGAGTACATTGTTAAAGATGGCGATGTAATGAACTTCTTGTTCAACGTATAATTACGCCTAAACAATCTGTTTATAAAAGCCCGCTTAATGCGGGTTTTTTTATGCCTTTATCTAAATAAGTTTTATCCCAAAAGACAAATGGCCTTAATTACTTTTGGCTTTTTATAGCAATTAGCATAATTAAGTGATTTATTTTGTTGATGGAAAAACCTGTTGATAGCTAGGAAAATTCGCTATTTAGTTGTTCTGAATGAGAATTTTTTAACACAGATAGCGACACGTTTAGTCCCACAAAATGATATAAGTATTATTACGGATTGGTATTATTACGGATTGGTATGATACTAACGAGCTAAGCTAAATACTTTATTTAACGTAAGAAATACGCATCAGTAATAAGCAAATTGCCCTACCAACTGCCTCCACGCGGTGATTAATATGTAATTTTTAACGCAACTAGCGCAAGTTATGCCTACTTAAAATGACTGCATAACCTGGTTGTTAAGTATCATAACTTCATTCAATAGCTAAAATACTCAATAAACTCGGTTTTAATACAACTTGATCGCAAAGCGACTGCTGAAATACTCAGCAGTTTTTATATTAACGGTTTTAAGTTGTTATTACTTAGTGTACTTTGACAGTTGATTTACAGTTAAAAAAACAGCAAATTTATTAAAATTTAGCCTCTTAGCTTAATTTTCCTGCAAACAAACCCTGTTAAGTGTTTTTTTGCAAAAAAGGTGTTGACGGATTTGGGTCATATCAGCATAATACGCCCCGCACTCAGCGATGAAGTGATAACAAAAGAGATGGCTAAGTAGCTCAGCTGGTTAGAGCACATCACTCATAATGATGGGGTCACAGGTTCAAATCCCGTCTTAGCCACCATTTTTCTTTTGTTGCTCAATGAAGAGTTTAAAATAACTACCTTCCTTTGATTATTCAAAGTGAAAATGCGGGAGTGGCGGAATTGGTAGACGCGCTGGATTTAGGTTCCAGTATCTTAGGATGTGAGAGTTCAAGTCTCTCCTTCCGCACCATGTTCTTACCTAGAACTAAAACTATTCCAAATTTAGCGTTGGGATATCGCCAAGCGGTAAGGCACCAGGTTTTGATCCTGGCATTCCCAGGTTCAAATCCTGGTATCCCAGCCAATTTCTATATTATCCTGTACTCTTCCTCATTTGCATATTTGTGTATAAACTCATTAATGTTTACTGGCTTGCTAAAATAATACCCTTGCAAATAATCACAATCCATTAGCGTTAATGTTTGTTTAAGATCGTTATCTTCTATTCCCTCTGCCACCACTTTACAATTAAGTCGCGTCGCTAAAAACAATGTCGATTCAACAATCGCGTAATCTGCTATTTGAGTCAGCATGTCTTTTATAAATGATTGATCTATTTTTATTTGGCTTATTGGTAATTCTCGCAGTAATACCAAAGAAGAAAAACCAGTACCAAAATCATCTACACTAAATTCAAACCCTCTGCTATTTAGTTTTTGCATCATTGTGCGGGCGGCTTCTAGGTTTGTCATCATGGCACATTCGGTTATTTCAAAAATAATTGCGTCGCTTAGCGTTGGGTCATGCTTTACTAGTTCTTCAACAAACTCATAAAACTCCGGGCTTTCTAAATCTTTAGTAGAAAGGTTTACATGCAACGAACCTATAAACCCAGCTGCTTTTAACTCCTTTAAGTGCTTTATTGTTTCTAGTAGCACCCATTTAGAAATATTTAATATCAACCCACTTTGCTCAGCAATGCCAATAAATACCTCTGGACTAATAAATGAGCCATCACTTTGCGGCCAGCGTATTAATGCCTCTGCACCATGGACTTCATCGGCTCTGGCATCAAAAATAGGCTGTAAATAAAGCTCAAATTCGTGGTTTTTAATAGCGTGCTTAATACGTGAGGTCATATTTGAAAGCTCATTTGCTCGAGTGCTCAGCGCCTCAAAGTAATGTACATACAGTTGCTGTGTGTCTTTAGCCTCATGCAGTGCTAAGTCTGCTTGCTTTAATAGCTCATTAGCGTGCGACGAGTGATTCGCAAAGGTTGTTATTCCCACAGTCACGTGTACACGTAAGCTATGCTCGTAAATATGAAATGGGTGTTTAGTTGATTTTTTTATGGCTTCAATACATAAATTAATTGCCTCATTGGCTGAGTTATCAACAATAAGTGCAAATTCATCGCCGCCTAAACGGTACAGCTTGGCTATTCCCACAATATTATGGCTGAGTGTTTTTGAAAAAATGCTTAACAGCATATCCCCTACTTTATTGCCGTATGAGTCATTAATCGATTTAAAGCGGTTTAAATCTATAAGCATTAAATAAAACGAAGGCTCGTACTTAACTTGTTTGTTAAGCACCTGAAAAAACTTTTTTCGATTAGGGAGGCCGGTTAAGCTGTCGTTTTCGGCAAGGGTTCGTTGACGTTTTGCAAAGCGGTCTATTTTTAAAATACTTTTATAACTAAGCTGAATAACTAAATAAACAAAAGCGCCCCCGCCAAATAAAATTAGCGATACGCTCATAGCAATAAATCCGGCAATATCGTTATTTACAAAATAATAAAGTACATACCAATAACCCACTATAAAGCTAAAAATAAGCGCCAGTAGCAAAATCCACGAAACACGGTTAGTTTTTTTACAAATTTTTATTGTTGGCACAATGCTCAGCGTTAATAGCAAAGCGCCGACAATGAGTATAAAAATAAAAAAATTATCCACAAACACACAACTTTTAATTGGTTAGTAGTTTGAGTATGGCAAAAAAACGCAATAACGGAATAAAT
Source organism: Pseudoalteromonas sp. P1-30 (assembly GCF_001400005.1). Taxonomy (NCBI): domain Bacteria; kingdom Pseudomonadati; phylum Pseudomonadota; class Gammaproteobacteria; order Alteromonadales; family Pseudoalteromonadaceae; genus Pseudoalteromonas; species Pseudoalteromonas sp. P1-30. The sequence continues at coordinate 103,118 of NZ_LKBC01000011.1, forward strand.
TAATAGTGACAACTATGCAGTTGCCCAAGTGGCATAAGAAAGGGAGTGACTGGCTGTGCATTTATTAATTTAGCCAATCACTTAAGTAGATTTAATTAAGCTCCCCACTAATGGCGTATTTTAATACCCAGTTTTTTAAAGGACCGGTATTGTTAGCCATTTTTAAAAACTGGCTGCGTGCCCATTTTAGTGGCGTAATTTGGTTAGAAAAACCAAAGTAACACGCATCCATCATGCTCATCATTAATAGGTTGGCTTTACGGCGGCTTCGCTCGTATTCTTTTAGTTTTAGCGGACAACCAATATCATCAGCGTCTTCAAGTGCCTGTGCGAGTGCTACCACATCTTGAAAGCCTAAATTAACACCCTGCCCAGCCAGTGGGTTAATTGTATGAGCCGCATCGCCCACTAACACCAAACGCCCATTAGAATAATTATTTGCATGCTGACGAGTAAGCGGAAATACCGCATGGCTTTGCACCTCAAAATCCCCTGCAAGAAGCGGAAACTTATTTAAAACATGCGCTTTAATTTGCTCAGCCGTTAACCCTTTAAAGTTTTGTAAGGTATTGGCACTGTCGTACCAAATTAAATTAGCGTATGGCGCCTGCATAGGTAAAAAGGCTAACGGGCCTGTAGGGGTAAATTGTTGCCACGTTTTTACTTGCTGCGGCGCATCTAGCTTTATTAGTACGCCCATGCAGTGCTGCTGATACTGCCACCCTGTTACACCAATATTTGCCTTTGCACGTAGCTGCGATTGCCCGCCATCGGCTGCAATAACTAAATCAGCAGTGTAACGGGTATCGCCATAAATGAGGGTGATTGACGTTGTGTCTTGCTCAATAGCACTTAAAGGTGCTGATTGTTCAATAACCTCAATATTATAATGTGCAAACTGCTGCCAAAGGCTTGCTTGTATTAAATTGTTTTCGATTAAATGACCTAAGTGCGAAGTATTAATATCGGCGCAATCAAATAATAGGTTGTCGCCACCGCGCTCAAATGCTTCTAACTGCGTGTAAGGCGCTAATCGATTTTTCCTTAAAATAGGCATAGCCCCTAGCTCGTCCAGCAGGTTTTCTGAAAAACGGTTAATAGCCGATACCCGTATATCTACCTGATCACTTGCTAAAATGGCGTCGGCGTTAATCAGTTTTTTTTCTATTATTTGTACTGACTTTCCTTGCTGTGCAAGCTTTATGGCCATGGCCGCACCGACCATCCCAGCGCCTACAACAATCACTTTGTTTTGAGTCATGTTTTTCATCATTTGGTTAATACGTGAAACTGTTTTGATTGTACCGTAACTCGCCGCATTAGTGCGAGAGTATATAACTATCACGCTATTAAACTGCCTGTGTATTGATTTGAGATCACAAACATGAAAACTATACTTGGATCTGGGCGGGTATCCAGCTAAAATACGCGTCCTTTAAGTGAGCAACCTTGCTCCTTAATCCCGTTTTAAGCACATTTTTGTGCCACTACCGAATTGAACACGAGGCTATATTTCAATGAGCAAAAAGCTGCATATCAAAACTTGGGGTTGTCAGATGAACGAGTACGACTCTCAGAAGATGGCTGATCTTTTAGATGCAACCAACGGCTACCAGCTAACGGAAGAAGCAGCAGACGCCGACGTTATTTTACTTAACACCTGTTCAATTCGTGAAAAAGCGCAAGAAAAAGTATTTCACCAATTAGGTCGCTGGAAGTTATTAAAAGACGACAAGCCAGATTTAATTATTGGTGTAGGTGGTTGTGTTGCCTCACAAGAAGGTGACTCTATTCGCCAGCGCGCACCGTTTGTTGATGTTATTTTTGGCCCACAAACATTGCACCGTTTACCTGAAATGATTAAACAAGTGCAAGGCGACAAAGGCTCATCGGTGGTTGATATTTCGTTCCCAGAAATTGAAAAGTTTGACCGTTTACCAGAGCCAAAAGCAGAAGGCCCGTCTGCATTTGTATCAATAATGGAAGGTTGTTCTAAGTACTGTACTTTTTGTGTTGTACCTTATACCCGTGGTGAAGAAGTTAGCCGCCCATTAGATGACGTATTATTAGAAGTTGCGCAACTTGCCGAGCAAGGCGTACGTGAAGTAAACCTGCTTGGTCAAAACGTAAATGCATACCGCGGTGAAACACACGATGGCGAAATTTGTTACTTCTCAGATTTAATCCGTTATGTAGCAGCGATTGATGGCATTGACCGTATTCGTTACACCACCTCGCACCCGGTAGAGTTTACGCCAGATATTATTGATGCGTACGCTGATGTACCAGAGCTTGTTGATCACTTACACCTACCTGTGCAAAGTGGTTCAGACCGTATTCTTAATTTAATGAAACGCGGCCATACAGCGCTTGAGTACAAATCAACAATACGTAAGCTGCGTAAAATTCGCCCTAACTTAAGCATGTCGTCAGACTTCATTATTGGTTTCCCAGGTGAAAGCAAAACAGACTTTGAAGCCACAATGAACCTAATTAACGACATTGGCTTTGATATGAGTTTTAGCTTTATTTACAGTGCGCGTCCAGGTACGCCTGCCGCCGACTTACCTGATGACGTATCAGAGCAAGAGAAAAAAGAGCGCTTATACTTACTACAAAACCGTATTACACAAATGGCACAACAAATTAGCCGCCAAATGTTTGATACAGAGCAACGTATTTTAGTTGAGGGGCCTTCTAAAAAGAACCCAATGGAATTACGTGGCCGCACCGAAAACAACCGTGTAGTTAACTTTGTTGGCCCACACACAGTGATCGGCCAGTTTGTTGATGTACGTATTACCGAAGCGTTACCAAACTCTTTACGTGGCGATTTAATTCGTACAGAATCAGAAATGAACTTACGTCGTGATATTGCTCCTTCAGCTATTTTAACAAAAGCTGCAAGCGTTGAGCCAAAAATCGATACAACCAACGAAATTGGCGTAGCTACTTTCGTACCGTAGTTGTATAAATTCATTGCGCCAGTAACCCTTACTGGCGCACCCGAATAGGAAGTAATTTTGAGTAATCAGTTAAAAACATTAGAGATTTATTTAGAACCTGCCGACAACAAACGCCTTTCTTCTTTATGTGGCCCGTTTGACGAAAACATCAAACAAATTGAACGCCGCCTAGGTGTTGAAATAATCCACCGCGACAACTTTTTTAAAGTAACAGGTAAACTGCACTCAAGTGCCGCGGCCGTAGACATTTTAAAAAACCTTTATGTTGATACTCAACCTGTTCGTGGCGAAATTGGTGAAATAGAGCCCGACAACGTACATTTAGCCATTACCGAATCAAAAGCCCTAGAACAAGAAGTGCCGCAAAGTGCGTACGGCAAAGAAATGTTTATTAAAACCCGCCGTGGCGTAATTAAACCGCGTAACGACAACCAAGGTTTGTATGTTGCTAATATTTTGCATCACGACATTACCTTTGGGATTGGCCCTGCCGGTACAGGTAAAACATACCTAGCAGTTGCAGCCGCAGTAGATGCCTTAGAGCGCCAAGAAATACGTCGTATATTACTTACCCGCCCAGCGGTAGAAGCCGGTGAAAAACTGGGCTTTTTACCAGGCGATTTAAGCCAAAAGGTAGACCCATACCTACGCCCTCTTTACGATGCGCTATTTGAAATGCTTGGCTTTGAAAAAGTAGAAAAACTTATTGAAAAACACATTATTGAAATTGCCCCACTTGCTTACATGCGTGGCCGTACACTAAATGATGCGTTTATTATTTTAGATGAAAGCCAAAATACCACCGCCGAGCAAATGAAAATGTTTTTAACCCGTATAGGCTTTAACTCTAAAGCAGTAATAACGGGCGATATAACACAAGTCGATTTACCACGCGGTGCGCGCTCAGGCCTTCGTCATGCAATAGAAGTACTTAGCGATGTTGAAGAAATTAGCTTTAACTTTTTCCAATCGCACGACATTGTTCGCCACCCTGTTGTTGGCCGTATTGTCGAAGCCTACGAGCGCAATGACGAAAGCGAGCGACTAAAGCGTATAGAAAAACAAAAAGCCAAAGAGCAACTTGCCGCTCAACAGCCGCCTTCTACTAAAGAGTAATACCGTGAGCACCGAATTAGATTTACAAATAGCGTGTGAGTTTGACAACCTCCCAAGCGAAGAACAATTTGCACTGTGGGCCGATAAAGCCCTGAGCAAGTTTCGTGATGAATCTGAGCTGAGCATCGTTATAAGCGATGAAGCCCAATCACAACAATTAAACAACGACTACCGTGGTAAAAATAAACCAACCAACGTGTTGTCGTTCGAATTTGAAGCACCGCCAGGCATTGATTTGCCATTAGTAGGTGATTTAATAATTTGCCCAGCCATTGTATTGGCCGAGGCAATCGAGCAAGAAAAGTCATTTCATGACCACTTTGCCCATATGGTTATTCATGGATGCTTGCATTTACTTGGATTTGACCATATAAAGAGTGAAGACGCTTTTGAGATGGAAAGCATAGAAAAGCAATTACTTGCAGAGCTAAACATAGCTGACCCATACCGGGACGAAATTTAATTTAACGGAGCATTTAGACGCAATGAGCGACGATAACTCGCAATCTAGCCAGGGTTCTTCTGGCAAAACGTGGATGGGCCGCATAGCCCAAATGTTGCAAGGGGAACCCCAGAATAGAGAAGAGCTGGTTGAAGTAATTGCCGACGCGCAAGAGCGTGACGTAATCGACCCAGAAACCAAAGAAATGATTGAAGGTGTGCTTGGTGTATCCAAGCTTAAAGTGCGCGATATAATGATCCCGCGCTCACAAATGGTCACACTTGAGGTCGACAGCCCCCTTGAAGATTTGATCCCCATGATGGTCGACTCCACCCACTCGCGTTTTCCGGTGGTGTGTGAAGACAAAGACCACGTTGAAGGTATTTTGCTCGCAAAAGACTTGCTGCCGCTTATTTTAAATAAAGATGAGCACCTACCCTCACTGCGCGAATATTTACGCCCAGCCATGGTAGTGCCAGAAAGCAAGCGCGTAGACACCCTACTAAATGAATTTCGTCAGCAACGCTACCACATGGCTATTGTCATTGACGAATACGGCGGTGTATCGGGCCTTGTCACCATTGAAGATATTCTTGAAATAATTGTCGGCGAAATCGAAGATGAACACGACGAAGAAGAAGATCAACAAGATATTCGCCAACTTGCTAAGCATGTATACGTAGTACAAGCGCTCACTCCTGTAGATGACTTTAACGAGTACTTTAAAACAGGTTACAGCACCGATGAAGCCGATACCATTGGCGGCACGGTACTACACGCATTTGGCCATATGCCAAGTCGCGGCGAAACAATTGAAATAGACGACTATCAGTTTAAAGTAACTAATTCTGATAACCGTCGTATTTTACAACTGCAAGTCACCGTTCCTAAGGTTGATGAAAACGACAGTGAAGAAACTACTAACTAAACTCACCCTGTTAGTAAAAGATAAAAAAGCATGGCTCGCACTGGTTGCGGGCCTTATTTTAACTTTTGGCTACGCCCCTTACCAAATTTGGCCCATCGCATTTTTTAGCATTGCCGCCATTATTTTTTGTATTAACCCAAACAACACAGGCAAAGCGCACGCAAAAAGCGCTGCTAAATATGGCTTTATATTTGGCTTAGGTTGGTTTGGCGCGGGTATTAGCTGGGTGCATGTATCTATTGCCACCTTTGGCGGCATGCCGCTTATAGCATCGCTCTCGTTAATGGCTTTACTGTGCTCATATTTAGCCCTGTTTCCGGCGCTGGCGTTTTGGGCTGCAACTCGCTTTGCAAGTGGCCCTAAAAGCATGGGGGCACTTCTAATTGCCACCATAGCCATTAGTGAATACTTACGTGGACACTTACTGACCGGCTTTCCGTGGCTAAGTTTTGGCTATACACAAACAGATGGCCCGCTTAGGCTGCTTGCCCCTTATATTGGCGAATTTGGCTTAACGCTTACCTGTGTTGGCATTGGTTTTGCCCTTTACAGGCTCACCCAAAAAGATTTTAAAACCCCATTAATAAGCGCAGCCGCTTTAGCGTTACTTATTATTGGCGCATTAAATACCGGTAATAATCACTACTCTGGCAAAGAAATGTCGACCTTATTGGTGCAAGGTAATATTAAACAACACCTGCGCTTTGAACCCAGTGAGTTTTGGACCACTATGAGCAAGTACCAAGACCTAACACGCCCACATTGGGATGCCGACCTAGTGGTATGGCCCGAAGCCGCAGTGCCCGAAATAGAAGCCCTTGCCGACACTTACTTAGCCAATTTAGACAGCGCGGCCTCGTTTAATAAAACCGCGTTAGTTACCGGTATTGTTGACTACCAGCTCGACACCAAAACCATTTACAACACCCTTATTGTGGTAGGTAATAAAGAGCACAACGACGAGCACGGCCATTATCGCTACCTAGACAAAAATCGCTACCGTAAGCACCAGTTGTTACCTATCGGCGAATTTGTACCATTTCAGGATATACTGCGCCCTATAGCGCCATTATTTGATTTACCTATGTCATCGTTTACCCGTGGCGATAGAGTGCAAAATAACCTACGCGCCAATGGATTTAATCTGCTACCTGCGATTTGCTACGAAATAGTATTTGCCGATTTAGTGCGCGGTAATTACCAAAGCAACTCTGACTTGCTGTTTACCGTAAGTAACGATGCCTGGTTTGGCGATTCCATTGGGCCATTGCAACACATGCAAATAGCCCGTATGCGCGCATTAGAGTTACAACGCCCGCTGGTACGTGTTACCAACAATGGCGTAAGCGCCGTATACGACCCACTAAGCCACACTCAACAAACCATGCCACAGTTTGAAGCTGCAACCATGAAAGCCGATATAAAGCTTATACAAGGCGACAGCGTGTACAGCCAATATGGTAATTTTCCAGCGTGGGTAGTTGTGGTGTTAATGGGAGTTATGGGTATTGCTAGAAGCCGTAAGCCGTAAGCCGTAAGCCGTAAGCCGTAAGCCGTAATTATTCGTAGGTTGGGTTGAGTGCAACGAAACCCAACAACTTAATGGATAATAATCATCGTTTTCAAGGATAGAAGAAGTGCCGTATTTTAAATCAATTGCTCAAAACTCTAATACCATTTCACTGATGATGTGCTGTGCGCTGATGTTGGTGTTTATTGCTGCATTTTTCCCAAGTGCCTTAATTGTGGATAATGAACTTGGACTTAAACCTGAGCATATTCTTTCAGCAATTATTAGCGTATTAATGTTTTTAACGGCTGTGATTTCGATATTGATTGCGAATAAATCTTACTTAATTTCAAAACAAGCAAATGAGTTAAGTGAAAAAGCCATTCAATCGCAAGCTGAGCAACTTCAATCTCAGGAGTTCTATCAGTTATATGAAAGGTTTGAAAAAAGAATAAAAAAATTGAAGAAGAAATGAAGGTCAACATTTACACTGAAGGTTTAATACTTGAGTATTTGTCAGCCGGCAGATTTATCAGGGGGAAATATCAACCAAGTAATCAGGAAGTTGAAGAAATAAAATCGCATAATCAAATACTTCAAGTCTTTTATAAAGACATAATTCAAAGAGGCCATGATGTTATAAATGAAACTAAAGGAAAACAATTAACAGAAGGCTGGATAAACCAAACCTTTAGTGCTCTCTCTATATTGGGACCTAATGATCCTGTATTTGATTCATTTCTGAAAATCCCTGAAGAAGACTTAATATCTATTCAAGGTGGGGCAAGAATCTGTACTAAAAAAGATAACCCTCTATATTATGCCAAGGTACATCGACAGATAATTACATCATTACTAATTACAATGAATCGTGAGGATCTAGTCTCGCAAAGCGAGGATTTTCGTATTTCTAATGAATTTTTAAGTGATATTAGCAAGCTGATTTGGAAAAATAGTAACGTTTAAATTAAGCGCACGAAATATCCAATGCGATTTCCGTCCATCCTTGAGGCATTTATTTGCTACGTTTCATCAGTTTTTTATGTATTGCATCTTTATCGCGTTTACCAATTGCGAGTACATACACCACAACTTCGTCATCAATAACTTCGTAAGCAAGGCGGTACCCTGCCGTACGCAATTTTATTTTATAAACATTATCAAAGCCGCGTAATTTAGAGGTTGGGACATGTGGATTATCTAAGCGCTCAGCAAGTTTCTTTTTAAACTGGCTTTTAAGTGGTGGTGCAAGTTTTTCCCACTCTTTTAAGGCTGCTGGTAAAAACTTTAACCTATAAGTCATCTATACTAACTTCAACCGCTTGAGATAAATCGCCTCTGCGGCTCTCAACAACTTTAGTTAGTTCATAATCACCCAATTGTTCCATAAGTTGCTCATACATTTGTGCAGGCACCAAGTAAGCTGCAGGCTTATTATGATTTAATATGGCTATTGCAGCGCCATCAGCTTCATTTAAAAGCGCGGTTGGGTTTTTTTTAAGTTCTGAAATACTTGCCGAACAATCAGCTAAAACCTGTCTCATATAACACCTATAAAGAACTAAATTAAGACCTTATTTTAGCCCTTTTTTTATCTAAAGCTATATATTTTATAATTGCTTATTTTCTAAGTAGTTTTTAAATTCTCTTCTACCGTTTTCACATTTACAACTTGATTCACACTGCCTTGGATAACCACAGTCGCTGATATTTTATCTTGAATGGCTTGCCTGTTTGGGTCCCAGTACACTTGTAAGAAGCCTAATAAACCTGTTGCAAAACCGGCGCCGTATCCGCCGTATCTGCCAAAACAATCAAGCATACCTAGTGGCTCGCCATTTAGTGAGACCACCCGAATATTACATACTTTTTTACCTGGAGTTTGTCCGCGCCATAATAATGAGAACAACGTAAAGTATACGGCCGCCCAACCAAAACCAAGGCCTAGGTCTTGAATAATGCCTTTACCCCACTGCAAAATGCTGGTGACAGGTTTGGTTTGCTCGCTTTTAGTTTCAGCTTTTTCTGTGATATTGCTTTTATGAGTTATTTCGCCCGAAATGCTTTCTCGCTCTGTCTCATTATTTTTAAAATCATCTGCCGCAACGGGTTCATCATCAGATATGGCCATTAAGTGCAATAATGTGCGCGTAACTTCAATTCCTCCTACGTTTTGCATTTCAGCAAGCGCTGGTAATTGGCCAACTAAATTAGCTCGAGCAACGCTTTGGCAAGCATCATCACAGTTTTTATCGTCGTCTGTTTGCGCTAAATAGGTGCGTATTATTGATTTGTCATGCTCGCTTAGCTCATCGTTTTGCTGTGTTTTTTCTATTTGAGGTGTTTGTATAGCGGTATCGCCTTCAAAAAAATCAATCGCTAACGAGAGTACAGTTAGTGAACTTACAAATAAAAAGCTCGCGGCAAAAAGCTTTAAGGCTCTACGCCAAAACGACGACATTTTTGGAAGATATTGCTGCGCAGTGCCTTTATAAAAAGCCATGGCAGCCACAAAGGCAATTAAAGTGGCGCTTAGCTTAGCGGCCATAAATATTAAAGTAACATCAATAGTCATCGCCATTGCACGTTTAATTGGGCTAGCTAATGGAAGACCTAATAACGCTTGGTCAATTTTAAAGGCATACGGGGTGATCACGTCTTTGGTTTCAGAGTCTGATAACGCGAGTTGCTCTATCTCTTTGGTTTTCATTTTTATTTTTATGTTTTTAAAATGGGTAAGCTATTTAACTTACGCGCTTTTTATTTTTATATCAATCCGCTTAATTAAGTGATCTATTTTGAGAATTGGTATTAGCTCAAGTTAAAAGTATTGATTTACCAGCATAAAAAAGGGCTACATACATGCAGCCCTTAAAATACTTTATTTATAAATAATTAAGCGGCTGGGTAATCGGTATAGCCTTGTTCTGCACCACCAAATAAGGTGTCGGGGTTGTGGCTATTTAGCGGTTTACCTTGCTCTAAACGTGCTGGTAAATCTGGGTTAGACACAAACGGGCGACCAAAGCCAATCATGTCGGCCCAGCCTTGTGCTAGGGCTTCATCGGCACGTTCTTTAGTGTACTTACCTGCATAAATTAATACGCCGCTGTACGCTTTACGAATAGCCTGTTTAAATTCAACGCTCATTAAAGGGGCATCATCCCAGTCGGCTTCAGCAATGTGCATGTAGCCCACGCCAGCGTCGTTTAGTGCTTGAGCAACGGCTAAATATGTTTGCTCTGGGTTATCATCAACCGTGCCGTTAAGCGTGGTAAGTGGTGCAAGCCTTACACCTACTTTTTGACTACCAATTTCATCGCTTACTGCATTTACAACCTCTATTAAAAAACGCAAACGATTTTGCACACTGCCGCCATATTCATCAGTACGGGCATTTGATTGCGAGTCTAAAAATTGGTTAATTAAATACCCATTAGCGGCGTGTAGCTCTATGCCATCAAAGCCCGCGTCTACTGCATTTTTAGCCGCTTGGCGAAATTCGCCTAGTACATTTTCAATATCTTGCTTGCTCATTTCGCGCGGTAACTGAGTCTCAACAAAGCCAGGCTCGCCGTTTGTATCTACAAATACTTTTACGTCTTTTGCAGCAATGGCCGATGCGGATATAGGCTGCACACCGCCTGTGTTATAGCTGTGAGTTACGCGCCCTACATGCCAAAGCTGCGCAAACATAACGCCACCAGCATCGTGCACTTTGTTGGTCACCGTGCGCCAACCTGCTACTTGCTCGTTTGTGTAAATACCTGGTGTCCAGGCATAGCCTTTACCCAGCTCACTTATTTGTGTGCCTTCGCTTACTATTAACCCAGCACTTGCTCGCTGCGCATAATAAGTGGCCATTAAATCATTGGCAATGTCGCCAGGCTGCGTTGAGCGCGAGCGAGTCATTGGTGGCATAACAATACGGTTTTTTAAAGTTTTACCTGCAAGTTCTATGGGTGAGAAAAGTAACGTCATAATGCCTCCTAAGTTTGATGGCGCTCATAATAGCGCAGCTATATAAATTCAAAAATAGCAAAAAACACAAAATAGCTTTGTTGTATTTGCAAAAGTGTCTACTTATTCTTCTGCTAAGCATTACATACAAACCATTTAAAAAGTCATGCTAGTGCTAGAAAATTTAATTGATACAATATAACATACCAATAAATACCTATTAGTAAGTAAAATTAAATGATCAATAAACTGCCCGTCACAGTGTTATCAGGCTTTTTAGGCGCTGGTAAAACAACCGTACTTAGCCATATTCTTAATAACCGACAAGGAAAAAAAGTGGCTGTTATTGTCAACGATATGAGCGACATAAACATAGATGCAGCCACAATTAAAAACGATGTGTCGCTCAATCACAGCAACGAAAAACTCGTCGAAATGAGCAACGGCTGTATTTGCTGCACACTACGAGAAGATTTACTTGTTGAAGTGGGTAAACTTGCCAAAGATGGCCGTTTTGATTATCTCGTCATTGAATCAACAGGTATTTCAGAGCCTCTACCGGTTGCCGAAACATTTACCATTGCCGACGAAAACGGTATTTCTCTTGGTGATGTTGCCACCCTCGATACCATGGTAACCGTGGTTGATGCGGTTAACTTTTTAACCGACTACGAACAAGCAAACGATTTACAAGATACTGGCGAATCGTTAGGAGAAGACGACGAGCGAAGCGTGGCTGACCTACTTGTTGATCAAGTTGAATTTGCCGACGTTATTTTAATTAGCAAAACTGATTTAGTCACCAATGAACAGCTCAATAAGCTTATTGCCATTTTAAATACGCTTAATACTCAAGCTAAAATGATTCCTATATCAAACGGCAATATTAATATTAACGAAGTGCTCAACACGGGCTTATTTAATTTTGCACGCGCCCAACAAGCGCCGGGTTGGCTTAAAGAAATGCGTGGTGAACACATCCCCGAGACCGAAGAGTATGGTATTAGCAGCTTTAATTATACGGCGCGCCGCCCATTTAACCCTGAAAAGTTTTATCACTTTTTGCACAACACCGAGCAATTTGGCAAGCTCATTCGCTCTAAAGGGTATTTTTGGCTCGCAACGCGCCCTTTATTTTGCGCGCAGTGGAGCCAAGCCGGCGGTATAGCTCATTACGGGTTTGCTGGCATGTTTTATAAAGCAATTCCTAAAAAAGACTGGCCTACAGATCCCGAGCTACTTGCTGATATAAACAGTAAATGGATAGAGCCCTTTGGTGATATGCGTCAAGAACTTGTATTTATTGGTCAGTCGTTAAATAAACAAGCCATGATTGAGGCGCTTGATGATTGCCTACTGCCAGAAGAAGCCGTGCTTAAAGGTAAGGATTTTTGGAAAACCTATAACGACCCGTTTCCTATTTGGGAGGAAGTGTAATGAATGCCCTAGCTCCAATAACGGCGCAAATAAAACCCACTGAGCAACTCCACCGAAGAGCAGCTAAAGACAATAACGCCAATATATTGCCACACATTTATGACCAAAACACTAACATCGTTATTTGGCAAAGAGACCTTGAACAAGCATTAACAAATGCCGTTAATACACTCATTAGCACTAATGCCATAAAACCACTTGAGCTTGCGGTATCACACGATGATGCGTTTGATAAGTTAGTTACTGCACTTAAACCAAATGATAATAACCGCGATGAAACTGATGCGCTGTGTAAAGACATAACATTATTAGTTGAAATGTTTTGCTGCCTATTTGATTTAAAACGTGCCGGTTTAAGGCTAAAAATATTAGATAAACCTATGTGCCCGCGTTTTCATGTAGACAAAATTCCGTGCCGATTAGTGACTACTTACCAAGGCGTTGCAACGCAGTGGTTAAATCACAGCGATGTAGAGCGCTCAAAGCTTGGAACTGGTAATTTAGGTAAGCCCGATGAAGAGTCTGGCTTATTTAAAAGCCTAAATAATATTAATCAGCTAAATCAAGGGGATGTTGCGCTACTTAAAGGTGAGTACTGGAATGGAAACGAAGGCGCAGGGCTTGTGCACCGCTCTCCACCGGTGGCTGCAAACGAGCAACGCTTGTTGCTCACCCTCGATTTTATTTAAAATTTGTTATGGTGATAAACGCTGCACTAATGGGCGTTTATCACCCTCGCGATTACTTCGTACAACCCTTGTGTATTTACCGGTTTAGAAACAAAATCATCCATGCCTACACTTAAACAGCGCTGCTTGTCATCTTCATAGGCGTTTGCGGTAATAGCAACAATGGGCACATGTGCCTTTGTGTTTACCTCGTTAGCCCGTATTGTTTGGGTGCACTCGTAGCCGTCCATATTAGGCATTTGGCAATCCATTAAAATTAAATCAAAGCGATTACCTTCAAGTACTTTTAGCGCTTCTATGCCATCGGTTGCCATCACTAAGTTTACCTTTGTAGGCTCTAGCATTTTTGCAATTACTTGGCGGTTAATGGGGTTATCTTCAACCAGTAAAAGTGTTTTATCACTTAAATTAGGCAACGACTTCGGCTGTTTAACGGGCTCTGGTTTGTTGGACTGTGCTTTAGGTGCACTTACGTAAAATTTAAGTACGCTGCCTTTGCCTGGTTCGCTGTTGAGGGTAATTTCACCCTGCATTTTTTTAATTAACCCTTGGCTAATTGCTAAACCTAACCCTGTACCACCATACTTACGTGCCACACCTACATCAGCTTGTGTAAACTCACTAAATAACAACGACTGCTGATCTTTTTCAATACCAATGCCGCTATCGGCTACGCTTATTAAAAGTTGCTCGTTTTCATAATCAAACGATAAGCGCACAAAACCACGCTCAGTAAACTTATACGCATTAGAGAGCAAGTTAATAATGACTTGGTTTAAACGTAGGTCGTCTACTTTTACGCAATCTGGCAGCCTGTCGCTTTGACTAACAATAAACTCGACGTGATCAGAACTTACAATGGGAGAAAACAACGACTTTATATTGGCAATAAACGGCGCAAGGTTAGTCGCCCGAGGGCTAATTTCCATGGCGTTGGCTTCTATTTTAGAAAAATCTAAAATATCGTTTAAAATTTTCAGTAAGTTTTGTGCGCTTTTTTGCTGCGTATTTAACAGCTCCCGCTGCTCATCGGTTAATGAATTATCGCGCAATAAAACCTCTCCCATGCCTAAAATACCGTTCATAGGGGTGCGTAGCTCGTGGCTCATATTGGCTAAAAATTGCGACTTAGCAACATTGGCTAAATTAGCCCTATTTACCGCTTTTTTAAGCTCTGTGGTTTGTTCTGCTACTTTGCCCTCTAGCTGCTGATTAAATTCGCTCAGCTGGGTATTTAACCCTTGGTTTCTGATATTAGAGGCTTGTAGGTTTTCTATTGAACGCTGCAGCGCATTAGCCAGTAATTCAAATTGCTGTTGTAGTTGCAATACCTCATGCCAGCTTGAGTCTGTATTAAACTTATGTGTTTTGGTTTTACCAAAGCTTTGCATTAGCGTAGTTAGGCTAGTAATTGGCTGCACTAATAAATTAGCAAGTTGGTGTATAAAAATAACCACCATAAGCATCAATAGCGCACTTAACAAAATAGTGGGTAGCCAAGCTTTTGCCACCGCCATACTTAAATGCTTACGATTATAAAAGGTAATAACTTGCCAGTGGTTTTGTGGATCAATGTACCTAGAGCTGTGGTACACCTCGTTTTTGCTTGAACGAAATAGGTTTTTATCACCTAAATTACTGGTATTAAAGCCCTCACCGTTAAAATGGCTCAGTATTTTAAATTCATCAAGGGAGCTAAATACCACTTTTTGCTGTGCATCTAGCACCACTAAATCGCCCGTGTACTCAAATAAGTTAGGTATAAAGCGCTCTAAGCGGTCTAACTTTAACGAGCCCTCTACCACACCATAAAACGTATTGTTACGGTATATAGGTGCCGACAGCGCCACTATGGCTTCGTTACCTAGGCCGCGACCTTGAAACACGCCACTGGTATAGCCCAGAGGGAACTGCTGAGCTTGAGTAAAGTATGCTCTGTCTTTAACACTTCGCTGCGCAAGGCTAAGCCCCTCTATTAAATCGCTGGGCGAGCTAAGCTCTACAAAGCCATCTGGGTTTGCATACAAGCTGGTTGTAAAGCCTGGAAATAACGACATTAATCGTTTGAGCTGCACATCGCTTGCAGTGCCCGCACTTATTGCGTCGCTACTCATAACAATGGCGTTTTTATGAAATGCTAAATAATCATTTAATTGCGTGCTAATAGACTCGGCTTTTTCTTTTAGTTGAGCGTTTACTTCATACTCTAAGCGCGCATGATGATCGTTTACTAAAATTACACTGGTTAGCAATACCACTAAAATAATAATGACACTAACCACATAGCTTAAAATTTTTGCCAGTGGCCTACCCTGATACGCACGGCTAGCGTAAGGTACAAATACACTAACTAAATCAACCACCGCCAAGCTTATTAGCGCGTTAATTAAGTACTTTGATATCGCTACTATTAGCGTTAACCAGGCCAAGCCAATAACAAATTGGCCTATAACCCATACAAAGGGTAAACCAATACATAGCCAAAATACGCTACCCAGAGGAAGAATAGGTTTAGAGCGGCGTAAGCAAAAAGCATAAAGCCAACAAAGCTCGAGTAAATACACAATACTCGGCCAACAATGGCCCCACCTATAAAGTAAAAAACCAGAAACAATGGCAAGGCTTAGGCACGCGTAACGCAGCCCAGTAAATACTAAGCTGCATAAAACAAACAATTGCCCAAACAAAAATTCGGAGCTGTCGAAAAAATACAATGGCGAGAGATTTACTAACCCGCCTAATAACCCTAATAAAACAGCGAGTGTCCACTTACTTCTTTGCGGCATTAATCAACCTTGGGGCACTTTGTTAACACTTTATATGTTAAAATTAATGTAATTTTTACATTATTACGTACAAGGCAAGGGTTGTCTAGCAGCAATAAAACAGGAACAGATACACATTACCCCCTGTCAAAAAGCGTGTTATGTGTTTTTACACTTACTCTTTTTATGACTGCCGCTTAAATTTAAATTGATATCCTTAAGCATAGACTTAGCATTTACGTTTACTAAATAGGCATTAGCTAACGCTTCTGGAGCTGCGCAATAATCTACAATAAGTATTACTGTTGAAACATTGAGTGACTGTAATTTATTGCCAAGCTCAGCAGATGTGAGTTTTGCTTTGGCGTTGCTAATTAAGTAATTTGATTTTTTTACATAAATAGTAAATGTTTCATCTGCTAGTGCAGTAAACGGCAATAATAAAAACAGTGTGAATGTAAAAATGAGGTAGAGCGATAATAGTGGAAAATCGACACTCGTGATACTAAATATCTAACGGTGTTACTAAGGAATAATTTAAAAGGAATGTATTTTCACCCAAATGAGGAATTTGGGTGGCAGTCTTACCAGCCACATCTCGGCACACACGTCACAAACTGTGGCTGCTCCCTTCCGGGCCTGACCAGGTTCGCCTGCTAGTGTTGCGAGAGGACCAATAAGACTACCATTGAGGGCCTTGGTTGGCGCGGGAAGGATTATCTCTACTTTTGGTGTGTTATTCAAGGGATAATCAAAAAAGAAAGTGCGATTGCATACTTCATATACAATCGCAGCTAAAAACAGCCTTTAATGCCTATTAATTACGCTCTAACTCGGCTTTAATTTTACGCAGTGCTGCTTTTACTTTTTTCATGTTTTCTGGGCCCATACGTAACAGCTGCTTTTGTGCAGCCGGTAATTGCTCCCATTCAGAAAACGCATACTGATAAGTAACCGAGTCTCGCAGTAGCGGTAATTCGCCTTCTGGCTCCGGTGTATCAAGTAATAACTCAATAGCATCTTCTAGCGTTTGATTAAATTCATCATCGCCGTAACCAATTTCACTGTACGCGTTGTTAATTAATGGCTTGTATTGCTCGTACATACGCACAGCTTGGGCGGCGCTCATGCTCGTAAATACTTTTACATACGGTGTATAGCGCTCGTAGCTGTTAGGGTCAATTGTTAAAATGTCTCCTTCGTTTACGCTAAATTCTTCTTCGGGTTTAACCACTGGCGTATGCTTTTTAGCAATTTTGCCTTTGGCTATATTGTCTATAAATACGACGCCACGGCGAATTACATCGTCGGTTACCATTAGGCTCATTACCGAGTCGCTTAGGTATTCATCCATTTTGGCAACCACTACGGTGTCGCTTTCATCAAGCGTTGGTAATGGCTCTACAACCGGCTCTGGCTCAGCTGGGCGCTGAGCAGGCACGCTTAGCTCTGCTGGCTTTTCAGGCTTAACTGATGGCGCATCTACCACAGGGTCGTTTTCTGGCTTTAACTCCATCACTGGCTGTTCTTTTGGTGTTTGCTCTACCTCTGTGCGAGTTTCTGGCTCGTCAGTGGGCGATAGCAGGACGAACGCAGCGGCACACACTAAAATAATTAAAATAATAACGGCGAATAAAAAATTGTTTTTAGGCGGACGTTTTTGAACATCTGACGCTTCTGGTTTATCTGACATACAAACTCCATAAATTTAAATGCATATTACTCAGAGTACGCTGAGTGGAAAAAATTCACTATCGGTAATCACTACTACTTTAAATATAGGCTTTACAACATAAACCTACACTTACTAATTAGAACAACGAGCCATAGTAACTCAGTTATTCTTTGATTCTTCTAGCTTAAAGACTTAAAGTTGATAAATAAAGAAAAGACGTTAAGCAGTTCAAAAACCACTATGAAAATCCAGCAAGTTGACCCACATAAACCTAAAATAGCCCTATTACTGACAGGTGGTGGCGCTCGCGCTGCTTATCAAGTGGGCGTGCTTAAAGCGCTTGCTCATAGTATGCCCCGCACCGCGCCTTTACCATTTAGAATTATTAACGGCACTTCTGCAGGCGCGATTAATTCTGCAGCTTTGGCCTGTTATGCCTCGTGTGCGCATTTGGCCGTGCGTAAGCTTGAGTCTGTTTGGAAAAACTTTTCAACATCTATGGTTTACAAAAGCGACTTTTTAAGTGTGTTTGGCCATATTGCGCGTAATATTTTAACCAGTTTTCAGTCTGAACACATAAACCACCCACCAGGCAGTTTGCTAAATAACCGCCCTTTGCGCGGTTTATTAAACGAAATTTTAGACCTGCACCGCATTGAGCGTAATTTACACCGTAATTATTTAGAAGCGATTTCTATTACCGCTTCAAGCTATACAACCGGTGACTCTGTTGCGTTTTTTCAGTCAAACACACAAACACCTTGGCAACGTGCCAAACGCGAAGGTCGCCCTATGCGCATTAACGTTGAGCATTTAATGGCCTCAAGCGCCATTCCTATGGTGTTTCCAAGTGTTAATGTATTTAACCACTATTTTGGCGATGGTTCTATTCACCAGCTTTCACCGCTTAGCCCGTCCATTCATTTAGGCGCCGAAAAAATATTTATTATAGGGGTAGACCAACCAAAAGAGTCGCACCCAGCGGGTTACTCGCCCCACTACCCTGGGCTTTCTGCGGTTGCTGGGCATTTACTCGATAGTGTATTTAGCGACACCATGCAAGCCGACCTTGAGCGCCTTGAGCGTGTAAATCGCACCTTAGGGCTGCTTCCGGCGCGCGACAAACATCAAGAGCTGAAACAAATAGAAACCTGTATTATTAATCCATCAAAAAACTTTAACGATATTGCCGCGCAATACTACAGCGATATGCCATGGGCAATTAAGCTGCTACTACGCACAATTGGGGTAAAAAAGCACTCGCAATCGAGTTTAACCAGCTATTTATTGTTTGAAAAACGCTACACTCAGCACCTAATTCAAATTGGCTATGAAGATGGCATGAAAAAACTACCCGAAATACGCCAATTTTTAGAGCTCGACTAGCTAATTTTGGCCTTGAAACCTGCTATTTAATCGCAGAGTAAGCTTTGAAACCAACTGAGCTCGATAACTACCTCTGTGTTATTTTACTAACTTGCATCTATGTCAGTAAAAAACATCAAATGCATTTTTTATTCAAGCCCATCGAGTAGGTAATGCTCTACTCGCTCTACCCGCCTAGGCTTACCTTGCAATACCAGTACATCGTTTGCGCACAATGTGGTGCTGGTTGATGGGTCGTCTATTTCTTGCCCCTCTCGGCGCAAAGCTTTTACAGTCACGCGGCGTTTAGATAAGTTAAGCTCATCTATTGTTTTATCCACCGCATAGGCTTGATCTGGCAACGCAACTACGTGCAAATATTCTAAGCGCTCAGAGGAGGTTTCTTCATTATCTTTAAAGTAACCGGCGTAAAAACTTTGCATAAGCGGGTAGCGATTACGGCGCTCTTTACTAACACGGCGCACAATACGTGTCATCGGTACACCCGACATCGACAACACATGCGAAACCAACATTAAGCTTGCCTCTAACGACTCAGGCACCACCTCAGTAACACCCAACTCTTTTAAGTTGTTTAATTGGCTGTCGTCGCGGGTTCTTATTAGTATTTTAACGTTGGGTGCAAGTTGCTTTATTGCGTCTATTACAACGTGGGCATGCTCAAGCTCTGTAAAGGTAATAATCACTAACCGTGCTCGCTCTACCCCTGCGCACTTTAAAATATCTTTTTGTTTTACATAGCCAAATATTACTGGCTCGCCTGCGGCTTTGCCCTCTTGTACTAAAATAGGGTTACTTTCTATGGCAACGTAATCTATGGCTTCGGGTTTTAAAAATCGCGCTATAGTTTGTCCTACGCGTGAAAAGCCACAAATAACCACGTGATCGTTATATAAGATGCTACTTTTAGGCTCGCTCTCCCTCGCCATACTGGGGTGATCTAAAATACCTAATTGCTTTAAAATTAGTGGGGTTTTATCAATTAAAAACGGGGTTAGCGCCATCGAAAGCACCCCTAAGGCAATTAAAAACGACGCTTGCTCTGAATTGAGCAACTCATGCTGACCTGCCAAAGCAATAAGCACAAACCCAAATTCTCCCATTTGCCACAGCATAACGCCGCAGGCTAGCGAGTCTTGATTGCGCTCATGCATTAATCTGGCACTTAATGCCAGCACGGTAATTTTTAATATTAACAAGCCAAATAACGCGCCAATAATTACAAAACCATGCGAAAGCACAAATAAAATATCGAGCTGCATCCCCACAGTTACAAAAAACAGCCCCATTAAAATATCGCGAAATGGCCTAATATCAGCCTCGAGTTGATGGCGGTAATGGCTCTCTCCTAGCATCATGCCGGCTAAAAATGCCCCAAGCGCCATTGATAAACCAAACATGTAAGTTAAAAAGCCGGCAAATAACGCCACCAAAATTGTGGTAAGCACAAACAGCTCATCGGTTCGTACCTGCGCTATTTCTTTAAATACTTTAGGCAGCACCCATTTACCAATCGCCCACAGTAATAAGCACACAAACGCGCCTTTTGTAAGCGCAAATGCCAGCGCCCAACTAATACTTTGCGAATCGCTTGAGGCAAACAATGGCAAAATAATAAGTAGGGGCACAACGGCAATATCTTGAAACAGTAATACGCCCACCGCCAGCTGCCCACGGCGCTGGTTTAGTTCGCCAGTTTCTTTTAATAGCTTAACCACCACCGCGGTTGAAGAAAGCGCCATAATTGTGCCAATGGTAAAACTAGTGAGTAAGCTAAAATTTAAACAATATAAAATAATAATGAAGAGCAAGCTGGTAACACCAACTTGTAACGAGCCCAGTCCAAACACAATATTGCGCATGGCCATTAGCCGCGATATAGAAAATTCGAGCCCTAAACTAAACAATAAAAACACGATGCCCAGCTCAGCAATAAACTCTATTTCGTGAGATTGCGCAAGCCAACCAATGCCATGGCTGCCCGCTAAAACGCCTGTTGCTAAATACGCCAAAATAGGCGGCAAGCCAATGCGCTTAAAAAACCATACAAAAAGCACCGCCGCCACTAACAAGCCAAAAATTTGAGCGTTTATACTTTGCAAATTCGGCCTCCAGCGTCAATTAAACTACGGAATGAACTTTAAATATAGCAACCATATGTTTATCAAGCAATTTTAAAATATGGCATAAAAATAGCTTAGTTATTGCAAAGTAACACCCTGGGGGAAGATTTTAATGGAAAATGTCCATATTTTGACACAACGCGTGTCTGGGCGCGGCGATTTTTTGCCGTTTTCGGCAGAGCAAACACACACAAACGAAACAGCGGCAACGCACGATTTAGTTACCGAGCTACAAACAAGCCTAGTAATAGAAGATGTATTGGCTATTTATGCAAAATTTGCCAAACAGCTACTTAACTTTTCAGGGCTGCAGTTTCAATCAACGCTCGGCACAGCACAAACCTCAGATAGCAACACGAACACTAGCCCGTACTCTTACGATTTAGCTATTGGTCGCGAGCACTTAGGACAGCTAATTTACTTTAGCCAATACCCTATTAGTAAAGCGATTGAAAACAAATTACGTGCCTTGCACAGCGCCCTTGTGTACCCACTGCGTAACGCAATGATGTACAGCCGAGTGTTAAAACTTGCCACAAAAGATGCGCTTACCGGGTTAAATAACCGTAGCCAATTTAATGACATGTTATCGCAAAAGCTCGAAAACTGCCGCCGTTACCAGCGCCCTTTTAGTTTAATGCTGCTTGATTTAGATAACTTTAAGCAAGTAAACGATAACTATGGCCATAAAGTAGGTGACGATGTTTTAAAAGAGTTTTCGCAGGTACTTTGCAGCAGTATACGCGGCACCGACTCCGTGTTTAGGTTTGGTGGCGATGAGTTTTCGCTGATTATTGAAGACCCCGAGTTTACAACAAACAAAGTGGTTGCTGAGCGCATTATGCACTTAGTCAGAAACTCAAGTTTAATGTCTAAGTACAAAGTAACCACCAGCATTGGCTTTACCCTAGCCAATAGCCAAGATTGCGAAACAGCAATATTTGCAAGAGCCGATAAAGGCTTATATAAGGCAAAAGCCTCTGGGCGCAACTGTGCAAAAGCATATTAGTATTTATATAACTCTATTATTTATAAAAGCTTAGCTTCCCCCGCTAGGCTTTTTTATTACAAATTAATTATTTATTAGCCAGTAATTTATAAACAAACAAGGCCGCACAAAAGCCAAAAAAGAAGCCGCTCACTAAATTAAGCAATGCTGTTATGCTTGCAAGCGGGGTAAATAACACTAAAACCAATGGTAAACTTACGCCTAAAATAAAAAATAACCCGCCTTTACCTAACCAGTAGGCAAGCAGTAATACCGCCGATACCACCCCGCCCACAACGGCATAACCTAATGTAATAATATTAAGCTCTAGTAATACATTGGCTATAACAGCAACTAACGCTGTTATTAACATACCCATTGGCGCTTTGCTAACTAGCGATAAGCCTACATGTGGCTGATCTTTCATTTATTTACACTCCCAAAAAATGCCGTTTTCGTCTTGGTGTTTTTCACTTACAAAATAACCAACAACTTGCACAAGCTCGTCGTTATAAAATATTAAAGGCACACGCTCCCTTAGCCACGGGGCTACTTTTGCATCTTTAAACCAGTGTTTAAGCGTATTGCTGCCTGGCTTTTTTAACGGCTTTATACGCGCACTATTACAATTAAAGCGCACGGTGACTTGCTCGTTTGGTAAAGGGGCACGTAGGCCTTTACCTTGTTGCTTTATTAAAACGCGCCCATCATCAAGCGCTAGCTCATTGCTCGTTAGCGCTTCATCGGCTAATAATATGTGTGGTGTAACAAAATACAAATACCCTTGATGGCGTCGTATTTGTCCCTCGCTTAAATCAACTTGCATTTGCGCATCAGCCTGCGCATTTATGGCTTGGTTAATTATTTGCAAAAGTTGCTTTTGTGAGGGCATTACTTGGGTAAATAAGCTAAGCCACGCACGAACCACATTGGTTATGCGCACGTCGCTGTAGGTGGTTAGTTGGTTAACGCTCAGTGCTTGATGGGCGTTTACGCTTTGTTTTAAATCAAGTTCAGTGTACTCATCAAGTAGCGCTTGTTGTTGCTGTAGTAACTCAATGCTGCGCCCAGTACAGTGCTCAAAACCTTTAAAACGCTTTGCAAGTAAAGGCACTACACGTGCACGTAAAAAGTTACGATCAAAACGCTCATCGGTATTTGAGTCATCAGTAATGTGCGTAATATTAAACTCTGTGGCAAAGTGCTCTATATCACTGCGCGTTATGTTTAAAAGCGGCCTGTAGCATATTCGCCCGCTTTGTAATTCACGCATTTTTTGCATTGCGCCTAACCCTTTTAAGCCAGAGCCACGCTTTAACCGCAGTAAAAACGTTTCTATTTGATCGTTTAAATGCTGACCCAGCAAAATAACACTGCCCGCGGGGCTTAGCTCATCAAGTGCTTTGTAACGCGCCTCACGTGCCTGCGCTTCAAGGCTTGTTCGTGTTTTTGGGTTTATTGTTACCTGCGCGGCATTAAACGGTACATTTAGCTCAGCGCACAAGTTTTGGCAAAAGCGCTGCCAGTCATTCGCGTATTGGCTTAAACCATGATTAACATAAATCGCGTTTACGTTTAGCTTTGGTTGCGCTTGTTTTAAAAAGTGCATTACATGAAGCAATACCACCGAATCCACGCCACCCGAAAGCGCCACCGTAAAGTTATATTGCTGGTGCCTAAAAAAGTGCTCAAGGGCGTGTTTAACGTGCTGATAAATAGGTGATGCTTGCATGGATACGCTATAAATTTAATGTTTGCAGTATTTTAAAACAAAAAAGCCGCATAAGCGGCCTTTTTTAACAATAAATGCGTTGGTTAGCTAATTAGCAGTAACCAAACGACATTAAACGTTTGTAGCGTTGATCAAGCATGTCTTCAAGCGATAGCGCTTGTAAGTCAGCAAGGTCACGTTTTAAACGTGTTTTTAAGTTACGTGCCATTGCATCGTAATTGCGGTGTGCACCGCCTAAAGGCTCTTCAACTAAGTTATTAATTAAATCGAGCTCTTTAACGCGCTCTGCAGTTACACCCATTGCCTCTGCGGCAAGTGGTGCTTTATCGGCGCTTTTCCATAAAATTGAAGCACAGCCTTCTGGCGAAATTACTGAGTACGTGCTGTATTGCAACATGTTAACTCTGTCGCCAACACCAATGGCTAATGCACCACCAGAGCCGCCTTCGCCAATAACCGTACAAATTGTGGGTACTTTAAGTGCCGCCATTACTTTTAGGTTACGTGCAATTGCCTCAGACTGACCGCGCTCTTCAGCGCCCACACCTGGGTATGCCCCTGGGGTGTCGATAAAGGTCATAATTGGCATTTTAAAACGCTCGGCCATTTCCATTAAACGTAGCGCTTTGCGGTAGCCTTCTGGTTTTGGCATACCAAAGTTACGTTTAATTTTTTCAGCTGTATCACGCCCTTTTTGCTGGCCAATCACCATTACTGGTTCGCCATCTAAACGTGCAACACCGCCTAAAATAGCCGGATCGTTAGCAAAAGTACGATCGCCTGCAAACTCGTCAAATTCCGTGAAAATGCGCTCGATATAATCTCGAGTGTAAGGACGCAACGGATGACGCGCTAACTGCGATACTTGCCAAGCGCCTAAATTTGAGAATATTTCCTCTTTTTGCTTAGCGCTTTTTTCTTTTAATTTGCTGACTTCCTCTTCTAACTCAAGGTCTAATTCGCCAGCGCGGCTTATGCTTTGTAATTCTTCAATTTTTGCTTCTAATTCTGCAATCGGAAGCTCAAAATCAAGATAATTGAGGCTCATGCTCTAAACTACCTAATCAGTTAAATTCTAGTTCTACATCTTGTGCCGCCATGAGTGATAACTTATGAATTAAGTCGTCGCTCGGCGTAACACACCATTCGATCCCTAGGGTTAATTGAGCCAACGCATCGGGGCGCTGGTAATAAACCTTGATCGGACACGTTCCCATTTTATAAGGTTCGAGTACTTTTTGTAATTTATCGAAGAAACCTGCCTCGATTTGCACCATGTTCAGCGTCATTTTAATCGCTTTAATGCGTTTTTCACGCGCTTGAGCAATGGTGTTTATTTCTCTGGCGGTCATTGTAATGCCACCGGAGAAGTTATCAAAGCTGACCTGTCCAGATATTACCAAGATATTGTTTACTTGAAGCATTTCTTGGTACATTTCGAACTGTTCAGGAAACAAGCGTACATCAATACGGGCGCTCTTGTCATCTAAAGTTATTAAGCCCCAACGATTTCCTTTTTTATTAATTAATGTCCGCGCTGAAATAACTAAACCCGCCGCCGTAGAGAGTACATCACGATTTGTTGGCTGTAAATCCACCAGCTTGCCGCTTGTGTAATGTCTAAGTTCACGGCGATACTGATTTATAGGATGCCCTGTTAAATAAAGGCCTAGCGTGTCTTTTTCGCCATCAAGCCATTGGTTATCGGTAAGCGGCGTGGCTTTAATAAAGGCTTGCTCAACTTCATCAGGCTCGGTGGCCAGTAAGCCAAATAAATCGCTTTGCCCAAGTTGCTCAGCTTTGTTGTGCTGATCGGCAGCGCGCATGGCATCTTTTAAACTTGCCAGTAATGTAGCACGCCCTGCTTGGGTTTTCTCTGGCCCGAGTTGATCAAGTGCACCGGCGTAAATTAATTTTTCGGTTACACGTTTATTTAAGCGTTTTAAATCTACACGGGCACAAAAATCAAATAAATCTTTAAATGGGCCGCCTTTTGCGCGCGCTTCTAAAATGGCCTCTACCGGCGCTTCACCTACGCCTTTAATAGCACCAATACCGTAAACAATTTCACCTTGCAGGTTTACCGTAAACTTAAATTCTCCGGCGTTTACATCAGGCGGTAATAAGGTGAGCTTCATGTTTTCACATTCATCCACCAAGATTACTATTTTGTCGGTGTTATCCATATCGGCCGACATTACCGCAGCCATAAATTCTGCCGGATGGTGCGTTTTCATCCACAGCGTTTGGTACGAAACCAGTGCATACGCTGCCGAGTGAGATTTATTAAAACCATAACCTGCGAATTTTTCTACCAGGTCGAAAATTTTAATTGCCAGTTCGCCGTCTATACCATTATTGCGTGCGCCTTCTTCAAAGGTTGAACGCTGCTTGGCCATTTCTTCAGGTTTTTTCTTACCCATTGCACGACGAAGCATGTCGGCGCCACCAAGCGTATAGCCTGCTAGTACTTGGGCAATTTGCATTACTTGTTCTTGGTACAAAATAATGCCGTAAGTAGGCTCAAGTATGGGCTTTAAGCTTTCGTGTTGGTATTGGGCATCTGGGTAAGAAATTTCTTCTCGGCCAAGCTTACGGTCGATGAAGTTATCTACCATGCCTGATTGCAGTGGGCCTGGGCGGAACAAGGCTACCAATGCAATCATATCTTCAAAGCAATCGGGCTTTAATCGGCGTACGAGGTCTTTCATGCCGCGCGATTCTAGCTGGAATACCGCGGTTGTTTCGGCGCGCAGTAATAGCTCTATACTTTTTTTATCATCCAGTGGAATGGTATTTATATCAACGGGCGCTTTGCCTTCGCGCTTCATGCGCTCGTTGGTCATATCCACAGCCCACTGCAAAATGGTCAAGGTACGTAAGCCCAAGAAATCGAACTTAACAAGGCCTGCGGTTTCTACATCGTTTTTATCAAACTGTGTTACCGGAAACTTACCTTCGTCATCGCAATAAAGTGCAGCAAAGTCGGTAATGGTCGTCGGCGATATTACAACACCACCGGCATGTTTACCGGCATTACGTGTACACCCTTCTAGGATGCGACACATATCGATTAAATCTTTTACCTCTGAGTCGCCATCGTAGGCTTCTTGTAAACGCGGCTCTACCTCAAACGCTTTGGCAAGCGTCATGCCGGGATCCCCTGGGATCAGCTTAGAAATACGATCAACAAAACCATAAGGGTGGCCAAGTACACGGCCTACATCGCGTATAACCGCTTTTGCAGCCATGGTACCAAAGGTAATAATTTGTGATACCGCATCACGGCCATACAATGCCGATACATGGTCAATTACCTCATCACGCCTGTCCATACAAAAATCGACATCGAAATCGGGCATTGATACACGTTCAGGGTTTAAGAATCGCTCAAAGAGTAAATCAAATTCAAGCGGGTCGAGGTCGGTAATTTTTAGGGCATATGCCACTAATGAACCCGCACCCGAACCACGCCCCGGCCCCACTGGAATATTGTTATCTTTACTCCACTGAATAAACTCCATTACGATTAAGAAGTAGCCTGGGAAACCCATTTGGTTAATTACACCAAGCTCTACTTTTAACCGCTCGTCGTATTCGCCTCGTTTTTCTTGTCGCTCTTGTTCATCAGGGAATAAAAACTGCAGGCGCTCTTCAAGGCCGTCTTCTGAAACTTTAACTAAAAAGTCTTCAATTTTTAACGAGCCGGTTGGGTAATCAGGCAAAAAGTAAGTGCCTAGTTGCACCGTTACGTTACAGCGTTTGGCTATTTCTACCGTATTTTGCAGCGCTTCAGGAATATCGCTAAATAGCTCTGCCATTTGCTCAGGCGTTTTTAGGTATTGCTCTTGTGAAAATCGTTTAGGGCGGCGTTTATCATCAAGGGTGTAACCGTCAAAAATAGCCACACGAATTTCGTGCGCTTCAAAGTTTTCGGGCTTTAAAAAAACCACTTCGTTTGTGGCAACAACGGGCAGCTGCTCTTTTGCTGCAAGCTCTACTGCCATATGCAGGTAGTCTTCTTCAAGCGGGCGGTCGGTGCGAATAAGCTCTAAATAGTAATGATCGCTAAAATGCTGCTTATAAAAGCTCACTACAGATTCAATAACGCCTGGGTTATTTTTTAATAAGGCTTTACCTAAGTCACCATCTTTTGCGCCTGAGAGAATAATAAGCCCTTCTTTGTGCTTAACTAGCCATTCTCGGTCAATCACTGGGCGATGAAATATATGCCCGCGTTGGTAAGCTTCAGATATTAATAAGGTAATGTTTTTATAACCGTCGTTGTTTTTAGCTAGCAACGTAATACGGCTTGGCTCATCTGGAAACTCTGGGCTGCGCAACCAAAAATCGGCTCCCACTATGGGTTTAATACCGGCACTGTGGGTTGCGCCATAAAAACGCACTAAACCACAAAAGTTCATTTGATCGGTAATTGCCAGCGCGGGCATTTCAAGCTCTTGCGCTTTAGCAACAATAGGCTTGGTTTTAGCTAAGCCATCAACCATTGAAAAGTCTGAGTGAACCCGTAAATGTACAAAATCTGGAGCGGCCATTATTTATGCCTCGCCCTTTGCTTGCATTAGCACACGTTGTACCGGCTTAAAACTTTTACGGTGCTCTTCAATAGCGCCGTATTGCTCAAGCGCTGCAAAATGTGCTTTAGTTGGATACCCTTTGTGCCCTGCAAACCCGTATTGCGGGTAGCGTGTATCAAGCTCAAGCATTTCATCATCACGCGCTACTTTGGCTAAAATAGAGGCTGCTGAAATTTCAGCCACTAAACTATCGCCTTTAACAACTGCTTGAGCCGGCATAGCTAATTTAGGTAAGCGGTTACCATCTACAAATACAAACTCTGGTTGCGTACTTAACCCCTCAACTGCACGTGTCATTGCAAGCATAGTTGCATGCAAAATGTTTAACTCGTCAATTTCTGATGGGCTACAACGACCAATGGCATAACACAGCGCTTTTTGTTTTATTTCTATAGCCAGTGCTTGGCGCTTTTTATCGGTTAGCTTTTTAGAATCAGCTAAACCTGCAATAGGATTCGCTGGGTCAAGTATTACCGCAGCGGTAACAACATCGCCGACAAGCGGGCCACGCCCTACTTCATCTACACCGGCAATTAAGGTTACGTTGGGTCGTTCAATTTGCATTTATTAACTCCGCCACAGCATTAGCTGCTTGTTTGCTGGCATTTAATCTAATTTTTTCGTGGATGGCTAAAAAGCGTGCTTTTAGTTCTTTATTATCGGTATTTAGCATAGGCGTAAGTGCGCCCGTTAAATTAGCCACGTTACATTCACTTTGTAAAAACTCCGGCACGAGTTCTTCATCGGCTAATAAGTTTGGCAGTGAAAAATATTTAATGTTAAAGGTAAACAAGGTTTTAAAAATCCAATAGCTCATTGGCTTAATTTTATAACCCACCACCATAGGCTTTTTATACAGCATGCCTTCGAGCGTTGCTGTGCCTGATGCCAGTAAAATGGCATCGGCTGCTTGCATGGCTAGTTTTGACTGACCATCGAGTAGGTTTACATTTAAATTTGGTGCAGTGGCATTTAAAATTTCACTAAATTGCGCTTTGCGTTTTTCGTTAACCAGCGGTACCACTATTTTAAGATCTGGGTTTTGCGCTTGTAACTGCGCAGCTGTATTTATATAGGTTTCGCTGAGCAAGCCTACTTCTGAGCCACGGCTACCTGGCAGTAAAGCCAGTACTTTGTCGTCGGTATTTAGGCCAAGTTCTTGGCGAGCTTGGCTATCGTCGTGCTCAAGCGCTATATCGTCAGCTAAGGTGTGCCCTACAAATGTACACGGTACTTGGTGCTTATCGTAAAATTCTTTTTCAAACGGCAGCAAAGCAAGCACTAAATTTGTGGCAGCACTAATGGTATGAATGCGTTTTTCGCGCCATGCCCAAACCGACGGGCTTACGTATTGAATGGTTTTAATACCGGCATCTTTTAAAGGCTTTTCTACCCGTAGGTTAAAATCGGGCGCATCAATACCGATAAATACATCGGGTGGGTTATCTTTAAAGTGCTGCACCAGCTGCTTACGTATTTTAAGTAAACGCGGTAAACGCCCTAATACTTCAACCAGCCCCATTACCGAGAGCTCGTCCATGTCGTAAAGCGTTTTACAGCCTTGCGCCTGCATTTTTGGCCCTGCAATGCCTTCAAATATGGCATCTGGAAAGTGCGTTTTAAGTGCTTTAATTAAGCCTTCGCCTAAAATATCGCCCGACAGCTCACCTGCCACAATACCAATACGTAGTTGTTTTTTCTCTTTATTCATTCGACTTTATTTATCAGGCGTTCATAGCGGTTAGTTTACCGTGTTTTAATGTTTGGTTAAACGCTTTAAATTAACGATTATTTGTAACTAATTTAGTACCAAACGATTGTTTGTATTTCATACTGATGTAGCATGGTGAATATATATTAACTTTTTCTAATATGTTTATTGACAAAAATTGTGCAAACGTAAATAATATTCCAAACTTTCAGTAATTACTGAAAGTTCATTAATTTTAACTTTGCCAATTATTAATTGCCTTGTTAACCCGTCACCCTCAAGGAGCCAAAAATGATAGATGAAACCTTTGTGGATCTATCGCGATTGCAGTTTGCTGTTACCGCACTCTTCCATTTCTTATTCGTACCTTTAACCATAGGTATGACCTGGATTTTAGTTATTATGGAATCGGTTTATGTTATGACCGGTCGCGAAATTTATCGTGATATGACTAAGTTTTGGGGAAAATTGTTTGGTATTAACTTTGCTATTGGGGTGGCAACGGGCCTGACCATGGAGTTTGAGTTTGGTACTAACTGGTCTTATTACTCGCATTACGTAGGCGATGTATTTGGCGCCCCGCTCGCTATTGAAGGCTTAATGGCGTTCTTTTTAGAGTCGACCTTTGTGGGTATGTTCTTTTTAGGCTGGGATAGGTTAACTAAGCGCCAACATTTGGGCGCTACATTTTTAATGGCGCTAGGTACTAATATGTCGGCGCTGTGGATTTTGATTGCTAATGGTTGGATGCAAAATCCGGTAGGGGCAGAGTTTAATTATCAAACCATGCGCATGGAAATGACCAGCTTTGCAGAGCTTGTATTTAACCCTGTGGCGCAGGTTAAGTTTATTCATACTGTATCGGCAGGTTACGTAGCCGCTTCTATGTTTGTACTGGGCATTAGTAGTTGGTACATATTAAAAGGTCGCGATTTAGCCTTTGCTAAGCGCTCGTTCTCGGTGGCATCGGGCTTTGGTTTAGCATCTATATTGTGTGTCATTTTATTAGGTGACGAATCAGGCTACGAGGTAGGCGAAGTTCAAAAAGTAAAACTTGCCACCATAGAAGCTGAATGGCACACCGAAGAAGCACCTGCTGCGTTTACCGCGCTTGGTTTTCCTGATTCAGATGAGCAGGTAACGCATGCAGCAGTAAAAATACCCTACGCACTAGGTATTATTGCTACCCGCTCTTTAGATGAACAAGTTATTGGTATTTCTGATTTAGAGAAAAAACACGAGGTACGCATTCGTAACGGCATGATAGCGTACGAATACCTCCAAAAGCTAAGAAATGGCGATGACAGCGAAGAAAACATAGCTAAATTTGACTCTCTTAAAGCCGATTTAGGTTATGGCTTGCTGCTAAAACGCTATACCCCCAATGTAGTAGATGCCACAGAAGAGCACATTCAAATGGCAGTTAAAGACTCGTTCCCTAAAGTGGGGCCTATGTTTTGGTCATTTAGGATTATGGTGGCCTGTGGTGTAGCTATGCTGGCCGTGTTTGTATTGGCATTTTATTACAACGCACACCGTATTATTGAGCAAAAACGTTGGCTACTGTGGGCTGCAGTATTAAGTATTCCACTACCATGGATTGCAATAGAATTTGGTTGGATCGTTGCTGAATATGGTCGCCAGCCTTGGGCTATATCAGAAATATTACCGACCTTTTTAGCGACCTCGTCACTGACGGTAAACGATATTTTAATTAGCTTAACTGGGTTTATTATTTTTTACACTGGCCTTGCCATTGTAGAAGGTTGGTTAATGGTGCGCTTTATTAAACAAGGCCCAAGCTCGTTATATACAGGTAAGTATCACTTTGAGTTACCAAACAAAGCAGATAAAGACGCAGGAGAGCAATTATGATTTTTGATTATGAAACATTAAAAATGCTGTGGTGGTTGCTCATTGGCGTACTGCTAATAGGCTTTGCAATTACCGATGGCATGGATATGGGCGTAGCGATGCTGCTTCGCCTAGTTGGTAAAACAGACTCAGAGCGCCGCACGGTAATCAACACCATTGGCGCCCACTGGGACGGTAACCAAGTATGGTTTATTACCGCAGGCGGCGCTTTATTTGCAGCGTGGCCTATGGTGTATGCCGCCGCATTTTCGGGCTTTTACTTTGCTATGATGCTGGTCTTATTTGCGCTATTTTTTAGACCTTTAGGTTTTGATTACCGCTCAAAAATAGACTCTAAACGCTGGCGTAATAACTGGGATTGGGGCTTATTTGCAGGCAGCGCCATTCCGGCTTTAGTATTTGGTGTGGCATTTGGTAACTTATTTTTAGGTGTACCGTTTAATATTGATAACTTACTGCGTGTAAGTTACCAAGGCTCGTTTTTTGGCTTACTCAACCCATTTGGCCTACTGGCAGGTTTAATTAGTATCACTATGTTAATTGCCCATGCAGGCATGTGGCTACAACTGCGCACAGCAGATGCCGTTGCAGAGCGCTCAGCGCAATATGGCCGCTACGCATTAGTGGTATTTATTGTACTGTTTGCGGCTGCGGGTTTTTGGGTGGCAAACATAAATGGCTACCAAATTGTTTCTATGCCTGATACGCAAAGCCATGCAGATCCGTTGGCAAAAGTTGTAAGCACAGCGCAAGGTGCGTGGCTTAATAATTATAGCGAGCGCCCATGGACAATGACTTTCCCTATTTTAGGCTTTGTTATGGCACTCAGTGCTTTACTGTTCTCTAAACTAAACAAGCCAGCGCTTGGGCTTATTTCAACCAGCATTATGTTAATTGGCGTTATTATGACGGCGGGTGTGTCGCTGTTCCCATTTATTATGCCATCTGTTAATAACCCAGATATTAGCTTAACTATTTGGGATGCGGTGTCGAGCCACAGAACGCTTAATATTATGTTTGTTGCTGTTGTTATATTTATTCCGTTAATTTTGGCCTACACCACCTGGTGTTACGTAAAAATGTGGCGCAGAGTAACGGTAGACGAAATTGAAAACAACACGCACGGTAGCTACTAAGGAGACTAAATTATGTGGTATTTCGCTTGGATTTTAGGTGTACTTTTAGCCTGTACCTTAGGTGTTATAAATGTAATGTGGTACGAGTTTCATCAAAATAAAAACAGCATAGCTGATGATGAACAACCGATGCACGATTTACTAAACGAAGCTAACAACACTAAAGATGACGACTAATCCCCGACCAAATCGCGCGCAGCAGCAATCTCTGCGCGCTTTTTTAAAACGGCAAAGTAAGCCTGCGGGTGCATGGTTAAAGTTAAGTATTGCACTGGGCACATTTAACGCTATTTTAATGATTGCAGGCGCCTATTTACTGGCACAAACTATTCATAACGTAATGTTTGAAGGTGCAAGCCTTAGCCAAGTAACCCACTTTCTTTGGCCACTTGCGGGTATTATTTTACTCAGAGCCCTGTTTTTAGCTATCAGTGAAAGGCTCAGTGCTTATGCGGCACTTAAAATAAAGTCGGCTATGCGCCAAACCTTATTAACCAAATTAACGCAACTTGGCCCAAGTTATATTGAACAACACGGCCAAGGAGCCACGCTCAACACCGTGCACGATGGCGTTGAAGCACTGCACGACTACTACGCTAAATACTTGCCTGGCGTTGCTTATAGCGCGCTTATTCCGCTGGCAATATTGGTGGTTATTTTTCCAACCGACTATAAAGCAGGCTTAATATTTTTATTAACCGCTCCGCTTATTCCGTTTTTTATGATTTTGGTGGGCTCAAAGGCCGAGGCGTTAAATCAAAAAAGATGGCAGCAACTGGCCGTACTAGGTAATTACTTTTTTGACCGCGTACAAGGTTTAACACAACTTAAATTATTTAACGCAACGCAAAAAGAGCTTAAACAAATAGCCAAAATTTCTGATGACTTTAGGCACGCTACACTCGGTGTTTTAAAAATTGCCTTTTTATCATCATTTGCGCTGGAATTTTTAGCCACAATTAGTGTGGCACTGGTAGCGGTAATCATTGGTTTTAGACTGTTTTTTGGCACGCTTGATTTTGCAACCGGCTTTGTTGTTTTACTACTTGCCCCAGAATTTTACTTACCACTGCGCCAATTAGGCAGCCACTACCATGCCCGTTTGCAAGGTATAAGCGCAGCGGCCGATATGGTCACTATTTTAAATGCCCCACTTCCTGAGCAATCACAGCAACATGAAACAAAGTTTGAGGAGCATATAAGCTCAATAAACATACACAACTTAAACTTTACCTACCCAAACAGTAACGAAGGCATAAAAAATATAAACCTTACGCTACCCGCTAAAGGGCTGGTGGCAGTAGTAGGTGCAAGTGGCTCAGGTAAAAGTACTTTATTTGATTGTTTATTAGGGTTTCATCCGCAGGTGATTGAACAAATAAGCATTAATAATAAACCACTTGATGCTACAAGCATAAGTACATTACAAAACGCAATTGCGTGGATCCCGCAAACCCCAACGCTTTTTTATCAAAGCATTAGCGACAACATAAAAATAGCCAAGCCAGCCGCTACGCAACTAGAGCTTGAGCAAGCGGCACACCAAGCGGGCGCCTTAGATTTTATAAACACGTTAGAGAATGGGTTCGACACCCTGATAGGTGAGCAAGGTGAAGGACTCTCTGGCGGTCAAAAGCAGCGTATAGCCCTTGCACGGGCGTTTTTAAAACAAGCGCCTATTTTAGTGCTTGACGAACCGACAGCCCACCTTGATAGCCAAACCGAGCAGCTTATTCAGCAGGCTATAAATAATTACGCTAAAAACCACTTAGTGTTGGTCATTGCCCACCGGCTAAATACAGTGAAAAACGCAAGCAGTATCCTTGTTATGAAAAATGGCGAAATAGCACAGCAAGGTACTTACAGCCAACTTGAGCAACAACAAGGCGCATTTAAATCACTCCTTAATTTACAAGCGCAAGGAGCAAACAATGACTAATTTTATTAGGCTATTAAAGCTTTGCCGACCGCATTATAAAGCCATGCTACTGGGTACTTTTTTAGCGACGTTAACGGTACTTGCAAACGTGGGCTTACTCGCTATATCGGGGTGGTTTTTAGCTTCAATGGCGGCAGCGGGTATCGCAGGCATACAAATGAATTACTTTACACCTGCAGGAACCATTCGATTTTTAGCGATTGTACGAACTGCATCACGCTATGGTGAGCGCTTAGTAACACATAACGCGACGTTTTTATTGCTTAGTGAAATACGCGTTAATATGTTTGCCACGCTAAGTAAGCTAAACAATGTAGATTTAGCAATGAGCCGCAGCGCCGATTTAGTTAACCGCTTACAAAATGATGTGGATGCGCTTGATAAGTTTTACTTAAACATATTACTACCTATGCTGGTAGCGCTGTTGAGTGTGCCCATAATTATGGTGTTTATGGCGGCCTATAACGCCAATGTTGCGCTTATTTGCTTTATAGGCATTTTATTAATTGGTGTTGTTTTACCTGCGCTGTTAAGTGCTAAATTAAATAAAAATAGCCATAAAGAAACACAGCTCAGTGCACAACTTAGAGCAGAGCTTTCTGACACCCTAACCGGCCTTAGAGAGCTGAGTATTTATCAGGCACGTGCTGGGCAAATTTCAAAATGTAATGAACTAAACGAGCAGTATAATCAACAACTTTATAGTCGCCATAAAGCACTCGCAAATAGCGACGGTTTAAGTTTGCTGGTTGTGCAGCTAGCTATGCTTGGCGCCATAGTCACTATTGTGCCTTTGGTTTACAGCGGCGCTATGGTAAATGTTGAGCTTGCTATGTTAAGCCTATTTATATTAGCAAGCTTTGAAACTGTATTACTGTTGCCCAATGCATTTATAGAGCTGCCCACTGTACTCAAAGCCGCTGAGCGACTATTTACACTGGAAGATAAAGTCACAGCGCAAGAAGCTAATAGCGCTGAGTTAATTGAGATGCAGTTTGATAAAAACAATACAACTTTGGCGCTTAATAACATTGGCTATAAATACCAGGAGCACAGTGCTTTA
Organism: Pseudoalteromonas sp. P1-30; assembly: GCF_001400005.1. Lineage (NCBI taxonomy): Bacteria > Pseudomonadati > Pseudomonadota > Gammaproteobacteria > Alteromonadales > Pseudoalteromonadaceae > Pseudoalteromonas > Pseudoalteromonas sp. P1-30. Next base: position 139,157 of record NZ_LKBC01000011.1, read on the forward strand.
ACTAATATCAGCTTTACCCTTAAGGCACAGCAAAAAGTGGCGATTGTAGGCAGAAGCGGCAGTGGTAAAAGCACCTTGGTTAATCTACTCACCGGTTTATGGCCAGTGCAGCAAGGCAGTATTAGGCTAAGCGATGAAAATAACGCAGAAGAACTCCACGCACTAAGCAGCAACACCCGCGCAAGCGTTATTAATATACTCGCGCAGCAGCATCATATTTTTGATGGCACATTAAGTGAAAACTTACGCTATGCAAAGCCAAGCGCCACAAAAGAAGAAATGCTTAAAGCCATTAACCTTGCACAGCTCAAACCTTGGTTTAATGAGCTACAAGATGGTTTAAAAACCCGTTTAGGCACAGGGGGGAGAAGTGTTTCTCAAGGCCAATCAAGACGCATCGCCATTGCGCAAGCTTTATTACAAAACCCTGCCATTTTAGTACTTGATGAGCCTACAGAAGGGCTTGATAACCAGTCTAAGCAAACGGTAATGAACGCTATTATGCAGGTAATGAGTAACGCAAGCGTACTTACCATTACCCACGACCCTGCTCTTTTAGCACGAATGGATAACATTATCTGGCTAGAAAATGGCAGCCTTGTAGCGCAAGGCACTCATAAAGAGCTTAGCGAAACATATTCCGATTATGTTGCCTTAACTACTCGGTTTTAATACGCTGATTGATACATCTATAACGCCGACTTTAGGGTCGGCAATTTTTTTAAACATACCTAACGATAAATCAATAACCCGCCCTCTAACGTACGGGCCTCTATCGTTTATTCGCACGATCACCGATTTGTTATTTGCCAAGTTTGTAACCTTCACTTTTGTACCAAAGGGTAATTCTAAATGCGCAGCAGTGAATGCATTTTGGCTAAATGTTTCGCCGTTTGCTGTTGTGCGACCATGGTATTTATTAGCGTAATAAGAGGCTTTACCTAACTGAGTAAGCTCGCCATTAGCAGAGGTAACTATAGGTTGGCTGCTACACGCAGCTAAAATTGATAAAAAACTGAGGGTAAAAATTAACTTAGTAAAAGACATAGATGCGCTTTAATTATAAAAATTCGCGCAAAGGTTAACCTTACGTGGCTGAGTGTGTACTGAATTAAAATATTTTATAGGCAATAAAAAACCACCGTCGATTACTCTTAGGTGGTTTTTTTAAAAAGCATAAGGCGCTTATCTTACGATACCGCGCTCAGAGCTTTTCACAAAATCAATCATGGTTTGTACTGCAGGATACTTAGCAGCATCTTCACTAAGTGAGTCAATCGCTTCGTCCACGCTTAAGCTCTTACGATAAAACGCTTTATAAGCACGGCGTACGGCCATAATTTCGTCGCTTTCAAAGCCACGACGCTTCATACCTTCTTTATTGGTCGCAGCAGGGCCTGCTGGCATACCAATGGTGGTTACAAATGGCGGTACGTCTTTATTAACGCCTGAGTACATGCCAATAAATGCGTGATCACCAATTTTACAAAATTGATGCACACCTGAGTTACCACCTAAAATAACCCAATCGCCTACATGCACGTGGCCTGCAACGCTTGCGTTATTAGCAAATATAACGTTATTACCAATTACGGCATCGTGAGCAACGTGGGTATACGCCATAAATAAGTTATTGCTACCAATTTTAGTAACACCTTGGTCTTGAATAGTACCACGGTGAATGGTTGCACACTCACGTATAACGTTGTTATCGCCCATAATAAGAGTGGTTGGTTCGTTGTTGTATTTTTTGTCTTGGCAGGCTTCGCCTACTGACGCAAATTGAAAAATATGATTGCCAGAACCAATAGTAGATGGCCCTTTAATAACAACGTGAGACTCAATAATACAGTCATCACCGATCACAACATCATTGCCAATATAGCTATATGGACCAACTGAGACATTGTTGCCTAGTTTAGCGCCAGGTTCGATTATTGCTGTAGAATGGATCACTATTAAAACTCTCTTCTCGCACACATAATTTCGGCACTACATACAACCTTGCCGTCGACTCTTGCTTCAGCGGCAAATTTCCATATATTGCGACGCTCTTTTAAAAACTCTACATGCAAATGCATTGTATCGCCCGGTATAACTGGCTGTTTAAAACGTGCGTTATCGACTGCAGCAAATAAGTAAAGCTCGTTATCGCTACGGTTTTCTACTGTTTTAAATCCTAATAAACCGGTGGCTTGCGCCATGGCTTCTAATATTAGCACACCAGGGAAAATTGGCTGATTTGGAAAGTGGCCAGTAAAAATAGGCTCGTTAACCGATACATTTTTAATCGCATGCAGTGACTCGCCAGGCGTAAAGTCAATTACACGATCAATTAAAAGCATCGGGTAGCGGTGTGGTAATAAACTTAAAATTTCTTGAATATCAAGGCTATTTAATTCGTTTGCCAAAATAGCATCCTTATTAGTGTTCAACGTTATGACTTAGCCAATGCTTCAAGCGCTTTGAGACGTGATTTCATGTCTGAAAGATTACGCAAGTGGGCAATTGATTTACGCCATTCTTTATTAGTTGTATGGGGCATACCAGATGAGTAAATACCCGGCTCGGTGATCGATTTAGTCACCATACTCATGCCGGTAATTATAACACCATCACATACTGACATGTGACCATTAATTGCGGTCATGCCACCTATTTGGCAGTTTTTACCAATGGTTACACTACCTGCTAGTACAGTACAGCCTGCAATTGCAGTACCCGAGTTAACTTCAACGTTGTGTGCTATTTGACATTGGTTATCGATGATCACATTACTATGAATAATCGTGTTATCGAGTGCGCCACGGTCAATTGTTGTGCTTGCGCCCACTTCAACCTTGTCGCCGATAATCACAGAGCCTAGCTGAGGAATTTTAACCCACTGTCCGCGCTCGTTTGCATAGCCAAATCCATCACTGCCAACCACACTGTTTGCTTGAAATAAACAATCAGCGCCAATTTCAACATCGTGATAAATAGTCACACTCGGCCAAAGCTTTGTGCCAGAACCTATTTTAACACGTTCACCGATGAAACTGTTCGGACCAATTTGTGCGTTATCACCAATTACAGCACCGGCTTCTATAACTACATTTGCGCCAATAGCAGCACTTGAACTTACCGTTGCACTTGGGTGAATAGTCGCACTAGCGTGTATACCTTGCTGCGCCGCTTGCGGGGTTGTATCCATAAATTGTGCAAGCTTTGCGTAGCTCACATACGGATTTCCAACAATGATTTTTGCGCCACTAAAATACGGGGCATCGGCTTCGCTAAGAATAACAGCGCTGGCTTGTGTGGTTTCAAGCTGCGTACGATATTTTGAGTTCGCTAAAAATGCAATATGCCCAGAACGGGCATTTGCAAGTGTAGCTATTTTTGTAATTTCTAAAGCGCCATCACCTTGAAGCTCGGCGCCTAGAAGTTCCGCAATGTGCGAAAGCGTATAATTTTGCATAGAGTGATTATTTCTTACTAACTGCTGATACAACTTTGCTTGAAAGATCAGTTACTTCTTTAGGGTTAAAGTAAATAGTAGTGTCTTTAACTTTAACTTCATCGAAGTCGCCATCTTTAGCAATTTCTTCAATTGTTTTAATAATTAAACCCTGAACTTTAGCAAGCTCTTGGTTTTGACGTGCTTTGATTTCTTGCTCTAAAGGACGACCTTTTTCAGCAAGGTTTTGTTGCATGCCTTGGATTTTATCACGTAGTGCATCTTTTTGAGCTTGGCTCATTGTAGTGCTTTCACGCTTAAATTTTTCTGCTTCAAAGCGAATGTCGCCTTGTAGTTTTTCAAGCTCTTGACGACGCTCAGCAAACTCAGTTTGTAAAGACTGCTCAATTTTAGCCATTTGAGGAATTTGCTTGTAGATCTCTTGCATATCAACAATGCCTACTTTGTGGGCAAATGCACTTGCAGAGGTGCCCATCATCAATGTTGCTAACACGGCTACTGCTGTTGATTTAAATAATTTTTTCACAAAAAACTCCTTTAGAAAGTGTTACTAATATTAAAGCTGATGGTCTTTGTATCGTCATCTTCTTCTTTTTGCAATGGATACGCAAAACTAATCAGCATTGGACCCATTGGAGAGATCCATTGTAAAGATAAACCGGTTGATACCCTAAAGCGCATTGGATCAGAGTAATCATCTAACTTAGCACGCTCATCTGGCGCTAAGTTTTGGAAACGGTCAACGTTAAATTCAGTATCCCATACGTTGGCAGCATCTACAAAGAAACTGGTACGTACAGAACTGGTGTTTTCTTCATCTAAGAACGGCGTAGGTACAATTAGCTCCATACCTGCAACCGCTTTTGCATTACCACCAATACGCCCTTGCGGTACTAAAATATCAAACTCATCAGAGCCACCAATGCTACCTGTTGTAGTACCATCAGCACCTGGCGTACCAGGGATTGATAAAGGAACACGTGATACCGCACGCGGTAATATAGTATTACGGTCAAAGCCACGTAGTTCCATTTCTGTTATACGGAAGTACTCTTGGAATGGCAGTGTTTGCTCATAACCGTTTGTTGAGCCATAACCATTACCGTAACCTAGCGCTGCACGTGTTGAGAACACCCAACGGTGGTCATTCGATATTGGCCAGTAAAAACGCGAATCGTAGTTCAGTTTAAAATACTGAAGATCAGAGTTAGGCGTTGTGGCTGTTAAATTTAATGTTTGGCGCGAACCCGCTGTTGGGAATAAACCACGGTTAACTGTGATACGCGACCAACCAACACTTAGCTCATATTTAGTAAAGTCAAAGCCAGCATCTGGGTTTTCTTCATCTAAGAAGGTTTCGCGTAGTACACGTGTTTGTTCGTACTCGGCAATTTCTGAAAGTTCTTCTTGAATCCAACGTACGCCAAAGTTAACACGGTTTACCGCATCAATTGGGAAGCCAATATTGGTACCAATACCGTAACTTGTTGATTTATAATCTACCAAGCTAAACTTACTGGCATCGTAGTTGTTGTAAAAAATACTGCTGCCTTGCGATACACCATCTGGCGTAAAGTAAGGGTCGGTGTACGACAAGCTAATGCTTTCAGAACCAGTAGAGGTATTTAAGTTTAAGCCAATTTGATTACCCGTACCTAAAAAGTTAGATTCGGTCACACCAATATTAAACTGAAGGCCTGCGTATGAGCCATACGCTAAGCCCGCGTTAAAGCTACCGGCCGATTGCTCTTTTACTGTAAAGTCTACGTCTACTTGGTCATCTACACCCGGTACTGGTACTACGTTAAAATCAACAGTTTCCATGTACGGTAAACGTTGAATTTGCAGCTTTGAGCGCTCAAGATTTTGATTAGATAACCACGCACCTTCAAGTTGTGTCATTTCGCGGCGAAGTACTTCATCAGCAGTATTTTGGTTACCACCAACGATGATACGACGTACGTACACACGCTTGCCCGGATTTACCGACAGCGTAAGTTGCACTTCTTGTTTTTCATCATCAATTTCTGGAATTGTGCGTACTTCGGCATTGGCATAACCAAAGCGCGCTAAGTAGCTTTTGATAAACTCTTCAGATGAGGTCACCACTGAGCCATTGTAGAGCTCGCCGGCGCGAAGTGGGATAACGCTTTTGATTAGCTCTTCTCGGCCAAGTAAGTCACCGATAAAGTCAAAACCTTTAACTGTGTACTTAACACCTTCTGTTAAGTTAGCAGTTACATACACAGATTCACGCTCAGGACTTACTGATACTTGCGTAGAGTCGATATTAAAACGTAAGTAACCGCGGTCTAAGTAAAAGCTGCGAATTTTTTCTAAATCGCCTTCAATGGTTTGTTTTTGGTAACGGTCGCTACCCATAAACTGCCACCACGGTAAATCTTGTTGCGATTCAGCAAGCTTTAAAAGCTCTTCGTTAGAGAATAATTCGTTACCCACTAAGTTGATTTGACGAATAGAGGCGGCTTCGCCTTCGTCAAATTCTAGCTTAAGCTTTACACGGTTACGTGGCAGCTTAGTTACGCTAATATCAACGGTGGCATTGTATTTACCAATACTGTGGAAAAACTCAACCAACCCCTTTTCGATATTATCGATAACGGTTTTATCAAGCGGTTCACCTTGGCGAATATCTTGCTGATCGAGTGATTCGTTAAGCTGCTCGTCTTTTATATCTTTATTGCCTTCAAACTCAATAAAGCTAATAGTAGGACGCTCAGTCACTTTAAAAATAACGTTATTACCATCGCGTAACGCTTTGATGTTGTCAAAGTGACCTGAACGATAAAGTGACTTTATTGTTTTTGAAATCGTATAGTCATCAACGTTATCGCCCACATTGATAGGAACATGCGTTAGTGCTGCACCAAGTGCTACACGTTGCAAACCTTCAATTTTTAAATCTTCAACAATAAAGGAGTTTTGGCCCAGGGCTGCAAAACTTGCACCCAATAAACTTGAAACTGCCAAATGTTTTTTTATAGCCATTTTATTATCTTTATCCTTTACAACTGTATTACCGCTTAACATCAAAACTAATAATTAGTGATGCTTACAATCGTGTTCTAATTAGTAATTGTCACGCTGTAACTACAAACGCGATACATCATTGAACAAAGCGAAACATGTTAAAAATATGAGCAGCAAGGCGCCCACTTTAAAACCAAATTCTTGTGTCTTTTCAGAGACCGGCTTTTTACGGAAAAGTTCAATTATGTAATACATTAAGTGTCCACCATCAAGCACTGGCAGAGGTAATAAATTAAATACTCCCAAGTTAACGCTTATTAGCGCTAAAAAGCTTAAAAAGGCGACTAGCCCGTAGCTTACGCTAGTTCCTGCACCAACTGCAATGCCCACAGGGCCACTTAAATTTTTAACCGAAACCTGACCTGTAATTAAATTACCAATCATGTCAAAGCTAAGCGTTATAAGGCGCCAGGTCTCTTGGGTACCACGAGCAATACTATCAAGCGGACCAAAGCTTCGGGTTTCAACATAGCCCTCAGGCCAAGGTTGAACAACCGGCGCAACACCTAAAAACCCTTGTTCAATACCGTGCTCATTAATGCGCGATTTAGGCGTTACTGTTACGCTATTTATACTATCTTGTCTTTTTACACTAAATTGTAAAGATTTGTTAGCCGATTGCGTAATAAGATTAACTAATTGCTGCCAATCGCTTATTGTTTCACCATTTACAGCGATAATCGTATCGTTAACCTGCAAATTAGCCAGTTCGGCTGCTGAATTTTTAGTAATAGCCGCAATGGTTAATGTGGCTTGCGGTCTAAACGGTACAATACCCAACGAACTCAGTGGCGGCACGTCTTGTTGATCGAGCTTCCAACCCTCTACGTTAAGCATTTTTGTTTGCTCTTGGTAGTTTTCGTTACGCACTACTACGGGCACGCTTTGCTCACCTAAGCTCGACATAAGTGCAAAGGTTGCATCTTGCCAAGTGGCAATTGTGTCATCACCAATTTTAATAATTTGTTCAGAGGGCATAATGCCCGCTTGCTCTGCTCTGCTACCTTCGGTAATACTACCCACTACAGGTTTTACCGATTGCACGCCCACCATGTACATAGCCGCCAACGCCACAATAGCAAATAAAAAATTAGCCAGCGGGCCGGCTGCCACTATGGCTATACGGGCCTGAACCGATTTAGCGTTAAATGACAAATGGCGCTCATTTTCTGGCACTTCATCCACGCGTTCATCAAGCATTTTAACGTAGCCACCCAGCGGAATAGCGGCAATTACGTATTCTGTATTGTATTTATCGTGCCACTTTAAAAGCGGTTTACCAAAACCAATCGAAAAGCGCAGCACTTTAACACCCATTTTACGGGCCACCCAAAAGTGCCCATATTCATGAATAGCAACTAAAATGCCCAGCGCTAAAATAAACGAGCCAAGATTCCAAAAAAAATCTAACATATTAATGAGTCACTTTTGTTATTAGGTCCGCTGCACGTTGGCGGGCTTGTTGGTCACACGCTAATATTTCATCTAGGCTTTGTACGTTAGTGAATGTGGCCGCATCAAGCGTTTGTGCATTAATTTTATAAATGTCAGTAAAGCCAATTTGGCCTTTTAAAAATGCCGCAACCGCTATTTCGTTTGCTGCATTTACCGTTGTGGTTGCGCCTTGCCCTGCGCTGCACGCATCAATAGCGAGTTGTAAATTTGGATAACGCGCAAAATCAGGCTTTGTGAACGAAAAATCACAAATATCCGAAAAGTTGAGTGGTTTTACACCCGCGTTAATTCTATCTGGGTAAGCGAGTGCATGTGCAATAGGTGTGCGCATATCGGGGTTACCCATTTGCGCTAAAATGGAGCCATCGTGGTATTGCACCATAGAATGAATAATACTTTGTGGGTGGATCACCACATCAATATCGCTGGTGTCACAATTAAACAGCCATTTAGCTTCAATAAATTCAAGCCCTTTGTTCATCATGGTGGCTGAATCTACCGATATTTTTTGCCCCATAGACCAATTAGGGTGAGCGACGGCTTCACTTACTGTTACTTCTTTTAAGGTATTTATATCGCGCGTTAAAAATGGCCCACCAGAGCCGGTAAGCAATATTTTACTTACGCCATGCTCTTGTAAATTTTGATCTGCATTTGCGTTTTGAAGTGAATGAGGTAAACACTGAAAAATAGCATTGTGTTCGCTATCAATAGGTAACAACGTGGCTTTATGCTGTTTTACTTTATCAATAAACAACTGCCCTGACATAACCAACGATTCTTTATTGGCAAGCAGTACTTTTTTACCTGCTTCAACGGCGCTTAGTGTGGGCAGTAAGCCGGCAGCGCCAACAATAGCTGACATGACGGTATCGACATCGGGATGCGCACATAAATCGCTCATAGCCTGCTGTGAATGCATTACTAAGGTTTGGCATGGCGTATTATTTAAATACGATGATAATTGCTCTGCAGCGCTTTGTGTGGCCATAACCGCATATAACGGTTCGTGCTCAATACATAGCTCAGCCATTTTTTTTGCATTGTGGCCTGCAGTGAGGGCAAATACGTTAAATAGCGCTTTGTTTCGCGCTATAACATCTAATGTACTTAACCCAATTGAACCTGTAGCGCCTAAAATAACAAGTTGTTGCTGTTGGCTCATAAACTCAAGGTCCATGCATAGCACATTACAAACATTGGGGCTGCTGCGGTTAAGCTGTCAATTCTATCTAAAATACCGCCGTGGCCGGGTAAACAGCGACCACTGTCTTTTAGGCCGGCTTCACGTTTAAACATGCTTTCGAGTAAATCACCGACAGCCGAAAACAAAGCTATAAAGGCGGTCATTACGGCATAAATAGGCCATACAGCAAAATCCACACCGGTAAAGTGACAAAAAGCTAAAACAAATATAATCGATGCAACCACACCGCCTGCTAGGCCTTCGATGGTTTTATTTGGGCTCACCTTTGGCATAAGCTTGTGCTTACCAAAACTTTTGCCTGTAAAATAAGCCCCTACATCGGCGCTCCACACAATACCAAGTACCACTAAAATCAGTACCGAGCCAAAGTGCGTAGATTCAGCGTATTGCGCGCTACGTAAGGTATTAAGTGCAAGCCAAAGTGGGATTAAAGTAAGCAACCCGGCAATGCCGCGCATTACCAAGCCTTCGTTCCATGCTTTGGCCATGGCTGGGTAGCGCCAAATTAAATAACTGGCCACAATCCACCAAGCAAACGAGAGCGTAAATAAGTAATTTGCATCCCCGACCAGCTGGCCGTTTTGCCACAGTGATTCAATCGGCCAATGTAAATTTAGCAGCGCCAATAACGCGCCAATTAACACCACAAACGCACCACGTTTTAATTTTGTGCATAGGCCCATAAAAGCAGACCACTCCCACGCGCCAAGTAAAACAATAATACCGGCAAAATAACTAAACAATGTTAGTGGAGTATAAAAAACCAAGGCTAGCGCTAACGGCGCTAATACAACCGAGGTTAAAATTCGTTGTTTTAACAAAATAGTGACCCTTATTCTATTTTAGGTTTGAGCGAGTAATTGTTTTATTTGTTCGCCCGTACAACCAAAACGTCGCTCTCTGGCAACGTAACACGCAATGGCCTCAGCAAATGCTGCTTCATTAAAATCAGGCCAAAGAGTTTCGGTAAAGTAAAGTTCCGCATAAGCAGCTTGCCATAGTAAAAAGTTACTAATACGAACATCACCACCCGTGCGAATTAGTAAATCCGGCTCCGCTTGGTCTGCCATGCTCATATGCTGTGCTAAGCGCTCTTCTGTAACATCCTCTGCCTTGAGTTGTCCGTTTGCAACTTGAAGTGCTAGTTGCTTTGCTGCATTTGCCATATCCCATCTACCGCCATAATTAGCGGCCACGTTTAAATGCAAACCGGTGTTATCTGCTGTTAGCTCATGCGCAGCGTTTACTTTGCTACGTAAACTTTCAGAGAATCGTGATAAATCTCCAATAATGGTCAGTTTTACATTATTTTTATGAAGCTTTTTTACTTCCTTTGTTAAAACAAACAAAAAAAGCTCCATTAAAGTGTTTACTTCGTCTTCGGGGCGGCGCCAGTTTTCACTACTAAAAGCAAATAAGGTTAACGATTGTATCCCTAATTTAGTACAAAACTGAACAGATTGACGAACTGCGTCCACGCCTTTTTTATGCCCGAACACACGAGGTCTATTTCTAGCTTGCGCCCAACGCCCGTTACCATCCATGATGATGGCAACATGTTTAGGTAAACATTGCTGTGAAATTGTATCAGCGTCTAGAACCATAAATATTGAGTATTCCATAAAAAAACGCCGCCTAGTATACCCTAGACGGCGTTTCAAAACTAATATATTTCATAACCTGCATTGAGGTTATTTAGCTGTTTAGATTTCCATCAACTCAGCTTCTTTCGCTGTTAGTTGTGCATCCATTTCTTTGATAAATTTATCTGTAAGCTTTTGAATTGTATCTTCTGCTTGACGCGCTTCATCTTCAGAAATTTCTTTATCTTTTAATAAAGATTTTACATCGCCATTAGCATCACGACGAATGTTACGCACAGCAACACGGCCGCTTTCTACTTCGCCACGTACAATTTTAATTAAATCTTTACGACGCTCTTCTGTAAGCGGAGGAAGTGGTACGCGAATTACTGTACCAGCAGACATAGGGTTTAAACCTAAGTCAGACGCCATAATTGCTTTTTCTACAGCTTGCGCTAAAGACTTATCGAATACGCCGATAGCCAGCGTACGCGAGTCTTCAATCGTTACATTAGCCACTTGGTTAAGCGGTGTATCAGCACCGTAGTACGATACCATAATGCCGTCTAAAATTGCTGGGTGAGCACGACCTGTACGAATTTTTGATAGTTGACTACCTAGTGCTGCTACACTTTTTTGCATGCGCTCTTGCGCATCTTTTTGAATATCGTTAATCACGGTTTAATCCTAATTATTTGATTACTTCATCTGAGGCTTGTGAAGAGATAAGTGTGCCTTCTTCTTCACCCATAATTACGCGTTTTAAGGCGCCTGATTTATTCATGTTAAATACGCTCAATGGCATATTATGATCGCGAGCGAGTGTAAACGCCGCTAAATCCATTACTTTTAGTTCTTTATCAATAATTTCATTGTAGCTTAAGTGACGGTAAAGCGTGGCTTCTGGGTTTTTAACCGGATCATCACTAAATACGCCATCAACCTTAGTCGCTTTAATTACAGTGTCGGCTTCAATTTCAATACCGCGTAAACACGCAGCAGAATCGGTAGTGAAGAACGGGTTACCCGTACCTGCTGCAAAAATAACAACGCGGCCAGATTTTAATAAGCTAATTGCCTCAGCCCAGTTGTATGCATCACATACACCGTTTAGAGGGATTGCCGACATTAAACGACAATTAACAAATGCACGGTGTAGTGCATCACGCATTGCAAGGCCGTTCATTACGGTTGCAAGCATACCCATGTGGTCACCAACTACGCGGTTCATGCCAGCTTCTGCTAGTGATCCGCCACGTAAAAAGTTACCACCGCCGATAACCAAACCCACTTCTACGTCGAGTTCTACCAGCTCTTTAATTTCTTGGGCCATACGATCTAGCACTTTTGGGTCGATGCCGAAGCCTTCGTCTCCCATTAAAGCTTCACCACTTAATTTGAGAAGAACACGTCTAAAAATAGGTTTACGATTGATAGTCATAGTATTGGGGCCAACTTTTTATTAAATTATGGGTAAAAAATAACCGCGCTTATGATAAACATAAAAGCGCGGTTATTTTAAAGAATTTCTAAGCGTGACGCAAAAGCAAATAGTACTTTAATGGCATCTAATTTCCTTATGCATCACAAATAGTTAATCTTACTCGCCTTTTGCAGCTGCAATTTGAGCAGCAACTTCAGCAGCAAAATCTTCTTCTTTCTTCTCGATACCTTCACCAACTTCTACACGTGCGAAGCTAGTAACTGTTGCGTTTTTCTCTTTAAGAATTTCGCCAACAGATTTTTTAGGCTCCATGATGAAAGCTTGACCAGTAAGAGAAACCTCACCAGTAAATTTCTTCATGCGGCCAACAACCATTTTTTCAGCGATTTCAGCAGGCTTGCCTTCGTTCATCGCGATGTCGATTTGAACTTGCTTTTCTTTTTCTACAACGTCAGCAGGTACATCTTCAGGCGTTAAGTACTCTGGGTTTGAAGCAGCAACGTGCATTGCAATGTGCTTAAGTGTTTCTTCATCAGCAACACCTGCAACAACAACACCAATACGCTCACCGTGACGGTATTCAACAAGTGTTTCACCAGTGATGTACTGAAGACGACGTACGTTGATGTTTTCACCAATTTTAGTTACTAGCTCAACACGGTCTTCTTCAAACTTAGCTTGTAAGTCTTCGATAGTGATTGTTTCAGCGATAGCAGCGTCAGCAACTTTGTTAGCAAACGCTAAGAAGCTTTCGTCTTTTGCTACGAAGTCAGTTTGACAGTTAACTTCTACTAGTACTGCAACACCATCGTTTTGCTTGATGATGATAGTACCTTCAGCAGCAATGTTACCTGCTTTCTTAGCAGCCTTTGCAGCACCGCTCTTACGCATGTTTTCAATCGCTAACTCGATGTCGCCATCAGTTTCAGTTAACGCTTTTTTACAATCCATCATGCCAGCGCCGGTACGCTCGCGTAATTCTTTAACTAGGGCAGTAGTTACAGCCATTAGTAAATCCTCAAATCTGAAATCAGGTATTAGATAAGCGGGTAAACCGCTCTACAAGAATAGCAAGTCTTCACCTTAAAAAGATGAAGACTTGATGACAGCTAATTACTCAGCTTCTACAAAGTCGTCTTTCTCAGCTTGAGCAACGATGTTGTTCTCACGACCTTCAGTGATAGCAGCTGCAACAGAGCTAGTGTAAAGGTTGATTGCACGGATAGCATCATCGTTACCAGGTACGATGTAATCAACACCGTCTGGGTTAGAGTTAGTATCAACGATTGCAACAACTGGAATACCTAGGTTGTTTGCTTCACGGATAGCAATGTGCTCGTGATCAGCATCGATAACGAAGATAGCGTCTGGAAGGCCACCCATGTTTTTGATACCGCCAAGGCTCTTTTCAAGCTTTTCCATTTCGCGAGTAAGCATTAACGCTTCTTTCTTAGTTAACTTCTCGAAAGTACCGTCTTGGCTTTGAGCTTCAAGGTCTTTAAGACGCTTGATTGACTGACGAACTGTTTTCCAGTTAGTTAACATACCACCTAACCAGCGGTGGTTAACGAAGAACTGGTCGCTTTGTAAAGCAGCTTCTTTAACTGCTTCGCTTGCTGCGCGCTTAGTACCAACGAAAAGAACTTTACCTTTGTTTGCAGCAGCACTTGATAAAAACTTAAGTGCGTCGTTGAACATTGGTACTGTTTGCTCAAGGTTGATGATATGTACACGGTTACGTGCGCCGAAGATGAAAGGCTTCATCTTAGGGTTCCAGTAACGTGCTTGGTGACCAAAGTGAACACCAGCTTGAAGCATATCGCGCATTGAAACGTTTGCCATTTTGTAAATCCTCTATGTAGTTTAGGGTTAGGCCTCCACATATCCCATAGCACCAACACCGAAGTATTTAAACTTCAAATGCACCCAAGTGTATGTGACGATACGTGTGTGTGTTAAAATAAAATTGTGTTTGCCTTAAATACAAAAAATCATTTAAGAATTTATTTGTAAAAAGACGGCGCGCTTTATACCATATTAAAATTAAATACTCAACGTCGCGTGCAAAATTTGTGCGACGATAAATGTTAAAAAACGCAACTTTGGAGCCTCAATGAGCGCTGTGATCAAGACCCCTGAAGAAATTGAAAAAATGCGTGTAGCCGGGCGTTTAGCGGCAGACGTACTTGAAATGATTGAACCACATGTAGTGCCAGGTGTGACTACTGATGAGCTAAATACAATTTGTCATGATTATATTGTAAATGTGCAAGATGCTATCCCTGCGCCACTAAATTACCACGGTTTTCCTAAGTCGGTATGTACCTCTGTAAATCATGTAATTTGCCACGGTATTCCAAATGACAAACCGCTAAAAGATGGCGATAGTGTCAACATTGATGTAACCGTAATTAAAGACGGTTACCACGGCGACACCTCAAAGATGTTTCATGTAGGTACGCCTAACATTCAAGGTAAACGCCTTGCACAAGTAACGCAAGAAAGCCTATACCTTGCCATTAAAATGGTAAAACCAGGTGTGCGTTTAGGCGATATTGGTGAAGCAATTCAAAAATACGCAGAGAGCTTTAACTACTCAATTGTACGTGAATACTGCGGCCACGGTATTGGTAGCGAATTTCATGAAGAGCCTCAAGTAATGCACTACGGTAAAGCAGGTACTGGCGAAACACTTAAAGCCGGTATGTGTTTAACAATAGAGCCAATGGTTAACGCAGGTAAGCGCCAGTGTAAACTTTTAAAAGATGAGTGGACTGTAGTTACACGCGACCGTAGTTTGTCTGCACAGTGGGAACACACCCTATTAGTGACTGAAAATGGTGTTGAAATTTTAACGCTGCGATCAGATGATACTATCGACAGGATTATCGAACACTAATAAAAACCGAGCCACTTGATAAAAGTATTTAACCTCTAATCTGGTTAATATATTTAATAACATACTGAATTATATGTAATATTTAATTTATTTTCCCCAAGCCGGAGATTTTCAGTGAAAACAAATCGAATTGACGTGCCAAATAGCGAGCCTATTTGCAAGTGGATTCAACACTGTTAACACTGAAAATAGCCGCTGGGAGTAGACTTATTACTTAACGTTCAGGTTGTTTATCAATGCTAACGGTTCAATAAGGAGCCAGCCCACGTGGCATTACCCAACAAAGTAAAAAAGTTGCTTAGCGATGCTGAGCAACTGAGCGATTATCGCGATTGTTCTAGCTATTTTTATAAGTGGTTACATAACGAATTTTCTAAGCAACCAGTTGGTAATTTAATTAATGCCCGGGCTGAGTTTATAGACCGCCTGCTAATTAAACTGTTTCATGTTTACGATTTAGCTCACGAGCCTGATCTTGCCCTTATTGCCGTGGGCGGGTATGGCCGTGGCGAACTACACCCCTACTCCGACATTGACTTTTTACTGCTTGTTACGCAGCCGCCTAGCGAGCAAATATGCGAAAAAATAGGCCAGTTTGTTACCATGCTATGGGATCTCAATTTAGAGATAGGCCACAGTGTGCGTACCATTGAACAAGCCATTGAGCAAAAACGTGAAGACGTTACCTTTGCCACCAGCTTGCTCGAAAGCAGGCTCATTTTTGGTAATCACATTGAGTTTGAAAAACTCAAAACGCATATTATAGAAACCCCCGTTTGGCGCTCAGGCGAATTTTTTGTAGCCAAAGTGCAAGAGCAAAACCTACGCCATAAAAAGTGCCACGGTACTGCTTACAACCTAGAGCCAAACATAAAAGAAAACCCCGGTGGCCTTCGCGATTTACAAACCATTATTTGGGTTGCTAAAAAGCACTTTAGAGCCGAAACCCTACAAGAGCTAATTAGCCACGGCTACTTAACGCATGAAGAGTTTCAGGAGCTTTCGGAGTGCCTAGAGAACCTTTGGAATATTCGCTTTGCACTGCATTTAGCCGCTGGGCGCTCAGAAAACCGTTTGTTGTTTGACCATCAACCACACACAGCTGAAATACTTGGCTTTGGTAGCGATGGTAAAGCTTCGGTTGAGCGTATGATGAAACGCTTATTTAGAATAATGAGCCGCGTACGCGAGCTTAATCAAATGCTGCTATCGTACTTTGAAGAAAGTATTATGCCAGAGAGCAGCGAAGCGCCAGTGATTGAGTTAGACAAAGACTTTGAACGCGTTGGGCACCAAATTAGGGTTAAAAACCCATCGGTATTTTTTAGACGCGATCAACTTTTTGTTTTGTTTGAGCATATTGCCGACAACCCCGAAATTACCCATATTTACCCAAGTACTATTCGTACCATTAGGCAAGTACGCAGGCGCCTATTAGGTGACTTACAAGATTACGCAGCGTGTCGCGAGGCATTTATGCGTATTGTAAAACACCCTAACGGCATGGGCCGCGCATTCACGCTCATGCACAAACACGGCATGTTGGCCGCGTATTTACCACAATGGCGTAATATATTTGGGCAAATGCAATTTGACTTATTTCATGCCTACACAGTAGATGAGCACACCCATAAATTAATCAATAATATTTACCAATATTTTGATAAATCTAAAGTGAGCGAGTTTCCTATTTGTAGTGAAATAGTAACCCGAATGGATAAGCCTGAGCTGCTTTATTTAGCGGGTATTTTTCATGATATTGCTAAAGGGCGTGGCGGCGATCACTCAGAGCTAGGCTCAGTGGATGCCATTGCTTTTTCTAAATTACATGGCTTCCCATCATCTGATGGCAAGCTTATATCGTGGCTAGTTGGTAACCATTTACTTATGTCGGTTACTGCGCAGCGTAAAGACATAAATGACCCAGGTGTTATTAAAGACTTTGCCTCACGCGTAAAAACAGAGCGCCAACTCGATTACCTCTATTGTTTAACCGTTGCCGATATACGCGCAACCAACGACAACTTATGGAATGATTGGAAAAACACTCTACTACGCGAGTTATACTTGCATACTCAGCGCGCATTACGCCTAGGGCTTGAAAACCCAATGGATCAACGCGACCAAATACGCGATAAAAAACACCAAGCTAAACAGCGCTTACTTAATTTGGGCTACCTAGAAAACCAAATTGATTTAATTTGGAGCCGCTTTAAAGCCAATTACTTTACTGCCTTTAGCGAGCAGCAAATATCATGGCAAACCGAGCACTTATTAAAATGCGCAGACTTAAGCCTACCCAGTGTCATTGTTTCTGATAAAGCAATGCATGGTGGCACACAAGTGTTTGCTTACAGCCCATATTCTGGGCCGTTATTCGCTCGTTTAGTTAGCGTAATTGGTTCTAAAAAGGCGCAAATACAACACGCTCAAGTGCTTACTACCAAAGATGGCTACGCCCTATTTAACTTTGTAATACTTGAAGTGAGCGGCGACCCTATTGCAAGTAGCCGTGCTCAGTCAATTAAACGTGGGCTTGAGCAAGCACTTAGCGAACCACGTAAAAAAATACGCTTTAAAAAAAATCGCTCGCAACGATTTAAAGACTTTAATATTAAACCTAAAATAGTGCTGCGCCCTCATGCACGTAAAGATCGCAGCCTAATAGAAATTCAAGCTGTTGATATACCCGGTTTACTTACTAAAATTGCCGAAGTTTTCCAAGCGCATTTACTACACATTCACGCAGCCCGTATTACAACGGTAGGTGAACGTGCAGAGGATTTCTTTGTCGTATCAAATAACGAATACCAAGCGCTGACTGATGAAGAGCAAGCCAAAATTCATCAGGCATTACGTAAAAAATTCAACGCCGAAACAGAATAAGGACACACCATGTCAGATTTAAAAACCATGATAGAAAACGCCTGGGACAACCGCGATAGCATTAGCCCAAGCAGTGTATCTAGCGATGTAAAACAAGCGATTATTGACGCACTAGAGCTTCTTGATAGCGGTGCAGCCCGTGTTGCTGAAAAAATATCAGGCGAATGGGTCGTACACCAATGGCTTAAAAAAGCCGTTTTATTATCATTTCGTATTCGCGATAACCAACCAATGAACGACGGCGTAAACCAGTTTTACGATAAAGTACCGCTTAAATTTAGCGACTACACACCGGAGCAGTTTCAGCAAGGTGGCATGCGCGTAGTTCCTAACGCGGTAGCACGTAAAGGCAGCTTTGTAGGTAAAAACGTCGTACTTATGCCATCGTATGTGAACATTGGCGCCTACGTTGATGAAGGCACCATGGTTGATACATGGGCAACTGTTGGCTCGTGTGCACAAATTGGTAAGAACGTACACTTATCGGGCGGCGTGGGCATAGGCGGCGTTTTAGAGCCACTACAAGCTAATCCTACCATCATTGAAGACAACTGCTTTATTGGCGCACGCTCTGAAATTGTTGAAGGTGTAGTAGTAGAGGAAGGCGCTGTTATTTCAATGGGCGTTTACATTAGCCAAAGCACTCGTATTTATGACCGTGAAACCGGCGAAATTCACTACGGCCGAGTACCAGCAGGCGCTGTAGTTGTGCCAGGCGCACTACCATCAAAAGATGGCACTCACAGCCTATACGCTGCAATCATCGTGAAAAAAGTTGATCAACAAACACGCGAAAAAGTAGGCATCAACGCCCTACTACGCTCAATTGATGATTAACCGTAGGTTGGGTTGAGTGAAACGAAACCCAACGATACTTAAGTTAACTGCTAAAATTTAACTTTAATTAAATATAAAAAAGCTCTAGACTTTTGGTTTAGAGCTTTTATGTTTAGATACTATGTTCGATAATTAATTGAATTATAACTTAATCACTTTATTTATCAGTTAAACTGTAAAGTAATCTAGCTTTGACTTTTGATCTTCAGCTAATTTAGACAATTCATGACTCGCTGCAGCGGCTTGAGTAATGCCCGTTACATTTTGGCTCACTAAATCATAAATATTTGTCAAGTTCACATTTATATCTTTAGTGACTTGGCTTTGCTCTTCCGAGGCTGTTGCCACTTGCGTATTGGTATCCGTCAACGATTCTATAGCTTTAGTTATATCACTTAATGAGTCACTTAGCTGGCTAGATAATGCTTGGTTACCTTTGAGCATTTCAATACTTGTATGCATGCTATTATTAGCCTGACCTGATTGAGTTTGTAACTCTTCTATTATTATTTGAATCTCTTTCGTTGACTCTTGGGTTCTGGCAGCTAGCATTCTCACTTCATCAGCAACAACAGCAAAACCACGCCCGCTCTCTCCAGCTCGAGCAGCTTCAATAGCAGCATTCAGCGCTAACAAATTAGTTTGATCTGATATTTCCTCAATGACCTGGATCACTTGCCCTATTTTATCAGATTGCTCTTTGAGTGAATTAACTACATTTGCAGCATCTTCTAACTGTATAAACATTTTCCCGCTTGCTTCACTACTTTGTTTAAACATAACCATACTTTGTGAAGCCAATTTATTTGCCTCTTGAGATGCACTATCAGCAACTACTGCATTATTAGCGACTTCCGCTGAGGTCCCTTCAAGTTCATTTACTGCTGAGGCAACTTGCTCAACTTCATACTTTTCTCGATCTGAGTTACTACTTGACTGAGTCATCACCGTAGCAAGCTCAATTGCGGAAGACGAAACCTCAATACTTATTCTGCTAAGGGATTTTACCGTTTGATGCAACTGATGAACGGTTAAGTTTACATCGCGGGCTAGTGCCGAAATCTCATTCTTACCTTGCTCATCTGCATTAACTAGTAAGTTACCTTGTGCCACTTGCCTCATTGTTTCCTGTAGTGCTTGTATTGGCTTTACAATAAGGTTTGCAAGAACCCAACTAATATAAACAGCAGCAATTAAAATCACCAATAACCCACCTAAAGACCAGTTAAGGACGTAAGTATGGGCCGCTTCACTGTGCTGAATGTTAGTTACTGTTACTGTGTTTAACTTCTCAGATAGTGCATCTATCGCAGATAGCATTTTTTGCCCCAGCTCACGATATTGACTACTTGCAGAATTATATTGTGATTGTTGAGCTGAGCTTAACCCTTGGCTTAGCTTAGTGTTTAGAAGAGGAAACATTGTGCTTTGTGAAAACCCTACATATTGGTTAACTGCACTCTTTAAACTGTTGACTTCACTCTCTAGCCCCTCCATTTGATTAATAACGTCTAAGCTTTTATTAATATTAGATTTTTTTTGCTGCAAAACACTAGCATAGGTTTTCAAATCATCCGCTGTAAACAAACTATAAATAGCTTTGATACGCATGTCATAGGTATTATTAACTATTTGATTTAAAGATGATTTATATGTAATGAGATCACTAGTTGCGCGGCTCACCTTAGAAAAAGCATTGCCTAACTGACTTGAGCTATAGAGTAAGCCTATTAAAATTAACGTAATACTGAATAATACCGGTACTAAAATTTGCATTTTTACCGACAAAGAATTAAAAAATCTGCGCATTAAACCACTCCTGAGTATTTGTCCGTTGTTTACAGAGCCTGCAAAGCTCAAATGATTAAAAAATAAGAAGATCAATAAAATAAGCGCAGGATTATCGATTACAAATGTTACAATTGCAAAAAAATAAACAAGTAAAATCTCACTAGGAAAGAAAAAAGTAGAGCAAAGCAGATTTGTCTTATATTAATAGTCATACAGTTCAATCAAGAACGCAGCAAAATGAAGTTTTTTAGAGTTACACTCTATGACATTACCCAAAATGGAAAATTGCATAATTTAGAATGAAATATTTTAAATATATCTGCTGAAATTTAAAAAAGCTGTTTTCACATGAATTAAAAGTATAAAAAACAAACACAACTCGATGTAAATGATCAAACGTTTTTATCGGTAATATCAATAACAACAATCAGCTCTTAAAATAATTGAAATAAAGAACGTTGTTACGCACGGCTGCTCGCCACAAACAGATATAACTCACGCAACGTTAAATAAAATAGCGACCACAGAAGAGGACGCTCCCTTTGTGTGTCAAAGCAATATACGTATACAAACAAATGACTGAATTAGCCAACACACCCAAGATATAATAAGGTAGTAAAGCATACTTGAAAGTTAGCAATTAATATTAAGGATTAATATGACAAAAACTGCTTTACGCTCAACTATTTTGCTACCGGTATTTTTGCCCGCGGTATTTATTATTCTGCTTTTGGTCATTGGTACAAGTAGTAACCCTGAACTGGCAGGGCAAGCATTCAGTGTCGCCCTCAAGTGGATAACAGAAACCTTTGGCTGGTTTTATATGTTATCAGTTGCCATCTTCTTAGTTTTCATCGTTTGTGTTGCCGCCTCCAGCTGGGGAAATATCAAGCTAGGCCCTGATCATGCGCAACCGCAATACAGCTTTGGCGAATGGTTCGCCATGCTATTTTCAGCCGGTTACGGAGTCGCATTACTTTATTTTGGTGTAGCAGAACCCGTCCTCCATTATGCATCTCCACCTGCGGGCGCTGCAGAAACCGTTGATGCCGCTAAACAGGCTATGCAAATTGCATTTTTTCATTGGGGTTTTCATATATGGGCAATTTATGGGATTGTTGGTTTAGTGCTTGCTTACTTTGCATTTCGCCACGGCCTTCCGCTGTCTATTCGCTCAGCCTTGTATCCACTTATTGGTGATAAAATATATGGCCCTATTGGGCACACTGTTGATGTGTTTGCCATATTAGGCACGTTATTTGGTATTGCCACAACGTTAGGGCTTTCGGTTACTCAAATTAATGCCGGGCTGCACTACTTATGGCCAAGCATCCCTATTAATACCACGGTACAAATTACCGCTATTGTTATTATTACCGCAGCGGCAACGTTTTCTGTGGTGGCAGGTATGGATAAAGGTGTGAAGCGTTTATCTATAATAAACATGACTCTTGCCGTATCATTAATGGCCTTTGTGTTTTTTATTGGCCCGACTATTCATATTCTTGAATCGTTTTTACAAAATACCGGCAGCTACCTCAGTGGTATTGTTGAGCGTACTTTTAATTTACAAGCCTATAGCCGTAGTGATTGGATTGGTAACTGGACCCTATTTATATTTGGCTGGACTATAGCGTGGGCACCCTTTGTTGGTATGTTTATCGCTAAAATTAGCCGTGGCAGAACCATTAGGCAATTTGTTGTGGGCGTGATGCTAGTTCCGACTATTTTTACCTTTTTATGGTTTTCTGTATTTGGCGATACCGCGCTAAATTTAATAATGAATGAAGGGTTTAATACTTTAATAACCGATGTTCAAGCAAACCATGCCGTTGCGCTATTTCAATTATTTGAAGTGCTACCGTTATCGTTTATTATTTCGCTACTAACGGTTATATTAATCATTACCTTTTTTGTAACCTCATCTGACTCGGGCTCGTTAGTTATTGACTCCCTCGCCTCTGGCGGGAGTATTGATACGCCGGCATGGCAACGGGTATTTTGGGCTGTGCTTGAGGGCGCTGTGGCTGCTGTTTTATTAGTAGCAGGTGGGCTAAGTGCACTGCAAACCATGACAATAGCCAGTGCCCTACCCTTTGCTATTATTATGCTTATTGCAACCGCGGGACTTTGGCGCGCACTTACCATTGAAGGCCATCGCGATACGAGCTTACAAGCACATGCGCTCAATAGCCGTAATGTTAACCTATCTCATTGGAAGCGCCGGTTAGCCGCTATGGTTAATTATCCGCATAAGGAAAAAGTGCATACCTTCATTAGTAGTGTAGTGGTAAAAGCAATGCAAGCTGTTCAAGCAGAATTAAAAGCGCGCCAGTGGCATGCCGAGGTAGATTTTGATACTGACTTAGGCCGCGCCCATTTAACCGTACTACGCCATGAACATGTTGATTTTGTGTATGACATTCGTCTTACTGAACACCCTATGCCAAGCTTTGCCTATACAGAGCTAAAACCGGATGCTGATAACTCCGAGATGTATTACAAGGCAGATGTTTTCTTACGCCGCGGTGGGTTATCTTACGATGTATATGGCTACAGTGAAGATGATATTGTGAAGGACATTCTTGATCAATTTGAGAATTACTTGCACTTTTTAGGTAACAGCCCAGGGGAACTTCCGTGGGATATGGCCGAACACGATGACATGTTAAATAGCGACAAACCTTAAATAAAGGTATTAATTAACAGCGCAATTTTTGTCCCGTCCTGAAATAGGTTGACGGTTTTAATGAAAGACTTGGTG
>NZ_LKBC01000012.1:0-105944 GCF_001400005.1 Pseudoalteromonas sp. P1-30
ATCTGTACGAGTGCCCACACAGATGATTGCTTTATATTGTTAAAGAACGTTGCGATTAAAGCGTTAAACTTTATCTCGCTAGGGCTGCGCATCTTACGCTTTCCTATTTTTTTGTCAACACTTAATTTTGTTAAACTTGAAAGTTTTTAAAATTAAGTTTTACTCAACTCACTGAGTAGCTCGTGCCTCGCTATGCGTTGCGCTCTGTCGTCTCAGTGGGGTCGCATTATAGGGAGAACGGATTTTTACGCAAGCGTTTTTTAATAAAAACTATAAATAAAAGCTCTTTCGTGTATTTTTCACTCTAAAGAGCCAAAAGCAGTACAAAAAACAAACTAAACCTATATGCAAAGCCCAGTTTGTTTTAAATATAACGATGTATAAAACGCAAAAAGCACCTATAAGGTGCTTTTAAGTTAATTTATTAACTGCGCGTATTAATACAAAATACTATAAAGCTTTCTTCTGTATTTCGCTGCAAGTGCATCTCCATCTGGTAGAGAAGCGATAATTGCTAAAAAGCTTGCTTTAGCGTCATTAAAGTTAAGATCTTTTTTAAGTACGCTGAAGAGTGTTTCGAGTGCTTCTTCTTTTCGTCCTGCATCATTTAGCAATTGGCTTAGCTCTATTTTCAGGTCTAAGTCATTTGGGTACTTTTCTACTTGAGATTGCTTTTCTTTTATCTCTGGCGAGTCGGTAGCTTCTAGAGCCGCTTCGCATTTAGCTTTTATATTATGAAAATAAGCATCTTGCTCTTGGGCGTCAATGGTATCAATGAGTGCTTGAGCATCATCTAACTTGTGTATTTGAATGCATATATCGGCTAATACAAGCTTTATACGTGCGTTTGCACTGTCTATTTCATACGCTTGCTTTGCGTAATTAAATGCAGCATTTAGGTCCGACTTTAATAATGCTTGTTTTGCTTGTTCAAGAAGTAGGTCCTGTTGCGCTGGTAAATGCTTACTCAGGGCTTCGCGAATTTGCGCGTCTGTTTGTGCACCCGCTAATAAATCTACTGGAGCTGAATCTTTTAACAATACAAGTGTAGGTAATGTTTGCAAGCCAACCTGCTGCGCTAATTGCGAGGCGAGTGCTTGTTCTGCGTCACAATCAAGATTAGCCACTACAATATGGTCTTTATATTGCGTAGCTAAATTTTCTAATATACCGATTTGGCTAATACACTCAGGGCTTTGTGGCGAGTGGAAGTTAAGCAGCACCAACTTTTGTTGTGATGTTTCACCGAGTACTTGCTGAAGGTTTTGTGCGTTGATACTAACTATGTTGCTCATTGAATTAATTGCCATATTCATTTATTTAGGTTTTTATATGGAGACGAACATAATAAATACAAGTATTAAATACTTTCAAATAATGAGGGAAAACATGAAAATCACCTATCTAGCTGCAGCATTTATGATAGCAAGCCCACTTACTTACGCTAAGTCACTAAACTTAGATTTAACTAAGAGTATGCCAGCTATTGAAAAGTTTTACCTCGACTTACATCAATCTCCAGAGCTTTCATATCACGAACAAGAAACTGGCCAAAAAATAGCATCGCAATTAACAAACCTTGGGTTTGACGTAACAGATAATGTTGGCGGCTACGGTGTGGTAGGGATTTATAAAAATGGCACCGGCCCTACAATAATGATTCGTACTGATACTGATGGCCTACCAATCACAGAGCAAACCGGTAAAGCTTATGCATCTAAAGTACAAGTGACCAACGAGCATGGGAATAAAGTAGGTGTAATGCATGGCTGTGGCCACGATATACATATGAGCTCGTTTATTGGTACTGCTGAGCAACTTATTGCCCATAAAAATAAGTGGCAAGGAACGTTAATGATGGTTGCTCAACCTGCAGAAGAAGTTGGCGGTGGAGCAAAAGCCATGTTAAGTGAAGGCTTATTTAGTAAATATGCTAAACCTGATCATGTTATTGCGCTGCATGTTAGTGCCAGCGTGCCTGCGGGTAAGGTATCAATGAAAAATGAATACACCATGGCAAGTGTTGATTCAGTAGATATAACTATAAAAGGTAAAGGCGGACACGGCGCCTACCCACACACTACCGTAGACCCTGTAGTTATTGCGGCGCGTACGGTATTAGCATTACAAACAATCACAAGCCGCGAGCTTTCTCCACTTGAGCCTTCCGTTGTGACTGTGGGTTCTATTCATGGTGGCTCAAAGCATAATGTGATTTCCGATGAAGTAAAACTACAGCTTACGCTTAGAAGCTACAACCCAGAGGTACGTACGGCGCAAATAGCAGCAATAAAACGTATTACAGCGGGTATTGCTCAAAGTGCTGGCCTTACTGAGTCACACTACCCTGTTGTTCACGTTCATGAAGATGAATCTATTCCATCTACTTACAATAACCCTCAGCAAACTAATATAGTTAGGAGTGCTATTGCTGATGCAATTGGCGAAACTAATGTACTTGAGACAAAAGCGGTTATGGCTGGTGAAGATTTTGGACTGTACGGTAGAACTGATGAAAACATTCCTATTACGTTATTTTGGTTAGGTGGAGTAAACCAGCAGCAATATACAAATGCGATGAAAAGTAACCAAACACTTCCTTCATTACACTCAAGTAAATTTGCACCAGATTATAAAGTAGCATTACCGACCGGTATAAAAGCCATGAGTAACGCTGCAGTCGCATTATTTAATAAAAAATAAGCCGTATTTGAGAGCTCAGCGATTAAGTGGTTGCTGAGCTCTTTTTATAATTTGATTTTTTAAATGCTGCTTTTTTACCACCCTTAGCAAAGCGCTTTTTAGGTGGTGTTTTAGGTAGCTTTGAAAATACATGGCTATCACAACTAGCTGCTTGCTGTACAAAACCTTCAAGCTCCACCAGCAGTGGTTGTAAAAATTGTTGGTAGCTCATTGCTTGTTGAGCAATGTTGCCTAAACTCGCCTCCCATTTAGCGGTCAAATCGGGGCTAGCTAAACCCTCTGGTAAAACACTAATAAGTGCCAAGCCTGTTTGCGTTGCTTTAATTGATTTACCTTCGCGCTTTAAAAAACGACGCCTAAATAATAATTCAATAATGCCTGCGCGGGTTGCCTCTGTTCCTAACCCATCGGTCTCTTTGAGTATTTTTTTAATTTGTGAATCTTTCACATAACGACTAATGCCGGTCATGGCACTTAGCAATGTTGCATCAGTAAAATGAGACGGTGGCGTAGTGTGTTTTTCTACCACTTCACCTTTAGTGCAGTTAAGCGCCATGTCTTTTGTTAAATGAGGCAAGGTTGCTTCATCTTTTAGCTCGGCTTTGCCCATTAATACCTTAAATCCTAGGCTTACATCTTGCTTTGCATTGGCTTTAAATAAACCTCCCGCAATTGTTACCTCTACTTTAGTTTCGTTATAAATATAATCGGGGTAAAACTGAATTAAATAATGCCTACTAATAAGTTGATATACTTTTGCTTCATCAGGCGCCAAAGTCGCTGTTTTTAGTTGTTTAGCGGTAGGTACAATTGCATGGTGTGCAGCCACTTTTGCATCGTTAAAACATTTGCTGCGTTTTTTAGCGTCTGCCCCATTCACAAACTCAGTATTTTGACCGCCATTAGCTGCAATTGCTTTTAAAATTGCAGGCGCATCTAAATGATGCTCTTTAGGCAAATAACGATTATCAGAACGAGGGTAAGTAATTAACTTATGACGCTCATAAAGCGTTTGGCAAATATCGAGCACTTGCTGAGCTGCCATACCAAATGCCTTTGCAGCATCTATTTGCAGTGCCGATAAATTATAAGGCAGCGGCGCGCTTTGTTTTTTTTGTTTTTGTTCGAGCGCTGTAACCTCGCCTGGTTGATTGGCTATTCGCGAGGCGACGTTTTCGGCTAATGCATTATTTAAAACGCGGCCCTCTTCATCTTGGTACGGCTCGCAGGCTTTGCTTGGTACCCACTTGGCCACAAAGCTTTGCTGCTCAGGGGTTATTAAATGCGCCAACACTTCATAAAATGGTTTTGACACAAAGTTAGCTATTTCGTTATCACGGTTAACCACTAAACCTAAAATTGGGGTTTGTACGCGACCCACCGACAACACATTGCCAAAGCCTGCTTTTTGTCCCGCCAGCGTATAAGCACGCGTAAGGTTCATACCAAATAGCCAATCTGCACGTGAACGCGCAAGCGCCGACACACTAAGCGGAATAAATTCACGATTTGAACGCATGGCAGTAAGCGCTTTTTTTACCGCCGCTAAATTTAAATCACTTATAAGTAAACGCTGAATGCTTTGCTTTTTGGTTTTACTTATTTTGGCTTGCTCTATGACTTCATCAACCAACAATTGGCCTTCGCGATCGGGATCCCCCGCATGCACGAGTACTGATGCCTGCTTAATTAGCTTTTTTAAAATAGTTAATTGCTTACGCGTTTTCGTTTTTGCCTTGAGCTGCCATTGTTCTGGCACTATGGGGAGGTGTTCAAATTGCCACTTTTTAAAACGCGCATCATAATCATCAGGTTCAGCTTGCTCAAGTAAGTGCCCTATACACCACGAGACACAGTCACCATTAGCCACTTCTATATAACCATCGTGTTTTTTATGTGGTTTTGGCAATGCATCAGCAATAGCTCTGCCAAGTGATGGCTTTTCTGCGATATAGAGTTTCATGGGAGTTGCTCATTAACTGTTTATATGAACAGTAGTTTAGCACAGCTATTTAGAAGGTGGAGCGCTTTCTATTTTTGAGGGGGAATTACTTTTTTTAGCGAAAAGCATAATTAAAGGTAAATAACACACTATGACGGTGCCAATGTTGATAAAGGGCATTAACGTTTTGTAAATAATGGTGCTGTAAGCTAAATCCCAAAGGTGACGGTCAACTAATCTGAATAATTGTAGTATAGGTGCGCCAATAACCACTAACTGACCAATAACGCATTGCCATAAATAAACTTTATCTTTTATTCCCCAATAAGCTATTAACGCCATCCATATAATATCGGTAGCCGCCCAAACTAAATAACGATAGATATAAATATCGTCAAACTCTCTCAAGCTAGAGGCTGTTATCCCCCCAAAGAAGAAAAAAGCGACGGTCAGTAATGCAAATCTAAAGGCTAAGTAATCTTTAAATATAAAAAATATAAAAAGAGCCGGGCTTAGCATAAAGACCCAGCTTTTACTTAAAATACTAACGAAATACAAAAACCAATCAGGCAAAATGTTTTACCTTATTTTTCTTTTGTATCGTCGTCGGTACCATCACCATTACCTGGCATATCACAATATTTAATTATAACTTTCACAGCGCATCCATTACATATGTTAAGGAAATGTACTTTAAGCTAAAATAATGAGCTTGCCAAGATACTTTGGTGATCAAGTACCTTAAAAAGAAACTTAATTAGAAAAATTAGCGCCCGCTACTCGCCTAGCGCACATCAATAGGGTCTGACTCTTTAGCCTTACCTTGTAAGATTGATATTTCTACTCGGCGATTTCTACGCCTATCTTCGTTTGAATCATTCGGCACAAGTGGACGAGTATCAGCACGCCCTACTACCATCATGCGGTTTTTATCAAACCCTTGTACCGTTTGTAATTCGCTTGCGACTGCTACAGCACGCTTTGACGATAAGTCCCAGTTATTAATATATAACTCGTTAGAAACCTGAAAATCATCGGTGTGACCCGATACCGTAATTTCTCCAGGTACATCTTTTAATAACTCACCAATATCTTGAATTATGGGCTTAAACTTAGGTTGTAAAAAAGCACTGCCAGAGGGAAATGAGCCATTTTCACGGATACGAATAATGATTTGCTGCCCTAAAGATTCAAGCTCGATTGCACCATCGATAATTTGTTTTTCGAGCTGTTGCGCTATTTTTTTTACTAACTCGTTAGTTTGTTCTTGATCGGCGGCTGAAGTTGCTTGCTCTGAAGATTGCTGCTGCGATGTACTACGTGACTCGCCACCACGTTTATCGCCACGTTGCTCTTGTCTACCACCAGCAGAGCTTTCATCACCCGCTTGAAATTCTAACATTTGCTGGGTCATTTCAACGGTTTGTTGCTGAATGGTTTCTATCGGGGTAGGTTCAGGCTTACCAGGGGTAAATTCCATAGCAATAACCGAGGTCCCTTTAGGGATATCTTTTACTTCTATTTTGTTTTGCACACCAAATGCAAACTTCATCGAGCCTGCTATTTGCTTAAATTTAAGTACATCCATTTCTGAAAACGCGAGCAAAAGTACAAAAAAGCACATTAAAAGCGACATTAAGTCGGCAAATGTTCCCATCCAAGCAGGCAGACCTGGGGGTGGGCATTTGCACTCTTGATCAGACATGGTTACTCCTCGGTATCTACTTTGCGCTTAGACTCAGCAAGGTAGTTTTTCAAAATACCTTCAATTACTTTCGGGTTTTGGCCATCTTGAATACCTAAAATAGCATCCAGTATTAGACGCTGATTCATGGCTTCTTCGTCTTTACGAAGCTCCAGTTTTACCTGAATAGGAATAGCCACTACATTTGCTAAAAATGCACCATATAAAGTAGTTAATAATGCCACCGCCATTGCGGGGCCAATGGCTTTAGGGTCATCCATGTTAGATAACATAGCAACTAAGCCTATTAACGTTCCTATCATACCCATTGCTGGGGCTATATCGGCAAGTGACTTAAATAAACCGGCGCCCAGTTCGTGACGAGTTGTGGTTAAAGAAATGTCTTTTTGAAGCGTGGCACGAACTACATCAGCATCGTGGCCATCAACGAGCATATCTACACCTTTGCGCATAAAAGGGTTTGGTATTTCGGCTTCTTCGAGGGCTAAAAACCCCCCTTTACGGGCTGAATCAGCAAGTTCAACTGCTTTTTCAATCAGCTCTTCTGGCGATTCGATTTTAAACATAAATGCTTTACCAACAACCTTACCTATGCCCAAGAACTGCGACAAGGTAAAGTTTGATAACACAATAAATAGTGAGCCACCAAATACAATTACACTAGAAGGCGCATCGGCAAACATCCCCATTTCACCGCTACTACTCATAAACATGGACATGACAATTAAACCAATTGCGCCAAGGATCCCAATTATGGTTGCTAAATCCACATTTCCTCCAAAGTATTATACTTTGTTATTCAAACTTTTATTATTAACTGCTTATCGGCAAGATACTGAAATACTTAAGCCATTTTTGAAAAAAGTGTAAAACACTGTGTTTGGCCTAATTTTAGATCAAGATACCCTACTCGCCTAGCGACTGATTAATTTTATTGTACACAGTGAGCACTAATACGCATCTTATACATGGTAAAAATGCGATTTAAACTGATATAACTCAAAAAACAACGATCATCCTTTGACCTAGTTTAGCATTCCCCCTAAAATTGGCTCCTAAATTTATCATGCTGGCTGAAATTAAACATGGCGACTAAAAAACCTGAAAACCTAAGTTTTGAACAAGCACTCGAAGAACTATCAACCATTGTCGGTGAAATGGAACAAGGTGATTTATCGCTTGAACAGTCGTTAAAGCAATTTGAGCGTGGTATAGCCTTAGCTAACGCCTCAACGGGTAAGTTACAACAAGCAGAACAAAAAGTGTCTATTTTGATGGGTAATGACGTAAAAGCAGCGCTTACTTCATTTAACAACGATATGGAATAACCGTGAGCATACAAGAAAAAATAGAATGTGCTCAACAAGATGTCGTAAAGACCCTGCAACAGTACTTTGATCAACCCCTTGATACCGCACACACAGTAAAAGAAGCTACGCAGTACGGCTTATTTAACGGTGGCAAGCGTTTACGCCCCTTTTTAGTCTACGCAAGTGGTGAAATGCTTGGAGCTAATAAGCAAGATTTAGATATTCTTGCTGCTGCTATTGAGTGTATTCATAGCTACTCGTTGGTGCACGATGATTTACCAGCCATGGATGATGACGACCTTCGCCGTGGACGCCCAACTTGCCATATAGAGTTTGACGATGCGCATGCAATTTTAGCAGGCGATGCACTACAAACATTAGCCTTTGAACTTATCTCGGCTCACAATTTTACCTGCAGCGCATCAACACAAGTAAAAATGATCAGTGCACTGGCTAAAGCATCGGGGCTTGAAGGCATGGTCGGCGGTCAAGGGCTAGATATTGCAGCCACAGATAAAGTGATTACAGTACAACAGCTTGAACGAATTCATAGATTAAAAACGGGTGCCTTAATCAACTGTGCCATTACATTGGGTGCATTATGTAGCGAAAAAGCAGACAAACAAACCTTAGAAAACTTAAGTGTTTTTGGGTATGCTATAGGGCTGGCATTTCAAGTGCACGACGACATTTTAGATGTTGAAGGTGACACATTTACTTTAGGTAAGCCACAAGGCTCTGATTTAGCTGCTAATAAAGCAACTTATCCGGCCCTATTAGGTATGCAAGGTGCCAAGCAAATGGCGCAAAATTTAATAGAGCAAGCGCATCAAGCATTAAACAAAATAGATGCTGATACCTCTGTTCTAGCGGCGCTGGCAAACTACCTGATTAAACGTGACCATTGAGTGTTACATATACGTATTGCCATTTAGCACTGACATTATTACTCAACAGCGGTAACAACTAATAAGTTAGCACCGGTGTTAGCGAAGGATAAAATAAATACCATGACACTTGATAGTAGCAAGTATCCATTACTTAACTTGGTTGACGAACCAGCCCACTTACGCGATATAGCGCAAGATAAACTCCCTGCGTTTAGCAACGAGTTACGAGACTATTTACTCAACTCTGTTTCGCAAAGTAGCGGCCATTTAGCGTCTGGTTTAGGAACTGTTGAGCTTACCGTTGCTCTACATTATGTGTATAACACACCAGAAGATCGCCTTGTATGGGATGTAGGCCATCAAGCGTACCCGCATAAAATTTTAACGGGACGACGCGATTTAATGCATACAATTCGTCAAAAAGACGGATTACATCCATTCCCTTTTCGTGAAGAAAGCCAATACGATACCTTTAGCGTAGGCCATTCAAGTACCTCTATTTCGGCAGCACTTGGTATGTCTATTGCGGCTCAAAAAGAAGGCAAAGGCCGCAAAACTGTTGCCGTTATAGGCGATGGTGCCATTACAGCAGGTATGGCATTTGAAGCCATGAACCACTTAGGCGATGTAAAATCTGACATGTTAATCATTTTAAATGATAACGAAATGTCGATTTCTGAAAACGTCGGTGCGTTAACTAATCACTTTGCGCGTATTTTATCTGGCAGCTTTTACACAAATATTCGCGAAGGCAGTAAAAAGTTACTCTCTGGCGTGCCTCCTGTTAAAGAGCTTGCCAGTAAAGTAGAAGAGCACCTAAAAGGAATGGTTATTCCAGGTACCTTCTTTGAAGAACTAGGTCTTAATTACATTGGCCCAATTGATGGCCACGATGTAAATATGCTCGTAGATACACTGCGTAATATGCGTAATTTAAAAGGGCCTCAGCTTTTACATATAAAAACTCAAAAAGGAAAAGGCTATAAACCCGCAGAAGCTGATCCTATTGGCTATCACGGGGTGCCAAAGTTTGACCCTAATACATCAAGCTTACCTAAATCTAAACCTGGCGCCGCCACTTTCTCTAAGGTGTTTGGTGACTGGTTGTGTGATATGGCCGAGCAAGATAAAAAATTAATGGCTATTACCCCGGCAATGCGTGAAGGCTCAGGTATGGTGCGTTTTTCAAAAGAACACCCAGAGCAATATTTCGATGTAGCTATAGCTGAGCAGCACGCTGTCACATTGGCCGCCGGTTTTGCCTGTGAAGGGTTAAAACCCGTTGTAGCTATTTACTCGAGCTTTTTACAACGTGCGTATGATCAACTTATCCATGATGTTGCACTGCAAAACTTACCTGTGCTTTTTGCTATAGACCGCGCTGGTATTGTAGGCGCCGACGGCGAAACACACCAAGGTGCGTACGACTTAAGCTTTATGCGCTGTATTCCAAACATGGTTATTATGGCCCCAAGTGATACTAACGAGTGCCGCCGTATGCTTTATACCGGTTATAAGGCTAATTGCCCTGTAGCAGTTCGCTACCCTCGTGGTAGTGCCGGTACTGCCGATATTCAAAGCGAAATGACGCTACTAGAAATAGGCAAAGCCAATACCATTAAGCAAGGTGCTAAAATTGCTATTTTATCCTTTGGTACTTTGCTTGAAAACGCGCAACTTGCTGCAAATGAGCTAGGGGCAACGCTAGTTAATATGCGCTTTATTAAGCCACTTGATACAAGTTTATTAGATGAGCTTAGCCAAACTCATGATGTAATAGTAACGCTTGAAGACAACGCTATTTGTGGTGGCGCAGGCTCAGCGGTTAATGAATATTTAGCAGCGCAAAAAGCCAACCTAAAAGTGCTTAACTTAGGTATTCCTGATGAATTTATTAAGCACGGCACACAAGCGCAAATGCACGATGAAATGGGCTTAGGTGAACAAGGCATTTTAAATTCAATAAAATCGTTTATCGCTTAATTATTTTTGCTAGCTAGTTTTTAAAGGGAGCCCGATGGCTCCTTTTTTGTTTTTTATTTTTAAATATTTGCATCCAATGTGTATTTCTACGCGTTATCCCTATGAGGTTAACACAGTAAATAGTACGTACTGAGGAGTATAAACAGGCACGTTATTTACTTTCATTTGATGGAATATTAAAAGGTAAAAATGATGAAAAAAGCTAATTTAACTCACCTTCATACACAAAACAGTTCACTTAAACGCCCCCTTTATTTTTCAGCATTAGCGCTTGGGATAGTACTTGGTATTTCAGGGTGTAGCGGTGATGATGGAGAAAACGGTTTAGCCGGTACGCCGGGAGCAGATGGTCAAGATGGAAGCGATGGCACAAACGGTAACCCCGGCTTTAGTGCTGCCACGTTTATTTTAGCTAATAACGGTGAGCAAAACGCAGGCACTGTTGATTTAATAAACCAGAACGCTGCCAAATTAAAAACCTTTAATACCACTGCAAATGAAGGCGTAGCCTTTGATAGCCTCGGTAATTTAATACAAGCAAGCGACAGCGAAAATGGTAGCATTAAAACTATATGCCAACTTGTCAATCGCGATGATGGTGCAAGCTTTAGCACTAATCAAGACCGTGAAATTACAGGCCCTGCCACTACACTGGTTAATCCTAAGGGCATAGCGATTGCAAAAAATAGCGGGCTGATATTTATAGCTGATTTTGGTGCCATGCAAATTACCACATTTGGCAGTGCTGCAGCGGGAGATGCCGCGCCGCTTGCTACCACTGTTACCGAAGCCGCCCCGTGGGATGTTGATTATGACCACGTAAACGACCGACTTTATGTAGCACTTACCAACGGTGATGTCGCGGTTTATGATAATTTTGTAAGCGGTGAATTTACCGCTATGCCAAGTCGTACTATTACACCAAGCGATGCCGATGGTGTGCAAATATCGGTAAATATTCACGGTATTGTTTATGATGAAACCACCAATAAACTTATTTTATCGGATGTTGGTAGCGCATCAGATGCTACCGATGGCGCGCTTTTTGTTATAAATAATGCCTCAACTGCGCAAGGTAATACATCTGTTGCACGCAGTATTTCAGGCCCTGCGACTATGCTAGGCAACCCTGTAGATATTACCCTTGAGGGTAGCGATTTACGTGTGGCCGAAAAATCAAACGATGCAATTTTAGTGTTTAGTAATATATTTGCCGGTGAAAGTGGCGATATAGCGCCCGATTTAAGTACTGCGTCTACTAAGCCAGAGTCAATTACTAACACGCTAACTCAAAGCTCAATGGCTGATATATCAGATAGTACTGAGCCTAATATGGCGCTATTAGGCATAGCCGTATCCAGTAATCCAAGCACTGCGGGTGATACAACAGGCCAAATTAGCCGTTTAAATACAGCATTAAGTAGCGAACTTGCAAGCTATAATGCAAGCCAAACAATAGAAAGCGTTAGCTTTGATAAAGCAGGTAATAGCTACGCAACATTCAATAATGCCAGTACAGGAATGGGCGGAATCGTCATCTCTACTAAAGTGGCTTATAACCGTGATGGCGAAACATTTAACGCCAGCCAAGATAGACTGATTTCAGGAAGCAATACGGGCCTTATTTCACCTAAAGGATTAGATATTGCCTCCGATAGTGGAATGATTTTTGTGGCTGAAAATAATGAAACCACGCCGAGCATTGCTATATTTTCAAGCTGTGCCACCGGCGATGTATCACCTCTTATGACCTTAACTTTTGCCAATAATGCACGCCCGTGGGATGTTGATTACGACAGTAACACTGACCGCGCTTTTGTTGCGCTAACTAATGGCACTGTAGCGGTATTTGATCAAGTTAAAAATAAGCTACTAAGTGGCGAGACCACAATAAGTACAGAAGATAGATTAATTACACCTGCCAATAATTCACAAGCACTAGCAGGGCCTACCAATATTCATGGAATAGATTACGACTCATTAAGTGGTGCGTTAATACTTTCTGATGTAGGCAGCGCAGCCGTTGCTGACGATGGCAAAATTTATGTATTAAATAATACCGCAAATGCCTCGGGGCTAGTTAATATAAGCGCGACGATTAGCGGGCCCAATACATTATTAGGAAACCCTGTTGATATTATGTATAGCGGAACCGATTTATACGTTGCCGAAAAGTCTAACAACGTAGTTATGCGCTTTAATAATATTTTAAGTACCGCAGGGGGAGATATAAGTGCCGATGCAAGTATGGCATTTAGTGCTCCTGAGTCAGTGGCTATTTTACCAGCGTGGCTAAACCAGTAATTAAATAGCGTTACCCTCACCATGCCTAGCCTACTTTTGTAGGTTGGGCATTATCGCATCCACACTTTAATATCTGCTAAGCCATTACTTTGTAAAATACCCAGCTGCTGATCTACATTCGAATTTTGCTCAAACTCAAACGCATCCAACTGTTTATCAAACGTAATATTTGCCACACCGTCACCACCGCGTTTTTTAACCTGATGAAGCGCTATATCGGCTAAGTTTATCGACGTCTCCCAGCTTATTACTTGCCCACCTAAAAGTGGCAGTGGGTAAAAAGACCACCCCAATGAAGCCGTAATATTGGTTGTTTTACCGTTTGGTAATTGAAACGAATTTAATGCGATTGCTTGGCATAAATCAGAGGCATAGCTGTCAATCATGTTGCACTTAAAATCGCGCAGCAATAATAAAAACTCATCCCCACTCCAGCGTGCTACATAGTCAGAGCCTTGGGTACGCGAATTAAGTAACGCTGCCATTTGTTGTAAGCAGCTATCTCCTGCTATTGGGCCATACGCATCGTTTATACGGCTAAAGTTATCAAAGTTGATAATAAGCAGTACAAGTGACTTACCTTGCGCTTGTAAAGACTGCGCATTACGTTGGAAGTGCTCAATATCTTTAGGGAGCTGATCAAACAAAAAGCGGCGGCTACGTAGCCCTGTAAGCTCATCTGAGTGACTAACTAGTTTAAGCTGTGAGTTTACTTGGCCTAATTTATCGTTAGCTTGGCGCAGCTCTAATGTACGCTCTGTAACCAGGGCTTCGAGTACTTCTTGCTTACGGCGCTCTTGCGCTCTAAATACCCAAAAAATAAAGTAAAACAGTAAAATAAACCCACTAACAATTAGCAATCTAAAGTAAATAGTTTCGTCAAAGCGCTGCGGTACTACAAATGCATACTCGACAGTTTGCGCTCTGTCCCAATCTTCGCCTTGGCGTTTTGCCTCAAGCTCAAATAAAAATGACCCCGCCGGTAAATTTGTATAAATGGCTTCTCGGCGTGCATTAGCATAGCGCCAATCACTATCTAACCCACTTAACTTATATCTAAATTCAATACTATTTGGCGCATAATAATCGATAGCGGTGTACTTTAACGTTATGTCGCGCTCATCAGTATCTAGTAAAGGCTTTTCGCCCAATGCTGCGGTAGTTAACGCGCGCAGTGGTGTGGTCAGTGTTTCTACTTTAGGCTTTAATACATTTAGGCCAAATAGCTCGGTATTTTTAGGTATTTCTACAATGCCTTGTAAGCTTGGGTACCAAATTGAATAATCGGTCATGGCAACGGCATCGTGTCCTAAACCGTTACAACACTGGCTTGCTTTACCATCGAGCTGCCTATCAAAAGAAGAAATAACCTCTTCCACTTTTAAGCTCGACACCTCTGATTTAAATTGCGCTACTGGCATACGGTAAACACCTTTCATGGTACTTACCCATACACGCTTATAGGTTTCGTCATACTCTAGGCTAAAAATAGAGCCATAGGGTAAGCCGTTGGCTGCATCTAACTGTCGCCAATGCCCTTGTAAACTTCTGTAAAATAAGCCGTCATTAAGCGAGCCAATTAAAATACCTACACCATCTATATGTAATACGCTGGTGATGTATGCACTTTCGAGCGAAGTTTGGTCACCTATTTTTTCAATGCCACGGTCAGTAAAGTAATACGCCCCTTTACTGGTCCCTATTACACCAAAGTTTGCTTTATCGAGCACATACGTTATAAATTTACTGCCTAAAAAGGCATTGTATGCAAAGGGTGTTAACCCGCCATAACTTAGCCTATACAAGCCACGCCCTGTACCTATCCAAAAACCACCTTTGCTTGATGGGCTAATAGCGAATACCGGATTGTCGCGCAGCGCTCTGCCAGGAAAACTGTATAGTTTATCTTGCTCGTAAAAAAACAGCCCTCGTCCGGTCGCTATATATAAACGCGACCCATCAAACTGTAAGTCGTGTACTGTTGCACGGCCAAATTGCGCACTGGGTATTTTATTGACAAAGTTTTTATTTAAATCGAAATACCCAATACCACTTTTATTTGCCGCCCATAAATTACCATCGGGCGCTTGGCTGATTGCCATAACGGCCTCTGTCATTTGCGATAAAGCAGAGTGGCGTTCTATACGCCCTTCGTGTGCAAGCCATAAGCCTTCGCTAAAACTTGCAAGCCAAATATTATTTTGGCTATCGCGGTAAATATCGGCAAACCAAATACTTTGATCTAGCTGACTTGGCTCAACCCATTGCCACTCACCCGACTTAGCTCTAAAAAGCAGTCGTCCATACGTAGAAACCCATAAGCCACCATTGGTGTCGCTCATAAATTTATACACAGCTGAGTTATTCGCATTCGGTAGCGGAAAAGGTCTTAGCTCATCGTCTAAATCTAAAAAGTAGGCACCCAGTTCAGAGGCTAAATATAAATTACCATTTAAAAAAGACAGATCATGAACAATGGTTTGTGCTAACCGCTCAGGCAACGACACCTTAGCTGTTAACTCCAACCTGAGTTTTGAAAAATCTGAGGCGCTTTTAGTTAAGCGTAGTAAATGACGATCGTTGACAAGCCAAATCCCCTCTGGAGAAAGCGCCATTTGACTAACCGACCCCACTATTTGGGTGATCACAGTGGCATTTACAATAGGAACGAGTTCGTTCGCTTTATCACGTAAATCAACTTGGTTGCGGTCTACATAATAAAGCCCATTAGCTGCAATCCAAATGCTGCCCTTGGCATCTTCTAATATGTCTCTAACTGGGCCTTTAATATTAAATTCTTGTGCGGCAAGCGTTTGTGGGTTTATGACCACCAAGCCACTTTTAGTGCCCACCCACAGATAGCCATTACTATCTATGAGCAGTTTATTAATACCATTGCTTGGCAAAAAAGGACTATTTTGTGTGTTGTAATTAGTAAAAGTTGTGCCGTCAAAGCGGCTAAGGCCAAATTGCGTTCCGACCCACATATAGCCTTGCTGATCTTGCACAACACTTTTTAGCGATTGCGAGGGCAAGCCATCTTTGATATTCCATTGCTTAACAACGTAATCAGTAATAGAAGCCCAACTTGGCATGGCACACAACATAAGTACACATACCAGTAAAAATCGCATCATTTCGCTGCCACCTAGTTAAACAAATAAAACACAAAAATTAAAAGGGTAGTAAACCTGCTTTTATTAACGCTTGCAAACAAATAAGCGAAAAAATACCGGCAAGTACATCATCTGCCATTATACCCACGCCACCATCCATTCGCTTATCGAGCGTTTTGATCGGGCCAGGTTTGGCAATATCAAAAAATCTAAATAATAAAAAGCCTACAAGTAAGGTTTGCCAACTAAGCGCTGCACCAATCATCGTAATGTAATAACCCGCAACTTCATCCCACACTATGGCTGGATGGTCGTGCACACCTAAATCATCGGCGGTTTTGCCACACGCCCAAATACCAAAAACACTAATAACCACGGCAAACACGATTTGTAGCCAAAGCGGAAAATACATGGTCATAAAAATAAATGGTAAAGCAGCAAATGTACCAAAGGTGCCTGGCGCAACAGGCGCAAGGCCAGTGCCAAACCCTAGGCCAAATAACTGGTGCGGGCGCTTTAAATTAAACTGTTTTTTGCTAGTCAAACCTGCTCCTTGGCAAAGTGCTCAAAGCCCTGTTGCTCAAAATTAAATTTTTCACCGTGGTGTAAAAGCTCAATGTGCCCTTCGCCACTTTTTATTTGCCCTATGCACGTTGCTTCTACGCCGTATTGACGTAATTTAAGCTCCAACATGCTTTTATTATCTTCAGAGACAGTAAAAAGTAATTCGTAGTCATCGCCATAGCCTAAAATATACGGCAATTGCGCCTCAAAGCTCAGGCTTGAACGCATAGCGTCTGAGGTTGGGATGTTTTCAATATTTATACTGGCGCTAACTTGTGACATATCAAGTATGTGGCTTAAATCCGCCATAAGGCCATCAGACACATCAATAGCTGATGAAGCAAGGCCACGTAATACTTGCCCTGCAGCCACCCGTGGAGTGGGGTAATCAAAGCGGCTATTTATGTACTTTAAGTGCTCAGGCTCAATACTTAGGCCACGCTTGCGAGATTCAATAGCCAAGCCTGCATCACCTAGCGTGCCGGTTACACACACCCAGTCGCCCACTTTAGCACCTGCACGGCGTAAAGCTTTGCCCTCTGGCACAGTGCCTTTAGCGCATATAGTAACTGTTAAAGGGCCCTGCGTAGTATCGCCACCAATTATTTGTACATTAAAGTACTCAGCAATTTCGTGCATTCCCTCAGTAAATTCTTCAATCCACTGCTGGTTAATATTTGGTAGGGTTAATGCCACCGACACCCAAGTAGGCTCAGCCCCCATGGCTGCTAAATCACTTAGATTTACGGCCAGTGCTCGGTGTCCTAATGCTCGGGGAGAAATGTCATCAAAAAAATGAACACCCGATACAAGCGTATCAGTTGTTACTGCAAGTTGGCAGTTTTGCGGAACGGTAACTAATGCACAGTCGTCCCCTATTCCTAGGCTTACATCACGACGAGTTATACCACGACCTTTAAAGTAGCGGTTTATTAATTCAAATTCCTTCATACACAAAAAAGCCGACCTATGCCGGCTCTCCTTTTTAACGTGTACTAACTGTTAAAGCTAAGCTCTTTAGCAGAGCGCTTTAGCAAGGTTAGTATTACTTGCGTAAATGCTTAACAGCTTTATCAAGTACACCGTTTACAAATTTATGGCTGTCTTCAGCGCCAAATATTTTAGCAAGCTCAATGCCTTCATTGATTGCTACTTTGTATGGCACATCTTCACGGAATTTAAGCTCATACGCGCTTAAACGTAAAATTGCACGCTCTACCATATCTAAATCATCAAATGGACGTGTTAAATGCGGAGATACAGCTTCATCTAGTTGCTTATAATTAACGGCAACGCCACGCGCTAAATCTTTAAAGTATTCAACATCAATTTTAGTCACGTCGTTTTCGATCAACATTTGTTGTTCGATATCGGCAATTAAATTGCCACTTAATTGCCAAGAATAAACGGCTTGAAGTGCTAAGATACGTGCTTTACGTCTTGCTGCTGGTTTCACAAAAATTCCTTAAACTTAAATTTTATCTAACACATTAACCATTTCAAGCGCGCCTAATGCCGCTTCGCCGCCTTTGTTACCCATTTTGGTACCAGCGCGTTCAATTGCTTGTTCAATGCTTTCTGTGGTTAATACGCCAAATGCAACCGGGATATCATACTCAAGCGATACATTTGCAAGGCCTTTGTTAGATTCGCCAGCAACGAGGTCAAAGTGTGGTGTACCACCTCTGATCACTACGCCTAATGCGATGATTGCATCATACTCTTTTTTTGCCGCAATGCGTTTTGCCGCTAAAGGTAACTCTACTGCACCGGGTACATACACAACGGTAATGTCATCATCGGCTACGCCACCAGTACGCTTTAGCTCATCAACAGCACCTTCTAGTAGGCTGCTACCAATAAAATCGTTAAAACGAGAAATAACAATAGCGAATTTTTTGCCTGGAGCGTACTTATTACCTTCAATAATTTTCATTTGATAACCCTAAAAATATGTTCAAGCGGTTGCGATTGCGCAAAAATTGCTGCGCATCATACCATAAAAATAAAAAAATAGACTAGTTAAAAGCTGAGCCCTTATTGTGGCTCAACGTAATC
The DNA here is from genome assembly GCF_001400005.1 of Pseudoalteromonas sp. P1-30. Taxonomy (NCBI): domain Bacteria; kingdom Pseudomonadati; phylum Pseudomonadota; class Gammaproteobacteria; order Alteromonadales; family Pseudoalteromonadaceae; genus Pseudoalteromonas; species Pseudoalteromonas sp. P1-30. Next base: position 18,576 of record NZ_LKBC01000012.1, read on the forward strand.
AACCACTTCTAAATGAAAGCCCGAAAGTGCATGGTACTTTTTAGGGCGACTCATTAAGCGCATTTGCTTAATACCTAAATCAGCTAGTATTTGCGAGCCCACACCAACGGTACGCGATGTACCTTTAAATTTACGCGGCGTAACATTTTCGCCAGCATCGGCAGCAGCAAACGCTTTTACTGTGGCTTCTAGCTCTTCGGTGCTTTCTTGTTTGCCTAAAATAACCAGTGCACCGTTATTTTTTGCAATGTAAGCCATTGCATCAGAAAGCCCCCAGCTACGGTCCGCACTTCTGTCTGAAAGTAAAATGTCGTTAAAGGTGCTTTGTAAGTGCACGCGCACAAGCGTTGGCTCTTGCTCTTTAATTTCGCCTTTTAACAATACGTAGTGCAGTTGGCCGTCAATCGTATCTTTGTAGGTTACTAAATCAAACTCACCGTGCTCAGTAGGTAATTTACACTTAGCCACTTGCTCTATGGTGGTTTCGTTAAGGTTTCGGTATTCAATTAAATCTGCAATTGTGCCAATTTTAATACCATGCTCTTTAGCAAATATTTCTAAATCGGGGCGGCGCGCCATAGTGCCATCGGCATTGAGGATTTCTACAATAACTGATGAGGCTTCAAGGCCGGCTAAACGTGCTAAATCACACCCAGCTTCGGTGTGGCCTGCGCGCGTTAACACGCCACCTGGTTGTGCCATAATAGGAAAAATATGCCCAGGTTGTACTATATCGCTTGGTACAGCACCCTTTGCAATTGCCGCTTGAACTGTACGCGCTCTATCGGCTGCTGATATACCCGTTGTTACGCCTTTGGCAGCTTCAATCGACATAGTAAAGTTAGTAGAAAACGCTGCGCCATTGTTTTTAACCATTAACGGTAAATCAAGCTGCTCACAACGCTCTTGCGTCATAGTTAAACAAATTAAGCCACGGCCATGAGTGGCCATAAAGTTAATTGCTTCGGCGCTAATGTGCTCTGCTGCAATAATTAAATCACCTTCGTTTTCTCTGTCTTCGTCATCCATTAAAATAACCATTTTACCGGCTTTAATGTCGTCGATGATTTCTTGTGCGCTGTGTAAATTCATAAATTTGCTCGTGTAAGTTATCAGTGTCGTTATTTAACAAAACCAGCTTTAGCTAGTAAGCTCATTGAAATATCTGAGCCTGTCGGCTGCTCAGCCCCTTTAATAAGGCGCTCTAAATAACGTGCAATTTGGTCGACTTCTAAATTAACGCGTGTGCCCACTTTAAAATCAGCAATGGTGGTTTGCTCGCTTGTGTGCGGCACTATGGTTAATTTAAATGTATTACCTTGTACAGCGTTTACTGTCAGGCTTATACCATCTATACATACAGACCCTTTGTAAGGAATGTACTTCATTAAGTTTTCATCGGTGCTTAGCCAATATTCTGTGGCGCGCGCATTACTAGTAATGGCTGTAATGGTTGCAATGCCATCAACATGACCTGACACTAAATGCCCGCCTAAACGTGAAACCGGCTGCATGGCTTTTTCAAGGTTAACTGTTTGGCCAATATTATAATTTGCAAACCCAGTTAAGCTGATAGTTTCGTTTGATAAGTCGGCACTAAAGCCATCAATGTGCTTATCAACTACCGTTAAACATACGCCATTAGTGGCAATGCTATCGCCAAGCTTTACATCGCTCATATCAAGATTAGCGCTTTGAATGCGAATGGCTAAATCGCCTTGTTTTTTTTGTAATAGCGCAATTTTGCCTGTGGCTTCAATTATTCCAGTAAACATAGCCCTACTCTTTTAATTAAGTGATTGGAATGTGTTTTGTAGCGGTTATACGTAAATCATCGCCTATTTTCACACACTCTTTAAACGTCAAATTAACGGTGTTTTGCATATCTGTTAGCGGTGCAAAATTAACTAAGCTTTTTGCATCGCACCCCATTAGTTTAGGCGCTAGATAAAATATATATTCGTCTATTAAATTAAGCTCTGTCATTTTACCGGCAAGTGTAGCACCCGCTTCTAAATAAACATGATTAAATTGCAGCTTAGCAAGGTGCGCTAAAACAGACGTTAAATTAACTTTGTTATTTTGCTGTGGCACTTCTATATGCCTTACAAAATGCGGCCACTGCGTTGATTTATCAACCTTGGTAGTAAAAATTATTATTTCACTTTCAATATTAAATACTGCCAGCTCTGGTGTAAGCCTATTTTGTGAGTCAATTATAACACGCACCGGTTGGCGTAGGGGTAATTCAGTAGGCAAAGCCTGTGGCAACTCGCTTAACCTCACATTGAGCTTAGCATCATCGGTAATAACCGTATCAGCGCCCGTTAAAATAGCGCAGCTTTGTGCTCGGTGTAATTGTACATCTTGTCGCGCAGCGCTGCCGGTGATCCACTTACTTTGGCCATTTTTAAGCGCGGTTTTACCATCAATGCTGGCCGCCATTTTACACGTAACATACGGAAGCCCGTGCTCCATACGCTTAAAAAAACCTAAATTAAGTGCGCGCGCTTGCTGCTCTAAAAGCCCAAATGCCACCTCAATACCGGCATCGCTGAGTATTTTAAGCCCTTTACCTGCTACTTGAGGGTTGGTGTCGACCATAGCTGCAATAACTTTTACTACACCTGCCGCTTTTAAGCCCTCTGCACACGGCGGAGTGCGTCCGTAATGGCTACACGGTTCAAGCGTAACATACGCAGTCGCACCTTTTGCGTTTTCACCTGCTACAGCAAGGGCATTAACCTCAGCATGCCCCTGCCCAGCTAATTGATGAAACCCTTCACCAATTATGTGGTTATCTTTAACTAAAACACACCCTACATTAGGATTGGGGGTGGTTGTAAATCGCCCTTTTTTTGCAAGCTCGATGGCACGTGCCATGTACATTTCATCTTGCGCAGTAAAGGTTATTTGGTTTTGCATTATTACTCCCCTAAACGGGCAATTTCTTCACCAAATTCGCGTATATCTTCAAACGAGCGATACACAGAGGCAAACCGCACATAGGCTACTTTATCCAGTTTTTTAAGCGCCTCCATTATGCACTCACCCACAAGGTGACTTGATATCTCTCTCTCGCCGGTAGCACGCAACTGCGATTTAATAATATTAACCACTTCATCCACTTGCTCTGTACTAACAGGGCGTTTTTCTAGGGCGCGATTAAGGCCATTGAGTAGTTTATCTTCATTAAAGGGTTCTCGGCTGCCATCTTGTTTAATTACACGTGGCATAACTAACTCGGCGCCTTCAAAGGTAGTAAATCGCTCGTGACACTCGTTACATTCACGACGACGGCGAACTTGGTGGCCTCCGCCGACTAGGCGAGAATCAATAACTTTAGTATCTTTTGCGGTACAAAATGGGCAATGCATAACTCGGTACTTCCGTTTTAAAACAAAAAAGGCCGCTATTTAGCGGCCTTTTATCTTAGCAAAAAAATAGGGCCTGTTGGCCTTTCAGGATTAAATTTGTTCTATCTAGGGGTGATTTGATCGCGGCGCGAGGTTTGTAACCTAGTGGGCTAAGTAAAAACCGAGCAGAACCCGAGGGCAGTGCATGTTTGGCATTTATGCTGCGTTATCGCCTATTTGTGTGGAGTAACCACACTACATAGACTCTGCCTTGCCTAAAAACCAAACATACTACTGCAAATTAAACCTCGAAAGGTAAACAGGCCCCTTGTTGTGATCTAAATTACTGCTGCTTATGCAATTAAGCGTATACAGGTAGTTTTGCACAAATTGCTTTAACTTTTTCTTTAACTTGCGCTTGTACTGACTCATCGTTGATGTTGTCTAATACGTCACAAATCCAGCCAGCAAGTTCTTTCGATTCAGCTTCTTTAAAGCCACGACGCGTAATTGCAGGTGAACCAATACGTAAACCAGAAGTAACAAACGGTGAGCGAGGATCGTTTGGTACAGAGTTTTTGTTCACAGTAATATTTGCATTACCAAGCGCTGCGTCTGCATCTTTACCTGTGATATCTTTATCGATTAAATCAAGTAAGAATAAGTGGTTTTCTGTTTTATCAGATACGATTTTGTAACCGCGCTCTTGCATAACAGCAACCATAGCTTGAGCATTTTTAACTACTTGTGCTTGGTATGTTTTAAATTCTGGTTGTAGAGCTTCTTTAAATGCCACTGCTTTTGCAGCAATAATGTGACATAAAGGACCACCCTGGCCACCTGGGAACACAGCGCTGTTAAGCTTTTTGTAAATTGCTTCGTCGCCACAAGCAGAAATAATTAAACCACCACGAGGGCCTGCTAAAGTTTTGTGTGTTGTTGTTGTTACAACATGCGCGTGAGGTACTGGGCTTGGGTAAACACCCGCCGCAATTAAACCGGCAACGTGAGCCATATCAACAAATAAGTAAGCACCTACTTTATCAGCAATCTCACGGAATTTAGCCCAATCAACAATACCTGAGTACGCAGAAAAACCACCAATAATCATTTTTGGTTTGTGCTCAAGTGCTAGCGCTTCTACCTGTGCGTAGTCAATTTCGCCAGTTGCTTCGTCTAGCCCGTACTGGATTGCATTGTATAACTTACCTGAGAAGCTTACGTGTGAACCGTGCGTTAAGTGACCACCATGAGCTAAGCTCATACCAAGTACAGTGTCGCCCGCTTCTAATAATGCTAAGAAAACAGCTGCATTTGCTTGAGAACCCGCATGTGGCTGAACGTTTGCATAGTCAGAACCAAATAGCTCGTTAGCACGATCAATTGCAAGTTGTTCAACAACGTCTACGTGCTCACAACCGCCATAGTAACGTTTGCCCGGGTAACCTTCTGCGTATTTGTTTGTAAGCTGTGAACCCTGTGCTTCTAGTACGCGTGGGCTACAGTAGTTTTCTGATGCGATTAATTCAATGTGCTCTTCTTGGCGAGCAGTTTCTTTGTTTATCGCGTCAAATAACTCTGGATCAAAATCCGAAATATTCATGCTACGTTCTAACATTGGGGTCTCCTAGGGCAACGTGTATGGTGTTTTTTAGAGGCTTTATTGTACGCTTTAAACGACTCTTTGCCTACGCTCTTAAGTTGAGGATATTTAAACAGGGATTGAATCTATTTCACAGCGTTTTTAAGATGATATTTTTTTATAAATGCATTAATAATTTAAATGGCTTTTATTTTTTACATTTAATTAGTTAATGATAAATACTTTATTTAGCGCGTTCAAAATACAAAAAAAGCGGCCAAAGCCGCTTTTTTAACGCTAAGTTAGTTAGCCTAACTTAGCGAGTATTTCAGTGCGTAACGCTTCATAATCAGGGTTGATGTCGTTTGCTAAACAAGGTTTAGCAAGTGCGTCGCTAAGTGGTTTTGGCATATCAAGTTCAATATTTAGGATCTCTTCTACGCTATCTTTAAACTTAGCAGGGTGAGCAGTTGCTAAAAAGATACCTGCTGCGCCGGGTGCTTTATTCTCTACAAGACCTTGGTATGCAATGGCGGTATGCGGCTCTGCAACATAACCAGTTTGTTGAATATTTTTCATCACTGCTTGCGTATTTTCTTCGCTCACGCTGGTTGAGTAAAAATTATCGTAGCTAAACCAGTTATTATCTAACATTGTTTGCACACGTGGCCAGTTATTTGGCTTGCTTACATCCATCGCATTTGAAAGCGACTCAAGTGTGGCATTTGGCGCCCAATTTTTATCAAGCATGTAACGTGGCACGGTGTCGTTTTGATTTGTAGTCGCGCTTAGTTTACCCACCGGCAAACCGATTACAGCACCAATCATGGCGGCACATACGTTACCAAAGTTACCACTAGGGACCGAAATATGCGCTGTAGCACGCTTTTCTTTTGGTAGCTGAGCAATGGCTTCAAAGTAATAACATACTTGGGCCACTAGGCGGCTAATGTTGATTGAGTTAGCTGAATTAAGGCCAAGTGTAGATTTAACTTCGTCATCTAAAAACGACTTTTTAACCAGCTCTTGGCAATCATCAAAACTGCCATCAACCGCGTAACAATGAATGTTGTTACCAAGCGTAGTAAATAGCTTTTGCTGAGCAAGCGAAATTTTGCCTTTAGGGTATAGAATAACCACATCTATGTTTGGCTTGTTGTAAAACGCATGTGCAACAGCAGCGCCAGTATCGCCAGAGGTTGCCGTTAAAATCGTGACTTTTTCGCCTTGATTAAACTGTGCTAAACACTCAGCCATAAAGCGCCCGCCAAAGTCTTTAAACGCAAGCGTAGGGCCATGAAAAAGCTCTAAACAATAGTTATTGTCTTCAACCTCTACCAATTTTACGGGGAAGTTAAACGCATTTTTAACCATTTTAGCAACGGTATCAGCGGGTAATTCATCACCAATAAGGTGCGATAAAATTTTGCTACTGCGGGTAACAAAGTCCATATCTAATAACGCATCTACATCGGCGAGTGGCGCTAAGCTTTCAGGGAAAAATACCCCCTGATTGCGCCCAAGCCCTGTTTTTACCGCTTCAACAAACGACACTTTTTGAGAGTTTTCTTTTAAATTATGTAATTGCATAAATGCCTATCCTATAAAACTGTTAATTGACGCGTGCCGTCGTTATCTAATTTACAAATGTGGCAAAAGCCCTGCTCATTTATATAGTTTTGCGCTAACCACTGCGCACATTTTTCAGCAGCTTCTAATGTTTTACACACTGTAAATAAAGTAGGGCCCGCACCTGAAATACTGACAATTTCTGCACCAAGCGCTGGCAAATTTGCTTTCGCTTCGCTAAACCCTATTATTAACGGCGCTCGGTAAGGCTCTGCTATATCGTCTTGCATAATGCTCAGTGCATCATCAAAACGCTGCGTTAATAACAAACTGCTAAATGCCGATAAACGCTGTGCAAACTCAACCCCTGCATGCATGCTTAGCTCTTTAGGTAATACCGATCGTGCCTTTGCGGTATTAAGCGAAAACCCAGGAAACGCCGCTACGTAGTACCAGTTTTCATCAACTGGTAGAGCAATTGACTTATCTGGAATTAAATCGCCTGTAAGCTGTAAGCCCCCTAAATAACACGGGGTGATGTTGTCATAATGACGCCCGCCACTGACTATCGCTTCAAAATCAGCCATTAATTCAATCAGCTCAACTTGGCTTAAATTGGTTTGAGCAAACTTATCAAGCGCAGCAAAGGTTGCTACCACCGAGCACGCACTCGAACCTAGCCCTGAGCCAATTGGTAAATTCTTTTTAAGCTCTAATTTTACACTTGGCATATCTGGCGCAACGTGCGCTCTAAAATGTACTAAACATTGATATGCTAGGTTTTCGCTCGCATCGCTTGGTAACTTATGCGCGTATTCGCCAGAGCAAACAAACTCATCACTTGCTGCGGCGCTTACTACGGCTACATCACCTAATAAGCTGCCATCAATAGGCGCAAGCGCTGCCCCAAGTGCATCAAAGCCCACTGTAAAATTACCTATAGACGCCGGAGCATATACTTCTATCATAATGCTCTCCTAGCGCGATAACGTTTTTAATACGTCGGCAAATACGCCTGCAGCTGTTACCGCAGAGCCTGCACCGTAGCCACGAATTACAAACGGGCGTGGTTGATAATACTGGCTTAAAATAGCTAATGCGTTTTCACCATCACGAATAACATTTAATGCATGCGATGAATCGACCGCTTCAATGCCTACTTTACAGTGGCCTTCTTTAATTGTACCTACATAACGCAGTACCTTGCCCTCTGCCGCCGCACTTTGAATACGGTCGTTAAACTCAGCATCTAAACTTGGCAGTTTAGCCATAAATTCATCTACGCTGTCACCTTGTGCAAAACCTTGAGGCAATACCGACTCTACTTCTATATCGCTAAGCTCTAATTTCATGCCGGCTTCGCGAGCAATAATAAGTAATTTACGTGCTACATCGGTACCCGATAGATCATCGCGTGGGTCTGGCTCTGTAAAACCGCTTTCTTTTGCTTTAATGGTTGCCTCAGAAAGTGATAAACCATCTTCTAGTGCACCAAACATGTACGACAGTGAGCCTGATAAAATACCGCTAAACTCAAGTAACTCATCACCTGCACCAAATAACGACTGTAGGTTATCGATTACCGGTAAGCCTGCACCTACGTTTGTTTCGTATAAAAACTTGCGGTTATTTTTTTGTGTTGCTGCAATTAAGTCTTGGTAATAATCGTACGAGCTGGTTGTTGCTTTTTTATTAGCGGCAACCACATGGAAGCCCGCATTTAAAAAATCCACATACTGAGCCGCTAGCGCATCAGAAGACGTACAATCTACAAGCACGGGGTTTACTAAGTGATTTTGTTTTACAAACTGCTCAACTAAATTTAAGTCAAACGCTTGCTCTGATGCTGCAAGCTTTTGCTGCCAGTCATCAAATGCAATACCTTCGCTGTCTAAATGCAATTGACGAGAATTAGCAACGCCATATAGGTTTAACTTAATATTACGTTTTTCAAGCCACGCTTGCTGGCGCTCTAACTGAGAAATAAGCTCTTGGCCTACTAAGCCACAGCCAAGTAAAAATACGTCAATTGAAGGGACGTGGGTAAAAAAGTTTTCATGGCATATTTTTACTGCATCGTTACACAGCTCGCCATCAATAACCGCCGAAATAGCACTTTCTGTAGAATCCTGCGCAATGGCTACTATGTTTACTTGGGCCTGTGCAAGAGAAGCAAAAAACTGTGCTGCTAAACCTTTGTGTGCGCGCATGTTATCGCCCACTAAAGTAACAATGGCAAGATTACGTTGTACTTGCACCGGCTCAATTAAGCCTGCTTGTAATTCAAGTTCAAATGCACTTTGCAAGGCCTCTAGTGCTAGCGCTAAATCGCTTTCGTGCACACAAAAGCTAATGCTAAATTCACACGATGATTGAGTAATTAATACTATCGATACGTTATCGTGCGCAAGAGCATTAAATACCTTAGAGGCCATGCCCACTTTACCTTTCATGCCAGGGCCTGACACGGTTAGCATTGCTAAGTCTTGCAAGCTAGAAAGCGCTTTTACTGGCTCATCAGATGAATAGTCGTTACCAATTAATGACCCCTGAGCATCTGGATTATGGGTATTTTTAATTTCGCACGGTACGCCCGCTTTCGCGCACGGTAAAATGGTTTTAGGATGAAGTACTTTAGCGCCAAAGTAAGAAAGCTCCATCGCTTCTTTATAAGATAAGAAATCAACTTTAGTCGCTTTTTTGATGTAGCGCGGATCAGCACTGTACACACCATCAACGTCAGTCCAAATTTGGCAAATTTCAGCATCTAAACATGCCGCTGCAATAGCTGCTGAGTAATCAGAGCCATTACGACCAAGTGTAGTAAGTTCGCCTTGCTCGTTGCTTGCTGTAAAGCCTGGCATAATGTAAATGGTGGCTGGGTTTTCTTTAAGTACTGCTTGAAAGCGTGCTTTACTCGTTACTAAGTCGGCCTCAGCATCAATGTAGCCACCAGTAGAGGCAACACAACGCGTTGCTTCAAGGTATTGTGCATTGTGCGAGCTTAATAAACTTTGCATTAGCGATACGCTAACACGCTCACCAAAACTAATTACAAAAGCACGAATTTGATCTGGGCAGCACTTAATAAGCGCCACACCATCTAGCTTATTTTTAAGCTCATTAAAATCTGGCCAGTTTTTTACTTCGCCACTGCTTTTTTCTACTTCTGCTTTTAATGTCTCGCATCGGCTTAGCAAAGCTTGCCACTGCTGAGAAAAATCTTGACCTTGCTCAGCGGCACTTGCCAGCGCAACTAATGAATCAGTCATACCTCCGGGTGCAGAAAGTACCAGTAACATTTCATCTTTTAACTGTGCTTTTACCAGCAAAGCTACTTGTTGCAAACAGGCAAAGTCGGCAAGCGAAGAGCCTCCAAATTTTAAAACGCGCATTATTTATGTTCCTCATCCCATAAAACGAAAAAAGGCCTGTGTTCTTAGTGAACACAGGCCTTTAAATTTGTTGCACCGACCTATGCCACTATCCAGTAAGAATGGTGGTTGTAATAATAATGGTCAGTGCGCGATTAATTGTTTTCATAGAGCTAAGACTGCCTTAACAAAGGCTATGCTGTCAACCCCAAATTAAAAGATAAAACAGCCTTTTTGAACATGAAAAAACCTAATGAATGCCAAATTTATGCAAAACTTCACTTAAAGCCGATTTATTAATAGGTTTATTTATAAAGTCGATAGCACCAAGCTGCGCGACTTTTTGCTTCATTTGTTGTTGTATATCAGCGGAGATCACCAGTACAAAACACTCAATTTTTTCTGCCTTAATGCGCTCCAGCACTTGTACACCGTCAACTTCTGGCATGGTTAAGTCTAAACACAAAAGATCAAATTGCTGCAAGCGTAAAAGCGCCAGCGCATCGGCCCCGTTTGCGGCTTGTTGAATGTCGGCACTCACGCACTCATTTAAACAACGCACAACTTGTTTGCGTGCAACAGTGGAGTCATCACACACTAATATAGAAAATTTCATCATGTTAACTACTAAAATAACCTTCTAAAAATTATAAAAACGAGCCGTCCGTTGGTTTTTTCTATTCTAACACGTTCCTAAAACTCTAACACTTTGCTTGTTCGCATAATGTAATACTGTAACCTTACAATAAAACGTTAAATATTATTGATAATTGCCTTAGCTGCCTATTAAAAATCATCGTTTTTATAATCTCAGTAGCCATTAAAATTAATTTAAATCAGTTTAGTGCACTATTATTAAAACAAAACGACTCAATAGCTGGGCTATCTCTTTAAAATATAAATTTTTTATTTATTTTTAAGGTTTTATTGACTAACTTTTAAGTTAGAAATTGCAACTTAGATATAATTACACCGGATGAGTAAATCCCATATGTTACAAAAAAGCCTTTCTAAGAAATTGTTAACTAATGTTTTATCAGTGTATTTTTTGCTTACCTTTGTGGTGACATGTGGACAGGTGCTTGCAGAATTTGTAAATACTAAAGACTACATTCGTGATGAGCTAAGTACGCTGCAAAAAACCTTTAGCCGAAGCTTAACACGCGCAATTTGGGAACTAAACACAAAGCAAACAATTACAACCGCAGAAGGCTTACTTGCTATACCTATGGTGGAGGGCATTATAGTGCGCGACGACAGCGGTGAAATTATTTCGCAGCTGGGGCGCTCTTTGGATATACACAAACTTTATAACCAACAACTCGTACAAGAGGAAGTCATTATAGAGGACACCAAATCGGGTCTCTTTGGTTATACCTTCCCCCTAATTTTTGAATTTTCGGGGCGCGCTACTCAAGTAGGTGATGTGACCTTGTTCTCTAGCCGCGATGTGGTATTTAGCCGAATAATGGTATCTATTTACTTTTTAATTGGTAACGCCATGATCAAAACCACCTTTTTGATCATTCTGTTTTTAATGGCATTTAGAAAGCTGCTCACCGACCCTTTAAACGAGTTAACCGATCAAATAGAAAACTTAGAGCTTGATGACTTAGAAGGTCAACATATAGACATTGAGACCGAAGAGCATAACGAGCTAAACGTTATGGAGCAGTCTTTTAATAACTTAATAGATAAAGTAGTTCAATACAGAAAAGAGCTTGAGCATACCCAACGTGAGTTGATTGTTAGTAACGAAAAGCTCGACCAGCACAATATACAGCTTGAACAAGATGTTGCCCGTAAAACGTCAAACTTAAGCCAAGCTATGATGGATTTACAACAGCAAAAGTACGAACTAGAAAAACAAAAGCTGGTACTAACCGAAGAAGTTGATTTACGCAGACATACCGAAGAAGAATTATTAACTAAACAAAAAGAGCTTGAACGCTACCTAGATGAGCTAAGCCTTGCTCAAGAGCGCTTAGTAGGCACCGAAAAAATGGCTGCACTAGGCGGATTAGTCGCCGGTATTACACACGACATAAACACACCTATTGGTATTGGTGTAACTGCTATATCGTTTTTACAAGAGCGTTTAAACACGTTAGAAAATGCCTACAAAGAAAAAAAGTTATCGCCCAAAGCATTAGAAGAATTTATAAACGAAGCTAAGCAAAGCACAAGCTTGCTTACAACCAACCTTGATAGAGCCTCTGAGCTTATTGCCAGCTTTAAACAAATAGCGGTAGACCAAGCCAGTGAAGCTGTAAGAACAATTAACTTTAAAGATTATTTAAACGAAGTAATTTTATCGCTCCACCCTAAACTAAAAAAAACCAAGCACACCATAAATTTACAGTGTCCGGATGATTTAGTTCTTAACCTGCCTGCAGGGGCAATTAGCCAAATTTTTACTAACTTAATTATGAACTCAATTATTCATGGTTTTGATAATATTGCGCAGGGCAATATTGATATAAATATTAGCGCCGATGACACACTCCTTATTATTGACTACACCGATAACGGCAATGGCGTAACAAAAGAGCAATTAGCCAAATTGTTTGACCCATTTTTTACGACAAAACGCGACCAAGGCGGCAGTGGGTTAGGCACACACATAACCTTTAACTTAGTTAAGCAAACACTTAGCGGCTCAATAGAAGCAAGCAGTGAGCCTGGCAAAGGGCTTCATTACCATATTGAATTTCCTAAAAACATGCCAAAGCCATTATTTAATCAATAACGGCTTTGCTTAAAATCAGCCATTTCGAGAACCCCATTTTATTGCTATGATTGAGCAAATTTAAAAGATGGAAAAGTTACCTTATGTGGTTTAGTAACCTGATTTGTTATCGCTTTAAGCAAGATGTTTCGTACACTCAAGAAGAGTTTGAAAAAGCGTTAGAACAAGATGTATTTCGCCCTTGTGGCTCTCAAGACCTTTCTACATTTGGTTGGACAAAAGCATTTGGTAAGCATGGTGACTCGCTGGCGCATTTTTCACAAAAAAGCATTTTAGTGTGTGCCAAACGTGAAGAAAAAGTGCTGCCTGCATCTGTTGTTAATGAAATGGTTGCCGAAAAAGTAGATCAAATAGAAGCGGAAGAAAACCGCCCTGTTAAAAAGAAAGAAAAAGACGAGTTAAAAGAAAACATTTTAACTACCTTATTACCTCAAGCGTTTAAAAAATCGAGCCTACAGTTTGCTTTTATTGACCAAGAAAACGGTTGGGTTGTAGTAAACAGCGGCAGTTTTAATAAAGCAGAAGAGCTACTTGCATTGCTGCGTAAGTCTCTGGGCACATTACCGGTAGTACCTGCTTTTGCAAACTACGACCTAGATGTATTTTTAACTGATTGGTTAACTAACTTCAGCACCCCTGAAAACTTTGCTATAGGCTTTGATGCTGAGCTAGAAGAAGCCGACGACAGTGGCGCGCAGGTTAAACTAAAAGGTCATGATTTATCGTGTGATGAAGTTAAATCGCACCTAGAAAATGGTAAACGCGTGACCAAACTTGCACTTGATTGGCAAGAACGCCTGAAGTTTATGCTGCAAAACGATGGCTCTATCAAGCGTTTAAGCTACTCAGAAACTTTAAAAGAAGAAAACGCCGATATTCCTAAAGAAGATATGGCGGTTAAATTAGATGCTGACTTTATTTTAGCCTCAGAAGAAATCAAGCTATTGCTTGAAGAACTGACGGCCGGTTTAGGTGATGCAGAAGATTTATAAAACGCTAAAATTATAAGCGCTATTAAAACCAAAAAAAGCACGACTTAGTCGTGCTTTTTGCTTTTACCTTTATAACTGCTAATTAGCTAAATGTGTCTTTTACATTTTCGAGCATGTCGTTGTATTCGTCACTTGAAAATAGCTGCATAGAAGGAATAACGCCTTTATCTATGTAGGTTTGTAAAGCCGCTGATTTATCAGAAACCTGTAAAGTCCCCTCTAAAATAGCGCCAATACGAATAAAATCAACATAACCAATCTCTTCAGGGCGATACGTAGGGTCGGCCCAATGTCTAGCAACATTTACAAATTCAGGTGGAAACTCCCACGCTCCCATAATTGAGCCACCAATTTTACCACTGAGCTTTTGAATTGCATGTGCTAAAAAGCTTGGGTTAGCAAACACCTCTGGGTGGCGCTCAGCTTCGGTTAAAATAGGCAATACACCAATGTTATATACCAACGACGCCAGCGTAATAGAGTCACTATTTAACGATGTACGTTTATTATTTTGTAAATAAAACGCCATAAGCGTTATTGAATGCCCCGCCACATTTAGTGTTTTTTGCCACGCTTTACTCATGTAGCCTTTTATTAGCTCATTATTAGAAACAAACAGCTGCTCCATTGCCATTGCGGTTGCTATATTTTTAATTTGGCGTAAACCAATGCGAGTAACCGCTTGCTGTAAGTTAGACACTTTAACCACTCGGCCCATAATTGCACTGTTAGCCACTTTGATCATGCGCGCTGAAAGAGCCGGGTCTTGCCCAATCACATCTGACATTTGCATTAGGTTTACATCAGGGTTATCAGCCGCTTGGCGCACTTTAATTGCAACTTCAGGTAACGTAGGTAAAACCAGAGTGTCGTTATTGATTCTATCAACCAAAATCGTTAATAGTGCATTTTCTGTAGACATAGAACTGTCATCCTTTTGTTTCTGGGCCGCAATGCAACTGCTAACCTCGGATAAAATGAGTAATACAATGAGTATTATCTAACTTACCGATAAAGTTAAGAAAATTATATAAATTAATTGTTATTATCGCCTGTAGGCGCGGTACAACGCCAAACACTTGCTATTTACCATTTAGTTTTGCTTTAATGCAGTCACTATAAGGAAACGTTTGTACGCGCTAGCAATTATATTTAAGCGTACAAATAATTAAACTTACTTTTTTAACAGGCAATCAAATGATCTTAAACAAAATTAGCCAAGCAATTTTACTCTCAGGCGTCGTTTTTCTTAGTGCATGCTCAGAGCAAGCCCCCTCTTCGACCGAAGCCACAGGTGTAGAACTTGCTCAAAAAAGTGCCGCGCAAGCTGGCCCAGATTTAATTAATATTGATAAACAACGCTTAGATATTTACACCGACTTTAGCCTAGAAGCCGACCTATCTCATTTAAGTGATAATCAAAAAGCCATGGTTGCTAAGCTTATCGATGCCTCTAAAATTATGGACGAGCTATTTTGGAAGCAGGCTTTTGGCGATAATAAAGACGCTTTTTTAGCAAAGCTAAGTGATGAAAAAGTACGTAAATTTGCTGATATTAACTACGGCCCTTGGGATCGTTTAAATGGTGACGAACCGTTTTTATCAGGTTACAAAGAAAAAGCCCTTGGCGCACAATTCTACCCAGCCGACATAACAAAAGAAGAGCTAAATAATGCCGACGTAGAAGATAAAAAAGGCCTTTACTCATTAATTAAACGTGATGAGCAAGGTAACCTTTACAGCGTGCCTTACTCAAAAGAATACGCTGAGGAGTTAGCTAAAGCAGCAGATTTATTACGTGAAGCCAGTAAGCTTGCCGATGACAAAGAATTTGCTAATTACTTAAACCTACGTGCTGATGCACTGCAAAAAGATGATTTTCAGGGTTCTGACTTTGCCTGGATGGACATGAAAAATAACCCAGTTGATGTGGTTATTGGCCCAATTGAAACCTACGAAGATCAACTCTTTGGCTACCGCTCTGCTTATGAGTCGTATGTACTAATTAAAGATTTAAAATGGAGCGAGCGCCTAGCTAAATTTGCGGCCTTTTTACCAGAGCTGCAAAAAGGTTTACCGGTAGATGCTAAATATAAGCAAGAAGTGCCAGGCTCAGACGCTGACTTAAATGCTTACGATGTGGTTTACTATGCAGGTCACTCAAATGCGGGCAGCAAAACGATTGCCATTAACTTACCAAACGATGAACAAGTACAGCTTGAAAAAGGCACTCGTCGCCTGCAGCTTAAAAACGCAATGCGTGCAAAATTTGATAAAATTTTAGTGCCAATTGCTGAGCAGTTAATTGTACCTGAGCAACGTAAGCATATTACCTTTAACGCCTTTTTTGCCAATACCATGTTTCACGAAGTGGCTCATGGCCTAGGTATTAAAAACACCATTACCAATAAAGGCACTGTGCGCCAATCATTACAAGAGCACGCAAGTGCACTTGAAGAAGGTAAAGCCGATATTTTAGGTTTATACATGGTTGAGCAGTTACTTAAAAAAGGCGAAATTACCGAAGGCACATTAGAAGATTACTACACCACCTTTATGGCGGGTATTTTCCGCTCAGTACGTTTTGGTGCATCAAGCGCACATGGTAAAGCCAACATGATCCGCTTTAACTTTTTTGCTCAAGAAGGCGCTTTTTCTAAAAATGAAGAGGGTTTATACCGTGTAAATATGGAAAAAATGGGCGTGGCTATGGCTAAGCTGTCGCGCTTAATTTTAACATTACAAGGTGACGGCGATTACGAAAAAGTAGATCAACTAATTGCCACTCATGGCGATATTAAAGAAGAGCTTGCTAAAGACCTAGAAAAACTAAGCCAAGCAAATATTCCGGTTGATGTAACCTTTAAACAAGGCAAAGACGTGTTAGGCCTTAACTAACCCAACACGTAATACTTTGTAATAGTTTAATAAAGCGCTGTAGTTTATAACTGCAGCGCTTTTTTTAGCGCTATTATTTGCTCATCTGTGTATGGTTTTGCAGGAAACTTACCCCACACCGGTGCAGGCCACGCAGCATCAGTTGTAAAACGTGCAATATGATGAATATGTAATTGCGGCACCATATTACCCAAAGCGGCCACGTTTAATTTATCAGGGCTAAACACTTGCATAATAAGCTTGCTGAGTTTGGCCGACTCTTTTAAATATACAATTTGATCGGCATCAGATAAATCGATGATCTCTTTTAAATTAGGTTTTCTGGGCACCAATACAAACCAAGGGTATTGGCTGTCGTTAAGTAATAACACCTTACATAAAGGCCAATCTGCCAGTTCTATACAATCGCGCTTAAGCTCTGGGGCGAGTTCAAAAGTGTGGTTCGTCATCGTCACATCCTAGTTAGTCTTTAATAATGGCCACTTTATAGCATTTATTTGCAGTTGCACACGCTTAGCTTTACCATTTAATACAATATTTATAATAAGCTAAGGCAACCTTGTGCTAAAAAAAATAAAACACTTAACCCTCGCACTACCGCTAGCTGTTGGCGCACTGAGCGTACAAGCAAAACCATTATCGCTAGAGCGTATTTTTGATGATCCGAGCTTGTCGGGTAAAGCTCCCGTACAACTTAAATTTTCACCAGACGGTAGCCGCGTAACTTACCTGCAAGGTAAAACCGATGACTACAACCGTTATGATTTATGGGAATACAACTTAAAAGATAACACCAACAGAATACTGGTTGATTCTGCAAAGCTGTTTTCAGGCCCAGAAAACCTCTCTGATGAGGAAAAAGCACGCCGCGAACGCCAACGTATTTTTGGTAAAGGTATTTTAGAGTACAAATGGTCTAAAGACGGCAAAGCTCTGTTATTCCCACTCAATGGTGACCTGTATTATTACGAGCTTGCATCTGGTAAAAGTAAAAAACTTACCAATACAGAAGCGTTTGAAACCGATGCCCGTTTTTCTCCTAAAGGTAACTATGTATCGTTTATTCGCGAGCAAAACCTTTACGCTTTAGCACTTGATTCAGGTAAAGAAATACAACTGAGCAAAGATGGCGGCGGCGTTATTAAAAACGGCATGGCCGAATTTGTAGCACAAGAAGAAATGAGCCGTATGACTGGCTACTGGTGGGCTGGCGATGAATCTAAAATTGCATTCACTCGCGTAGATGAAACCCCAGTAAAAGAAGCTATCCGTAACGAAATTTATGCAGACGAAGTAAAGCTATTTAATCAACGTTACCCATTTACAGGCACCGACAACGTTGAAATACAACTGGGCGTGGTGTCTTTAAATAATCAAAACGTTGACTGGGTTGATTTAGGCGACGATAAAGACATTTACATTGCACGTGCTAAATGGCTAAAAGACAGCACTACCCTTTCGTATCAATGGCAAAATCGCTCACAACATAAGTTAGAACTACGTTTTTACAATAGCGATACTAAAACGCAAAAAGTAGCGCTAACAGAAAACAGCGATACGTGGATCAATTTAAACTTTGATCTGCATTTCTTAAAAGACAAAAAGCATTTTGTATGGGCTTCTGAGCGCGATGGTTTTAAACACCTTTATTTGTACCGCACTAATGGCCAGCTAATTCGACAAATCACCTCTGGCGATTGGGTTGTTGATAGCTTAAAAGGCGTGGATGAGAAAAAAGGCATAGTGTACTTTGCAGGACGTAAAGACACCCCGCTTGAAAGCCATTTATACAGCGCACCACTGTTTAAAAAAGGCAATATTAAGCGCATCACCGAACAAGGCCAATACCACAAAGTGGTAATGGCTAAAGACAGCAAAACGTTTATTGATAATAGCTCATCGGTAAACAAGCCTAACTCGGCGGCTCTTCGTAAAGTAAATGGCGAATTTATCACATGGCTTGAACAAAATAAGCTTGATGATAGCCACCCATTAACACCTTATTTAAGTGATTTAGCAACTCCAGAGTACGGCACAATTAAAGCAGAAGATGGCCAAGTAATGCATTACCGCTTGTTTAAACCAAGCAATATTGCAGACGGTAAAAAGCACCCAGTAATTGTTAATGTATACGGCGGCCCGCATGCACAACGCGTTACAAATAGCTGGCGCAGCAAAAACTTGTACTTTCAATACATGGCGCAACAAGGCTATGTTATTTTTCAGCTCGATAACCGAGGCTCATACAACCGTGGTAAAAAGTTTGAAGATGCTATTTACAAACACTTAGGTGTTGTAGAAGTAGCTGATCAAATTAAAGGCGTTGAGTTTTTACGCACGCTTGATTACGTAGACCCACAACGCATTGGTATTTATGGCCACAGTTATGGCGGATACATGGCCCTAATGACCATGTTTAAAGCGGGCGATTACTTTCAAGCCGGTGTATCGGGTGCACCAGTTACTGACTGGGCACTTTACGACACCCATTACACTGAGCGCTACCTTGGTCATCCAAAAACCAATGCCAAAGGCTACGAAGACAGCGCCGTATTCCCATACGCTGATGGCTTAAAAGGCCCATTAATGATTTACCATGGCATGGCCGATGACAACGTGTTATTTACCCACGCCACTAAATTATTTAAACAACTACAAGATAACGAAAAACAGTTTGAAATGATGACCTACCCAGGCTCAAAACACAGCTTACGCGGTAAACAGGTGCAAACACATTTACACCAAACCATCACAAACTTCTTTAATCGACATTTTGATGTTAAATAATCATATGACGACTAAATAGACTAAAGGCTGATTGAAAAATCAGCCTTTTTTTTGTCTTAATAAGTTAGTGAGCCTAGATTAAACGCTTTTTTTAGCTACGCTTATTCTATGCGCTAAGGCGTACACTAATTGAGGACAAATTAATGCTTAACCTACGTAGTTTCAGTATTTTCCAGCGTTTTTTACTGTTAATAGCCATTGTTGTATTTGGCTTAATAGTACTTAGTATATCTAGCTTAACTCATCAATATAGCTCACTCAAAAACGAGCAATATCTAAAAACCCAAAATGTAGTAGAAACGGCATACAGTGTTATTGAGCATTACCACCAGCTTGAACAAAACAATACACTCACACAAGCGCAGGCTCAATCACAAGCACTGGCCGCTATAAAAGCGCTGCGCTATGACAAAACAAATTACTTTTGGGTAAACAACTACCAGCCCAAAATGGTAATGCACCCAATAAAGCCTGGGCTTAACGGTAAAGACTTAAGTAATAATAAAGACCCCGATGGCAAAGCACTTTTTGTAGAAATGGTGAACATTGTAAAACAACAAAAAGAAGGTTTTATACCTTATAAATGGCCAAAACCAGGAAAAGACCAGCCGGTAGATAAAGTCGCATTTGTAAAAGGCTTTAGCCCGTGGCAATGGATTATTGGCTCAGGCGTATACCTAGATACAATAGATGAAGCATTTAGCGAGCAGCGTAATCTCATCATAATTAGCGCTTTAGTTATGATTATTGCTGTCATTTTATTAAGTTACTTTATTGGTAAAAGTATACTCACGCCTACTCGCCTTGCCGCAGACATGATGAAAAACATATCGCAAGGTGAAGGTGACTTAACACGTACGCTAAACGAATCGGGCAATGATGAAATATCAGAGCTGTCACGCTCTTTTAATTTATTTGTTTTAAAAATGCGCGAGTCGTTAGTACATGTATCGCACAGTGCTGATGATGTAAGCAGACACGCTCATACGGTGGATGAGTCAAGTAGAACAAGCCACTCCTTCATTGAGCTACAAAACGACAGTTCCACACAAGTAGCCGCCGCCATGGAGCAAATGACGCACCAAATTCATGATGTGAGTCGTAATGCCGAAGCCGCAGAACAAGCTGCCAATGATGCAGCGCACAATGCCTCAACCGGTAAAAACGTGGTAGCGAATACCATTACCGCCATAGAAACACTCTCAAGTAATATAGAAACAGTGAGCCAAGTAACTGAAGATTTAGCAAACGAAAGTAACAATATAGGCTCTGTGCTTGATGTGATCAGAAGTATATCGGAGCAAACAAACTTACTTGCACTCAACGCTGCTATAGAAGCGGCTCGTGCAGGCGAGCACGGCAGAGGGTTTGCAGTTGTTGCCGATGAAGTGCGCACATTAGCCAGCAGAACTGGGCAAAGCACAGATGAAATTCAAACCATGATCACTAAATTACAAGAAGGCGCTAAAGCGGCTGTAGAGGCGGTAAAATCAAGCCAAGCACTGTCGGTGACGACGGTAGAGCAGGTTTCATCTGCAGATACATCGCTCAATGAAATAGAAAGGCTGGTATCTATAATTACCGACATGAACAGCCAAATAGCCCGTGCCACCGAGCAGCAAACACAAGCTGCTGACGAGGTTAATTTACGTATTAACGAGCTATCACAATCAACCGAGCAATCACTAAATAATACAAAGCAACTTACCGATGCCAGCGATAACCTTAAACAAAGTAGCCAAGGGCTTTCGAGCGTGGTTAATCGCTTTAAATTAAAATAATTAAAAAACAAAAGCCCTGAATTAACAGGGCTTTTTATTACATAAGCGTTTTTAGCTTATACCATTTCGCATAATTGAGTGATCTATTTTTAGGATGGAAAAACGTGTTGATGGCTAGGCAAAAAATTTGCTATTTAGTTGTTCTAAATGAGAATTTTTTATAGCCCCGAAAAATGATTAAGTATTATTGCGGATTGGTATTAAATACAGTAGCGTGCAAATAAGCTGGTTACTGATGCTGCGGTTGGCTTACCGTGCTGCCAATCACCGCCTTCAACACCACTACCAGCAATGTCCATATGTACATAAGGAAGCGGCTGCTCAGAGTCGTTACCGTGTTTATCAAGCCCACCAACAACGGCTAAAAACGCCATAGGGAATTGATGGCCACGGGCTGTAACAGCAGAGGCCGCATTATTGCTTGATAAAACATCATCAGCGAGGGTACGCGGTTTGATAAAGTCGTAATCTTCACGGCGAGAGCGAGAAACCTCTGCTGCATCTGCCCATAAATCACCACAATCCGCTATTTGACGAGAGGTATTAGCGCTACGTGCAGGTCCGTTTTCAACATATGCTCCGTAAGGGCCCATAGCACGTGCCGCATGGCCTGTAAGGGTTGCTACGGTGAACAATGTTGGGTTAACTTCGCCTTTGGCGACATCTTTCATTTCGCTAAGTAGGTCACCCATAGCTAAACGCCCTTCTGCATCGGTGTTACCAATGCGTACACGTACGCCTTCACGGCTAGTGATAATTTCATCTGGTACAAAACAATCTGAGCCAATTGAATTACGGACTACAGCTAAGTAAGAAATAACTTTAACGCCTTTAGGTTGGTAATCTGCCACGGCTTTCATAAAGCCCGCAACGGATGCAGCCCCACCTTTATCGCGGCTCATACCCGCCATGTAACCGCCTACTTTTAAATCGGCGCCGCCGGTATCGTATACTAAGCCTTTACCAACAAACATTAGCGTGCGCGTTACTTCACCTTCTGGCACGTATTCTAGCTTAACAACACGTGGATGATGGCGCTCAACCGCATAAGATGCGCGCGCAACAGTGCTAAGCATAGGGTAGTTTTTATCTATCGTGTTAATATCGTCAATCACATCAACCGCTACTTTAGAGCCTTTAAAAAGCTCAACACAGTAATCAGCAAAACGTGGTGGCGCCATACGTTCAGGCTCAGTACCACATAAATCACGTGCCGCATATTGCCCTGCTGCAATTGCATTTACAGCTTTAACTGTTTGCTCATTTGCATCTATTAAACCTATTTGCGTAATAGGTTCAATGCTTTCGCCGTGGTATTCGCGCGCCTCTAAAGGCTGCCATAATGCTTGGCATGCCCCTAAATACGCCACTTCTAACGCATGCTGGTAACGCGCATCTGTATGTAATTTAGGTAAGTAAATAGCAGGGTTTACACTACCCGCGGCTTTTGCTTCGTTAATCGCTAGTTTAGCAGCATCAAAGTAGCGCCTTACATCATCGTAATCGCGGTTAAGCGGCCCCGTAGGTGCTAAAACAACGCGTACATTATCAACCACTAAAAACGTAACTTGTTTACCAATACGAGAATCTACTTTAGCGTGTGATTCGATAGCATCACTTAATGAGTTATTGGCTAATTGAGAAAAGTCATCACTAATTATAATAAGTGCATCGTGAGAAAATGAGTCAAAGCTTGCACTAAGTGATTGTGCAGCTATCGCTTGAGGATATGCCATAAGTAAAACTCCTGTTAGAAAACATAAGGGGCTATTATCGTTGATATAAAAACACAAAACCAGCCAACTGCGATCAGCTCATTTTAATCTGGCAACTTGGTTTTACAGCAAACTAAAGTGACTCCATGTTTTAAGAAGAAATTAACAACTATATAGTTTTTAGTAAAGGCAGCCCTGCTTATACCGCGTTTAAATTACTGTGCTAAAGCACTCTAAATTGCAAAAAAGCATGTAGTTAATCAAGAATACTCAGTTGCAGATTTAAATTAGGTTCATTTTTAACACCCACTCCAATACCTAATAAACGCACTGGTTGCTGCATCCCGCGTTGATACGCCTTAGAGAGTAATTCAGTAAAAATAGCAGTATTTAATTGATGATGAGCTTGATCAGCAGAGGTAACAACAAAGTTTGCAAACTTCACTTTTACACTTAGCTTATTAATACGATTTTGCAGCTTTTGCTTATTAAGGCGCGCTGTTAGCTCTTCGAGTAATTTAGGTAACTGATCTAAACATTCTTGTAAGCTGTTTTTGTTGTATTCATAGGTGTGTTCAACACTAAGGGATTTACGCACTCGCTCAGTGGTTACTTTACCAATATATTCGCCAGCACATTTTTGATAAAGCGATACACCAAAATTGCCCACATGCTGCTGCATCCAATTAACGCCTTTCTCGCGAACGTCTTTTCCTGTGTATAACCCCTTTAAATTAAGCTTTTCGAGGGTTACTTTGCCCACACCAGGGATTTTACCCAGCGGTAAATTATTTAAAAACGCATCAACTTCATCCGGTAAAACCACAAATTGGCCATTGGGTTTATTTTCGTCACTGGCTATTTTGGCAATAAACTTAATGGGGGCAACTCCGGCAGAGGCAGTAAGGCCGGTATCGTTATAAATATCTGCTCTAATTTGCTGAGCAATAAGTGTTGCGCTGCCTTTGCATGCGGTGCTGTTGGTTACATCTAGGTAAGCTTCATCAAGCGACAGCGGCTCTATTTGATCGGTGTAGCGTTTAAATACAGCGCGTATTTGGTTAGAAATTTCTTTATAAACCGCCATGCGCCCAGGCACAATAACTAAATCGGGGCATAATTGCTTAGCGTGGTAGTTAGACATAGCCGAGCGAACACCATATTCGCGCGCTATATAATTTGCTGTAGAGAGCACGCCACGACGGCTATTGCCACCAATCGCTAAAGGCACACTGGCAAGTTTGGGGTTATCGCGCATTTCAACCGCTGCATAAAAGCAGTCCATGTCGATATGAATAAACTTTTTCATTACCACATAACAACTGTTTATTTATACAGCCATTATTATGGATTCACTTTCATTAAGCAAGCCCATTAAAGCCTGTTTAACTTGCTAAAGTTAAAAGCGCTACTAAGTGTAGCGCTTTTAACCGTGCAAGCTTTAAACAGCTTTTTTAAAACGGCTGCTTAAAGCGCTTTGATTTTTTAAAGCAATGTAGCCAAAAAACAAACTCCAATAAAAACCCCGCAGCTAAAAGCATTATGCCGCCGGAGGCATTACCCATTGCATAGCAAGCAAAAGACGCTATAAAAACTAAACTGGCTAAAGCCCAATTAATTATATTTTGCATGTGTGTTCTCGTGTGTGTGTTGTCTGTGTTATTTAACTGTAGTCCTAAAAATAAATAGGTACAATCATCTTATAAAAAAACATGGCATTTATTGTCTTGAGCTACAAACACCATATTGATAACCTCATTCATTTAAAACTAAGAGTACACATACATGCAAAGGTTCAAAGATCTGCACCCTATTCATACCGATATCACCGTAGCATGGGCCGATATGGACGCCCTACAACATGTTAACAACGTGGTGTACTTGCGTTATTTTGAAATTGCGCGTATCGATTTTCTAAATAAAATAAATCAGTTTGATACGATAAAACCAGGTGGAATAGGCCCGGTCATTAGTGAAAACAATATTCGCTATAAACGTCCAGTGACCTTCCCAGATACCTTAACCGTAGGTATTACTATTTCAGATATAAAAAGCGACCGTTTTATGATGAATTACTCTGTATTTAGCCATGCTCAGCAAGCTATTACTACCACAGGCTATTCTCAAGTTGTTATGTTTGACTTTAAAACAGGACAAAAAGCGGCTATTTCAGAGCCATTACTATCGGCACTACATCAATTCGCTTAAGTAGGTTTATTGCGAATTGGTATTAATTATCCACTCTCAAGATCTTACATAATTTAAGGATTTTAAATGCAATACAGTCCGTTAGGCAGCAGCGGTGTTGATGTTTCTAGAGTATGCTTAGGCAGCATGACTTGGGGTAAACAAAATACCCAACAAGACGCCGATGAGCAAATAGCTTATGCCTTGGCACAAGGCGTTAATTTTATAGATACTGCCGAAATGTATGCCGTTCCTCCTTCACCAGAGACCTACGGTAAAACAGAGCAAATTATAGGTAACTGGCTAAGTCGCAATGCGCAAAAGCGCAGTGATATTGTATTGGCGAGTAAAATTGCAGGCAATGGCTTGTCGTGGGTACGAGATGGCGGCGATATAACACGCAGCGCTGTCATTGAGGCCGTAGATAACTCGCTTAAACGCCTACAAACCGACTACATAGATTTATACCAATTGCATTGGCCTAATCGCTCTACCCCACATTTTGGCAGGCAGTGGCCAGGTAAACTCACTTTTAGTGACGTAGATACTGAGCAACAACAAGCGGGTATGCTTGATATTTTAGAGGGTCTTAATGAGTGTGTTAAAACCGGAAAAATAAAATATTGTGGCCTTTCAGATGACACCCCATGGGGCATTAGCCAATTTTTAAATTTAGCAAAAGTGCATAACTTACCGCGTATGGTGTCTATTCAGAACGAGTTTAGCCTAGCGCACGCTAAAGATTGGCCTTATTTAATTGAGCAGTGTATCCATGAAGACATTGCTTATTTACCTTGGTCGCCGCTTGCTGCTGGCCTGCTAACGGGTAAATACCTAAACGGCGCACGCCCAGCGGGCTCGCGTTGGACATTTATGCAGCGCAATGGCATTTTTAGAGATACCCCTAACGCGCAAAAAGCCACGCAGCGTTATGTAGAGCTTGCACATGCAAGCGGCATAACCCCAGCCCAATTGGCTCTTGCTTGGTGTAATCAAGTCGATGGCGTTACCTCGTCAATTATTGGTGCGACCAGCATGGCCCAATTAAAAGAAGACATTGACGCTTTTAGCATAACTTTAAGCGACGACACTCTAACTGAAATTGGCACTATTTTTAAAGATTACCCGCAGCCATATTAAACCAAAATAATAGGCAGTTTTTTTACTGCCTTTTTCTCTCTTACATTTGAACATATAAAAAGTAAAACTATACTAAAGTTAATTTAAATGGATTATTTTTAGTGAGTTATGCTTAGAAATGTAATTTTATTCTTTGGTGTCCTAGGTGGTTTAATGCGTTACGGGTACGCTGACAATACTCACCCAATTAAAGAAATTGTATGGCTACAAAGTTACACGCCCCCCTTTCATATGGATAAAGATTCGCATGCGCCGCAAGGTGGTATTTGCGACAACCTCACCGAGCAACTAATTAACAGCATTGATGATGTAAAACATACACGACTAATCGTGCCGCAAGAGCGAATTAATAAGCACTTAAATGAAGGCGATAATGTATGCTTTCCGTGTGTTATTCATAAAAAAACGGCCAATGGGGTGTTACAGTTTTCTACCCCCACCACGGTTTACCCGCCTTTTTCGGTTTTAACCACTCAAAAACTTGCTCCAGAAATACACGCTAAGTATGGCAGCCCTATTAAACTTATTCATTTATTGTCAGACGAGCAATATGTGTATGGTCAAGCCGCGGCGCGCAAGTTTACTTCAAAAATTAATAAAATAATCGAAAACACCACGGTGTATCATAAAGCATCGCTAAGCTGGAGCAGCGAAAATGAAAGCCAAGCTGTTATTGCTCGCTTGAGTCGCGGCTTTTTAGATTACACAATAGACTACCCGTTTATGAGGGATTATTTTGTCAACCACAGTAAGTTTAAAAATATAGTCAGTTTACCAATTGAAGAAGACCCTAGAGAGTTTGTTTTAGGGGCTATAGGGTGTGCAGTAAGAGCACCGAATGATTTTGCTACCAAGGCGCTTAATAAAATAAATAAAGCGCTACATAAGCAGGTATTACAATCGCCTGCTTATATAAATAGTCAGCGCTTTTGGTTAGAGCAAAGTTTTCCGCAGTTTACTAAGCATTACCAACAGCAAATACTTAATCCTATTGTGCCTGCCAACTTTGCGATAACAAGCAGGTCGAATTAGCATACAAGCTTACTGTAAATACGCTGTTTGCAGGCACTTCCCCTACGCCTGCAGGCGTTCCTGTCATTATTACATCGCCATTTTCTAAGTGCATAAACTCATTAATTTCACTTAAAATATCTTTAGGCTTGTGTATCATAAATTGCGTATCGCCTTGTTGAATAACGTTATCGTTAATTTTAAGCTCAAACGTAAACGCCTGCTCAGCATCCGCTATAGCGACAAAGGGCGTTAATAATACCGAGCCGTTAAACGCCTTGGCGCGCTCCCACGGTAACCCTTTATTTTTAAGCTTACTTTGCACGGTACGTTTAGTTAAATCCAACCCTAAACCTACGCCTGCCAACTCATTATTTTTAATAACAAAACACAGCTCGGTTTCATAATGCAGTGTGTCGTTATTGTGCGTAGCAAATAAGGTAGACGAAAGCGCACTGTTCGGTTTATTAAACAATACCATTTGATCTGGTAGCTCATTATTAAGCTCAGCAATATGCGCGGTGTAATTACGCCCAACGCATACTACTTTAGAGGGTGTTAATATCTCACTTTCTAGTTTTATCGACTGCATAAAATAACTTCTAAATTACGAGCTGATCAAGGTTTCTAATAAGCTCAGATTAATCGGTTTCAAAAGTACATGATTAATATTTAAATCTTTGATCTGCTTAGGATCGGGCTCTGCACCACTAACAATCACCAAGCTTAAGTCAGGGTAACGTTCGTTAATTTGCTTACCTAAATCGACACCACGCCCGTCAGGTAAGTGCATATCTAGCAAAACCTTATTAAATTGTTGGTCATGATTGAGGGTTTGTAAACACTGTGCACACGTTGAGGTAATAACGGTTTCTACCCCTAAACTTTCTAGCAACAACTGCGTAATTTGCGCTGCATCTTGGTCGTCCTCAACCAATAAAAAGCGCTGCTTTTTCTCTATTACAGCTTTGTCGCTGTGAATGTTTTTAGCTTGAGGCGCATGCTCTGGCGATACTAAGTAATCTTGTAAGCATTGATACAAAGAAGAGCTATCAACGGGCTTTGGTATTACATCGTTAAAGCCAAGGGCTGCCAGCTCTTCATGTATGCCTTTCATAGTGGCGGCAGTAAGCGCAATAATTGGGCCTGTGTAGCCCATTTTTCTAAGCTCTATTGTGGCTTCTTTACCACCCATTACAGGCATATGTATATCAATAAAAATAATATCATAAGGCGAGCGATACGCTTGTGCAATTCTAACTTTTTCAAGCGCTTGCTGGCCATGCTCGGCGTAGTCTACGCGCGCACCACATGTGCTAATCATATGACCAACTAACATGCGTAAATCGCGTAAATCATCAACCACTAATACGCGGCCAGTCACTTTGCATGGCGCTGATTTTGTCTGTAATTGCGAGCCACTACTAAAGTTTAATACTTGGCGTTCTACTTCGCTTATATCACCTGGGTACACCGAAATAGTAAAGGTAGAGCCTTCGCCCATTCTAGAGGTTAAATCAATACTGCCGTGCATACGCGTTAATAGCTCGGCACAAATAGCAAGGCCTAAGCCTGCTCCGCCAACAGAGCGCGATTCTACATCGGCTATTTGCTCAAAGGGTTTAAAAATTAATGCTTGTTTTTCAGGGGCAATCCCCATGCCTGAATCTTTAATACTAAAAAATAGCATTTCTTGGCCTTCAACCCACTCGGTCCAGGCACTAACCACTATTTCGCCCTTTTCGGTAAATTTAACCGCATTATTGATTAAGTTAATGAGTATTTGGCGTACGCGGGTGGCATCTACTCTAACAATAAGAGGTAAAGGCTGTAGAGACTCAAAGCGAAGCTTTAAACCTTTATCAAGCACAGATACACGCATTAAGGTGTAAACATCAGCCAGCATGCTATCTAAGTTTACTTCACTTAAGGTGAGCTCTAATTTGTCGGCAGCAATTTTAGATAAATCGAGCACGTCGTTTAACAAGCTCAGCAAGTGCTTACCGTTTCGGTAAATAACCCCTAATTCGTTTTCGGCCTGTTTGCTAAAGTCGCTTTGTAGCAGTAACTCTGTGTAACCTAATATAGATGAAAGTGGGGTACGTAATTCGTGGCTTAAGTGGGCTAAAAATCTGTCTTTTGAGCGGTTCTCTGCCTCGGCTTTTAAACGCTCTACTCGCTCGCCTTCAACATCTTTACGCGCTAAAGCATAACGTATAGCGCGAGCAAACCGGCTCGAACTCATTTCTGTTTTTATAAGGTAATCTACCGCGCCGGCATCTAGTGCTGCAGAGTCTAATTCATCATTAGATTGCCCTGTAAGCATAATAATTGGCCCGCTAAACCCATTAGCAATGGCCTTTTTTAATACACTTAGCCCATTTGAGGCGCCTAATCGATAATCAAGCAAACAAATATCGTGATCGTTTTTACTTAAAATGCTTATTGCTTGCTCAGGAGAGCTTATCCAATCTATGTCAAATGTATGTGAATCTAACTGATCTAAGTAGTCGCAAGTGAGAATGTAATCATCTTCATCGTCTTCTACTAAAAGTAAGCGAGTCACTTTATCTAACATACTACCTCCTTTTAATTGCATTTAATAAGCCCCTAATTAGGGGCTTAATGTTGCTACTTATTTAGTCGTTAAACGTTGTCGGCAGCTCTACAAATTCTACCCAGTATTTTCCTAGGGTTTTCATTAAATCAACCAAGCCATCAAACGTTACCGGTTTAGTAATATAAGAGGCCGCGCCTAAGTTATAGCCTTTAACCATGTCTTCTTCTTGCTTAGAGGTGGTTAAAATAACAACCGGTATGCCTTTAAGGTTTGGGTTTGACTTAATGGCCTCAAGTGCTTCACGGCCATCCATACGTGGCATATTTAAATCAAGCAAAATCAACCCTGGGCGTGGCGATGAATTTTTATCTTCAAACTTACCCTTGCGCTCTAAGTACTCTAATAATTCAACCCCATCTTCCACAAAATGCAGCTCGTTTAATACACGGCTTTCGGCTAGCGCATCTTGCGTGAGTAGGCGATCATCCTCGTCATCATCTGCCATTAATATTGTAATAGGTTTCACTTTTGAATACGGCATCTAAGCCTCTCCTTGAAGTGTGAAAAGCGTTGTTTCCACAGGTAATTTTATTATGAAGGTTGCCCCTTCACCATCTTTACTATGAGCGGTAATTATCCCACCATGCCGCTCAACTATACGCCTACAAACTGAAAGCCCAATCCCTGTGCCTTTATATTCCGAACGCCCATGCAGGCGCTGAAATGGTACAAATATTTTATCAGCATACTCTTGTGAGAAACCAATACCATTATCTTTTATGGTAATAATTTGCCAACCCACTTTTTCGTTGTGCTCTTCACTAAACTCGTCTTTGTGCTCGTACATTACGCTTATGTGTGGCTCAACACCTGGTTTTCTAAACTTAACAGCGTTAGACAGTAAGTTTAAAAACAACTGCTGCATTTGGCTTTTATCGGCTTGAATAACCGGTAGTTCGCCCACCTCTACGTGCGCATTGCTTTCTTTAATGGCAACTTCTAAATCACTTAAAATGTCGTCAACTACTTCTTTTAAGTCAGTGTCATCAAAGTCTTTACCTCGCGTTGTTACCCGCGAAAACTCTAGCAAGTCATTAATAAGGTTAGACATACGTTGCGCTGCATTTTTCATACGGCCTATGTAATCTATGCCTTTTTCGCCCAGCTCATCTTTAAACATGGTTTCTAGGCGGTCACTAAATGCTTGAATTTTTCGAAGTGGTTCTTGTAAGTCATGGCTGGCAACAAACGCAAACTCTTCAAGCTCACGGTTTGAGCGGCTCAGCTCGTCTGAATATAAGGTCAGCTCTTGCGTGCGCTCAGACACTTTAGTTGCAAGTGTTTCGTTTTGTCTTTCAAGCTCCTCACGGTATTTAGCCGCGTTTCTTAAGTTTAGGCGTGTTAATAAAAACATACCTATTATTAAAAGCGCACTGGTAACCGCTGTAATAGCAAAGGTGATTTTTGCTTCATTTTTTATTTGTGCCAGCTTAGAAAAATGGCTCACCTTAAACAGTAATTCTCGGTCTTGAATATCATTAACCTTGATGCGAATTTCTTTATAAAGCTCTCGCCCTCTGTGCGTATTTAATACATATAACGCACGGCGCTCTTTATCATTAGTAGCCAGCTTAACCGTTTGTTTAAGCTCTTTAATTTTTGCTTCGGTTAATACTAACAGCTCAGCAATTCGCTCTGCTTGGCCATCAATTTCAGAGTGTAGTGACTTTACATGCTCCATTTGTGATTCTATTTGCCCTATCGCATCGTAATAGGGCATTAAATAATCTTCTTCTTCGGTGAGTAAGTAGCCGCGCTGGCCAGACTCTGCCTGCACAACAGATAAGTGAAGACTCTCAATAGCATCGGCTAATAAGCTAGTGTTATCCAAGCTTTTTTGCGTTTGCGTTAATCCCTGAATAGTACTTAATGCTAAAAATGCATTGCCAACAATAATACACAGTACTATTGCGATAAAAGCGGCCCACGTTATATTCGTTTTACCCTGCTGCTTTTGCTTACTCATTATGCGTATATACCTAATTTTAAATGGCTACTTGTTATTAAAATCAGTAATGTTTTGCAAGCTTTCGCTACATTGCTGACAGTTTGAAATTATTTTATCGAGTGCCGCTAACGCTTTGTCTTTTGGCATGTCGTTTTCTAACACCAATTTGATTAGCTCTGCATTCATAGAAATTCTATTCAGTGGAGCTCTCGCATCATGTACCAATTTATTTAGCGTATTGACCTCTTTTTCATCACTCATATTACTTCCTATACCTACTTATACTCTCCAATTCCGCCGTATGCGTTTAATCGGTTATACAATGTTTTTGTACTTATCCCTAGCATTTGCGCAGCTAGCGTTTTATTACCTTGCACCTTATCTAGCGTGGCGTGGATTAACTCTTTTTCGACTTCTTCAATGGTTTGCCCAGCCGAAACATGGTTGTCGGCCACTTGCGTATTTACACGCGAAAACGGCGACTCTAAGTTATCCGGAAGTGTAATTTCGCTCGATTGTGGGTCGCTCATAATAAAGGCGCGATGGATAGCGTGGCGAAGCTCACGCACATTGCCTGGCCACTCGTATTGCTGTAGTTCTTTTAGCTGCTCGTTGTGCCAATAAAACGAAGTGCCATTTTCATCGTTAAGCTGCTCTAAAAAGGCTTTCGCAAGCAGTGGAATATCTTCTTTTCGTTCACGCAGCGCAGGTATATCAATGGGAAAAACCGCAAGCCTAAAGTAAATATCTTCACGAATAATATTGTTTTGCGCTAAGTCGGTCAGCGAGCGGTTAGTAGCAGAAATAACGCGGCAGTTTATAGGCAGTTCACGATTGCCGCCTACACGTGTTACTTTTTTAGTCTCAAGCACGCGCAGTAAGTTTGGCTGCATATCTATAGGCATTTCGGTTACTTCATCTAAAAATAACGTACCGCCGTCTGCTTGCTCAAACACCCCTTCTTTACGGGCAATTGCACCTGTAAAAGCCCCTTTTTCATGGCCAAATAACTCACTACCTATTAATTCTTTAGAGAGCGCACCACAGTTGCTCGCCACTAAAGGGCCTTCGCATTGGCTTGCATTATGAATGGCTTGGGCGACCACTTCTTTACCTGCACCGCTTTCCCCCATTAGCATTACGTTAGCATTGGTTTTAGCTACGCGCTCTATCATGGTGTAGAGCTTTTGCATTGGTTCTGATTCACCAATTAAACTATTAAAATGGCGCTTAATTGCAGGTTTTTTAGCTTTTTTAGCTGTTTTTTTAGGGCCGTTTAATACCAGCTCTAGGTCTTCGCGTTGCAGCGGCTTTAATAAATGCCCAACATCTTGCTCACACATGTCTGCCAAAATCCCTTTTACTGAAGGGTGGCCAGAAATAAGCGTCACTTTTGGAGACTGCCCAATCATTTTTAAATGATCGAGTAAATGAAGACCACTGCCATCTGGCAGCATAAAATCGAGCAATACGTGATCAAAGGTATTATTTTCAAACCATTGATGTGCTTCTTTTAAGCTAGTTGCAGTACAAATGTTGTGCCCGAGGAATTCGACAATGTGGCAAACAACGTCACTAAATTCAACGTCATCATCGACTAAAAGTATGTTTAACATGATAAATCCCTATGCTTTTCTTCTTATTCTACGCACCCTATTTTACAAATAAAAGGGGCTACTAGAATCTCTTAAAAATGATTAAACTATTGAGTCTTTTAACGTTTAATTTTAACAACCCAGTATGTACGTAAACTTAAGCCATACCGATCATAATTTTTAAAAATAATTAGAATTATTTTTACTACTCGCCTAAGTATACCAGCTGATATAATTTTGCTTTTAAAAAGGAGACAAAATGCAATTATTAAAAACAATGGTCCACCCTGGCATAAATTTAAACCAAGGCACTCAATTTACCCGCCGCACAGGCCGCGCCATTGTGATTAAAGATGCACACATTTTATTAATGTATACCAATCGCTACGAAGACTACAGTTTACCCGGCGGCGGTGTAGATGAAGGTGAAACCCTAGAGCAAGGGTTAATAAGAGAGCTTAGCGAAGAAACTGGCGCGCAAAATATACAGGTTATTAAACCCTTTGGGTTATACGAAGAGTACCGCCCTTGGTACAAAGACGACTTTGATATTATACATATACAGTCGTATTGCTATTTATGCGATACAGACAAAGAGCTTGGCAAAGCACAGCTTGAACATTACGAGCAACAAAATGGTATGACGCCTAAATGGGTCAATATATACGACGCCATTGCACACAACGAGCGCACAATGAGCCTTAGTGAAAAACAAGGGCTGTCTATCATTCGTGAAACTTACCTACTAAAACAAATAGCACAGCAACTGTTTAACTAAGGCTGTAAAATTTGCATAAAGCAGTATTTTTTACTGCTTACTCATCACTCGCTTTTTATTTACATCCCATAATTAAATTTAAAGCGACCACTATTCAATAACTTAAACTCTATTTTACTTTATAAAACAAACTGGCTTTGTGTTTGCACCCTTACTGATAACTAATTTGTAAGGAGATAAAAATGAGTAACACAGTTAAAACAATCAACCCCGCAACTGAACAAACCATCGATACCTACACGCTGCTTTCTCAAGAGGAAGCTGAGCAGGTAGTCGAAAAATCTCACGAAACATATTTAAAATGGCGCCAAACCTCATTTACCGAGCGTGCTAAGTATTTAAATAAACTAGCCTCTTTATTTGAAGAGCAAAAAGAAGCCATTGCTAAGTTAATGACCGAAGAAATGGGTAAAGTGTACGAGCAAGGTTTTCAAGAAATTGAACTGTGCGCTGGTATTTGTCGTTACACAGCCGAAAACGGCCCACAAGTACTTGGCGATGAAGAGCGCGATATGGATGGCGGCCGCGCTATTGTTAGCTACCAACCAACGGGCGTTTTATTAGGTATTCAGCCTTGGAACTTCCCGCTTTACCAAGTAATTCGTTACAGTGCAGCTAACATTATGGCCGGTAATACCACCGTACTTAAACATGCCGGTAATGTATTTGGTATGGCAGAGAAAATCGATACCCTGTTTAAACAAGCGGGCTTCCCTGAATATTGCTTTAGCAACTTACTTATTGATGGCAAAACTGCCAGCGCGCTTATTTCACACAAAGCAATCAGCGGCGTAACATTTACAGGCAGTGACGCTACCGGTAAAAAAGTAGCTGAAGAAGCAGGTAAATACGTTAAAAAAACAGTGCTTGAGCTTGGCAGTAACGATGCCTACTTAGTACTTGATGATGCAGATTTAGACCTTGCTGTTGAAACCTGTGTTACAGGGCGCATGATCAACAACGGCGAAACCTGTGTATCGGCAAAACGCTTTGTGGTTGTAGAGTCACTATATGATGACTTTAAAGAAAAAATTAAAGCGCAATTTGAAGCATTAAAAATGGGCGACCCAATGGCCGAAGATACAGATTTAGGCCCAATGGCTCGTGAAGATTTACGTGATAAAATTCACGACCAAGTAATGCAATCCGTTGAAGCAGGTGCAAATGTAGTAACAGGCGGTGAAGTGCCATCGCAAACAGGTTACTACTACCCACCGACTATTCTTGATAATTTATCGCCGGGCATGCCAGCATACGATGACGAATTATTTGGCCCTGTAGCCTCGCTCATTAAAGCAAAAGACAACGACGATGCAATGCGCATCGCTAACGACTCTCGCTATGGTTTAGGCGGTGGTATTTTCTCTAAAGATGAGAAAAAAGCCATTGAACTGGCTAAAAAGCACTTTGATACCGGTATGATCAATATTAACGGTTACGGCCTTGCCCAACCAAACCTACCGTTTGGTGGTGTTAAAGAAAGTGGCTACGGCCGAGAGCACGGCGGCTTTGGTATGCGCGAGTTTGTAAATATCAAATGTATTATGATTAATAGCTAATTTAGCTATACACGTATTAAAAGAATATTTATACGTGTTTTAAAAAATATTATTAAGCCTAAAGGTGAGCAATCACTTTTAGGCTTTTTTATGGGTATAGCTACTAAGTGTAATGCGTTTAAAGACTATATTTTGCTTAGAAATTCACACCTAAAACTTCACTTCCCAATTTAGCTTATTTAGTAAAAGCCCAAGCATGTTGTTTAAAATTGTGATTTCAGATTGCTCGATAAGCTCTGTAAAACTTAGCGCTAAGATTTGATATATAGAAGTTGGTAAAAAACCTAAAGATTTGATGGGTAGACTTAAAATGACAGACAATAATGAGCGAGAATCGGTCATTGAGGCTGGCTAAACATCGTCGTTAATAGATTGGTTAAACTGCTCTTTGCGCATATATTCATGAAGATGAGCGACGAGCGCATATATTCATGAAGATGAGCGACGAGCGCATATTGTTCTATTTATCTTTTCTTTAAAGTTTCAGAAAACTTAGTGATAGTAATACCTTAGGTTATTTGTTAAAACTATATCATGCAGAGAAATGAGCGTAGCGTCGGCAGAAATATACGCGATGAGCGCACTATTAAATTGTTAGACATATTATTTAATTAAGCAAGGAGCACTAATTGTATTTTTATATTGATGAAAGCGGTCATACGGGCGCAAATCTATTTGATGAAAATCAACCAATACTTTATTACGGAGTCTTATCAAGTAAGATAAATTTAGATGCTGCGGCTGAAAGCAAAGTTATCGCAATCCGTAAAAAATTAGATGTCGATAGGCTGCATGCTGCGGAGCTAGGAAATGGTAAGCTTGTAACTATTGTTAAAGATATTGAAAAATTAAAAAAGCAATATGACTTACGTTTTGATATTTATCGTGTAGCAAAGGTTGATCATGCTCTTATAAGTTTTTTTGACCAAGTATTTGATCAAGGTGTT
Organism: Pseudoalteromonas sp. P1-30; assembly: GCF_001400005.1. Lineage (NCBI taxonomy): Bacteria > Pseudomonadati > Pseudomonadota > Gammaproteobacteria > Alteromonadales > Pseudoalteromonadaceae > Pseudoalteromonas > Pseudoalteromonas sp. P1-30. The sequence continues at coordinate 55,164 of NZ_LKBC01000012.1, forward strand.
AATCCTGCTGTACCGTGGTTGTCATATTGGACTCCTATGCGTTACGTACTTTTAATTAAGCTCTCTACTTTATTTGATGAAGAGTTACTTAAAAAAGCATGGGCTGCAAGAGTTAATATAAAAACAGATGAAGCCAATCTAGCCCTAACTTCGATTTGCAATACTTTATTAACTAGAGTTGGAAGTTTGCCTGATAAAAGATCTCAACAAGTTTTAACTGATGCCCTTACTTGGGCAGCTAAAAACCCTGATAACATTTATTACAATATCAAAAAGAAAAAAGATCTTCTTGATATTACTCCCAATTTAATTGGTTTTCAGTCGGTTATGAGTGGTATTGCTAACCGACTATTAAAAAATGGGAAAAAAGCCTCAAAGATTGTAGTTGATCAACAAACGCAATTTAATAAAGCACAAATTAAACTATCTGATTTTTATGCTAAACATAAAAAAACTCCCTTGGTTAGTGGACCAGGGCTACCAGATATTGATTATTCAGGTATGCCTGAAGTACCGATTGCTTGTACCTCTGGAATGGAAAGTGTGGGACTTGAAATAGTAGATCTTTATTTATGGATATTTAAGCGTCATTTGGAAGGTAAAGAACTTGCCCCTGAATTATTTCCGATAATCAAAGGTCAATTTCATCGAGGACGTACAGATGAAATATCAATTCAAGCTATCGAAAGTCGCTGGAGTAAATGGTTTCAAAATCTACCTGACCCAACAGTAGAGCAACATGAAAAAGGACAAGAGATGCTTAAAGTGGATGAAGAAAGAAGACTGGCAGCAGTTGCTAAAAAAGCCTAACAAAAACATTAAACGGAAAAATTACAGTTGGCTGTTTTTCGTTCCTCAAACATTATAGCCAACTATAATTTTCCGCTTATGTAAGCGTTAACTACCTCTGAGGAATCGAGTGAAAATAATTATCAAAAGCCCAGTAGCAACACTAGCAATTATTGCTGCGGTTTTGGTGCTTGCTGTTTTCTTAATATCAGCTTTCTGGGATGACGTTAGTAGCACAGTACTGCCAAACACAATACTTGGTCTTTATAACAAGGATTTTTGGGAAAACTTCTTAGTTGAAATGCACGGCATTGTATTCGAGCTATCTATTATTGGTGTTTTAATTCTATGGCTAGATTCTAAAAGGAGTAAGTCAGGCGAAATAACAAGATTAAGAGAAGACCTAGAAGACTACTCAGTTTTAGACTTTCCCGAAATTAACGTGAAAAAATTAGGCCATATAAAAAGACTGAATGAGCATAATATCAAAAATATAGATGTGCAAAATCTAGTTTTAAATGGGCTAAAAGTAAAAGGAATAATTGCTGAGGGCTCTAGACTTATTGGGCTAAAAATTGTTGAGGGCTCTATTATTGGTTCTATTTTTAAATCTATGAAAATGAGATCATCAAACTTTCAGAAAAGCACGATTAAAAGTACTACTTTTGAGTCCTGCGAGCTACTAAAAAGTAAGTTTAATGAATCAATATGCAAGGGAGTAGATTTTACTAACTCGTCCCTTGAAAGAGCTGAATTCACAAATTCAGACTTACAAAGCAGTATTTTCAATGGGTGCGATGTCCGAGAGGCAAAGTTTGATGGCGCTAACCTTAAACATGCATCTTTCCATAACGCAATGCACCTAACTTCCGAGCTTCTGCTGAGAGCAAAGAACTTAGACTACGTTAAAGTATCAGATGAAATAATGGCGGAGCTGATTGCTCAGAGGCCTGATATGAAATATCAGAAGAATAAGGGCCGGCCTTGAAGGAATTGAACCTTCACACAACTCAAGAGCTGCTGACCCGCATCCGGCCTATCGAAGCGTCAAAGTATCAGTCGGTTATAGTGCTGTCAATATTTAACAAGCGCAAAAAATCGGAAAAATTACTCGCTGCGCTCTCAATTTCCCGCTGTTGCGAGCGTTACCACTGTTTGCAATTGGCACTCTCCTGCGACTCGACAGGAAAAAAAGAAAAAAAAGGGGTCAAAAATATTGACTTCATACATCAAAGTTTACCAATGACCGCTCAAGCCACTCGACAACATAAATATTGATTATAATTGGCAAGGTATTTTACTGTGTCGGATGGCGCTTCGCTTATCCGACCTACACAAGCTAATAGCTAGCTCTTCTCAAACCTTGGAACCTTTCGTTTATCGGCTTTGCTCATAGCAAGCTCTTGTATCTCTTCTTGCTTTAGCTCTTTTGGTTTATCTTCTAATGAATGCTGCTTGGCGTTTTCATACACCAGCTCGGTAAGCAGTGCAAAGTGGTCGGAGCCATATTTAGCAAGGCGCTTAATGCGCTTTACTTTAAAGCCTGGGCTGTGAAATAAATGATCGAGCGGCCAGCGCATAAAAAAGTAACTTGCGTGAAAGGTGTTATAAAAGCCACGACCTTTACGTGGGTCTAAAAAACCACTTATTTGCATAAATAAACGGGTGCTGCGCGACCATGCCACATCGTTTAAATCACCGGCTACAATGGTCGGGCGTGTTGGCTTTTTAAGTGCTTTAGCGACCATTATTAGCTCTGAGTCGCGTGGGCGCGATGAGTCTTCTTCAGTGGGACTTGGTGGCGCGGGGTGTATAAAGTGCCCTTGCATTTCAAGGCCTTCATTGTTTTCGAACAGGATATGAATTGAAGGAATATCATCTTCAATGAGCTCACATATTTGCGCATCAAGAATTTTAAATTTACTGTATAAATGCATGCCGTAGCGGTTGTCTTTAGGGCATTCAATATAATAGGGGTAGTTTTTTTTAAGAACAGCTAATTTATTTTCCCACCAGCTGTCGCTTTCAAGGGTAATTAATAAGTCGGGCTGGTGTTTATCAACCAGTGAGATTAATTGCTCACTATTGTGGTTTGACATAAGCACATTAGCCGACATGATTCTAACACTGTGATCTTCGCTCACTGAGGCCGTTTTAACTTCTTTTTTAGCAAGCCAAGTGTATGGAAATATCCACTTACCTTGTAATGCCATGGTTAGTAATGCGGTTAAAGCAGTATACAAATACCCGCTATTGCCGCTTTGCCACAGTAAATAAAACGATATAATTGCAACAGCGCTGGCTATATAAAATACCTGTAGTCGAACAAAGTCGCAGCTGCGCACTAAGTAGTGCTGACTGTATGACATAGGTAACAAGGTCACTAATAAAAAAAAGCCAATGATTATAGCCAGTGCAATGAGCATTTAAATATCCTTATAAATTGTACTTAACGAGTTAAAATTGAAAGTATTTCTCGGGTATCGTGCACCATGTGTATAACTGTACTGTCTATTTTTATACTTACTGTACCATTATCTCTAGAACGTTCAATAACGCGGCCTTGTTTATATACATTGCGGTCTAGGTAATCGCCTCTATGGTAACGCTTACTTAACCCTGGTGGCGTCCACCCAGCACGCACTAACTTTTTTTGCTGCTTTTTAGATAGTTTCTTACTGCTTTTATAGTTGTGCTGCTGATGTTTATGGTGGCCATTTTTATGGCCGTGATTGTTTTTGTCGGGCTTTGCCTGTGCATTAACGCTAACCAAGGCACCCGCTAAAAAAACCGTATATAAAAACGCTTTCATAAATAATCTCTAATAATGTTAATAGCTAAAGATTATCAAACACGCCTGAACATCATATGAAACTGCAAGCAGCTATTTATCTCGGCTTGTACTGTGTTTTGCAATGGCTGCGCATTATGGCTGGGTCTCGCAGTTTTAAATGCTTGGTTTTACGCCCTGCGTGGCGTTTGCGCCACACTTTAAAACTACCCTTTGAAATATGCTCTCGCATAAACACGACCAGCTGTGAATAATTAAGCCCGTATAACTGCTCTATAGCCTCAAAGGGGGTTCTGTCTTCCCACGCCATTTCTATAATTCGCGATTGCTGCTCTGCGTTAAACATGGTTATCTCTTAAAATTTAAACTTATACGAGAAGAAAAAATACATAGATCATCACTCAAAACCGAATATCGCTGTATAATAAACACACTACCATAAGAAAAAATCGGATTTACATTTATGCGCACATTACTGCTGCTTTTAGCTTTTAGTTTTTCTTCGCTATTATTAGCCGCGCCTAATAAAACGCTGCGCTGTGCAACTACCCATTACCCGCCTTTTACAATTTATGACGATAAAACACATACCTTTACAGGCATAGACATAGACTATTTAGCTTTTATAGAGCGTAATTTGGAAGTAACCATTGAGCTGGTGCATTTACCGTGGGCACGCATTAAAAAAGAAATGAAGTTAGGTTACTACGATTGTTACTTTGCGCTGGCTAATAATACCGAGCGTGCGCAATATTTAGAATTTACCACTGAGCCGCTACACACCACTCAATTTGGTTTATTTAGCACAGAAAAAGCAACCCTTAATAATGACTTATCAAATTCACGTATTGCTATGCTAAGAGGCGTTAAATTACCCAATGTACTGGCAAAAGAATACAATATTAAACAAAGCAACTTTATGCATTCACTCTCCACTAAAGCCACGTTTGATTTGCTTGATAAACAGCGTGTTGACTACGCAATAACTAATTATCAAGCCGGCTTATGGTACTCAAAAGGTTATAAAAACATACATGCTAAGCAGCTTGAAGGCTACGCCCTACCTGTTTATATTGCTTTTAAGCACGGCGTGGTCAACATCGCACTCGTTGATGAGCAAATAAAACGCTATAAAGCGCAATTCGGTGTGCATTAATAAGGTAGGCAATGTTAACTAAATTACCAAAATGGGTTGAATACGGCGCGTTTGCGCTCGCTTTTATTGCTGGCATTGTGAATGCCGTAGGGTTATTAGGGTTTGAGCATCAGGCTATTTCACACCTTTCGGGCAGTGTTACTTTACTTGGTATAAAACTAATGAGCAGTACCTCTGCTGCGCTACTACTAATGAGTATAGTTTTAAGCTTTATGCTGGGCTCTGCCCTTTCTGGTTTTTTACTTACTGGCGGCTCGTTAAAGCTTGGCCGCCATTACGACACCCTATTATTTATTGAAGGCCTATTACTGCTTTTAAGCGCCTATTTACTCAGCCGCGCCCATGTTTATGGTATTACGCTTGCTTCTGCTGCCTGTGGTTTACAAAACGCCCTTGCCACTAACTACAGCGGCGCAGTAGTGCGCACCACTCATTTAACCGGTATTTTTACCGACCTAGGTTTAATGATAGGCAAAGCGCTAAAAGGTGAACCCTTTGATACCCGCAAAGGCGTTATGTTTTTACTTATTATTATTGGTTTTTTACTTGGCGGTATTACTGGGTTTATTTTATTTGAGTATTACTCAATACTCGCCTTAGCGGTGCCTGCACTAGCGTGCTTTGTATTATCAGTAACATATAGGTTATATAGAGTACGCGCACTTTAACGCAAGCAGTTTAAAAACTGTTTAAAACACCTTACCATGGCGTTAATAAAGCGTTACTCACCTTAAAGGAATGTATGAAACCTTATATTTTGCCGCTGTTATTACCACTCAGCCACGTTGCACTTGCTGATAATAAAAACGATGATGCAATAGAAACCATAACAACAACCGCATCACGTACAGAAGCACTGGCTACCCCCTATCCGCTCACTATTAGTACCTTATCTGAAGCGCAGTTAAATAGCATTGCACCTACTCATGTTGAAGAGTCGTTACAACGTATTGCAGGTGCTAACGTACAGCGCGGAAATGGGCAAGAATACCTACCGGCTCTTCGCTCGCCGGTGCTCTCGGGCGCGGCAGCCTGTGGCGGCATACTAACCCTTGAAGATGGCATTCCACTGCGTGCTGCAGGCTTTTGTAATATTAACGAGCTTTTTGAAGCGCATAGTGAAATGGCAAAGCGTATTGAAGTATTAAAAGGGCCGGGCTCTGCACTGTATGGCTCAAACTCCGTACACGGTGTAATTAACGTAATAACACCTGATACAACCCAAGGCGGTGGATTAGTCGGGCTTGATTATGGCTCATACGGGTATGCCCGTTATAAGCTTCGCGCTGGGCAAGACTACGGCAACAGTGGTATTGGCATAAACGCAAGTGTTACCGACGATACCGGTTACCGCGATGATGAAAGCGTTAAACAGCAAAAAATAAATATTCGTCATCGTTTTGAGCACTCAAACCTATTGCTTACCTCTGGCCTTACATACACAAATTTAGATCAGCACACTGCGGGCTTTATTACGGGTTTTGAAAGCTATAAAAACGAAGACATAGCACAGCAAAACTTTGACCCCGATGCATTTAGAAAAGCCCGCTCATTTAGAGCGTGGAGCAACGCCCAGTGGCAATTAAAAAACGGCAATGTGCTTTCTATTACGCCTTATGTGCGCGACCAAAGCATGGACTTTTTTAAGCATTTTTTACCTGGCACCCCGCTTGAAACCAACAGTCAAACTGGCATAGGTGTGCAATCGCTTTATCAACATAACTTGCAAAGTAATGTAAAAGTAAACCTAGGGCTTGATGGCGAATACACTCGCAGCGACTTTACTCAAAGCCAAAACGAGCCAACTCAAGGCTCTGCATTTTTAGTAGCTACAGTACCGCAAGGCAAACACTACGATTACGACGTAAACGCAACCCTGTATGCGCCGTTTGCATCAGTTGAGTGGCAATTAAATAAATGGTTTATTAGCGCCGGCCTCAGGTATGAGCATATGCAGTACGATTACACTAATAATATGCTCACAGGGCGCACAACAGAAGACGGCACAGAATGTGGTTTTGGCGGTTGCCGTTATAGTCGCCCAGCCAGTGGTAAAAATAGCTTTAGCAATACCTCACCTAAATTTGGCGTGAGCTACAAGGCCAACAAAAATAATACGCTATACGCTAACTTTTCGCGTGGCTACCGAGCGCCGCAAGCGGCAGAGCTTTACCAATTACAACGCGAGCAAACCACCGCCGATTTAAACCCCGAAATAGCCAATAATGCCGAGCTTGGTTTAAAAGGATATTACAGCAATGTAAGTTACGCATTGGCTGTGTATGCTATGAGCAAACACAATACTATTTATCGTGATAGCGACTTCTTTAACGTTAATGATGGCAGTTCACGTCACAGAGGTATTGAGCTTGAAGTAGATTATGCATTAAGCAAAACGCTTAACTTACAATTTGCAGGTACGCATGCAAAGCACACGTATACCAATAATCAGTTAATTAATGGGCTAAATATAAACGGTAACAACGTAGACACCGCGCCTCGCAATGTGGCTAACCTTGATTTGACTTGGCAAGCCTTTAATAACCTAGCGCTTGCACTGCAATGGCATAGCGTAAGTAGTTACTATACCGACCCAGAAAACCTACATAGCTACGAGGGGCATGATATTTTAAGCTTGCGTGCAAAGTGGCAAGTTACCAATAATTTAGAAGTGCTTGCACGTATAATTAACCTTACCGATGAAGCTTATGCAGAGCGTGCTGATTACACCAGCTTTACTGGCGATAGGTACTTCCCTGGTAAACCACGTAACGCCATGCTTTCAGCTACGTACACGTGGTAAAACCATGTATAAAGGTTAATTTAAATCGCCCATATATTTAGTGGGCGATTTTCCCATTACTTTTTTAAACATAGTTATAAACGCACTCACCGATTCGTACCCCAATAATGCCGACACTTGCTGTACAGTTTGCCCATCTGATAGAGCCTGCAGCGCTGTAATTATATGTAATTGCATTCGCCACTTACCAAAGGTCATACCGGTTTGCTTTTTTATAAGCCGTGCCAACGTCCGCTCGGTTAAAGCAAAATCGTGTGCCCATTGCGCAAGGGTTTTACGATTATTTGGCTGTGCGAGTAACTGCTGCCCCATTGCTTGAATAACCGCATGCTTAGATAACACAAAGTCGAGCGGCTGGGCGGGCATTTCAATTAATAAATCAAACAGTACCTGAGCTAAACGTGCTGTTTTAGTGTCTTCATTATAGGCTTGGTGTTCGCTCGCTAGTTTTAGCATTAAACTTTTTACCAGCCCCGTTATTGCTAATGTACAGGTATGCTGTGGCATGCCGTGCTTATTGGCATCAATAAATACAAAACATAATTTGGCGTTATCAGATGCGCGATTGCTGTGTAAGGTGTTTGCAGGTACCCAAATAGCACTGTGCGTTGGCACCATCCACATTTTATTAGCCGCTTCGCAGGTAACATAACCATCAAGCGCTAAAATTAGCTGCCCCTTAGGGTGAGTGTGTAACGGGTATTCTTTGCTGCCTTGCGCGGTATCTACTTTGGCAATTATAGGCTGTACCATGTGCTCGTAGTTTTGTAGGTATCCCCACCCTTTAGGCTCAAACATATTTTGTCAGTTTTTAGTTATTCAATGTCAGTATAGCTAAATTATAATACTGCTGATTTGTTTATACTAGCGCCAATAATTAGCTAACTTATTTTGTAATAATGACTCACACACCTCACAGCAATGCCGGTATGTCGCGCTTTTCAAGCGTATTGCTTGTAATGGGTATTTTACTTATTGCCGCCAATTTACGTGCGCCTTTTACAGGGGTTGCCCCTGTGCTTGAACAAATAATTGCGCATTTTAATTTAACCGCTTCGCAAGCAGGCTTTATTACCACGTTACCGCTAATTGCCTTTGCCATTATATCGCCTATGGCTGCAAGCCTGGCTAAGCGCCAAGGGCTTGAGCGCACATTGTTTTTTGCTGTATTTTTAATATTACTGGGTATTGCCGCACGGGTGGTTAATTCATCCATTATGCTATTTGTAGGCACAGCCATAATAGGCGCAGGTATTGCCATAGCTAACGTATTGCTACCAAGTATAATAAAACGCGACTTTGCGGCAAAAGTGGCGGTAATGACCTCTGCTTATGTACTCACTATGGGCATTGCCTCGGGTGGCTTTTCAGCATTAGTTTATCCGCTTAGCCAATATGAAGGGTTAGGCTGGCAGTTTGCATTAGGGGCTAGTGCACTCATTACAATTACCACTTTAATTGTGTGGATGGCGCAATTAAATAAACACACAAAACCGGCACAAACAGCACAGGCCTCAACACTTAATAAAAGCGTATGGCGCTACCTACTTGCTTGGCAAATTACACTATTGCTAGGTTTAAATTCGTTTTTAAATTACATCATTATCACATGGCTGCCTAGCATACTCACCGAAGCGGGCCAAAGCGCAACGCAAGCAGGCGCGTATCATGGTGCTTTTCAAATTGCGACCGCCATACCTGGGCTTGTGCTTATACCTTTGCTAGGAAAATTAAAAGATCAAAGTGCGCTTAGCTTTATACTCGCATCACTGAGTGCGTGCTGTGCGCTAGGACTACTTTATATGCCAAGCTTTGCATTAGTGTGGACGCTACTACTTGGCTTTAGCTCGGGGGCGTGTTTTATTTTAGGGCTGTCGTTTATTAGCTTACGTACCGATAACTCCACGCAAGCGGCTTCGCTTTCGGGTATGTCACAAAGTATTGGCTATTTGTTGGCGGCTATTGGCCCTATGGTAGCTGGGGCGCTACATACAAGTACCGGCAGCTGGAGTGCGCCGCTTTGGTTATGTGCAGGTGCAGGTGTGTTATGTGCTACATGTGGATGGTTTAGCGGCAAAAACACCACGCTTAATAATAGTTAACTTACTAGCTGCTGTAACCATGAAAACAAGCCCGTTGCTGGCTTTTTTACGGGGCGATGCTTTTGCTCAAAGCGTTTATTAGCAGCTTGTCGTTGCTCGCGGCGCAGCTGTGCTAAATTAGCTTTTGCAGCAAAACGCAAACGCTGCTCTTGGGTCAGTTCGTCATTAAAGTTAATGGCTGACTTTTTAACTGCTCGGCTGCTTTTCGGTGAACTACACATATTTTTCTCCAAATGACTGTCTTATAAATAGACAGTCATTTGGTTAAAAAAATTTCATTTAATAATCTTTGCTTATCATTTTATGCTGTTTAGCTTTTAGCATGCAGCACACCTCATTTAATACGGCGAGGTAGAGCGGCATGCTTCTATCTCATCGCGGGTCGGCTTTTTTAAAAATTTAACGCTGTGGCTCTTTTCGTCAATTTTAACTATATCCATAACGGCCATTTTTTTTAGCCAACCAAACATAGGTAAAAACTGCCATTTTTTTGCAAAGGTGTTGGCGTTATTACAAATATCTTCAGCGTAGTTTATAGGTGGCGTAAACTTGTCGTGGTATTGGTGCAGTACCCAATCATCAATGTAATTAAGCTTTATGTTGTTAACTTTACACTGCATAGCAAAGTCGGTGTCTTCAGCGCCGTAACCAATAAATTGCTCATCAAAGCCATTCACTTTATTAAAGTCACGTTTATTAATCGCAAAAATTAAAGACCAAAAAGTTAAAAAATCTACATTTTCGTTTATAGGCAGGCTTTTGCGTTTTGGATGATCAACAGCCTCCTCCACTAATAGCTCGTAGTTACCATTACAAGGCACATACGGTAAATACTTTGCCTTGGCACTTACCACTAATTTATGGGTTAATTTAGTCAGTAAGTTTTCAAAAAGTGTGGGAGAGCAAATACAGTCTACGTCTATAAATATAACGTTATTTTGCTGAGCATTTTTAACCCCAGTATTACGCGCTTTAGCGAGGGGTAAACCTATGCTTTGCATATATACATTTTTGGTTAAAAAAGAAGTGCTTGGGGTAACATTGTGGCTGTTTTTTTCATCCATCCACACCACCACCATATCGGTTGGGCGCAGCGTACTATTTTCTATACTATGAATAAGGTTAGCAAGTTGCTGGTGACGCCCTTTTACAATAGTAACGACTGAAAATTTATGGCTCAATTGCAACCTCCTCAACTAACGCAATAAATTCGCTAATAAACTGATCTGTATCACTTATTATTTGTGTTTTACTCATTTGGGTTTTTCTTGCATCAATTAATGCGGCCTCTATTAGGGCATTGTTTTGCTGTAAAAACGCTGAAAAAGGTAAATGCACGGCAAGATTATTTTTAGCTAACATACGCGCTTTTTCATCTTGCTCCTGGTAGGGTCGGTTTTCGGGTATAACAATCAGCTTTTTCCCCAGTGCTAACAACTGTGATACTGCATTATTGCCACCACTTGTAACTACAACGCTTGCAGTAATCGCTTGGTTTATATTAGCCACCATCCCTTTATAGGTTACTCCTTTAATAGGCTCGCCGTGGCAGCCAATAACCTCAACGTGATCTGTGTAATTAGTAAGTACACGTGCAATTAATGCCGCTCTTTGGGCATCTGTTATTAGCAAAGTAATATGATTGCCAAAACCTGTTTTTGAGGCGTTTTCACAATCTGTGAATTTTGATATAAACCCCAAATAATGGGTTTTATTAAAATAGCCGTAGTGAGGTGTTTCTAACTGCTTTGGGTACGGGGCGTATAATTTAGTCGCGCATTCATAGGCAAACACTTGAGTAGGGTCGCCACTAATATCACCCGAATGGCGCTGCATTAAAACAGGTATACCAATACTTCTGGCCATAATAGTGAGTTCGGCCGATACATCACTTATAAATAATACCGGTTTGTATTGCTGCGCTAATAAGTTAAAAGTTATAGAGCGCTCAAGTGGCGCTTCGCTATATTCTATTCCTTCAAACGCTGCGTTATAGCTCCTTTGCACTGAGCTTTGCCCTACCCATTTTGAAGGCAGCTTTTCAAAAACGCCCCGCTTACACACTTTATTTAAAGCCATTTTGACTTTTAAATCGCCATAGAGCACTACTACGTTATAGCTATTTTGAAGCTTATTTATAAGTAACTCAGCACGTGTAATGTGGCCCGCGCCATGATGATGAACATAAAAAAATACAGTCGGTAAATTTGGCTCATAATTTGGCTCATATAAGTGCTGCATATTCGGCCTCATAATTTGAAACAGTAACGTTAAAGTCGAAGTTTTTAGCAAATGATTGGCACGCTTGCGGCGTTATTTTGCCCAGCTTTTTAATGGCTGATACAGCTTCATCCACATTGTTTAGTGCGGTGCACACATTAGAAAATCGCAATTCTTCAGGTATGGCTGTTTTAAAGCCTACAACCGGTATGCCATGAGCAAGCGCTTCAATGGTTGTTAGGCCAAAAGGTTCGTGCCACTTTGAGGTTGCTAAAAATAAGCGAGATTTAGCAAGCTCTGCAAATAACTCATCATGTTTTAAATGCCCTAAATAACAAATGGAGTCTGTAAGTAAGGGTTCGACTTTAGCTTTAAAATATTCTTCATCTTCAATGGGGCCAGCTATAGATAAATTGCGCTGTAACTTTTGCGCTATTTGAATCGCCGATACTAGGTCTTTTTCGGCGTTAATACGGCCCATCCAAAACAAATCATGGGTTTTATTTTCCTCTAATACACATTCACTTTTGGGCATAGTAACACCATTTGAAATCACTTTAATTGCGCTACCAAGCTGAGACTCCCACTCTTTACACAACCGGTTAGACACGGCTATATAACGATGATCGCTACGCGCTTTATGCAGCTTATGTATTAAGCCAAGCTTTGGTGATACAGGGGCATGTAAAGTAATCACGCTTTTTATATTGTGCAGTAATGCAACATCATAAATCGCATGATAATAACTGTGGTAATGCACCACGTCGTAATACGAGTTGTCTATTAGCGCAAACTGGGCGGCCTGATACAGTTTTTGGCCTTCTTCTTCTGTGGTTATGTTGTCTTTCATGCGCAGGGGGGATTCATCTAACTGTAAAATGTTAAACTCGTTTTCTTCATCAGCGTCTTTACACAACACATCAACAGTGTGCCCTTTTTTACAAAGTGCGTTAGCTAAATTAGCAACAAAGGCCTCTGTACCCCCCTTAAAAGGTTGTCGCAAAGAAACTATAGGGCTTGCGACCATTAATATTCTCATGCAATTCTCCCTAATATATTGCTGTATTCGCTGCACATTTTAGCTATAGGGAAATTACGCGCGCTTTTAATTACATCATTTTTATTTAACGAAAAAGAAGCTTCAAGCGCGGCGGCTAAACTGTTTACGTTATTGCCTTTAGCAAGTACGCCTGCCCCTTCACTGACTATTTCAGCAAACGCACCGCGATTAAACGACACCACTGGCGTACCTGTTGCCATAGCTTCTAAAGTAGAAAGCCCAAATGGCTCATCCCAGCGGGTGCCAAATACAGCAGCTTTGGCATTTGCCAATTGGAGTTTAATACTGTGGTGATCAAGATGCCCTAAATAGCTATCGCAGGGCCTTAGCAAAGGCCGTACTACATCATCCATATAGTGTTTATCTGCGATGGGGCCGGCAAATTTAATAGCAATACCCATTTGTTGCGCTGTAGATATTGCTATATCAATGCCCTTACTCGGTAATATTCGGCCATAAGTAAACACATAATCTTGAGGGTTCTTTGTTACCTGCCAACGTTTAAGGTCTATACCATTGTAAGTAACTTCTACTTTGTCGTTTATAAAAGGCTTCCACGCCTCAGCTAAAGAATGCGACACTGCGGTGAAGTGTATAAACGGCGAGTAAGAAGCCAGCCCCACAACCGCTTTAAGTTTTGAATAAGGCGGCGTATGCAATGTGGTTAACATGGGAATGTTATGTTTACTGGCCCACAATATGGGGATGGGATTAAGAGAGTTATTATGTACTACGTCAAACTGCTCTTTAGTTATATCGGCCATTACCTTGAGCATAAAATCGTTTTCAACTATATCGGGATATTGTTGATATTGGCTGTTATCTATCTGAAACGATTTTAAATTACAGTTAACCTCGCTGTCTGGGTGAGCATACAAAGTAACCTCATACACTGATTGGTAGTATTCAACCAGTCCGCCAGTAAAGGCTTCTAGCCCACCAGCATAGGGCGATTTAATAGGAAATCGAGGGTGAGCTATAATCGCAAGTTTCATACTGCAAGCTCCTCGCGTCCGTGCGGCTTTTTATACAAAAGAACCAATGACGATTCCTTTTTACTTTTTGCAGTAAACATTTTTTTCATTAACAGCCAATCACTGCTTGGCGCTGTTTCAAAGGGTAAAAACTCTAATAAAGAATCTTTTTTAAATATTATGCTTTCCAGCGGCCTTTGATAGGTGCGATCTACTTTCTTTGTGTTATCAAAGTAATAAGGAGTAAAAACAAAGTCCTCTTCAAAGCCTTCGTTTATTAATTTAAAAGTGTGCTTTTCATCAAATACGTCATCATCTGTACGAAAAACCACAAAGTCACTCAACGTAGCTTGCAGCCCCACATTATAAGCCGCAAACCGACAGTTTAGCTGGTGATCAATATAAATAATGCTTGGGTCAATCGCCTTTAACCTTAGGCGTAAGTTATACCTTTGTTTGTACTTTTGCGTTGAATTATCAACAATGGTTATGATGCAGTTACTGGCGTATTTTTGTATTTCTTTAACCCGATCTATAACACCTTCATTGCAGTGGTAAGTTACTAACACAATGGCAGTTTTACAGTATCTTTTGCTTTTCATTATTCTTCCTTAGCCACATTTTTATTTAAAACCGCTTTAAACAAGGGCATTAATTTCCGTATCTATTACGCTAATAAATTAAGCGCTAACTTTTGTAATCGTTAAAATAAGCACTTAATTGCTTTAAGCGCAGCTCTAAGGCTAATTTTTCAGAGAGTTTCCAGTGTGGTAGTTTTTTTAAACGTGATTTGGCCGCTTCTAATTCAGCCCCCACTTCGCTTGTAGATAAAATTCTCATTTGTTTCACCTCATAATAAATATGCAGTCCATAAGAATTTATCAGCAAATAACAAGCCAAATAGGTACAGCTAAAAATCAAATATTTATTAATAAATATCAAAAGCTTATATTTTTAAAAAGTGGAAAGGTGTTTTTATAAAGGGGGGCATAGGCATATATTTCAATAAAATATGAAAATAATTCACAAAGCGCTTTAGCTTATAAATACTTAATCACTCGCGTTAAAAAAACGCTCTAAAGCAACAATAAACAGATTTAAATATAAAAAAGAATACAAAAGGAAGGGTAATTTAAATAGCTGCTAGTGGGACTCTCCCACTAGCAAGGCATGGCTAATAAGGCGTTTTATTTACTCAGCGCCCATTGCGCTTATGATTGAGGCGTAGTTTCAAAAGCCGGCACTTGGTGTAAATCGTTTAGCCATGTAAGCGTTGACTGCGACCAAATTTGCGCAGCTGGGGTAAACTCATCACGCTGATCAACTGCCCCTATGCGCAGGCCGTACACTCTATCGGCTTTTGCTTCGTTGGTTGCGTAAAGTGTAGTGCCGCACGTACCACAAAAACCTTGTGCGCGTTTATTACCGCTTTGTGCTGTTTTAACATACTCTTTTGGCTCGCCTTTAGTAAATACCACCGAGTTTGGCTCAGCCATAATTACGGCTCTAAATGGCCCACTCGACATGCGTTGGCAATCGCTACAATGACATACAAGTACGTTATTATTTTGCGACTGAGCTTGGTATTTAATTTCACCACAATAGCAGCTTCCGGTAATTTTCATTTTACTCTCCTTGAGTATGTTTAAAGGTGCTTAACCTAAATAAGCTAAAATAATTTTAGGTAGTTCTTGCGCGTATTGCTGCGCCGATAAATCACAGGCTATCGCAGGGGTTAAATCGTGATACAGCACTTTATCAAGCAATGAACTGACAATTAAAAATACTGCAGTACCTGCCGCCGTTTCGATCACTTTGGTATCTGTTTGGCTAATTAGTTGCGCTAACCGCTGATAAATTACTCGCCTGTTTATGTGTTTATCACTGCCTAATAACTCACTGTGTAAACGCGAATTTAAATGCAGGGTTCTAAATACCCCCTGCTGTGATGATAAAAACACATAGGTTTTATGGCATAAAGTGTTAACTACATCGTCTAAGTTTTTATAGTGCTGCGCCTCAAGCTCACTTACCCAGTTATCTAATGCAATACCAAAGTCTTGATACAGCATAGGCAGCAGCGACTCTTTATTTTTAAAGCGACGGTAAAACGTACCTACCGACACCTCGGCGTAATCGGCCAGCTCTTTTATACTTATGTGCTCAAAAAACTTACTTTTTAAACTGTGATGCAGCGCTTTTACTAGTTTTTCTTGGGTTTGTTGGCTGCGTTGTTGCTTAGGCGCCAAAAAAGGGTGTTCAGACATAAATTCAAACATGTTGAGTTGTAAACGCACGTACTGTGCAGCTTGTTAATATAAACAACAATACCCAGCCAGCAATTACATTACTCGCTGGGTAGTTATGTCGTTATTTTTGGCTATTTAAATAATCTACCGCTAATTGGCTAAGCGCTTTGGTACCCACTTTAAACGATGACTCATCGGCATAAAAATAAGGTGAGTGGTTACTTGCTACCGTTTTCAAGTCTTGATCGTCAGGCGTACCACCTAAAAATACAAATACACTAGGTATTTCTAGGGCATAAAACGAAAAGTCTTCTGCGCCGGTTATTTTACCCATTTCTTGCACGTTTTGTTTACCGGCTGCTTTTTCAAGGCTAGGTAACATTTGCGCAGTAAGTTCAGGGTTATTAACCGTTACTGGGTAACCTTCGTGAATATGCACATCGGCCGTTGCCCCCGATGATTTAGCAATATGTGTAGCGGTTGTTTTAATATTTTCAAAGATTTGCGCGCGATTATCCATATCAAAATTACGAATAGTGCCAACCATTTCAACTTCTTCAGGAATTATATTATTACGCACACCACCGGCAATTTTACCAAACGACACAATAGCAGGCTCTTTGGTTATATTTACTTGGCGGCTAACAATATGGTTAACGCCCGTTACAATTTGCGCAGCGGCAGCAATAGGGTCAACGCCTGTCCACGGTGCTGAGCCATGCGCTTGGCGACCATGTACAGTTATTTCAAAGCGATCGGCACTGGCCATAAACGGCCCACTTCGATAGCCAATTTTCCCCGTATGTAGGCTCGATGTAATATGCAGGCCAAATGCTACGTCAGGTTTATATTTTTTAAATATACCTTCTTTAAGCATTAGCTCTGCACCGCCCTCTTCGCCTAAAGGTGCGCCCTCTTCAGCAGGCTGAAACACAAACATGATGTTGCCATGCAATTCATCTTTCATATTTGCTAATACTTCGGCTGCGCCCATTAGCATAGCTACGTGCGTGTCGTGGCCACAAGCGTGCATTATGCCTACATCAACGCCACGGAAATTTGTGGTTTTGGTTGATTTAAATGGCACATCTGTTTTTTCTGTTACCGGTAGCGCATCCATATCGGCGCGTAGCATTACTGTAGGGCCAGGCTTTGCGCCTTTTAAAATACCAACAACACCGGTGTAAGCAATATCGGTTTGTACTTGCATACCTAACGACTTTAAATGTTTAGCCACAATGCCTGCGGTACGCGTTTCGCGATTACCAAGCTCAGGGTTTTGGTGAAAGTCGCGTCGCCATTCAATTACCTGCTGCTCTACATTTTTAACGTGTTGATCAAGGTTTGCCTGCGCGTTAAACGCACCAAGTGCAGCAAAACCTAATGCCACCGAAAGTAGTGATTTTTTCATCCTGATTTCCTTTATTATTTTAATGAAGCCCAACAACCGATTTAGTGTTATCGAAAAGTGCTGTTGAGTTATAGCCTACACCATTTTTAAATACAGTTTCCATATTACGGATAGCCGACGCATCTTTAGCAAAGTCGCCATTAACAATAACCAAGTCGGCATGTTTACCTACTTCAATACTACCTATTGTATTTTGCTTATTTAAATACTGCGCTGCATTTAACGTAGCTATTTTTATTGCTTGTGGCTGCATAAACCCAGCCTCTACGAGTAATTCAATTGCACGCTGGTTGGAAAAGCCAGCAATAACGCCGCCATAACCTGTTGGGTCGGTGCCCACCATTAATTTACCACCAGCGGCTACAAACATTTTTTCTAGCTGCATCATTTTTTTAAATACTAAAGGCCAACTAGATTCGCTCTGCTTTGCTATTTTTTCAAAGCGCGACTCGTACTGATCACGTACTTGCGGTATTAATGCATCAAGTGCTTTTGGGTAGGCTTTAGGGCGACCTTTAGTAAAGGTTTCAAATACAGTAAGTGTAGAGGTAAGTACTACATTTTTAGCCACTAAGTAATTTATTAGACTCGTTACTTCTGGCGAGTTTATATCTAACTCAACAAACGATTGCTGTACGTCTTTATTACTTGGGCATACATCTTTTTGTTTGTTTTTAACAAAGTCGGTGGCGGCAAAAAAGCCATGTTCTAGGTTATCAATACCTAAAGCGGCTGCTTCGCGGTATGTAACTGAACATAAATGAGCCGTTACTTTGTTATTTTGCTCGTGCGCTTTTTTAATAACAACATCAAGCTCATTTTGATTAATATGCATATACGCTTTATATGAGGTAACCCCCTCTAAGCCCCAGTAGTCCATCATTTTTTTAGCATCGTCTGCATCGCGTAGCGACTTTATTTTTAAAATAGGTAAACCGGGGCCATTTAAATACGGCGCCGTTACATCTATATCTGGGCCTAAACTTTTACCTGCGTTTACATCATCTCTTAATTTTAAATCAGCATATGGTGCAGTGGTGCCTGCAGTACGAATTGTGGTTGCACCGCCTGCTAAATATAAACGCGGAAAGCTGTAGAGCATTTCGGTGTAATGTGCTTTACCGGTAGGATAAAACATGTGCTCGTGCATCATCACCAAACCCGGAATTAATGTTTTTCCACTACCGTCAATAATATTCACACCTTTAGCGACGCCTACTTCTGCTGTGGCGCCTATATTCACAATTTTATTTTTATTTATTACAACCGTTTGATTAGTTTGTGCCGGTTTGCCGGTGCCATCGATTAACGTGATATTTTTAATTGCATAACGCCCCGCTTGATAACGTACAAATTGCTCATCAACTGCATAACTTGTAAAGCTAGTTAAAGCGCAAGCAATTAATAATAAAGATTTTTTAATTTTTTTAAATGCGTACATAGATATACTCATAGTGTGTGCTCATCTTGGTAGAAGACATTACTATAAATGCACCACCTAAAAATGTAAATCTGGATTCACATTTTAATTCATCATACTTTAATAAATCTTTTTTACTGTACTCTTTTTAAATTACACGGAATGACCATGAAAAATCGAATCGCTAAAAAGCACGTTTTAAAATCAACATTGGCACTGACTATTGCACTCGCATTGAGTGGCTGCGACATTGATGATGACGATAATAACGACCCTGTCGTTGTAGAAACACCAGAGCCTGCACCGGTTACTTTGCGCGTGATGGAAACAACCGACATACACATGTATTTATCTAACTACGATTACTTTGCACAAGCCCCCTCAGAAACCTTAGGGTTTGTTAATACCGCTACCCTTATAAAAGAAGCCCGCAATGAAGTGCAAAACAGTGTACTTGTTGATAATGGTGATTTAATTCAAAACAGCCCGCTTGGCGATTACGAAGCGATTGTACGTAAAGACGATATTTTAAATGGCGCAACCCATGTGGCCTTTAAAGCAATGAACTTGCTTGATTACGATGTTGCTAACTTAGGAAACCATGAGTTTAATTTTGGCTTAGAGTTTTTAGATGCCACATTAAGTGGTGCCGACTTCCCGTATATTAATGCCAATGTATACGTTGATGATGGTGATGATGACGACAGCAACGATGAAAACCGTTACACACCGTACTACCTTCAAGATAAAACCGTATTTGATATAAACGGCAACGAACAAACAATTAAAATTGGTTACTTAGGCCTTACCCCACCGCAAATTATGCAATGGGATAGCGCGCACTTACAAGGTAAGGTCATTGCTAAAGATATTGTTGCTACTGCTGAAAAGTTCATTCCACAAATGAAAGCACAAGGCGCCGATATTATTATTGCCATTCCGCACTCTGGGTTAACAGCCAGCGCCCAAGAAGACCTCGCTGAAAATACGGCCCTTTACCTGTCTAAAGTAGATGACGTAGACGCCATATTGTTTGGTCATAACCACCGTTTGTTTCCAGGTGATTCGTCGTACGATGGCTATGAATCGGCGGGTATTGATAACGTAAACGGTAAACTTAATGGCGTACCGGCTGTTATGCCTGGCTTTTTTGGCAATAACTTAGGGGTTATTGATTTAATTGTTGAGCCAAACGATGAAGGCGGCTGGGAAGTAACCAGCTCAAAAGTAGAAACCCGCGCCATTAGTGGTACAGATGAAAACGGCGACTTTGTTGATTTAGCTGCTGTAGATACCGATGTAGCTGCCGCAATTGAGCTTGAACACCAAGCAACGATTGATTGGGTGAGCGAACCATTTGCTGAAATTTCAAACCCAATTTATAGCTTTTTTGCTTTGGTACAAGACGATCCGTCAATTCAAATAGTATCAGATGCACAAATAGCGTGGGGTAAAGCGTTTATTCAAGGCACTGAGCTTGATGGCTTACCCGTGCTTTCGGCAGCAGCCCCTTTTAGAGCTGGCCGCAATGGTATTGAAGATTACACCAATGTAAAAGCAGGTGATATTACCTTACTAGATACCGTTAGTTTGTATGTGTTTCCAAACACTATTCGTATGGTAAAAGTAACAGGTAGCGATGTTAAAGAGTGGCTTGAACGCTCTGCAGGTCAGTTTAATCAGATTGATGTAAACAGCAGCGCTGAGCAAAACCTACTCGATACCACTTTTCCCACTTTTAACTTTGACATTATTGACGGCGTTACCTTTGAAATTGACGTCACTCAGCCAAAACGATACGACAACGATGGGGTATTAATAAGTGAAAACAATTCGCGCATTACTAACTTGCAATACCAAGGTGAAGCGATAGATTTAGAGGCAGAGTTTTTAATTGTAACTAATAACTATCGTGCATCGGGCGGCGGTAACTTCCCGGCGATTGACGGTACTAGCCGTGAAACATTTGAAGGCCCAGATGAAAACCGCGGTGTGCTGCGTAGTTACATTATTAGCGAAGCCGCTAAAAGTAGCACGGGCAGTATTGACCCTTCGGCCGATAATAACTGGCGCTTTAGCACCGTGACCACCAGCACAGAGCTAAACGTTGTGTTTAGAACATCACCGCTTGATGAAGTAGCTACTATTGCACAAACACTCCCTGCAGTTGCGCCTACCTCACCACTTAAAACAGACGAAAATGGTTTTGCGCTATACACCATAGATTTAAAGCAATAACCTTTAAGGCATAAAAAAGCCAGCTTAGCAGCTGGCTTTTACTTAACCTAAACCCTTAATTATTTAGCAATATACACACTATAGCTTAGCCCTTTTAAAGTGACCGTTAACTTGCCATTTTGTTGCTCAAGTTGCTCGGCAGCTACAAGAGGCGAAAAGTGTTTATACGGGCTATTAAACTCTATTGTTTGTGGCGTTTTTTCGCTATTAAACACAATAATATACGCCTGCTCTGCACCTTTTACTGTGCGTGAAAACGCAAACATGCCAGTGTTTTTAGCAAAAAATAAGTCGTTGTATTCACCGCGGCGAAGCCCTTCGTGATTTTTTCGTAACTTACTTAATTGCGCAATAGTTTTAAATAATGGGTGCTGCTGGTTAAAGTTATTATCGGCCGTTGTTTGCGTGGTGCCTATAAGGTTATTGTCGTTATAGCTTGCAACATTTGATGCAAACATATCTTCGCGTGCATCAATATCGTGGCCATCGCCTGTAAAACCTTGTTCATCGCCATAATAAATAACCGGTATACCGCGAGATAAAAACATAAATGCATGCGCTAATTGGCTGCGCTTTAATTTAAGCTCATCACTTTCGTGATCAAATGTTTGGTTTATAAATAAGCCAGGTCTGCCCATGTCGTGGTTCCCTAAAAAGGTCATAAGTAAATCGGCTTGGCTGTCTTCATCTTGGTATAGTGAGTCTTGTGCAAATAGCTCGCTAATGGCGCTTGGGTTCTGTCCTTTAAAAAACACATCGGCCGCTATTTTTTGAAATGCAAAATCAAGCACCGATGGAATTTTACCTTCTGTAGTAAATACACTTAGGTTTTTAGGATTAGGGTCGTACACCTCACCAAACACATGAAAATTTGGAATCCCTTGCGCTTTAGCGTAATCAATAATAGCAGGTGTAAATGTTTGCCAAAACTCAAGATTAACATGGCGTACGGTATCGATTCTGAAGCCGTCGGGCTTAAACTCTTTTATTAAATTTTGATAAATATCGACCATGCCGCTCACCACCTGCGGATGCTCTGTTTTTAAATCGTCTAGGCCGTTAAAATCACCATTAAGTGAGCTTTCACCACTAAAGGTGCTGTCGCCTTGGTTGTGATAATAATCGACATTGTTTAGCCACTGTGGGTACTTAACATTTTTTAAGTGCTCAGGAATAAATGGGCTATACGGCTTAGGGTTATTTAGCGCTTTATACTCACAATGCGTTAAACCTGCTTTAAATTGACCGTTTGGCATGTGGCATTCGTCGTAACGAATAATATCGGCTGTGTGGTTAGTAATAATGTCAAAAAATACTTTAATGCCTTTTTTATGAGCTGCATCAATTAGCTTTTTTAAAGAAGCATTCCCACCAAAATGCGGGTCTATTTCGCTAAAATCGACAATCCAATAACCATGGTGCGCAACACCGTCTGATTGAATCGCTTGGTTGCGTAATAAAGGCGTCATCCAAATTGCTGTAACCCCTAGCGCTTCTAAATAGTCGAGCTTTTGTTCAATGCCTTTTATATCTCCACCATGAAAACCACTGGTGGTTGTTAAATTTAACCCACCAGCCGAAATAGCATGCTCATTGCTGCCATTATCGTTTTGCGGATCGCCATTATTAAAACGATCAGGTAATACAAAATAAAATATATCGTCGCGTACATCGCGCTGTAAATAATTATCAGTGCTTGCAGTGTTTGCGTTATCGGCCGCTGGTGGCTGATTACTTTTACAGGCCGTTAATGTCACTACAGTGCTTAGTAAAAATGTTGTTAGTGTGTTTTTTATCATTTTAGTGCTCCTTTACTAAACTATGGCAACTCGCAACCTTTTACACTTTCGTAAAGTGCATACCAATGAGCGGCCGTTAATTGTATTTTGTTTACTTGTGCACACGCTTTAATACGCGCAGTGTTAGTAGTCCCTATAACAGATTGAATGTTTGTAGGGTGCCTGTTTAACCATGCCAGTACAATGGCTTCTGCACTTGTTTCGTACTGCGCAGCTAAGCTTTGTACTAATTGGTACGTGTTTTTAATACGGGTTTCAGCGCCGGTTATATCAGCACCCGAAAACAACCCTTGGCATAAACTTCCCCACGCCTGCAGCTGTATATTTTCGTGCTGGCAAAACTCGATTAAGCCCGGCGTAAAGTTAATATTTGCGCCTTGCGCGTTACCAGCATATATGCCCTCTTCAACCCAGTCATTTTTTAATAAGCTCATTTCTACTTGATTCAAAATAAGTGGCTCTGACAGGGCTTGTTGAATGGCTTTTATTTGATGTTGCTGCATATTAGACACCCCTAAAAAACGTACCTTGCCTTGGCTTTTTAGTTTTTTATAAGTGCTAGCAATTTCCTGAGGGCACATGAGTGGGTCGGGTCTGTGCAGAATAAGTACATCTAAGTAGTCTGTTTTTAGCTGCGCTAAACTTTTATTTACACTTTGCTCTATCCACTGTCCTGAAAGGTCATAACGCTTTGGGCCATGCTCATCTTCAAAGCGAATACCGCATTTAGATTGAATAATTAACTTATCACGGTCGGTGCGCGTTTTTAAAACTTCACCAAATGCCTGCTCTGCTTTACCAAAAGTATAAATATCAGCATGGTCAAAGTAATTAATGTTATTTTCAAGCGCTGCCTCTACTACTGTATGTGCTTGGTTTATATCGGCTTTGGTTATTGGGTTGTTATTCCAGCCACCACCCAAGCCCATACAGCCATAAATAAGTTCGCTAGCATTGGGTATAAATTGAGAAATAGTTTTATTGGTCATGAGTTATCGGTATTAAAAAAGAGTGACTTGTAGTTTACCGATTAAATTATTCAACTAAATACTAAAAATAAAACTCATTATTTGCTATAACAAACAATAAAAACACAGTGCTCATTTAAATGCTGAGAGAACATAAAAAATTTGAACGGTTATTTTTGTTTAACGAAGTAGCCAAACACTTAAGCTTTTCAAAGGCAGCTTTAGCGCTTGGGATCTCCCGAGGGTATTTGTCTGAGCAAATAAAAGCGCTCGAAAAAGAATACCAAAGAGCTCTACTTATTCGCACAACCCGCAGTGTAAAGCTCACCCCGCAGGGAAAGCATGTGCTTAGTTGTATGGGAAATATTAAAACCACATTATTAGAGCTTGAACGAACCTTAGCCCATGAACACGAGGCTATTGCCGGCAACATTAGAATTACCGCGCCGAGCCAATTTACCAATAGATACCTGCTAACTATTTGCGAGCAATTTAACCAAGAGTACCCTGATGTTAAATTTAATATAGACTGCAGCTACACCCCTCACAATTTGATTCAAAGCAATTACGATATTGCATTTAGATCAACCCTTAATCCGCCCCAAAACATGATTGCCAAAAAGCTATTTAGTTATAAACAGGTGTGCTGTGCCTCGCCTAGTTATATTGCTAAAAATGGTGAGCCAAGCGACGTTGAAGATTTATTAAAGCATAGCTGTTTAACCAGCACGCAATTTAGCCTGTGGCATTTTTCCGATAGGGCCATTGAGCTTGAAGGAAAGCTAAGCATTAACGATAACCACATGCTTAAAAACCTTGCACTGCAAGGTCAAGGAGTTATATACACCCCGGAGTATTTAGTAGATTTAGAAATTAACGCGCACACTTTAAAGCCGCTATTAACGCAGTTACAGTATCCGCAATCTGATGTGTATTTAATTCACCCTCAGCTAATTAACGAATCAGCACGTATTAGCCATTTTATTAAATTTACCACTAACTGGTTTAGAAACTAGCTTACCAATTACTTTGATATTGAGATAACTGGTTTACTAAATAATCTACTAAAGCTTTAACAGTTGGGCTTAACGATCGTTGAGACGGATAAAGTAAATTAATAGGCAGTGGGCTTGGCGCGTATTCACTTAGCACCTCTACCAGCTCACCGCTTTTAAGCGCTTGGTTAACGTAAAAATTAGGTAATTGCGCTACACCTTGGCTTGCTAAAGCAAACGCTTTTAAACTTTGTGAGTCGTTAACCTCTAAACTACCTGAGACTTTTACAATGGTATTCTTACCATCAAGCCTATAACTCCAACGCTTTGCGTTAGCGACAACCGTGTTTATAAGGCAATTAAAATTTTTTAGATCATATTAAAACAATTAAGCCTATTTCAGCACCTGAAAAATAAACATCTTTACCTACCTGACTAATTAAGTGCTAGGATAATGGCTTGAAATACTGATAACTTGCAAACCTAACTATGAATTTAAATCAGCTCGATCTAAACCTTCTTATTATTTTAAAGCAGCTTTTAAACGAAAAACATATTAGCAATACCGCCTTAACCTTAGGCATGAGCCAACCTTCTATAAGCCGCTCGTTAAGTAAATTGCGCTCCTTGTTTGACGATCAATTATTAATAAGAATGGCTGGAGGGTATGAGCTAACACCAAAAGCGCAATCAATTCAGCAAGACCTAAATTCTATTTTAAATATGGTAGAAACACTGGTTAATAAGCAAACCTTCGACCCTAAAACCAGCACAGCCACCATAAAACTGTTTGGCCTACCGCCGCAAATGCATTTATTTATAAAAACAATAATTAAAGATGTTCGCGAGCAAGCGCCTAACATCACCCTTGAAATAGACACCCTGCCTAAGCCGCAGTTTTCTGATTTGCTTAAAGGCGATACGCACTTTGTGATTACTGGCCACAAGCCCGCTAATTCAGAGGGTAAGTTATATCAACAGCCGTTGTTTGAGCGCGAGTTTAAATTAGTAATGGCTCGCTCCCACAGGCTGGCTAAACAAGAATTAAGCGTTGATTTATTGCGTGATTGTAATTTTGGGCAAATATCAATTCAGGGTGAAAAAGCATTAACTATTGCACAAAATTTTGCTGCGCTAGGCATTGATAATATAGCGACGCCAATACGCTTAAAAAACTTTTACAGTATTGGCAGCATTGCTGAAAACACTGATTTAATATTTTATGTGCCCAATCATTTTGCTGCAGATGTGTGCCAACAGCATGACGTAGTTGCCAGAACCCCGCCCCCAGAGCTTAGCTCAGAGTATGCACAAGTGGCTTTATACTGGCATCAACGCCACCATAATGACCCTGTATGTCAATGGTTTAGAGAGCTTGTAAAAAATAAAGTATTTGAAGTTTAAATAACTGTTATTCATGTAGGGTATGTATTTTAAATTGCCATTTAAGGCAGCGAACGGTTTAATACGAATCATTCTTAATAATATTAAAATTAGATAAACATACTCACCATGAAAAACACGCTCCCATTTAATAAGCACGCGCTTAACGTTGTTATTGGTACTTTGTGTACTGGTATGTCATTCATAAGCTTAGCGGAACAAGCTCCCGATACCTCTGAAACCATTGAAGTATGGGGCACAACAATTACTAATGACTCGCTACTACAAGACGATATTGAAAGAAAACAAGCCAACCATTTAAGTGATTTACTGCGTGACCAAGCTGGTATTGACGTAGGTGGCTCGCACTCTATTGTACAAGGTATTAATATTCGTGGTGTTGACGATTTAGACCTCAACATTACTGTTGATGGTATTAGCCAAAACAATAATATGTTCCACCACTCAGGAAACTTACTTATTAATGCTGATATTTTAAAAGCAGTAGATATAAAAGTAGGGACTAACTCGGTGCTAACTGGCGGCCTTTCTGGTGGTGTAGCCTTTGAAACCAAAGATGCTAAAGATTTACTAGAGCCAGGTGAAGATTTTGGCGCGCGCTTATACACAAACTTAGGTACTAATGATTACGCAGGTGGCTCTGCTGCGGTATATGGTCAGCTAACCGACAACATAGACGCCCTTGCCTACTACACCTACACCGACAGAAATAACTTTGAAAACGGCAATGGTAAAGAAGTTACAGGTAACGAAGGCCGCACGGTAGATGGCATATTCAAGCTCGGCTGGGATGTAAACGAGAGTAACCGTTTAGTGTTCTCATACGACAGATATAACGATGAAGGCGATTACTACGTAAAAACCAACTTTGGTGCTGGCTTTGCTGAAGATTCAGACGCGCAAACAGAAGATATTGACTACACACGTACCAGCACTTCACTTGCCTACGAGCTAGATAAAGGCGATGCCATTACCCTACGCGCTAGCGTTTATCGCAACGAACTAAGCTATATTGCACTAGGAACTGAGGGTAACTCTGAGCATACGGGCTACACTGCCCTTGCAACATCTAAAATTGCACTTGCTGGATTTAACCATACATTACGCTATGGCGGCGAGGGATATGAGCAAGTATCAAAACGTATCGAAAACCACGTACAAACCAATAAAGACACTGCCGACTCACACGCTATTTATATTGAAGACGAAATCGCTGTAACTGATCAGTTATTTGTAACCCCTGGCGTGCGTTACAACTACTTTAAAGTAGATATGTACTCAGCCGGTACTAACGATTCGTTAGATAAATCGTGGAACGAGTTAACGTTTGGTTTAGCGGCTAAATACCTAATTAACGATAACTGGAGTGTTAACGCAAGCTCTACAGAGCTTTTTCAAGGCCCTGGCCTGCGTGAAAGCTACGTTGATTACAGCACTAACTTTGATAAAGACCTAAAAGCAGAAACCGGTGTAAATAACGCCATTGGTTTTGCCTTTAAAGATCAAAACATTATGGGCTTAGACTCATTTGGTTTTTCATTAAACCTGTTTAAAACCCGTATTGAAGATTACATAGACAACTGGGCAATTGGTAAAGGTCGCCCAATTGGTACCTATGAAAACTCGGGTGATTACGATATAGATGGTTTTGAATCAACGCTTTCACTGCGTAAAGCGCTATTTAGTGCGCGTTTAAGTTACTCTAAGTCAGACTCTGAACAACTAGAGACAGGCGAGCAACTGCGTTATGAAGTAGGTGATAGCATTTCACTAAACCTTGGCTACGAAGTACCAAAATACGACTTGAAATTTAACTGGACCAGCCTAGTTAACAGAACTGATAACTCAGTATCAAGCGGTGCTGATATTCATAAAGTGGGTTATCAGGTTCATAACATCAGCATGCAGTGGCTACCAAGCCAGCTTGAAGCACTAAGCATGACCTTAGGTGTTGAGAATATTTTTGATAAAACGTATTACTCTCACGCTTCATACTCAAGCGACACAGTGCAAGATTACGAAGCGGGTCGTAATGTTAAATTAAGCGCGTCTTACGTTTTTTAATTTAATAATTTGCGCATGATTTAAGGCTCAATATTTTATTGAGCCTTTTGCTGTTTAAGGGGGGCGTACCTTAAATAGCGTCAACCATACCAATCCGCAATAATACTTAATCATTTTTAGGGGCTAAACGTGTCGCTATCTGCGTTAAAAAACTCTCATTTACGACTGCATGGATGCAGAAGATAGAGCAATGCAGGAGCAATTGCCGAGAACAACTAAATAGCGAATTTTTTGCCTTGCTATCAACACGTTTTTCCATCCTCAAAATAGTTCACTTAATTATGCGGATTGGTATTATAAATAAATTATTTCAGGGTCAATAATGTCTGATTGGAAACAAAACTTACAAAAGTTCCGTTATGTAATGGACACCTTACTGCTTATTAGCTTTATGCTAGTAAGTGCACCTCAAGCCACTGGCATCCCTTTACACGAATGGTTTAGCCTATTTTTTATTATCCCTTTTGTTATTCACTTACTACTGCACTGGGATTGGGTAACACGCAGCTTTAGCCGTTTATTTGCCAATATAACAGCACGCGAGCGCTTTAATATAGTGTGGGATTACCTACTTTATATAATGATGTTATTAGTATTTGTGAGTGGCTTTTTAGTGTCGGTGACTCTACTACCTGCACTTAATATTAGTTTAAACATTCAAGACTTTTGGTCGAAAATACATCACGATTCAGCCACCTTTATTATGCCCATGCTAGGTGTGCATTTAGCGCTTAATTTTTCTTGGATAGTAAAACTGACTAAACGCATGTTTGCCAAAGAGGCTAAATAATGAAGCACCTAAAACAACAGTGGAAAACCCGCACCAGCATTGTGTTAGTTGTATCTGTTTTAGTGAGCCTTTTACTGGTTAGTTTAGAGCTCACCGACTGGGCCGCACAAATAAATCAGCAGGGATACTCCCACGGTACAGCTGAGTGTGAAAAGCCGAAAATAGCCCCTATTTTGATGTACATTTTACCCTTTGTAAAAGAGCTTATTTTAATAGGCGTACCTATGTTACTTACTTTAGGGATTGCTAAACTATTAGGCTTAATAAAAAGGATGGTTAAAAACAAAGTCTGAATACGAATGCAACACGTATCAAAAACCGGCGTTTATAGATACATTGCTAAGTTAGTATGTCTATAAGCGCAGG
This sequence comes from Pseudoalteromonas sp. P1-30, assembly GCF_001400005.1. Classification (NCBI taxonomy): domain Bacteria; kingdom Pseudomonadati; phylum Pseudomonadota; class Gammaproteobacteria; order Alteromonadales; family Pseudoalteromonadaceae; genus Pseudoalteromonas; species Pseudoalteromonas sp. P1-30. The sequence goes on from NZ_LKBC01000012.1 coordinate 84,763, forward strand.
TTTTTATGAGTTATAAACCAAGTAATTACACACTCCAACACATCACTTTTCTACTTGGCACATTAATTATAGGTGCTGTATTAATAAGCTTTAAAGCTAATGCCGAAAAGGCAATTCCTTTTCAATCGCAATGGCTAAAAAACCACTATGCTGAGCGTATAGCCCATTTTAAGCTACAACCTTTACGCAAAGGCGATATTGTATTTATTGGCGATAGCATTACAGAGCAAGGGCTAAATTGGAGCATACGGTTTAACGACCTACGCGTAAGAAACCGCGGTATTAGTGGCGATATGACCTACGGTGTTTTAGCGCGTTTAAACGAATTAAAAGCAGCCCCGCCTAAAGCTATATTTTTAAAAATTGGCGTTAACGATATTTTTAATTACCATTATATAAAGCAAGTTAAAGACTTAGCATCGGTAAGTGAAAATATCGAAAAAATAGTGACTCAGCTCAATAAATCACTCCCAAATACACAAATTTATGTACAAAGTATTTTGCCCGATCATCGCGATTTTATAACGCAAATGGCGCAAACGGTTAACCAACAAATTAAAGCAATTGAGCACGCAAATTTTACCTATATAGACTTGCATCCCGCATTTTTAGGCCCTCAAGGCATGCTTAATGAAACGCTCACTACCGATGGCACCCATTTGAATCAGGCAGGCTACGCCCTTTGGGCTAAACAGCTTGCACCAATAATGAAAACCTTAAAATGAAGAGTTTATTAATTGCTATATTAATGGCGGCAAGCTTTACGTGTGAAGCCAGTAAAGCACCTTTAAAAAGCTACCCTACCGGCGCGACTAAAGCTGTTATTTTTAGCTACGACGATGGTGTTATACAAGACAAAAAGCTCGTGGAACTATTTAATAAGTACCAGGTTGTTGGCACATTTAATTTAAACTCAGGTTTATTTGCTAAAAAGCTACCGTGGATGAAAGCCTTTACCGGTAAAGAGGGCGAATATATAAAGCAAAGTGAAGTAAAAACACTTTATAAAGGCCATGAAATAGCAAGCCACAGTTACTCACATCCGGGCTTTGCGGGCTTAGATACAGCAGAATTAAAATTACAATTAGCCCGCGATAAGCACATTTTATCGCCCATAAAAGGCAGCCCCTTACACTCTTTTGCATACCCTTTAGGCTCTTACTATAAAGCCGCGATGACATTAGTAAAGCAAGCAGGCTTTACTAATGCCCGAACAGTAAACGACGCCCTTAATTTTGAGCTCCCTACCAACTACATGGCATGGAACCCAACCGTTCACCACACAAACGCAATGCCATTAATAGAGCAATATATTGCGCTTAAAAGCAATAAGCTCACTGTAATGATGATTTGGGGCCATTCGTGGGAATATGACAAAAACACTAAAAATAATAACTGGGATTACGCTGAAAAGCTCGTTCAGACAATCTCAAATAAAGATGATATTTGGTATGTATCGGCTGGAGAGTTCATCGCGTTTTTAGAAGACAAATAAGCGTGCGCAGTGCTAAGTAAAGCTCATATAAGCCCATTTTAATGAAGTAAGAGTAATTAATTCATCCTGAAGCAGTATCCATCGTTAATCCATTAACTCACTTCGAGTAACTGCGAAACTTCGTTTCGGTTCACTCTTACCTAGCGGGCGGACTACCACTGATATTAGCGCCACTCTGAGTGGCGCTCGAGTCCGTCCCAACACAAATTTCAGGCATAAAAAAACCCTAACCAATTTGGTTAGGGTCATAAAAAGTGGTACCAGCGGCCGGGCTCGAACCGGCACGCCTTTCGGCAGGGGATTTTGAATCCCCCATGTATACCAATTTCATCACGCTGGCGTCATTTTTCTTTAACCTTCTAAACACGAGAAGATAAAGAAAAACCACTTTAGAGCTCAGGATTATTTATGTGCCTTCGTCTCTATGCCAAGCATTATACAAACAATAGGGGTGGCAGCAAGCGTTTTATGACATTAGCCTGATCAACCGCTTAACATTTAGACAGCCTGTGCAAAATGTCGTTTACTGGTTAAAGTATTAAATACAGCTAATAGTAACGCCAAGGTATATCACTGAACTATAGCGCTTAGTATTTGTGAGCTTTTTTGCTAAACTAGCGCGCATATTAACAGTGAGAGTGTATTTATGTCGGGTGAGTTTCCACGAGCTGGTTTTTGGCGTCGTTTTGCGTCGTTAGTTTATGATACGTTAGCTATTATTGCGTTTGCTATGTTAACGGTTGTGCTCTATTTGTTTGCCGTACAAGGGCTTATTTCACTTGATATTATTAGTTTAAATGGTGCTGAAGATGTATCGGCACTTATTCAAGAGTCACTGCTGCTGTCGAGTATTCGAAGCGCCCTACTTGTTAGTGTTACCTTAGTATTTTTTGGCTATTTTTGGACTAAAAGCGGGCAAACTATTGGCATGCGCGCATGGCGTTTAAAAGTACAAACTAGTGAAGGAAGCTTAATTAGTTGGCCACAGTCTATTGTTCGCAGCCTAAGTGCCCTGCTTGGCTTAGGTAACCTTGTGGTATTAATTGATTTTAAAAACAAAAAAGCGCTGCAAGACTATGTCTCAAAAACTGAGGTAATTACTCTTACAAAAGAAGAAAACAAACGTATTTACCGCGAGCTAGATTAATACCTATTTATACCAATGCGCAATAATACTTAATTATTTTGCTGGGCTAACTTGTCGCTACCTGCGTAAAAAAATGCTCATTTACGACTACATGGATGCAGAAGGTAGAGCAATGCAGGAGCAATTGCCGAGAGCAACTAAATAGCGATTTTTTTGCCTAGCTATCAACAGGTTTTTCCAGCCACAAAATTGATCACTTAATTAAGCTGATTAGTGTTAGTTTTTGAATAACGCATTATAAAAACAAAAAAGGTGACCATAGGTCACCTTTTTAGTATTAAATAAGCGCTTATAACGGCTATACCCGCTTATTCATCATGTACGTAGCAAAGCCTATAAATAGTATACTTGGCAGTACCGCGCCAATAATAGCGGGTATTTGATAAACCATTACCACAGGGCCAAATATCTCATTTATTAAGTGAAATACAATTCCCGTTACTACACCCATAATGATACGCGCACCCATAGTAACGGTACGTAACGGGCCAAATATAAACGACAGTGCAACCAGTAGCATTACGGCAACAGACACTGGCTGCATTAGCTTACGCCACAAGGCCAGCTCATAGGTGCTGGTATCTTGCTCATTTTGCTGTAAGTACCCTAAGTATGACCAAAGCCCTGTAAAGGAAAGCGACTCAGGCTTTACCGATACAACACCAAGCTTTTCGCCCGTTAATTGCGAAGGGTAAAACTCTTCATCAATGTGTTCACTGCTTATTTGCTCATCACTAATATGAACCTTGTTTACATCGCGTAATAGCCAACCTTCATCACGACCAATGGCCACTTTAGCTTTGGTTATTTGAGTTAAATCGAGTGACTTATCAAATTGATACATGTGCACACCGTTTAAACGGCCGTTTTGATCTACATCTTCAATATTAATAAAATTGTTGCCATCTTTAGCCCATACACCTTTTTGTGCATTGAATACATCGCCGCCATAAATTGCCTGATTACGCATTTCTTTGGCGTGTTGTTGCGCCTCTGGTGCGCCCCACTCACCAAGAGCCATCATACACACAGCCATAAACACGGCGGTTTTCATTACCGAGCCTATAATTTGCAAGCGCGACATACCCGCAGCTTGCATTACCACCAGCTCACTGTTTGAAGCCAGTGCACCTAAGCCTGTTAAGCCACCAATAAGCGCGGCCATCGGGAAGAATATAACTAAATCGCCCGGCATACTGTAAAAAGTGTAAAGCGTTGCGGTCATTAAATCGTAACTGCCACGACCAACCGACTTTAGCTGATCAATAAACTTAATTAATGTACTAATCCCTACTAGCACCAACAAAGCAAATCCGGTGGTTTGTAAAATGCTGCGGCCTAAGTACCAATCGAGTGTTTTCATCATGCGCTTAACTCCCGTTTTGTTACAACGGCTTTAAGCCAGGCGCCCAAAGGGCGACCTTTTATAATTAATAAACTACCTATAAATAAAGCGCTTAAGTGAATCCACCACAAACCAATTGAAGGCGGTATTTTGCCATCTTCTACGGCAAATTTTGCAGCATTGAGTAAGATAAAATAACCTAAGTACAAGCTAATGGCTGGCACTAATTTAGCAAACTTACCTTGGCGCGGATTAACCACACTTAGCGGTACTGCTATTAATGTTAGTAACGGAATAGAAAGCGGTATTGCAATACGCCACTGCCACTGGGCTATAGATTCAGAGGTATTGAGTGGCAATAGTTGATTAGTAGGTATTGCTTCTAATTTACGGCGCTGATGCTCTATTTCTTGCTCGCGTATTTGTACGCTGTAGCCATCAAACTGCGTTAAATTAAGAGCCGGTGTTTTGCCATCGGTTTCGTAGCGTTTGCCATCAGTTAGCACTAATTGTTGCTCGCCATTTATTGCCTCTACCACCACGCCTTGTTCGGCATACACTAAACGTGCAAGGTCATCTTTTTCGGTATCGGGCAGTTGCGCTACAAATACTTTGTTAAGCTCTTTACCGCCGTTTTCAATGTTATGAATAAACACCACGGCTTTTTCATTACCGGTTTGTTGAAACCGCCCAGCCCTTAACGCAGATAAACCCGCATCGGCTTTAGCTTGCTCTTTTAATTGGTACTCTTGCTCACTCGCCCACGGCGCAAGGTACATGGTGAGAGAGGCGGCTAATATAGCCAAACCCACACTCGAAATTAAAGTAACGCGTACCACATACCATTCACTCACCCCACAGGCTTTAAGAACGGTCATTTCGCTGTCGGCGTAAATACGGCTGTAGGCTAAAATAATGCCCAAAAATATACTCAATGGCAGGATCAGCGAAGCTAATTGCGGCAGTTTAAGCGCAATCATCGATAATACTAACTTGGCAGGAATGCTCCCTTCAGAGGCATCTCCTAAAATAACCACAAACTTTTGTGACACAAAAATGGTCATTAAAGTTAAAAATACGGCGACCTGCGATTTTAAAACCTCAGCGGTCAAATAACGAAAAATAAGCAATGCTCGCCCCTGTTAAACATAGAATTTCACTACAATAGTGATAATTTGATAATAAAGTAGCTATTTTACCCAGTTTTATCTGGTAAATAAGTCGTTATTATAAGCTAACAAAATTAATTATCCTACCTAAGTGCACGATATATTGTTGCATTAGTAGCCCTTAAACATATAAAGTTCAATCAAACAGAAAGAGTCAGAAAAAATCAGCTAAAATTAAGATTATCTCTACATAAGTTACGTAGCGAAGACTAGATTTTATTTTTTTAGCCCCAATTAATAACGTATATGACTCACAACCAGGAGTAACAATGGAATTTAACGTAAAAAGTGGTAGCCCAGAAAAACAACGCAGCGCGTGTATTGTCGTTGGCGTTTACGAACCACGTAGGTTATCCCCCATTGGTGAACAACTCGATAAAATCAGCGATGGTTATATCTCAAATTTACTACGCCGTGGCGACCTAGAAGGTAAGCCGGGGCAAGTGTTATTATTGCATCATGTACCTAACGTTTTAAGCGAGCGCGTATTGCTTGTTGGCTGTGGTAAAGAGCGCGAGCTTGATGATAAGCAATATAAGCAAATAATTTCTAAAACAATTAATACCTTAAACGAAACCGGCTCAATGGAAGCGGTGTGCTTTTTAACAGAGCAACACGTTAAAGGTCGTGATACCTACTGGAAGGTTCGCCAAGCGGTAGAAACAACACAAGATTGCCTATACACATTTAACCAGCTAAAAAGCAAAAAAGTAGACCCTCGTCGTCCACTTCGTAAAATTGTGTTTAACGTACCAACGCGTCGCGAGCTGACCATTGGTGAAAGCGCTATTGAGCATGGTTTAGCCATTGCCGCAGGTAGTAAGCTATGTAAAGACGTAGCCAACATGCCACCTAATATTTGTAACCCTGCTTATTTAGGCGAACAAGCGCAAGAGCTGGCTAGTAATTTTGACAACATCACCGTTGATATTATTGGCGAAGAGAAAATGGCCGAACTAGGTATGAACTCGTACTTAGCAGTTGGTCGCGGCAGTGATAACGAATCGGTTATGTCGGTTATTAACTACAAAGGTGCAAGCGATGAGCAAGCGCCTATTGTGCTAGTAGGTAAAGGCTTAACGTTTGACTCAGGCGGTATTTCAATCAAGCCAGGCGAAGCCATGGATGAAATGAAATACGACATGGGCGGCGCAGCCGGTGTAATTGGCGCTATGCGCGCACTGGCACAAATGCAGCTACCTATTAACGTAATTGGTGTTTTAGCCGGCTGTGAAAACATGCCAAGCTCTAACGCGTATCGCCCTGGCGATATTTTAACAACCATGTCGGGGCAAACCGTAGAAGTGCTTAATACTGATGCTGAAGGCCGATTAGTATTATGTGATGCGTTAACTTACGTTGAGCGTTTTGACCCAGATACAGTAATTGACGTAGCAACACTAACAGGCGCATGTATTGTTGCCCTTGGTGCACACGCAACAGGTTTACTGTCAAACCACAACCCACTTGCGCATGATTTATTAAAAGCGTCTGAGCAAAGTGGCGACCGTGCATGGCAGTTACCGCTGTGGGATGACTATCAAGATCAACTCGATAGCCCATTTGCCGATTTTACAAACTTAGGTGGGCGCTCTGCTGGTACTATTACCGCAGCGTGTTTCTTATCTAAGTTTACTAAAAAGTATAACTGGGCTCACTTAGACGTAGCCGGTACCGCGTGGCGCAGTGGCGCTAAAAAAGGCGCAACGGGTCGCCCTGTTCCTATGCTTACTCAGTATTTATTAAACCGAGCGGGTGTAAGCGAAGCTACGCACGACTAATAACCTAATTAACCTGAGCCTTATTTAGAAAAGTCGCTCAGCAGGTATTTTAGCGCTAACAGCGTTAAATTTATTTGCCATAGGCAAAAATATTTTAACCAGAGCTTAGGTTATTTAACTTGTATTAAGGCGCCATTTGGCGCCTTTTTTATTGCTGTAATTATCTGGGTATTAATTGAAGCAAACCCCGTTATATGGCAAAATCTGCCTCTTAATTTATGTGTATCAACTATGTGCACATTCAATGTCATGGGAAACCCCGATACAATGAACATGAATGCTCAATTTTTCGTTCTAAAGCAACAAGATGAATCTAAAGCGCAGGCTGATGATCATTTTGCTTTAGCAGCTCAAATTGCCGCAGAGCAGTATCGATTAGGGCATCGTGTATTTATTTTTGTAGATAACGAACACACCGCCTATGCCATTGACGAAACCATTTGGGCATTTGATCCCGACAGTTTTGTGCCGCATAACCTGCAAGGCGAAGGCCCTAAAGCCGGCGCACCAGTAGAAATAGGCACCACGCCTCCTGTTGGCAAACGTAACGTTTTAATTAACTTAGCTACTAACCTACCTGATTTTATTAGGCGTTTTAGCCAAGTTTTTGATTTTGTACCAGTAGAGTCTGTAGCTAAACAAGCCGCTCGTGAGCGCTTTAAAAAGCTGCGCCAACTTGGTGCCAATATCAGCACGCAAGAGATTAATAGCTAGCCGTTTAGGATAAAGCTAACCAACTAATTTAAGTACTTATTTAAGGTTCTGTGTAATGGATAAAACCTACAATCCGCAAGATATTGAACAGTCGCTATACCAAGACTGGGAACAAAAAGGCTACTTTAAGCCATCTGGCCAAGGCGTACCGTATTCGATCATGATCCCGCCGCCAAATGTCACCGGTAGCTTGCACATGGGCCACGCCTTCCAAGATACAATAATGGATACCCTTACGCGTTTTAAGCGTATGCAAGGTAACAACACATTATGGCAAGTAGGTACTGACCACGCGGGTATTGCAACGCAAATGTTGGTTGAGCGTAAACTACACGCTGAAGAAGGTAAAACACGTCACGATTTAGGCCGCGAAGATTTTATTAATAAAATTTGGGAATGGAAAAACGAATCTGGCGGTACTATCACTAAACAGCTTCGCCGTCTTGGCGCATCGGTTGATTGGGACCGTGAACGCTTTACGATGGACGATGGCTTATCTGAAGCGGTTAAAGAAGTCTTTGTACGTCTTCACAAAGAAAACCTTATTTACCGCGGTAAGCGCCTAGTAAACTGGGATCCAAAATTACACACCGCTATTTCAGACCTTGAAGTTGAAAACAAAGACAAACAAGGCCACATGTGGAATTTGCGCTACCCACTTGCTGATGGCGTTAAAACACAAGACGGCAAAGACTACATTGTCGTAGCAACAACACGTCCAGAAACCATGCTAGGTGACTCAGGTGTTGCAGTAAACCCAGATGACGAACGCTACACAGATTTAATTGGTAAAGAGATTTTACTGCCTATCGTAAATCGTCGTATCACAATTGTTGCAGATGAACACGCTGATAAAGACAAAGGCACGGGTTGTGTAAAAATCACCCCTGCACACGACTTTAACGATAACGAAGTTGGCAAGCGTCATAAAATGCCAATGATCAATATTTTCGATAAAAACGCAGCCATTCTTAGCCAAGGTGAAACATACACCTTTGACGGTAAAGAGCTTGAGTTTGATGCGCCAATTCCTGAGCGCTTACACGGCCTAGACCGTTTTGCTGCGCGTAAAGCGATTATCGCAGAATTTGAAGAACTTGGTTTACTCGAAAAAATCGAAGACCATGCGTTAACTGTACCTTACGGCGACCGCTCTGGTGTGGTCATTGAGCCACTCCTTACCGACCAATGGTATGTACGTGTTGCGCCACTTGCAGAACCTGCAAAAGATGCCGTTAAAAATGGCGATATTCAGTTTGTGCCTAAACAGTACGAGAACATGTACTTCTCGTGGATGAACGACGTACAAGATTGGTGTATTTCACGCCAGCTTTGGTGGGGTCACCGTATTCCGGCTTGGTACGACAGCGAAGGCAACGTTTACGTTGGCCGCGATGAAGCTGAAGTACGCCGCGACAACAACATTGCCGATGATGTTACGCTAAACCAAGACGAAGACGTACTTGATACCTGGTTCTCATCTGCGCTGTGGACGTTCTCAACGCAAGGTTGGCCAGAGAACACGGATGATTTAAAAACCTTCCACCCGTCTGACGTGTTAGTAACGGGCTTTGATATTATTTTCTTCTGGGTTGCGCGTATGATCATGATGACGCTGCACTTTATAAAAGATGAAAATGGTAAGCCACAAGTGCCGTTTAAAACAGTGTATGTTACTGGCCTAATACGTGATGACAACGGCGATAAAATGTCTAAGTCAAAAGGTAACGTACTTGACCCACTAGATATGATTGACGGCATCGAGCTTGAAGATTTAGTACAAAAGCGTACTGGCAACATGATGCAGCCTAAACTTGCCGCTAAAATTGAAAAAGACACGCGTAAAGTATTTGCAAATGGTATTGAAGCACACGGTACCGATGCGCTTCGCTTTACCCTTGCTGCAATGGCATCAACCGGTCGTGATATCAACTGGGATATGAATCGTCTAGAAGGTTACCGTAACTTCTGTAATAAACTATGGAACGCGAGCCGTTACGTATTAATGAACACAGAAGAGCAAGATTGTGGCTTCAACGATGCACAAAAAGAGTTCTCGTTAGCCGATCGCTGGATATTAGGTCAATTTGAAGCAACGGTTAAAACCTACACTGAGCACCTTGATAACTACCGCTTTGATTTAGCCGCTAACACACTTTACGAATTCACTTGGAACCAGTTCTGTGATTGGTACTTAGAGCTGACTAAGCCGGTATTATTTAAAGGCAATGAAGCACAGCAACGTGGTACACGTAATACACTCATTACGGTACTAGAAAGCCTACTGCGCTTAATGCACCCAATGATGCCATACATTACCGAAACTATTTGGCAGCGCGTTGCACCACTGGCAGGGCTTGAAACTAAAGGCACCAGCATCATGGTACAGGGCTTCCCTGTTTATAATGAAGCAAACGTTGATGCCCAAGCTATGGACGACTTAGAGTGGGTTAAACAGTTTATTTTAGCAATTCGTGTTATTCGTGGTGAGATGGACATCAGCCCGAGTAAGCCACTTAACGTGTTGCTAGCTAACGCGTCAAGCGATGATGTGCGCCGTATTAACGAGAACGAGTCATTTATTGCCTCGCTTGCTAAACTTGAATCGTTCACCCTGCTTGAAAACAAAGACGATGCACCAGCGTGTGCAACATCCTATGTTGGCAACCTTGAAATTATGATCCCTATGGCGGGCTTAATTGACGTTGAAGCAGAGCTTGCACGTATTAACAAGCAACTCGAAAAAGCAGAAAAAGGCCTAGCCCAAGTGCAAAACAAGCTGGCTAACGAAAAGTTTGTAAATAACGCACCAGAAGCCGTACTTGCAAAAGAAAATGCTAAATTAGCTGAATTCACTGATGCCAAAACCAAGCTACTTGAGCAAAAAACTAAAATAGAAAGCTTATAATTTTAGTTGCCTGCTAAAGCAATTTAGCAGGCATTAAAAAAGCCGCTCACTGTTAAAGTGAGCGGCTTTTTTGTGCCCTGCGATTAACCACAAGGCACAGCTACATTAGAACTTGTAGTTGTACTGAGCACCAACAAGTACAGCGTGGCCTTTAGACTCGAAGCCCCATTCGCTGCCTGAATCATCAGTTTCAGTAAAGTTTTGTGTTTTACCACGGATAATACTTACACCTAAATCAACGTTAGAATTTTGGTCTATTGTGTAGTTACCACCAAACGAGAACCAAAAACGGTCTGTATCAGGGATAGAGATTGATAAATGGTTTTTTGAAACTGGCGATTCATCAAACGCTACACCTGCACGAAGCAGTAAACTTTCATTTAGCTGGTAGTCTGTTCCGATTGAATAACGAAAAGAGTCAGAAAAATCTTCTGTTTTTTCAAAACCTTGCTCTGGTGGTAAATTAACGTCAGCTTCTAACTTGTCAAAGCTGCTCCAACCTGTCCATAAAACGCTGTAGTGTAAGCCTAGCTTTTCATCTAGTTGGTGTGAGCCAGAAAACTCAGCTATTGCAGGTAGCGTAATTTCAACAGATCCAGAACGCTCAGCAATACCTCGAGCGGTGCTTGAGTAAGTCCCTTCAAATGTGATGTCAGTTTCTGTTCTGTAATTAAAACCAAAACGGCTATTCTCATCTAATTGGTACATTAAGCCAACATTTAAACCATAACCAGTATCATCACCTTCAAGATTCACAACCTCTGTCTCAGCAGGGTAAGGTAATGGAGTAACGCCTAGATGACGAACTATTTCAGCTTCTGCATAAACCACATTTAAGCCAATACCGTAACTAAACTTCTCAGTAACTTTGTATGCAACACTTGCATTAAGGTTTACAGTAAATATTTCTGTGTTACCAGCAATTTGACCTGCTGAGTAATCATCTTCAAAGTCTGTAGATAAACCAAAGTTAGAAAACGCACCAAAACCAAGTGATACTTTATCGTTGTAAGGCATAGTAAAGTAAGCAGCTGGCACCACAGCACTTGGTGCAATGCTGTCGTCGTCTAATGATGACTCATCAATACCTGTTGGCGCACTTTCACCTTCTAAGCTCACATCTGGAATTACGCCAATAGCAGCAACACTTAGCTGCTTGTCTTTAAATAAAGTCATTAATGCTGGGTTGCGAGCAACAACAGACGCATCATCTGCTATAGATGCTTCACCAGCATATGCACGGCCTAAACCCGATGCATTTTGCTCTGATAATTGAAACGCGGCTGCAAAACTATCAGCCGAAACAAATGCAAGCGAAGCTGCAATAAGAGTTTTAGAAAATTTCATTGTTGTGTCCTTAACCAAACAAGCGTTTGGGTATCTATGTGTTGTTATTAGGATTTTAAACTTGGCTACACTACCTTAATTTTTTATAAAAAACTGTAACAAAGCGACAAAAAACACCAAAAAACACGTTTTTTAACTACATTTTAACAACTATTTAAAACTCATCGGAGCAGAAATGTGTTATTAGAGCTTATACTCTAATTGTAATTAATTATCATTTAGATTGACTTGTAATCCCCTGCATTTTAAACTCATTACAAAATCACAAAGGAAGCAAATAGGTGATCATTTTACTTATTATTGCAGGGCTCATTTTTTGTGGCGCCAGTGTGTTTTGTTTTTATAAAGCAAACTATTGTGCCTGCACACAAGCCGGCCAATGCGATAACCCCGTAAACCATTACTGGTTAGGGGCCATGCTAAATGCATTAGTGTCGTTAGCTTTTTGCTGTATTGCACTGCATGTACAGCAAGGAACATTATTATGGCTAACGTTAATGGCGAGTTGTTTTTTAGGCGCTTATATTTCTGCTAAACGCGAAAAACTTAAGCGCTGTAAAAAAGCTAATTCAACAAGTGCTCTTTTAACAAACGAGCCAAATTAATTTGATAGTCGAGTGGCTTGATACTCGACACTATTTTAATACTTTGATCAGGCTCATTTAAGTCTAAGTCTTTAGGGGTGACGTGGTGCCCGTGTTTAGCATTATAAAATAGCTTAACTTTAGGCTTGATGGGATTTGATTTATTGCCCTCGAGCACGAGAGCTAATCGCTCATTAGTTAATTTAACAATAGTGCCTACTGGGTGCACCCCTAAACATTTAATAAAGTGCTGTACTAGCTCTGCATCAAATAGCTCTTTGTTAGCCAACAAATAACGCAGCGCATTAATGGGTTCATCCCCTTCTTGATGCGGTCTATCTGCTGTTAGCGCATCGTACACATCAACAATTGCCATAATGCGCGCTGGGCGGCTAAGCTTTTCAGCTGTAATACCACGCGGATAACCTGAGCCATCTAATCGCTCATGGTGGTTAACTATCATGTCGAGTATTAGGGGGGTAATGCCTTTTTCACCTTTAACCAAACCTAAACCTTGAGCCACATGGCGTTTAATAATATCCATTTCGCTGCTAGTGAGTTTACTTGGCCTAGAAATAATCCCCTGGGGGAGTTTAGCTTGGCCTAAATCGTGAAGTAACGCGCCCATAGCAAGCTGCTGCACGGCTTCTTCTTTGTATCCTAAATATTTAGCAAATACGGCGGTGAAAATAGCGCAGTTAATCATGTGCCGCCAATTGTAGCTATGTTTGTCTTTTATGCGGGTTAAAATGGTCATTGCGCTGGTATTTCTAAATACCGAGCTGACTATATCGTTAGCCATTTCATCAATCACCTTTAAATTAACCGACAACCCTGTGGTTACATCGCCATACAAAGCTTGCAGCTTGCGATTATGCTGCTCAAAGTTAATGCTGGCTTTGGCAAATTCTTGCTCAAGGGTAATCGCAGGTTTTACCGCGGGTGGTTTTGTTTTACTGCTTGAAGTGGTGCTCTTTTGTGGCGGCGCACTCTTAGGTTTGTACTTATCGGGTATGGCGGCATCGCCTTTGGTAAAGTCGATAAGCAGCTCTAAAACGCCTTCGGTTACTAAGCGTTTTATAATTGCCTGGTTTCGCACTAAGCCACTGGTTTTTATTTTTATACTGTTGAGCCCTTCATGCTGTTTGGTAACACTGTCAACAAACATACCTGGGGTGAGCTCTGAAATGGGTAACGCGATGAGCATGGCAGAAGCGTTTTCTACAATTAAATATGCCTACTAAATAGCATTATTTAACCCTAAAAGTCTACTTTTTGAGTTGAGGGCAATACCATATAACTATAAAGGACTACTAAAATGAAGGTAGACGTAAACAGGAAAACAATAAAAAGCAAATGGCGCTCTTGCTAGGAATCGAACCTAGAACTTAGCCTCCGGAGGGCCACGTGATATCCATTTCACCACAAGAGCACATTTGTTGCCAAAACACTAACTCGCGATATCAATGCTTTAGCACTGGCAATAATAAAGAGATCTTTAAATAAATACCAGCATCATTGAGTTATATGCCTATAAAACAAACTGTTTGTGATAAAACACTTCACAACTAGCCAAAAACAAGCTATTTATTGGTATTCGATAAAAAAATAGTAACCGTTTGGCAACATGTTCTGAATGCTTACGGATTATATAGAGGATGTAATTATGAGTTTAATGTCGACTGAGCAAGTGGCTGAGTTTTTAGGTGTAAAAGCCGAGCGGGTAAAACGCCTTGCTCGTGAGAGCTTGCTTATTGCCAAGTCTGAAGATGAAAACGGTGAGCCCCAATTTGATGCTGACGAAGTAGCAAAGTACAAAGAGCTTGCCGCGCGTTTTGGCGGGCTTTAATCTTTTATCTCGTTTAATAACTTATTTAGCTGCGCGCGTAATGTGCTTGCCTTATTACTTATGTCGCGCTGCTCATACCACCCTATACACAACACCAAAAACACCACTTTAAAGTAACGTAGCTTGTCATAAGCGCAATAAAACTCACTGGGTATTGCTTGCTGGGCGCTATATTGCTCAAGCAAAGTGTGCTCTGCGTGCGCATTTAGCTCTAAGCTAACCGCAAGTGCCGCTAAATCAAAATACACGTCGTTTGTTTGCGCATATTCAAAGTCAATCAAATACATGCCACTTGAATTTACTATTAGGTTATCTTTAACTAAATCGTTATGACAAAAGCCACTGCTGTAGGGCATATCACTAATGGCGCTTAGCGTATCTTCAATTAAGCGGCTGTGCTGTTGATATATATTGCTATTAGCGTAATACACAAGCTCTTTTGCAATATCCATTGGCTGTGTAGCTAGAGGGTAACTATGAACGCGTGCCAACTTCTCAACTAGGTCAATACTGTAATTATTAGTAGCGATATCACCACAAATATAGCGAAATGCAGCTCGCCTGTTAGCCTTATCGAGCCAAATGGGTTTAGGGCAAACGTTATGCTGGCTAAGTGCAGTTTGGGCTTGTAGCCCTATTTTAGGCCAATGCGATTTGTAGCATTTTAATAAGTAGTTTTGCTGTGCGGTTTTTATTAGGTAATTGTCGTTACTTAAACCATTCACTAATTTAGTGGTTTGTAGCACGTGCTCAGGTGCCATAAACTCACTACATAACGCGGCAATATTTGGATTACGGTGCATGCGTTATAATTGCGCTAATGGCTTAGCTTGGCTTTGCTCGTACTCTTCGTACCAGGTTTTAAATCCCCACGCGGCCATAATAGTGTAAAAAATAAATAGCGCGAGCGTTGGGTAATAGCCTTTTTCGTAATACAAATACATAGAGGCCGCATCAATAACAATCCAATACAGCCAGTTTTCGAGTACTTTTTTAGCAACCAAATACGTGGTTACCACCGCAAAACAGGTTGTAAAGCTATCTAGGTAGGCAAAATCGGCGTGGGTGTAGTTTTGCATTACATAGCCAATAATAATGGCCGCTAAGCTCGTAGCGCCTATAAGAATGGCGTGGCGTTGTGTAGACCATGAGGTAATACTAATATTATCTGCTTTGCCTTTGCGCCATACCATCCAGCCGAATACAGCCATGTACATGTAATAAAAATTGAGTAGCGACTCCATAAGCAGCGCGCCATTCCAGTACATTATGGTGTAAATAAGCGTGCTAAAAAAAGCGGCAGGCCAGCACCATAGGCTTTCTTTTATTGCCAGTAATAAATAAGCAATAGACAACCCTACCGCAATATATTCCCAATGCGACATTGCTGTAAAACCACTTAAGGTTTGTGTTAAAAAATCCATGTGTGTGGTTACCGTTTTTAATACACGTTAAATAAAGGCGATTACTCTGGAGATAAATCGCCAGATAAAAACTTACAAACAAAAATAGCCTTACCAAACTCTTCGTACGAGCGTTTAATTTCAGTGTTTAGCACTTGCATTACTAAATCGTAATCGCCAAAAATTTGTGTAGAAAGCGTATTGGTGATCACTTTTAAGTTGTCGTATTCGTTTAAACGGTCAATAAAGCCCTTAATAAACGGGATGTAATCTTGATGAAGTGGGTATTTACTGATCTCTACTGATAATTTCATTTTAAACTCTACTTTTAATTATTTGATTTCAACAAATCGTTCAATGCCAGTTCAATACAGTGTAAAATTACACTCACACTCAATTAGCTGAGCTTATTATGGCACGCAGAATAACCTATACATTTAAAAACCAACCGCGCGAAATTAACTTCGCAAAAGACAAATACCACGACATGTATCAAGCTATTGCCGCTGCCGAAGGTATTGATTTAACTAACTACTTAAACATGGTACGCCAAATAGAAATGACCTCAAAAGGCTCTTCGGCTGTACGTAACTTTCGTGACCAAGAATTTGCCCGCATGGGCTTTAGTGATATTTACTTTATTAAAGAATAAATATCACTTGTTAACTATCGCTGGTACTCGTAACTTACGCGCGGTGTAATATTACACAGTAATTCGTAAGGGATAGTATCGGCGCAGTGGGCTATTTCTTCAACCGGAAGCTCCGGCCCCCACATTGTAACGCTGTCGCCTACTTTAACATTGTGCTCGTTTTCGCCTATATCAATGCTTATCATATCCATAGACACACTGCCTACAATACCGTAACGCTGCCCTGCAATCATAACCGGTGTGCCTTCTTTGGCATGACGCGGATAGCCATCGCCATAACCCATAGCCACTACCGCTAATTGGGTCGGTTTATCACTTTGCCAACGGCCTCCGTACCCTACTCGCTCATGTGCGGCAACATCACGCACTGCAATCACCTTTGTGGTTAAACGCATGACCGGCTTTAAATTGTGTTCTTGCCCTGTGCAGTTTGCCATTGGCGACACCCCATAAAGCATAAGTCCTGGGCGTATCCAATCACCGTGTCCTGCAGGCCAAGCTATAATACCGGCCGAGTTTGATAAACAATGCGCTTGTTCTATGCCCTTTACAAGCGTATCAAATAAGCTAATTTGCTGCGCCGTTTTAGTATTGTGCGTATCATCGGCACACGAAAAATGGGTCATCAAATTAATGGTGCTTTTAGCATTGGGTGTGCGCTGCAAGCGGCTATAAAATGCGTCAAACTGCTCAGGTGCTATGCCTAATCGGTGCATGCCGGTGTTTATTTTTAGCCAGCAAGTAATTGGCGCATCTAAGGTGGCATTTTCTATTGCTGCAAGCTGGTTTTCGTCGTGCACAATAGTTTGAAAATTATTAGCCAATAAAATAGGTAAGTCGGCTTTATTAAAAAAACCTTCAAGCAGTACTATTGGCTTTGTTAAACCACCGGCGCGCAGTGCGAGGGCTTCATCAATTCGGGCAACAGCAAAAGCATCAGCACTATTTAAGTGCTGGGCAATTTTTACTAAACCATGTCCATACGCATTGGCTTTTAATACCGCCATTATTTTGCTATTTGGCGCAAAACGTTTTACCTGCGATAAGTTATGCGCAAGGGCAGTTAAGTTAATTTCGGCTGTGGCTAGGCGCATTAGTATTCATCATCAACTGCTGGCCCCGCGTAATTATCAAAGCGAGAAAATTGCCCTTGGAAGGTTAAGCGCACTTTACCAATTGGGCCGTTACGCTGTTTACCTATGATAATTTCGGCGATGCCTTTTTCTGTACTGTCTTCGTTGTATACCTCATCACGGTATATAAACATGATTAAATCGGCATCTTGCTCTATCGAACCCGACTCACGTAAATCTGAGTTAATTGGGCGTTTATCGGCACGTTGCTCTAGCGTACGGTTTAGCTGCGAAAGCGCAATAACCGGGCACTGTAACTCTTTAGCGAGCGCTTTTAATGAACGCGATATTTCGGCAATCTCTAAAGTACGATTATCTGATAAACTAGGTACGCGCATTAACTGAAGGTAATCGACCATGATCATACTAATACCACCGTGGTCGCGCGCTATACGTCTTGCACGTGAACGCACATCGGTAGGTGTAAGCCCCGATGCATCATCAACATACATTTTGCCTTTTTCCATCAACAGCCCCATAGTTGATGAAAGGCGTGCCCAATCGTCATCATCTAGCTGGCCAGTACGTACCTTAGTTTGGTTAATACGACCAAGTGATGCCAACATCCTCATCATAATTTGTTCAGAGGGCATCTCTAATGAGTAAATAAGCACAGGCTTGTCTTGCGTCATTGCGGCGTGCTCAGCAAGGTTCATCGCAAAGGTGGTTTTACCCATTGAAGGACGTGCTGCAACAATAATTAAATCAGAAGGCTGCATACCTGCTGTCATTTTATCTAAATCAGCATACCCAGTGCTTACACCGGTTACACCGTCTTGCGGCGACTGGTATAGCTCTTCGATTTTATCGACGGTTTTTTCAAGAATGTTATGAATGCTTTGCGGGCCTTCGGTACTTTTTGTACGTTGCTCAGCAATTTTAAATACTTTACTCTCGGCAAAGTCTAATAAGTCGTGGCTGGTGCGCCCTTCTGGGTTAAAACCAGCTTCGGCTATTTCATTAGCTACGCCAATCATTTCGCGTACTACCGCGCGCTCACGCACAATATTGGCGTATGCATCGATATTCGCAGCACTTGGGGTGTTTTTAGCTATTTCGGCCAAATACGCAAAACCACCAATGCCTGCTAGTTGGTTATTTTTTTCAAGACTTTCTGAAATTGTGATTAAATCTATCGGATCGCCCACTTCAGCAAGCGCGGTCATGGCTTCAAAAATAAGCTTATGGGTGCGGGTATAAAAGTCCTGCGCAACAACCAGCTCTGCTACGCGGTCAAAAGCTTGGTTATCAAGCATTAAGCCACCTAAAACAGATTGTTCAGCTTCTATTGAATGGGGAGGAACTTTAAGGGTATCGACTTGCTTATCTGGTTTGGCCATAACTTCACAGTACTAAAATTGAATGGCTCTATTCTATCGACTTGGCGGGGCTGTGCAAATAGCAAAGCAGGAAATCTTTTCCTGCTTTTTGTAATCATTAACGCTAATTAGCGTTATTTAGTTCGCAGCTCAATTCGCCCGCTTATCGTATCCATTTCAACACTTGCGCTGCCACCATTGGCACTAAACTCTAAATCACTAGAAGGGCCATATTTAGCTTTAGTCACTTTATCGCTGGTAACTTTATTAATAATTTTACCGTTGGCGTGCGCTTTAATCTCAAACTGAGCCGACACGCTTTGCGGGAAGTAAAAATCAGCATCACCACTTACCGACTCATAGCGAACATCAGCCCCTTTTAGCAACTCACTGATGTGTATTTCAGCTTCGCCGTTTACAGTATTAATACGTAAGCTTTTTATGCTCGATAATGTAAAATCGATATCGCCATTTACGTTTTCTAATCGTACGTCGTTTGCGGTTGTGCTTGATTTAATATCGCCATTTACAGCACTAAAACGCAGCTCGCCACTTGATTGCCTATCGTTAATTTCACCGTTTACGGTTTCAAATTGAATATTGCCGCTTAAGTTCTGTGCGTTTACATCGCCATTTACGGTGCTTAATTTAACAGTGCCGCTAATGTCATTTACCGTAATTTCACCATTAACAACATCAACCTCAGCGCCTTTTTTAAGTGTTTTTGCAGTCACTGACACATTTACGCCAGCAAATTCTAAGCGACTGCTTTTTGGCATAAATACTGTTAAGTTAGAGCCATCTCCATTGTTACCCCATCCCAAATTGCGTGGCATTTTTACTATAAATTCGGTTTTATCATCTCTCGTTTTAAGCTCAAATCCTTCGGCCTTGTCATCAAGCTCGCCTGAGACTTTAAATTCGTTTTTATCCCAGCCGGTTATGTTTACATCGCCACGTTGGTTTTCAATAAAAATAGTGCCGCCGCTTGGCACCTCTATTTGCTTATCTATTTTTTCGCCCGCTAAAACGCTCAGTGGTAATAGGCTTAGCCCAAGTAAAATTGCTTTCATGTTATTCCCCTATATTTGCTGCCAACGCGGTGCATGCACCTTGTTAATTAAGTCGAGTTGTTGCTGGTAAACTTGCGCCAACATGGTCAGTAATGCCTGATTTTGTGGCTCGTTTTCAAGTGCCTGTTTAATTGCTTGCTCTGCTTCTTCAAGCTCTTGTAACTGTGCTTGCCAGTTATTAGTAAGTGCATCCTGGTTTTTGTACTGCACTAATAAACTTTGCTTTTGCGCTTTAAAATAATCGCTCATAGCAGCCACTTGGCTTGGCTCGTTATTGCTCATAAATATATTTATTGCTAATAACGCCGCTGCACTGCACGCAGCAATAGCGCTCAATTTAGGCCATAATGGCGCTTTAACAGCAGGTGGCTTAGCTGTAACTATGGCGTGCTCAATGCCCTGCCAAAGTGCTTTATTGGGCGCTATGTCTTTATTTACATTGTTTAAAGACTCGTTTAAGTAGTCATCAAAATTTTGTTTACTCATACTCGTACCACTCTTGTAATAACTGCCTTGCACGATGATATTGCGACTTACTCGACCCCACTGCCATTCCCAATTGCTGGGCTATTTCTTCGTGGCGGTAGCCTTCAATAGCATATAAAACAAACACCATGCGGGCGCGCTCTGGTAGGCGAACAATTAATTTATCTAACCCGTTTAATCCCTTACAACTTTGCGCGCTTTGCTCATCCATACCGCTTTGTTCTATGCTCACAACTTTGTTTAACCAGCTTTTGTGCTTGCGTACATAACTAATCGCAATGTTGCTTGCTACGCTATATAGCCAAGTAGAAAATTGTGAGCGCCCGTCAAACTGCGCTATTTTATGCCACACCTGCACAAACACCTCTTGGGCGGCATCTTCAGCGTGCGCTTCGTCGGCCAATAAGCGCAAACATAAACCGTAAACACGCTTTATATGCAGCTCATATAATGCCTTATAAGCATTTTGATCCCCCGCTTTAACACGCTCAATGAGTGCAAGGTCGCATAGGGGCGTGTGCTCGGGTTTTGTGTGTAACATCCGTGATGTCGCCTTTTAATTATTTTTATTTAAAAACGTGTATTAATGAGTGTATTGATTACTAAGACGCAAAGACAGACAAGAAAGGTTTAAACTAATAATAAAAATAGTTAAATAATTTTATATAGAGCTATTAGATGGGTATTAAAGAGGAATTGTCCCGTCCTGAAATAGGTTGACGGTTTTAATGAAAGACTTGGTGCGAAATCGCCAGGTCTTTTTTATGCACTTGATTT
>NZ_LKBC01000013.1:0-65468 GCF_001400005.1 Pseudoalteromonas sp. P1-30
TTTTCATAAAATAAGTCCTAAATGTGTAAACACATTTCAGGACAAGACATTTTATAAAAATAAAAAAGCCCGCTAACTAGCGGGCTTTTTTGCGTTTTAAGCTTGTGCTGTTTGAACTGATTTTATAAATAAGCACTTTTTAATATGTATTTTTCGTAATCCTTTGCTGAACAGTTTGCTAGATACTATTAAATATAGTGCTAGATTCACTGCAGTTTCACAGCCTGTTTGTGTATAATCCCTCGCCTAATTTAATACTTTAATTATCAACTCGCATGTTTATGTAAGTTATTGATCTGTCCTACTCTGCTAGGGAGCCTATAGGGGGACCATATAGGTAATTCAAAGCAATTCAGGGCAATTCAAAGCAACTCGGAGCAGTAATTTTATGAATGAAGAACCCCTTGGAGGTATCGTAATGACTGGGGAACCAGTAAAAACAAGCTTTCGTAGAATGTCCGTTGCACCCATGCTTGATTGGACTGATCGTCATTGTCGCACTTTTCATCGTAAGATGACTAAGCACGCTGTTTTATACACTGAGATGATCACCACGGGGGCGATTTTATTTGGTCGCGGCGATTACCTACACTTTAATCAGCACGAGGGGCCGGTTGCTTTGCAGCTGGGGGGTTCTGATCCCGAGGCGCTAGCAAAGTGTGCAAAGCTTGCGGGTGAGCGTGGCTACGATGAGATTAACTTAAATGTAGGCTGCCCTTCAGATAGAGTACAAAACGGGCGCTTTGGTGCATGCCTAATGGCCGAGCCTGAGCTGGTTGCACAGTGTGTTGCGGCAATGAAAAGCGAAGTTAGTATTCCTGTTACGGTAAAAACACGCATCGGTATTGATGAGCAAGACTCGTATGAGTTTTTATGCGCATTAATTGAAGCCAGCCATAAAGTTGGCTGTGATGACTTTATTATTCATGCCCGTAAAGCGTGGTTAAATGGTTTAAGCCCTAAAGAAAATCGTGAAGTACCGCCTCTTGATTACCCACGCGTTTACCAACTAAAAAAAGACTACCCACAGCTCGATTTAAGCATTAATGGCGGCGTTAAAACAATTGAAGAAAGCCTAGCGCATTTAGCGCATATAGACGGCGTTATGATTGGTCGCGAAGCATATAGTAATCCATTTATGCTTAATGAGGTGGATGAAAAGATTTACGGTGAGGTGGCTAATACTCAGACTCGTCACGATGTGGTGCGCGCTATGTATGATTACATAGAAGAAGAAATGCGTTTAGGTGCTAACTTTTGGCATATAGCACGCCATATGCTGGGGATTTTTCAGGGGCAGCCTGGGGCGCGCGGATTTAGACGTCACCTTTCAGAAAACGGTCACGGTAAACAGGCTGATTTGTCGGTAATGGATAAAGCATTAAGTTTTGTGCCTGAGTAATACTAAAGCGCTGAATAGTTATAAAAAAACCACTTTTTAAAGTGGTTTTTTTATAACTAAAATTTAGTCAAAAGATAAATAAATTAGTGATTTTAGCTTATTAGTATTAAGTTTTCAGTCAGTTTAAAATAACGTGTTAGTTATCTAACTAATTGAATTCAAATGTTTATAAATAACTTTTTGTTACTTGGCATAACTCTTGGAATCCTGTTGTTGTTATCAATTAAAAACAACAGGACAAAACAATGAGTATATTTAATCGCGTAAATGATGTTATCCAATCCAATATTGCTGCCATGCTGGATAAAGCAGAAGACCCAGAAAAACTCCTCAACCTTATGCTAAGTGAAATGCAAGAAGCGCTTAACGAATGTAGAAGCACAGCCGCAACCTTACTGTGCGAAGAGAAAACGCTTAAACGCCAAATTGCACAAAAACAAAAAGACTTAACTTTGTGGCAAACAAAAGCTGAGCTGGCAGTTGCTAAAAACCGTGACGATTTAGCCAAGTCTGCGTTAGTAGAAAAACAGCGAGTAGATGAGCAAATTGCAGCAAAAAACACTCAGCTAAATACTCTAAAAGAGTCGATAGAGAAAATTACGGCAGATTGTGAGCGCTTACAGCAAAAAATGGCGCAAGCTAAAAGCAAACAAGCTCAATTAATAAAACGCCACGATATTGTTGCTGCACGTGAAAAAGTGAACATGCAATTACACAGTGACAAGGTCGCAAATGCTTTGTCTCGCTTTGAAATGATAGAGCAAAAAGTGGAAGGCATAGAAGCACAGGTTGATGCTTATGAACTTACAAATACAGCGCAATCAACCGCTGAGCAAATTGAGTCTTTAGTTAAAAATGAAAAAATAGATGCAGAGCTGGCTCGTTTAAAAGCCAGTGTTAAGCAAAGTAATACCAATACAACTGCGCCAAGCGCTTAAGGAGTAGAGTATGAATAACTTTAAAACACAGCGTAGTTGGTACAAAGATTCACTGAATAAAAAAATATCGGGCGTATGCAGTGGGTTAGCGCGTCGCCTTGATTTTCCAGTGTGGTCAACACGCTTAGTAACAATTTTATTATTTATAAGTTTTCCGTTTGCAGTAGCGCTTGGTTATTTGATTGCTCACTGCTGCCTTGAAGAGCGTGCGTATTAGGAGAGGGATATGAAAACCTTAGCAATATGTGTTGTCGTATATGTGTTACTTTTTACTGATACTGTGTCGCTAATACATTTTGATTCATGGCAGTTCCCACTGTGGATTGCAGATATGAGCTGGGTGGGGCTTGAGCTGGCTGGTGTTTTAGTCGCTATTATTGCAGTAGTAGCCGTAATGGCTTTAGTGACCATGGGGTTAATAGGCGCAGTGATTGTCGCGCTGGTTGGCACCATTTTGGCACTGTTATTTGGTTCAGTGATGATAGCCTGGCCATTATTATTTGTAGCTGTACTATGCTGGTTGGTGCTCGATAACAAAAAAGTAACCTCTTAAGCCTTAATTTAACTGACTATTATTAGTTAACTATGTTAAATTTAAAGTGAAAATTTATGCTTTCACAAGGAATAAAGCGATGATGAAGCAGTGCTTTTTTATGGCCTCGGCGTTAATGATTAATGTGTTTTCGTCATCGGTTGCTGCACATGCTGGGCACAGCCACGATACAGACGAAGCTAAGCTTGAAGTAAGCCATGCACAAGTAAGGGCATTTTTGCCTGGTAGTAAATCGAGTGTTGGCTATTTAACAATTTCTAACCACGGTGGTGGTGTTGCTAAATTAACTAAAGCGACCATCGAAGGTTTAGGCCGTGTAGAAATACATGAGCATAAACATGTTAACGGCATGATGAAAATGCAACAGGTTAAAGCCGTTACTATTAAGGGCCATGAAAGCCTAAGCTTTGAGCCTGGTGGTTACCATTTAATGGTATTTGATCCACAAGAGCCACTAAAAGTAGGGCAAGAACGTAAACTCACGCTATATTTTAGTGACGGTAACCGCTTGTTTACTAATGCCCAAGTGGTTTCGCTTGAAGCGCAAGCTGCGCATTCAAAGCCATCTAAAAAACAACACGCTCATCACTAGGAGGATAAATGTCGCAACATAAAGGAAAAATAGCTGGTGCCTTAGTGGTACTACTTATTATTTTTTACGCTATTGCAGTTTATTGGAGCATTGAGCCGGCACGTTTTAATGTAGTAACTAATGCAAAAGAAACCGCGCAAGCACGCAACGAAAAAATGGTAACAGGCTATACAACCACCTCAACGCTTATTACCGTTGCTAGCACATTACTTGATAAGCAAGGTGGATATTTATCAAACGATGTGATGCCACCAAGTGTGATAATGGATGACATGCCTGCGTGGGAATATGGCGCGCTTGAAATGGTGCGTGATTTAGCGCTATCAATGCGTAAAGACTTTAGCCGTTCACAGTCGCAATCTACCGAACATGAAGCCCTTAAAAAAGCGCAGCCACAATTTAATATTAGCTCCGAGGCATGGGCGTGGCCAAGTGCCGAGGGAGAGTACCAAAAGGGAATAGACTATCTTCTTGTGTACCGCTCACAAATTGCTAACGAGCATGAGCGCGATAGCCAATTTTATTCACGTGCAGACAATCTACGTAGCTGGTTAAAAGAAGCCGAAAAGCGTTTAGGGAGTTTAAGTCAGCGTTTAAGTGCAAGTGTTGGCCAAGACAAAGTAAATACCGATTTAGCCGGTAATTCTTCAAACACGCAAGCGACCTACACACCACTTCAGCAGCAAGTAAGAACGTCGTGGTGGGAAATAGACGACGTGTTTTACGAGTCGCGCGGTGCAACGTGGGCGTTATTACACTTTTTACAAGCAGTTGAGTATGACTTTGCTGATGTATTAGAAAAGAAAAATGCGCGTGTAAGCTTACAGCAAATCATACGTGAGCTTGAGGCAACACAAGAAACCGTGTGGAGCCCAATTATATTAAACGGGAATGGTTTTGGCTTTGTGGCAAATCATTCTTTAGTTATGGCAAATTATATTTCAAGAGCCAATGCGGCTTTAATCGAACTTAGCGAACTACTAGCTCAAGGATAAAAAATGAAAAAGTATTGTTTAGCAGCTGCCCTTTCAATGGCATGTTTAGCCCCTGCAGCACAGGCAGACACTCTATTAGGTTTATATGTAGGTGTTGATGGCTGGCAGTCAGATAACGACGGTCAGTTTTCTTACAAAGATAAAGCATCTCAAGGTTTTGATTTTGAGGATGAAACATTTGTTAGCTATTACGCAGCACTTGAGCACCCAGTGCCGCTAGTTCCAAACATTAAGCTAAAATATACAGAACTTGAACTTGATGGTGATGCGGTTATCGGTGATACGTTTAGCTTTAATGGCAGTACCTTTGATACAAACAGAAAAGTAAATACTGTTAGTGATTTATCGCACATTGATTATATTCTTTATTATGAAATCTTCGATAACGATTTAATTTCAATTGATTTAGGTTTAAATGTTAAGCAATTCGACGGTGAAATTACAGTAAGGTATGATCCTGAAGAAGAGCTTTCTCAAACTGAAACCAAAGACTTCTCTGGTTTTGTTCCTCTTGCATATGGCCGTGCTGAAGCAGGCTTACCATTTACGGGTTTAAGCGTGTTTTTTGAAGGCAGCTTTTTAGCTATCGACGATAGTAAAGTACAAGACTACCAAGTAGGCGTAGCATATGAACTTATTGATAACCTAGCAGTAGATGTAGCTATTAAAGCGGGTTACCGCTCAATGACGTTAGAGCTAGATGATGTTGATGATATTAATACCGATATTGACGCATCAGGCCCATTTGCGGGTATTCAAGTTCACTTTTAATTAGTGAGCTTACAGCGTGGTGTGTTATTTATTAACATGCCACGTTAAATCAAACTCTCCCTCCAATGCATTATTAATTAATTGCTTATACACCTTATTTACCGGGTAATTTATAAGCTTAGAAAGCTCATCGCCAGTTTGGGTAAACTTGTAATAGCTTAATACTAAGTCACTGCTTTTAGCTTTTAACGTCACTTTTTGCGATAAAAACGACAGGGTGAGTTCTTGGCCAGCTTTTAATACCGCCGATTCTATTTCTTTTCTGTAGAGTAAATTAAGATCCATAAGCGTTAAAATATCAGGAAAGCTGATCCCCGTTTTTCCTAAATTAAGCGATACCTTATTGCCTTTTCGTAGTAAGTCGAAAAGCGAAGGCTTTTTATAAAACCCCAATAAAATAAAGTGGCTGTCGTCTTTAGCGTTGTAGCTGCTCAGCGATACACACTTTTGTAATGCATCAGCTTCGCGTTGGGTCATATGCTTGAGTGTTTGTAAGCTTTTTATAGAAAATGTACCGGGGTTGAGCGTCTCGCCAGTTAAAATTTTAGCCCATAGTGTTTGCATCGATTCATTTGAGGTGTCTTCACATAGGGCAATAAAGCGCTCTATCCAGTCGGCATCTGGCTGCTTATTACTTGCCACATCGGGGCAAAATTCCATTGCTTTAGCTAAAATGGTTTCTATATTTTGCTGCTGTTTTATAAGCAGTAAATTTTGGCGCTTTTGGGCGCGCGCTAAAATAGGGTTATCGCTATTTATGTGATAAAGCGGGTTTAGATCGCCTTTAGAGCCGTAACTTTGATCTGTACTTGGTTGCCCAGTATTTGTGGTTATTTTTTTTACGGGGTAACCAAGTAAAGACTCAATTATATTGGCGAGGTTAATTCTCGCTTGGGCTGATTTTACTGTCATCGTTATCCAGCTGTGTTTTTTGGTCGCGTAATTGCGCCACTGTTTGCAAGTTATTTAAGCCAAGTGACACTGTATTGCTTAATACATACTCACTAAAAATTGATAGATAACCCGAAATTAGCGGGGTATTGGTTTGGCCATTAATATTACACGTTACATTTACCACACCTTCTACTTCGGTAAATGTAATTTCACCTTCAATAATATGCTCATTTTTTAAAAGTGCATTAAAGGTCATGTTATTTTGCGAAAGCGAAGTAATGGTCATTTCTCCATACCCCCAGTCGCTTTGCCACGATTGATGCGCGCCTATACCGCGACTAGGTTCGCCTAAAGTAAAAGTGATAGACGGATCTACTTTGCCCCAAGGTGACCATGTATGCCAAAGGCTAAAGTCAGAGACCAGCGATTTAACGGTCGCTACATTGGCATTTATTTGTATGTTTTTATTTACGCTGTAATTTTGCGGCAGGGTTAAACCAATCAAAATAGCCACTAAAACTAACAATAAGAGCGTTTTTATAAGGATTTTAAAAAATTTAATAGGCACACCTTTCACGAGTTTTTTAGTTTGAAATATAACAACTTTTTATTAATCGACTATAGTATGAATTAGCCTATAAACCAAAAATATATTTTTAGCACATAGGTATGAGCTTATATAAGTATTAAAACTGATAAAGGGTAGATAATGTCGTCAGAGCAAAGCGATTTTTTATTTTTAGCGCCAGACAGCGAAGAAGAAATAACCCAAGAATTATCTGATTTTTGGGATGTTTTGATCGTTGATGACGATCCTGAAATACATTCAGTGACTAAGCTTGCATTGTCGGGCGTAGAGTTTTGGGGGGCAGGGCTGCGTTTTCACGATGCTTACTCTGGCAGCGAAGCCATCGAAATACTCAAAAACAATAATACAATATCCGTTATTTTTTTAGATGTAGTGATGGAATCTGATGATGCGGGTTTGCAAGTTGTAAAACGCGTACGCGAAGAGCTTAACAATCAGCATGTGCGAATTATTTTACGAACCGGCCAAGCGGGCAACACCCCAGAAGAAAAAGTAATTCGCGAATATGACATTAACGACTATAAAACAAAAACAGAGTTAACTCGTTCTAAATTAGTAACTTCTTTAATCACCGCTATTCGCTCGTACGAGCAAGTATGCCAGCTTGAGTATCAAAGTGATGCGATGAACACCATTGTTTCGGCTTCAAAGTCTATTTTAGGGCTTACCGATATTAAAGTGTTATGCAAAGAGATTATTAAACACTTGGGTATTATTTTAGAGTGCCAACAAGTTGGGTTGGTATGCAGTAAGCTAGATGGCGATAACTTTATTCAAGTATTGGGTGGTAGTGGCCATTATGAGAGCTACTTTGGTGAAAAGCTTGCTAATGTTGATAGCGTTGCGCTTGAACAAGTAGATCAGTGTTTTGAGTCGGCTCAGCATTGCCAAACTGATTCGAGCGTAACTTTTATTGTTAAAAGTAAGCACCGCCAGGCTGCTATTTATTTAGAGTGCGAGCATAAACCGAGTGATGCGCAGCTGCAATTTGCAGAGATTTTTCTTACTAATGTGAGTGTAGCCCTTGATAACGTAAGGCTGTTTGTAAAACTAAGAGATGCGGCCTACAAAGATGTACTAACCGGTATTTCTAATCGTACTAATTTTATTGAGCGGGTGGTGCGTTATCAAAAACCACATGTTAATGACTACGTTTTTGTATTAATTGATGTGATTGGTTTTGCAGATATTAACAATGGCTTAGGACAAGAAATTGGCAATCATTTGTTAATCGAGATTGTAAAGCGGCTTAAAGATGCTTATCCAGACGCAAAGTTATTGTCGCGTATTGGCGCAGATGTATTTGGCTTTATTATTCGCCAAACGGAGTTTGACCTTGAACAATTTAACGACGTGCTAAGTGTGCCTTTTAGTGCTGGCGAGCATATTTTGCCTGTCGATTTTAGAATTGGTTTATGTCAGCAGCAAGACTTTCAAAGTACTGGGTTAGATACACTCAAAGTTGCCTATATTGCATTAAACCAAGCTAAAAAGCTTAAATGCAAAGAGGGTATTTACTACGATATTGATATGCAAGACAAAATGGCTTGGCGCTTAGGTATTATTAGGCAGTTACGTCATGACTTTGCTCGGCAAAAGCTCCAAGTGTGGTATCAGCCTCAGCTTTCACTCGATAATTTATCTTTGATTGGCTGTGAAGCATTGCTGCGCTGGCCATCAGAAGATGGCTCGTTTATATCTCCTGCGGTGTTTGTGCCTTTAGCAGAGGATGCCGGTTTAATTGTTGATATTGGCCAATGGGTTTTAGAACAAGCTTGCCAACAGCAAAAACGCTTAGAGGCACTCGGTGAAGAAATTTGCATTGCTGTAAATGTATCTGTGCCGCAATTTAAGGTTAAAGGCTACGCTAAAACAGTAAAAAACACCTTACAAAAGTACGATGTTAAACCCTGCAATATAGAGTTAGAAGTGACTGAAAGCGTGGTAATGGATGAATTAGAAACCGTGATCAATACCCTAAAAGAGTTAAAAGAATTAGGCGTAGAAGTGGCGATTGATGATTTTGGAACGGGCTTTTCTTCGTTAAGTTACTTACAAAGTTTACCGCTTGATAGGCTTAAAATAGACCGCGCATTTGTAAAAGATTTACCTGATAACGATACCGGTGCTATTGCTGCTTTGGTGGTGTCGCTTGGTGCTAAACTAGGACTAAAAACAATTGCTGAAGGTGTAGAAACACAGCAGCAGGCAGAGTTTTTGAAAAACTTAGGGTGTGATGAAGTACAGGGTTTTATGTACGCTAAGCCAATGCCTGAGCACGAACTTTTAGAGTTTATTAAAGAGCGAAATAAAAAAACTTAATATCAACAGACTTTACAGTAGGCGCGATATCTCTAGGCAATGTTGTATAAATAAGCAATGTATTAGGATATAATTCGCGCCTTTTGTTATTCTACGGCCAAAACTATGAGCTCCCTTAAAGCTGAACGCGCGCTATTTTCATACCCCAAATATTGGGCTGAATGTTATGGCACCGCCCCATTTTTACCTACCACTCGCGAAGAAATGGACGCTCTTGGCTGGGATAGCTGCGACATTATAATTATTAGCGGCGATGCCTATGTTGATCACCCTAGTTTTGGTATGGCGGTAATTGGCCGTGTACTTGAAGCGCAAGGCTTTAGAGTGGGTATAATTGCTCAGCCAGATTGGCAATCAAAAGATGCCTTTATGGGGCTTGGTAAACCAAACTTATTTTTTGGTGTAACAGCCGGCAACATGGATTCGATGATCAACCGCTACACGGCAGAAAAACGAATGCGCCATGACGATGCCTATACACCAGGTAATGTGGGTGGTAAGCGCCCTGACCGTGCGGTGATGATTTACTCTCAGCGCTTACGCGAAGCCTACAAAGGTGTGCCTATTGTTATTGGTGGTATTGAAGCAAGCTTGCGCCGTATTGCTCATTACGACTACTGGCAAGAAAAAGTACGCCGTAGTATTTTATTTGATGCCAAAGCCGACATCCTTATTTATGGTAATGCAGAGCGCCCGCTGGTGGAAGTAGCCCACCGTATAGCCGCTGGCGAAACTATGGATACAATTCAGGATATTCGTGGTACAGCGGTTATTCGTAAAGAGCCAATACCGGGCTGGCGCGGAAGTGATTCAACAGCGATTGATAAAATAGGCAAAATTGACCCTATCCCAAACCCCTATGGGGCTGATGATGTTGGGTGTAGTAAATCAGAGTTTAAGCAAGCCGGTATTGATTTAAAAGCAGAGGCCGCTAAACCTATAACTATTCAGCCTGCGCGCCCTAAACCGTGGGAAAAAACATACGTTAAACTCCCTGCATTTGAGCAAGTAAGCGTTAATAAACCGCTTTATGCCCATGCTTCGCGCATTTTGCACCAAGAGACCAACCCAGGTTGTGCTCGTGCGTTATTTCAGCGCCATGGCGATCGCTCTATTTGGGTTAACCCGCCGGCATTCCCGCTCGAAACCCATGAGATGGATGATGTATTTGGTTTGCCTTATCAGCGTATACCGCACCCAAGTTATGGTGATGCAAAAATACCAGCCTACGATATGATTAAAACGTCGGTTAATATTATGCGTGGCTGTTTTGGTGGCTGCTCGTTCTGCTCTATTACCGAGCATGAAGGACGTATTATTCAAAGTCGCTCGCAAGAGTCGATTATTGACGAAATAGAACAAATTAGAGATAAAGTACCTGGTTTTACCGGTGTTATTTCTGATTTAGGTGGCCCAACGGCCAACATGTATAAATTACGCTGTACGAGCAAAAAAGCAGAAAGTACCTGTAGACGACTCTCATGTGTTTACCCTGATATATGTAAGCACATGGATACAGACCATACACCTACTATCGATTTATACAAAAAAGCCCGTGAAGTGAAAGGCATTAAAAAGATTTTGATCGCCTCTGGCGTTCGTTACGATCTAGCCGTACAAGACCCTCGCTATGTAAAAGAGCTGGTGACACATCATGTGGGTGGCTATTTAAAAATTGCCCCTGAGCACACAGAAGATGGCCCTTTGTCTAAAATGATGAAGCCGGGCATGGGTGCTTACGATCAATTTAAAGAACTATTTGATAAGTACTCAAAAGAAGCGGGTAAAAAGCAGTACTTAATACCGTACTTTATTTCAGCGCACCCGGGTACCAAAGACGAAGACATGGTTAATATGGCATTGTGGCTTAAATCTAACGACTTTAAGTTAGACCAAGTACAAAACTTTTACCCGTCGCCAATGGCCAATGCAACCACCATTTACCATACAGAAATGAACTCGTTGCGTAATATTAAAAACAATAAAGAGCAAGTACCCGTGCCAAAAGGAGCGCGCCAACGTCGCTTACACAAAGCCATATTGCGTTATCACGATCCATCGGGTTGGCCAATGATCCGCGATGCACTGCGTAGTATGGGTAAAGCCAATTTAATTGGTAAAGGCCCAAATTGCTTAGTGCCAGAAGAAGGCCGTGATGAAAAAGCACATAAAGGCGCTGGTAAAGGAGGGCGCCCAGCCTTAACGCGCCATACTGGGTTTAGCCAATTTAAAAAGGCTAACACTAAGCCTAAAGTGGGCGGCAATCGCCAGCGTGCTTCTCGCTAAGCGTTAAAACCAGTAAACAAAAAAACCCGATACTGAGTAACAGTATCGGGTTTTTTATTGCGTTAATTTACTGCTGTTAGGTGTACATTACACCTTAAAGTTTTCTACCGATATTCTTAGCTCTTCAGCAAGTTTGGCTACTTCTGAGCTTGAAATATTTGTTTGATTTGCACCCTCAGCTGTTTGCTCGGCTATGGCTACAATAGATTCTAAACGTTCACTAATTTCTTGTGATACTTGTTGTTGCTCTTGAGCAGCGGTAGAGATTTCTTCACTTACATCGTGTGCTTGCGATACGGCAAGTGTAATTGAGTCTAATGCGCTGCTTGCTAAGTCGCTTTGTTCAACACATGATTCTGCTTGCTGTTTACCTTTATCCATTGCTGTTACAGCCGCTTCTGCGCCACTTTGAAGCGATTCAATCATAGATTGTATCTCTTGGGTCGACTCTTGTGTTTTGCTTGCCAGTGAGCGTACTTCATCCGCTACTACCGCAAAACCTCGGCCATATTCACCGGCACGTGCTGCTTCAATTGCAGCGTTAAGTGCTAATAGGTTGGTTTGCTCTGCAATGCCGCGTATTACATCTAAAATACTGCCTATAGATGCGCTGTCTTGATGAAGCTTATTAATAACACCTGATGCATCGTCCACCTCGCGAGCAAGTTGCTCAATAGTGGCTTTGTTTTGATGAGATATACCTTTTACACGTTCAGCTTCTTTATCGGCATTTTTTATTTCGTTAAGTGCCTGCTGTGCGCTGTTGCTTACAGTTTGCGACGTGCTGCTCATTTCGGTTGTGGCGGTTGCCGCTTGCTCTACTTGTGCTTGTTGGTTACGAATAGCTTGGCTTGACTCACCGGTAATGGCCGATGTTTGCTCAGACGCCGCTGCTAATTGAGTTGAGCGTGAAATAATGCCTTTAATTAAGCTACGTAAGCTATCTATAAGGGTGTTACAGCTTTTTGATAGCTCGCCAAATTCATCTTTTGCAGAGTCATCTAAGCGTTGGGTCATATCACCGCTGGCAACAATATCTAAAATCCGATTAACCTCAGCCAGTGGCTTAGTGATTCTATTAACGGTAAGAATCGCAATCGCAATTGCAATTAACGTTGCGATGATCATACCTGCCCATGTCCAGAGCGTCGCTGAGTCTACATCCTCGCGAACACCTTCTTGTAATTTGTAAGCTACAGTACTTGCTTGTGTTACTAAATCATCAATTTGCGACAGTGCCATAGTGGTTGCTTGCTCTGATTGGGCAAGTTCTTTTTCGGTAAGTGCGATAGCGTCAATAAGGCGCTGCTTATTGGCCGCTAGGCTATTATTACCGCTGATATTTTCTATCAGCGTATCAACGTATGCTTGTAAATCACTGTATAGGTCGTTGTCATCTTGTTCTATAGCTGGCTTTATTAACGCTAAAGTACGAATTACTTCGTCAAGGTAATAAGCTTGCTCATTTTTTACAATATCTAAGGTGTTTGTCGTCTTAACCGTGAGCATATCGGTACTGTTACTCACCACAGACATAAAGTTGTTTTCTAAGTTATTGGCAGCTTGGTAAGCGCGTGGGTGATTTTGCTCAAAGTTAGTAATATCTGTGATATCAAGCACGACTGAATTGGCATCTTCAGCTGCGATCTCAATTGTTTCAAGCTGTGCTGTGAGGGTTTTATTAAGTGCTAGTTGTTTATCTTTATCAGCTAATAGGTTTTCGACCGTACCTAAAAAGCTTAAGTAGGTTTTTTCTACAGCTTGGCTTTTTTGACTCAGTGATGCATCGTTTTTTACTACACGTTGAAGGTCGGCGTGCAGCGAGTTGAATTTGTCTTTTTGCTCAAGTACTTTTTGTTTTATAGGGGTGAGCTGTGCGCTTGAGGTGGTATAAAAACTAGCTTGGGCTGCTTTACTCATTAAAATAAATTCAGCTTGTAGTTCTGAGCTTTTATTAAGCGCGGGCAGTGATAACTGGTTTACCTGTTGGGTAGAGCGGTCAATGCTCGCAATTTTTATTAAAGAGTTACCACCAATGATTATGAGTAATAAGGTGATAAATATAAAACCACACCAAATTCGTTGGCTTACTGTCAGATTCATATGGATTTCCAATTAAAGTACTTCAATCACATCTTATCGGCTTTTTAACCAATAAGTTAAGCAATTAATATCTATTAATTTAAATTTAACATATGTGCTGGGGTTTTACAGTTTATTTAGATAAAAGCGTCGGCTTTTCTACTATTTTTTGCTTAGTTTGCAAGTCCATCATCGTTAAAGCACCGCCCCATACGCATCCGGTATCGAGTGCATGTATGTGATTGAGCTGAGTAACCCCTTCAAGAGCGGCCCAATGGCCAAATATAAGGTTGTTTTCTAATGCTTTTATATTAGGGTGAGTGAACCAGGCTGTTAACGTTTTATTATCGTTAATTGCGCCTTTCGCACTAAGCTCTAACGTGTTGTTGCTGGTTAAAAAGCGCATGCGGGTAAAGTAGTTAACAATGTATCTAAACTTATCGAATTCGTTTAAATCGTCATGCCATATCGCGGGGTGGGGCTGATACATTTTTTCAAAAAAGTGCTTAGCATTAGCCGATTGATAACAACGCTGAGCAAACTGTGCGTGTTTAAGTGCGCTTTCTATAGACCAATTAGGGTTAAGCCCTGCATGCGATATAAAGCTGCGGTGCTGCGCTAAATAAATAGCAAGCGGCTGAGTTTGCAAATAGGCGATATAGTGAGGAAGCTTTTTACTATCAAAAATAGCACCGAGTTTATCTTTGGGGTTGATTGGCTTATTAAGATAGTGACAGGCAACCATGTGTAAATCATGATTGCCTAAAGTAACAGTCATGCTGTCTTGATGGCGATAAATATAATCTAGGCAGGCTAGGGAGTCCGGCCCACGTGCGACGATATCGCCCACTAAATAAAGGTGATCTTTGCTTGGGTTAAAGTCAACCCGTTTGAGCAAGCGGCTAAACTCTTTAAAGCAGCCTTGTAAATCACCAATTGCGTAATCAGCCATGGCGCTTTTTACTAATGTAAAATGTTAGGGCACGCTAAACGAAATACGCTTATAGGTGCTTCAAACTCAGAGCCAAACTCATTGCGCAGTGTGTAGTGTCCCTGCATGGTGCCAACAGGGGTGTCCAATATTGCGCCACTGGTGTATTTATAAGTTTCGCCTGGGCCTATAACGGGGGTTTCGCCCACAACGCCTTCGCCCTCTACTTCAACTTCTTTACCATTGGCATCGGTGATCAACCAATAACGGCTTAAAAGTGTAGCGCTGCAAAGGCTGTGGTTTTTAATTGTCACTGAGTAGGCAAAAACGTACTTTTCTAGCTCAGGCTGAGATTGCCCTTCAACATAAAAAGTCTCTACAGAGACTTTTACAGGAGAGCCAATATTACTGCTTGTTGTCATAAATCCAATTAGCTATATCAATAAATTGTTGTAACGTTAGGCTTTCAGCACGCAAAGTAATATCAATACCAATGCTGGTAAGCTCATCTGCGGTGAGTAAGTTGCCTAAGCTGTTACGCAATGTTTTACGGCGTTGATTAAAGGCTTCTAAACACACGGTGTTTAAAATTTTCACGCTTTTAGCGGTACGTTGCTCGGCTTTTTTAGGGATCAGACGAATAACCGCAGAGTCTACTTTAGGTGCTGGTTTAAAACACTCTGGCGGTACTTCAACCACGGGCATTGCGTGGCAGTAGTATTGCGTCATCACACTTAAGCGGCCAAAGGTTTTGCTGCCTGGGCCTGCAACCATACGTTTTACTACTTCTTTTTGCAGCATAAAGTGCATGTGCTCAATATGATCAGCAAACTCAAAAAGATGAAACAGTAATGGCGTAGAAATATTGTAAGGCAGGTTACCAAACACTTTTAATTTTTTGTCATCGCGTACAAGGCTTGCAAAGTCAAACTTCATTGCATCGCCTTGGTTTACGTTTAATTTAGGACCTAAAAAAGGGTGCTCAATTAAACGCTGAGCTAAGTCTTTATCTAGCTCAACAACAGTAAGTTGGCCGCTTAAATCGGCAACAGGCTCGGTAATTGCGCCTAAACCTGGGCCAATCTCTACTAGATTGTCTTGTGGTTTAGGATCGATTGCAGTCACTATTTTATCAATGATAGATTCATCAAATAAAAAGTTTTGCCCAAAACGTTTACGGGCGCGGTGTCCTAAATGTACTTTATCGGTCATTGATTCTGTGCTTTTTCATGGGCGAGCTTAATTGCTTCGCGGATCGCTAATTCAAAACTGCCAACTTCAGCGTCACCTGTGCCTGCTAAATCAAGCGCAGTACCGTGATCAACCGAAGTGCGGATAAATGGTAAACCTAAGGTTATATTTACCGAGTTACCAAATCCCTTGTATTTTAGCACAGGTAAACCCTGATCGTGATACATAGCAAGCACGGCATCGGCTTGAGAGAGGTATTTATCCTGAAATAGGGTATCGGCAGGAAGCGGACCAATTAAATTCATGCCTTGGCTGTTTAAAAGCTCAAGCGTAGGTGAAATTGTTTCTATTTCTTCTGTGCCTAAATGACCGTCTTCGCCGGCATGGGGGTTTAATCCACACACTAAAATTTTCGGTTGCTCAATACCAAACTTAGTTTGTAAGTCGTGGTTTAAAATACTAATAACTTTAGTTAAGCGCTCTTGTGTAATTGCACGCGATACATAAGCCAGCGGTATATGCGTTGTTACTAGGGCAACACGCAAGCCTTCAGTTGCTAGCATCATTACGACATCAGAGGTGCCCGACTGCTGAGCAAAGTACTCAGTGTGGCCACTAAAGGAAATACCGGCTTTATTAATAATCCCTTTGTGAACAGGGCCCGTGACAACGGCATCAAAGGTACCGTCCATATTCTTTTCGCTGGCAATACGTAAGGTATCAAGCACGTATTGGCCGTTTAAGTCGTCTAGTTCACCTAGCTTAACGTCAGTGCCTAAATCTACTTGGTGAATATACATGCTACCTGCAGGCGCTATAGCTGCAGGGGCATTTTCATCAAAATCAATTAGCTCAATATTAAGGCCCAAGTGTTGAGCGCGTTCTTTTAATAACTGTTTGTCGGCGATAGCGACCAGTTGAGCTTGCCATGGTTGCTGCGCTAATTGCAGCAGCAAGTCAGGGCCAATCCCCGCAGGTTCACCCGGGGTAATTGCAATTCGTAATGTCATAATTACTCGTCTATAGGGAAAATTTCAACATGGGCTTGTTCGCGCATTTCTTGCTGCCAGTTAAAACTTTCTTCTTTAAATTTACGATTAAACAACATGCCGTGCGCACGGTTACGTTTAGCTAGCTCGGTTTTATCTGCTACACGTTTATCTAAAAGTTGTACTATGTGCCAACCAAATTGTGTTCTAAATGGTTCACTAATTTGATTTTTATCAAGTGATAATAAAGTATCTTTAAACGCCGGTACATACGTTGTAGGGTCAGTCCAATCATACTCACCGCCTTTAAGGGCTGAGCCTGGATCTTCTGAGTATTCTTTAGCAAGCTCAGCAAAGTCAGCGTTTCCTGCACGTAAATCTTTGGCAAATCCTGCTAGCATGCTACGTGCTTTTTCTTCACTTAAAATAATTGAAGGCTTAATAAGAATATGGCGTGAGCGTACTTCTGTAGTTTCTACCAATTGGCGACCACGTACATCTTGCACCTTAATTATATGAAAGCCAGCACCCGAGCGAAGCGGGCCAACAATAGCGCCTTTCTTTTGACCTTTTACAGCTTCGGCAAATAACGAAGGCATTTCGTTGATACCCATATAACCGAGTTGTCCGCCTTCAAGCGCTTTTGAGCCACCTGATGATGAAATAGCGATGCGTTTAAACTCTTGGCCATCGTTTAATAGCTCAATAACTTTGTCAGCACGGGTTTTCGCACTGGTGATTTCATCTGCTGTTGCATCGTTAGGAATATCAATAAGGATGTGGCCAATATCATACTCTTCAGAGTTTTGACCTTGGCTTTCCATTATTTTTAACAGGTTATCTACTTCTTGTTGGCTAATATAGATTCGACGATCTACATTGGCACGGGTAACCTGTTGGGTGGTGATCTCTTTACGAATTTCTTCGCGGTAGGCTTGAAAGCTCTCGCCAGCGGCTTCAATGGTACGACGAAGATCGGCAATGCTGCCGCCTTGATCTTTTGCCATATTTGCGAGTGTTTGGTCTAACTGGCTGTCTGAAATTTCAAGGCCCATACGTTCAGCCATTTGCATCATAAGCGTTTGGTTAACTAAACGCTCAACGGCTTGTACGCGAAGCGTTTCGTCTTTAGGAAGTTGTTGGCCTTGCTCTGCGGCTTGCTTTTTAACACGATTAATTATGGTGTCTACTTCACTTTTTAAAATTACGCCTTGGTTTACAACACCAATTACTTTGTCGATTTCCTGTGGGGCGGCAAATGCGCCATGGCATAAGCTTAAGCTTAAAATAGCTGTTGATAATATTTTTTTTAAATTCATATTCTTTTTACTACTCTTCTAATAGTACTGCTTTAAAACAGGGCGTACTGCATTTTAGGGCTTTAAAGTATCACCTTAATTGCTCGTTTGCCTTAATTATTAAGAAAATACGGTCTACGGTAGCCAAAAATACCTTGTTGTAATAATTTTTGTGCATCGTAACGGCTCTTACTGCCAAGTCCTTTTAATACAAAGTTTAAACTAATACCTGAATCAAAAGTGGCTTGTTGCTGCCCGATAGACTGATTTAAATCGGTTTCAATCTGACGGTGACCAGTAATTTGGATTGCCCAACAGCATGATTCATACTGTAATCCGCTTAAAAATTCGATGCTTCGATTATTTTCAAGGTCCCGGTGGTAGCTTGCAATAAATTGCCACTGATCACTAATTGGGATACTTGTAAATACACCCGTTTGCTCGATTGTATTTCCTGAGACATCATTTGCATAGCGATGGTTCAATTGAACTAGCTCATTATTGTCACCTTTGTAATCGAGGGTGACATTTGACTGGATCATTTGCTTACCATCCGTGTCGTATTGCATACCCGCTGAGAGGTACCAACGGCGGTGCCAATGTAGCATTGTTTGCGCTGCAAAAAGGGCGTTGTAGTTTGTCTCTGAGTCTAAATCTTGCTCGGTAGGTTTAGCCGAGTCGTTTAGGTAAAAAATTTGACCCGCGCTAAAGTTAAACACTTCTTCGTGTTTATTATCAAATAAGCGTGTTGTTGCACCTAACGTAAATTGGTTAGCTGCGGCTATACGGTCTACACCCGAAAAGCGCGTATCTCTAAATAGGCCAAAAAAGTCATCCTGTAGGCGAGTGGTGTCAAATAAGCCTATCTCAGATTGATCCTTATTAGGGGTATATAAATACTGTATTTGTGGCTCAAGAGTTTGAATGCCATCTTCAAAAAAAGTCGAGGTGTCACGTTCAAAGTTAAGCTGCGAGTACAAACGTACTTTTGGCAAGGTACGCGAAACGCTATCGCTATATTGAGTGCCCGTTAAATTACCACTTTGCTTGTAGTTAGTTTGCAATAAGCTCACTTCTGAGAGAAACGACCACGCATGTGTTGCGTAGTTAAAGCGCGCTTTTGGCTCTACGTGTACACGGGTAGCACTGTCTATGGCAATTTCTGAAGAGTCGTTGGTAAAGTGGCTTACTTCACCCGACAAACTAAAGTCAAAGTTATCAAAACGCCATGGGGCGGTTTGTGTAAAGCTGATTTGTGGTACCGCGGCATACGACTCTAAGTGATCGCCCAGTACTTCAAAGTTTTGAAATTTAATATCGGTACGCCATGTGTCACCAAGGTGAGTCACAGAGCCGGTACGATAAAGCTGGGTATCGGTTTTATTTGCGTAATTAGAGCTTAAATCGGTGATGTAGTTGTCGTCACTGACGTTAGTTACATCAATATTGGCGCGCCAGTTTTCACTTAAATAGCTTTGTTGCTGCCAATGAAACATATAGCGCTCATCAAGGCTTGGCTCCGAATCATCGCTATCTAAATATTCAATACCGACTAAGCCTTCATGTTGCTCGCTCAGGTATCTAAACTCGGTTTGCAGTTGTAAGCCTTTGCGCGACATATAACGTGGTGTAATAGTGGCGTCAAAATTAGGCGCAATATTCCAATAATAAGGCGTAACAGTTTCAAGGCCGTAACGGTCGGAGCTCGAAATGCTTGGTGTTAATAAGCCCGACTTTCGTCGCTCATCCAGTGGAAACGTGAAATAAGGTAAATATAAAACGGGGGTATCAAGAATACGTAAAACGGCGTTATAGGTTTCGCCCCAGCCTTCTTCACGAGAGAGGTTAATTTCGTCGGCTTCTATTTCCCACACGGGTGTATCGCTTGGGCAAGTAGTAAAGCTTGCATTCATTAACAATAAGCCAGACTCGTTGACAGTGAGTTTTTCGGCGCCACCTTTACCTTGTTGCGCTGTTAAGCTGTAATCGGCACCTAGTAGGCTTATTTCTGAATTATTTAAATCGGCATTTAAACCTGAGCTGTTTACTTGGCTTACACGGTCTTGATAAGTAATAGGGCCTGTTGCATTAAGTAAACCGCGCTGTTTATCTATAAGCGCAGTTTGTGCGGACAAACTCATATCAAGGGTGTTAATATCAACATTGCCGGTAAATTCAGCGCTTTGTGTGCCTAGGAGCTCTACATCGTCAGCTTGTATATCAACCGATCCTACCGCTAAATTTGGTAGAGGTTGCCAAGCTCTGGTTTGCATTGAAATGCCACATAAATTGTGTGCCAGTTCAGTTTCGGCAAGCGATGGTGCGCTAATTACGCCTAGCATCAATATGCCCCAGGTTTTGCTCATTTATCGACCTTAATGCTCTTTGGTTTATTATAAGCTAGACATAATAAAGGAAAACAATGGCAAATACAGTAATTGACCTATAAAAATAGACATCTTATATAATGACACGCTTTGATAATTTACAACTATTTATAAATACGCACTTTGATGCTAAACCACACTCCTTAGTAGCCATTACTGGGGATGCCAGCTTTCGCCGTTATTACCGTTTAAGCTGTGCCGGAAAAGCGTTTATTGTGATGGACTCCGACCCACAAAAAGTAAATAACGCTCCGTATATCTCTCTTAATAAAGTATTCACCGACAACGGCTTTTTATTGCCTGAAATAATTGCAAGCGATGAAGAACAGGGCTTTTTTGTGTTAAGTGACTTAGGAAATACACACTTAGCCGATAAGCTCGATGAGCCAAATAGAGATGAATATTACAAGCAATTAATCCGTTTGGCGGCAAGCTGGGCCAAAACACCTGAATCAGCAGCTATGCAAAATTATAATAAAGAATTTATTCACCTTGAGCTGAATATTTTTAGCCAATGGCTGGTTACTGATTTTATTGGCTTAACATTGAGTACTGAGCAACAAACGCTTTGGCAGCAAAGCTGTGAGCTATTAACGAACGCTATGCTAGCGCAGCCTACGGTGACGGTTCATCGTGATTATCACAGCCGTAATATTATGTATAGCAATGAGCAGTGGGCAATTATAGATTACCAAGATGCCGTGCGCGGACCGCTGTGTTATGACT
The DNA here is from genome assembly GCF_001400005.1 of Pseudoalteromonas sp. P1-30. Lineage (NCBI taxonomy): Bacteria > Pseudomonadati > Pseudomonadota > Gammaproteobacteria > Alteromonadales > Pseudoalteromonadaceae > Pseudoalteromonas > Pseudoalteromonas sp. P1-30. The sequence continues at coordinate 20,947 of NZ_LKBC01000013.1, forward strand.
TAGTGTCGCTGCTACGTGATTGCTATTTTAAGTTGCCACAAGCACAGCTTAATCAGCTGCTTGAGTACGGGTATGAAGAATTTACAGCGCAAAAATTAATAACAGATACTTCTTTTGAGCAGTTTAAACAGTGGTTTGATTTAACGGGTATTCAGCGCCATTTAAAGGCAGCGGGAATATTTTGCCGGCTCTATTTACGCGATGGCAAAACCGGTTACCTTGATAATATTTTACCGACGTTGGATTACATTGTTGATGTTGCTAAAACCTATCCAGAGCTTGCAGCGTTAAGTGAGTGGGTAAGTAGCACTGTAATACCACAGGTAACACTAAAATTAGCGAAGGAGCGCACATGAAAGCCATGATTTTAGCTGCCGGTCGCGGCCAGCGAATGATGCCGCTTACACAAGCTATGCCTAAACCTATGCTAAAAGTGGCGGGGAAACCGCTGATTGAGCACCATATTAATAACCTTAAAGCCGCTGGCATTATTAACATTGTTATAAACCTAGCTTGGCAAGGGGATAAAATAAAAAGCTATTTTAAAAATGGCGCTGAGTTTGGTGTGCGCATTGAATATAGCCAAGAGGCTGAGGGCGGCCTTGAAACCGCAGGCGGAATTATTCAGGCGCTGCCATTACTAGGTGAGCAATTTATTGTAATTAATGGCGATGTATTTACAGATTACGATGTGAGTGCGCTTACACAATTGCACCTGCAAGACGGTGAGGCCCACATAGTGTTAGTAGAAAACCCACCTCATAACGAAAAAGGGGATTTTGCGTTAAGTCACTTATCGGCTGAGAGTCAAAAGTATACATTTTCGGGAATTAGCCGTTACCACGCTAATTTTTTTAAAGGTTTAGAGCCTGGCATACGCCCGCTTGGGCCAATACTGCGAGAAAAACTCGCCCAACAAGTTATCTCAACTGAGCTTTATATTGGTCAGTGGGACGATATCGGCACACCACAGCGACTCGCGCAGCTCAACGAGCGCATACAAAACACACTTTAATAGAGGCAGTTAATTAGATGTGGGGAAAAATACTCGGTTTTTGTTTTGGCTTTATGTTTGGCAAAATTTTTGGCGCCATTTTAGGTTTATACCTCGGCCATTTATTTGATAAAAGCTTAAAAAACGATTTTGATAAAGCCGGGGGCTTTTCAGGTTTGTTTAAAGGTGATGATGTAAACGAGCGCCAAGCGTTGTTTTTTTCGAGCTGTTTTGCGGTTATGGGGCATATTGCAAAGTCGAACGGTCGCGTAAGCGAGGTGCATATAAAAGCGGCAAGTATGTTTATGGATGAAATGGGGCTAAAGGGCGATGAGCGCCGCGAAGCTCAGCATGCATTTCAATCAGGTAAAGACAGCGACTTTTCGATTAAAGAAACAGTACACGACTTTAAAGAACGCTTTGCAAAACGTTACGACTTACTGCAACTGTTTTTAGAAATTCAAATTCAAATGGCGTTTTCTGATGGCGTGCTCGCAGAGCAAGAAAAACAGCTGTTGCAAGAGGTAAGTAAGCAATTAGGTATTTCTAAAACTCATTTTGCTTTTATTCTTAAGCGTTACCAAGCTGAATTTAGTTTTAGACAGCAGCAACAACAGTATAGGCAACAGCAGCAAGGTCAAAGTAGCAGTTACCGTGAAGGGTCTGGTCATCATGTGCCCCCTAATAACAGCATGAACCGCTCACAGGCCTTGGCTTTATTAGGGTTAAGTAGTGACGCGACGCAACGAGATATTAAAGTAGCGTATCGTAAATTAATGGCGCAGCATCACCCTGATAAATTAGTCTCTCAAGGGCTGCCTAAACACATGATGGAAGTAGCAGTTAAAAAAAGCCAAGATATTCAAGCGGCTTACGAGTATTTAAAAAAGGCGGCGTAAAAAACCGTCTATCATTTTACTTAACCGTGCATGCTGCTCTGGCGCATTGCGCAGGCCAAAGAGTTGGCGCTGGCGGTAATCAAATTTAGCATTTCGATTTACCCAGCGCTGACGGTTTTTAAGGCTCATAAGTATATCGGTATTGTCATTTGCATAGTAAATATCAAGCAAGGCGGGGGTCACCATCGATGTGGTTTGCGCTAAACCTTTATTGCGCTGTGTATTAGGTAAATAACTACTTAAGCTTATAAACGCATCTATTCGCGAGTCAGGAAAATCGGCATAGTATTCTAGCAATACTCCCGCACTGGTACCTTGTGCTATGACGACAATATTATTTGGCTCACTCATTGCGTTTTGATAGAGCGCCTCATAACGCATTATTAAATTAGTTTTATAATTACTTAGTACCTCGTTACTCACCAAATCAATGGCATTAACAAAGTGTGGCTCTTGAGCCGTTGTAACAGCACCGTCGCTGTTACTTTGCGCCGTTTTTGTTGGCTCTTCATTTTGCGCTTGCGTACTTGATTGCGTGCTTGATTGGGCAGCTGCTTGTGAAGCCATGTTACTTGCTTGCCAATCTATATCGGGTACTGTCATGGCGTAGGTTGTGTAACCTAAATTAGTAAGCTCTTTTCGCAGGTAACTCATGCCAGCATTGCTGGTGGGGGTAGAATTCCAATCAGGGATGAGTAATACAATACCTCTAAAATCGCGGCTCATGTATTCGCTATACAAACTTAAAAACTCTGTATCGCCAGCAAGTATGGGTTTAACTTCATCATTGGGTAGTAGACGTTTTATATCGCTATTTTCGATACTTGATAAAGAAGGTGGGGCTATATGCTCTGCAGCACTGGCATATGCGCTTAAGCATAACGCAGAGCAACAACATACACTTTGTAGCGTTTTTTTGATTAGCTGCGCAAATATCATAGTAAGCCCAAAACGTGAGTAATAACTAAGTATCGGCGCGCTAAGGTAAAAGTTTAGTACTAACTTTGCGGGCTTTACCTACTAAAAGTCGGGCTCTACCTCAAAGGTCAGTACTTGCTCGGTCGCGGGGTGTTTTAGTTGCAACATTTGCGCATGTAGTTGTAAACGTGGCGCCGCGGCTAGGGCCTCTTTATGGGCATAAAGTCTATCGCCCAGTATTGGGTGACCAAGGCTTAGCATGTGCACGCGTAATTGGTGCGAGCGCCCCGTAATTGGCGTGAGCTCTACACGTGTTGCGCCCGCTTCTCGTGCAAGTATTTTAAAGTGGGTTAGCGAGGGCTTACCGTTTTCATAATCAACCATTTGCTTAGGACGATTAGGCCAATCACATATAAGTGGCAAATCAACCGATCCGGTATCTTGCTCAAGTTGGCCGTAAACACGTGCAATATAGCGTTTTGCAGTTTCACGTTCTTGAAACTGCATACTTAAATGCCTATGAGCTGCCTTATTCATTGCAAGGCAAAGTATGCCTGACGTTGCCATATCTAGGCGGTGCACTATTTTAGCTGTAGGAAAAACACGGTTAACGCGATTAATTAAGCTATCGGCATGTTTTGGATCTTTACCTGGGACGGTTAAAAGTTCGCTGGGTTTATTAACGATGAGCAAGTCGTCATCTTGGTGCAGTATTGTTAAATACGGACTCATTGGGGGATTGTAATTAACTAACACGGCCGACCTCAGTAATTTTGCAGGGCGCTATTTTAGGGGAGCGAGAGCAAAGGCTCAAGGAAAAGATAAAAGTTTAATTGCGTATTTTTCATGCTGGTGTGAAATTGCACCAACTTAAAGTTGTAGGAACACATTATGGCAAGGCAAAGTATTTCACTTACTGAACAGAATGATTTATGGCTTCGTAATTACGTTGAAAACGTGGGGGGATTACACAAATAAAAGTGAATTGGTAAATGATTTAATTCGCCGTGCAAGAAGAGCAGAAGCAATAAATGGTAAGCTTGCTAACTCAGAAAAAAGCGGTTTTAGTGAACAATCGGCCGATCAAATGCTAGCAGAATTCAAATCAAGCATTAAGTAGGCGCACATTTAAACTTTCAAACGATGGCAAAAAGGATTTGCGCCCCATTTATCAATATGGCTACCAAGCATTTTCAAAACAGCAAGCGGACAACTACTTTTATAGTTTCTTCTCTATGTTTGAAAAACTACCAGCAAACTCCTATTCCTACCAATCAGTTGACCATATACGTACAGGCTATCGGCGTGCCGTTTGTGGCTCAGACAGCATTTTTTACAGAGTTACAGAAATAGGTATTGAAATAATGGCTATATTAGGTGGCCAAGATACTGATGAGTAATTGTAGAGGTGAATGTAAAAAGCACGGCCTGTAAACCGTGCTTTTTGAAGTGTAGTTTAGTTATATCTTGATCTAACTAACGGCAGATAGCTATAAAATAAACGCTCAAAAACCTTTAGTGTGAAACTACGATTAAGCGTATCGCATCAAGTTTTAACTGGGCTTTTTCGATATGCGTTGTCAGCTCGCTGCGCTGCTTATCGAAGAAGGTAATTTCTTCTTGGCGAATATTAGGGTTAATTTGCTTAAGCGCTTCAAGGCGAGCTTGTTCTTCACCTAAGGTGCTTTGCATTTTTTCAAGTGACGCACTGCGTATAACCTCAAGCTGTTGCTGAGCCATCTCTTTTGCGGTGTTGATCATTGGGTGAACCGCACCTTGTAAAGCGCCTGCTAATTTACTTGCAGTTTGACGCCCAACGGCTGAAAGCTGTTGGTTAAAGCTATCAAATGCCACGTTTTCGCCGAGGTTATTACTGGCTTTATCAAGTAATATGCGAATAGGCGTTGGCGGTAAAAAGCGACCTACTTGCAGGGCTTTTGGTGCCATAGCTTCGGCTACAAATATTAGCTCAACAAAAAAGGTACCTGGTGGTAATTTTTTGTTTTTAAGTAAAGCAACAGAGGCACTACCAAAGTCATCATCACAAATCATGTCCATTGTGCCTTGCACCATAGGATGATCCCAGCTAATAAAATGTATGTCTTCTTGCGAAAGGGCGGTATCGCGGTCAAAGGTAACCGTCATGCCATCTTCTTTTAAGCTTGGGAACGATGCACTTAGCATATGCTCTGTTGGCTTTAAAATAATGGTGTTTTCGCCTTTGTCTTCTTGGCTTACTCCAAATGTGTCGAATACGTTGATCATGTAACTTGGTAACTCAAATTGGTTATCAAGTGCTTCAATTTCTTCAACCAATGAATCGGCAGCGCCTTGGCCAGATGAATGCAGCTCTAATAAACGGTCACGGCCACTTTCCATTTGTTTGCGTAGCACGGCATTTTGCTTTGCTACTTGCTCAAGTAGAGGGTCGAGCTCTTCTTCATCACAATTATGGGCAGCAATGTAATCAAGTAGGTCTTCACTAAACTCTTTATACAATAGCTGGCCAGTGGTTGATGTGCTTTCAAATGCATCAAGGCCTTCGTTGTACCAACGCAGTAATACTTCTTGCGCTGTATTTTCAAAATACGGCACATGAATATTAACATCTTTTGTTTGCCCAATACGGTCTAATCGGCCGATACGTTGTTCAAGTAAGTCAGGGTTTAGTGGTAAATCAAATAACACTAAGTGATGCGAGAACTGGAAGTTACGTCCTTCTGAGCCAATCTCTGAACACAGCAGTATTTGTGCGTTGTCGTATTCATCGGCAAAAAAGGCTGCTGCGCGGTCACGCTCTATAATCGACATGCCCTCGTGGAATACAGATGCTTTTATTGCTTCACGCTCACGCAAAATTTGCTCAAGGCTAATAGCGGTTTCGGCTTTGGCACAAATAAGCAGTACTTTTTCGTGCTTTAGGGTTTTAAGTGTTTCGATTAACCAATCTACACGTGGATCAAATGCGCCCCAGCTTGCACTTTCACCTTCAAACTCTTGAAATATTTTTTCTGGAAACAGAGCGCGTTGTGCGCTTAACTCTGCACTTTGTATACCGCTCATGCTGCCAAGTACTGACATTGCTGTTTTATATTGCTTTGGTAGTGCCATTGGGTAAGCATGTAATTTACGGCTAGGGTAGCCATCAATTCCGCTGCGACTGTTTCTAAACAAAATACGACCTGTGCCGTGGCGATCAAGCAGCATGTTAAGTATTTCTTTACGCGCCGGTAAATCACCTTGCTGAGCTTTTTCAAGCACATCGGTAATATCGGTTTCTTTTAATAGCTCAATGAGTGTGGCTTTGGCTGTATCATCAAGGGCTTGTGCTTGCAGTAGCTGATTTGCCGCTTCGGCAACGTCTTTGTAATTAGCTTCTTCTTCTTTGAATACGTCGTAGTCGTAAAATCTATCTGGGTCGAGCAATTGCAAGCGGGCAAAGTGGCTACGGTGACCAAGTTGATCAGGCGTTGCTGTTAATAAAATAAGACCCGGAATATCTTGGCTAAGCTCAGCCATGCGCTGATATTCGGTGCTCGGCTTACCATTGTTAATGCTTAGGTGGTGCGCTTCATCAACAACTAATAAATCCCAATCAGCAAGTGTTGCTTGTTCAAACCAGCGTTTTTTCTTGGTTAAAAACTCAAGGCTGGTAAGCACTAGCTGCTCGGTATCAAATACGTTTGGCGAGTCTGCAAAGGCTTCGTCGCAGCGCTCTTCATCAAAAATAGAAAAACGTAAATTAAAGCGGCGTAGCATTTCTACTAACCATTGGTGCTGCAGGTTTTCTGGCACCACAATGAGTACACGGCTAGCACGGCCACTAATGATTTGTTGGTGTAAAATCATGCCGGCTTCAATGGTTTTACCAAGGCCTACTTCATCTGAGAGCAGTACACGTGGGGCAAAACGTTTACCTACTTCTTGTGCAATATAAAGCTGATGCGGAATAAGGTTAGCGCGCTGGCCAATTAAGCCTTTAATAGGCGATTGCTGGCGCTCAAATTGGTGTTGCCATGTTTGGTAACGTAAGGTGTAGCGATCAAAGCGATCTACTTGGCCTGCAAATAAACGATCTTGCGGTTTATTAAACTTAATAAAATGATCTAAAAAGGTTTCTTTTAGCTTTGCTTCTTCGCCGGTATCAACGCGAGTACCTACGTAGCAAAGTAGTTCACCTTGCACTTCAATAGACTCTACTTCTAATTCCCATTCTTCAACGCTTTTGATCACATCACCTGGATTAAATGCCACACGGGTAACCGGTGCTTCTGCACTAGAATAAACACGGTTTTCACCACTGGCAGGAAATAAAATGCTGACCTGGCGGCCTTCAATGGCAACTACGGTGCCTAATCCTAAATCTGACTCTGTATCACTGATCCAACGCTGACCTAAGGAAAAATTCATGTATGTCTCGTCTATGAAGAAAAAGGCGGCTATGTTACCTGTTACATAACACCACTGCAAGGCGCTATTTGACTCACTTTTAATTAATTTTATAAGTGCGAATTAATCCCATTAACAGTGCTAACAAATGGCTCTTTTTTAGGTAAATAAAAACTATATCGTGTTTGTAATAAAACGGACTTTTATGACAAATAGACTAAACTTAGATTATGCCTTAGCAATTAAGTATTGCAGGTTTGAATTTAGGCCCGTTTTACTTAGTTATTTTGGTATAGCATAAAAATCATAAAACGTAAGGAAAGTGCTATGGAAAAAGCTTCGAACCTTGAAAGTAAAATGTATGTGCTAGACACCAATGTATTACTCCACGAACCCCTCGCTTATTTGTCTTTCCAAGAACATAACGTTGTCATTCCCATGACTGTTTTAGAAGAGCTTGACCACATTAAAGATAGAAAACACGACGTAAGCCGTGATGCACGAGTGGCTATTCGCGGCTTAGATGAGGTACTAAAAGACGCAACTCCAGAGCAAATGTTGCAGGGTGTTGCACTGCCTAGCAATAAAAAGGCAAATGCCAATTCCACTGGCACGCTCATTATTGTTAATGACCATCTTTTTGCAGATTCTATTTCTGGTTTACCGGGGGATGAAAACGACCACCGCATTATTAACTGCGCCGTGTATTTACAAAAACAACACAGCGATTCAAAAATTGTATTAGTGACAAAAGATATAAACATGCGCCTTAAAGCAAAAGGTGCAGGCCTTAAATATGTTGAAGATTACCGTACCGACCAATTAATCGATGATATTGCTTTATTAACTAGCGGCTATAAAAAAATAGAGGGCGATTTTTGGCAGCACGTAGGGCAATGCGAAACACAGCAGCACGGCCGTGATACGTTTCATTATGTGGCTAAAAACTTAATTCCAGATGTGTTTTGCAATGAGTACATACTTGATGGCAGCGAGCACTTTGCTGCGCGGGTCAAATCTTACGATAACGAGCGTATTAAATTAAAAGATATTAGTGTTGAGCGTTTAATGCACCAGCAAGCGTGGGGCGTAAAACCTAAAAATATTTACCAAGGTATGGCTCTCGACGCTTTGCTTGACCCTAGTATTGAGTTGGTTATTTTAACCGGTCCAGCTGGGTGCGGTAAAACATTACTGGCACTGGCCAGTGCGCTTGAAATGGTGATTGAGCGCGGTATTTACGACAAGGTCATTGTAACGCGTAATACCCCCGAAATAGCTGAATCTATCGGTTTTTTACCCGGTACCGAAGAAGAAAAAATGGCGCCGTGGTTAGCTGCAATTACCGACACCTTAGAGGTACTACACAAAGGAGACGAGAACCCAATTTCGAGTCGCAATTACATAATGGAAAAAGCCAATGTACAGTTTAAGTCGGTGAACTTTATGCGTGGGCGTAGTATTCAAAATGCAGTGGTAATTTTGGATGAGAGCCAAAATTTAACGGCATCTCAGCTTAAAACTATTATTACCCGTTGTGGCGAGGGAACAAAACTAATTTGTAGCGGTAATTTAGCGCAAATAGATAGTAACTACTTAACCCCCGTTACCTCCGGCCTTACTTATATTGTTGAGCGTTTTAAAGACTTTGAAGGCAGTGCAACAGTTAATTTAAACGGGGTAGTGCGCAGCCGTTTAGCCTCCTTTGCAGAAGAAAATTTATAACTTGCGCAGAACAATTTGGCTCGATAGTCTAGTGGCTGACTATCGGGCCAAAACTTAGGCAAAACGTTGAAATTTTTACCTCTAAAAGACTATTACCGCTCTTTATTTGTAGCATTATTTGTTCCCTTATTTGTGGCATTTTTACTGTGTTTGCACTTGTATAATATAAAAGTTGAGCGCGCCATAGAAAAACGTCAAGCCGATTTTGAACAAGTGTCGGCTCAAGTTAGCCATATAATGAGCTCGGTAAACGACTTTTTTGACAATGCCTTTATATCGTATCAGCAGCCTAGTGATGAGCAGTTCAATCGCAACTTACTAGAAGGTATTAATCAATACGACAATTACTACTACCGCCACTTTAGCGAGCGCCAAGGCGAAATAGTCGGTAAAGGGCAGTTTGCTTTTTCTAACCGTGCGTTGATCCAATGGCAGCGAGCTACAACCCTAAGCCCAACGTTTAATACCGCATTATCGCTTATGCAATCGTTGTCGGCTGTTGCCTATGTTGATGATTCGGGGTTTGCCTATGTGGTAAGGCGTAATAAAAGCCAAAGCACTATGCTTAATAAAATTTTAAATGGTAATTTTAAGCCCACATTTATACCTGGCCAGCTTACCTCAAGCGCCATTGTTAAAATACGCGATAGCGCTTATTTTGCTATTGGCCGTAAAAAACAACCTAATTCGTCAGACTACATCATTTTAATATACGATTTAGAGGCCATGTCTAGCTGGCTTAAAAAGGTGGCACCAAGCGAAGGCGAATATGTGTTTATGAACCAGTCGCATCAAGTAATAGCCAGCTCTGTTAAGCAGTTAAATGAAGCAACAGCCCTAAAAGATTATTGGCCTGAATTAGCCCATGACAATGAAAAAATAAACTTAGTTAATAACAAAAATGCGCAGTTTTTTATGCAAGCTATGGGGAATCTGCCCATTCATGCCGCCTTTTATGAGCCGCAAATAAAAGTGATCACGCCAATTAGGTATGAGGTTCTTTTAGAGTTTGCGTTTTTAACGTTATTTTTAAGCTTAATGTTTGCGGTATTTTTTTGGTTAAGCCAACGTATTTTTGTTAGGCCAATGACTCATTTAATGCAATATTTTGAACAAAATGATGCCCCTAAAGCCGCGCTTTCTAATTACCCCATCCCTTTAAATTGGCAACCTTGGTTTTCTCGCGTTAAATATGTATTTGATAAAAATGCACAGTTAGTTGAGTCGCTCCAAGAGGCTAATAAAGAACTCGATGAACAGTTACAGCTGCAATCTCAAAAGCTAAAACGCAGCTACGAAGCAAAAGAGCGACACTTAGCGCTATTAAATACCATGCTAAATAGTGTGCCTGATCTTATTTACTTTAAAAATATTGATGGCTCTTTTTTAGGCTGTAATAAAGCATTTGAAGCCTATGTAGGCAAAGAGCAAGCCATCCTAGTCGGTAAGCGTATTGAAGATTTAGACAGCGACGATTTACAGTTAAGCCTACTAGAAAAGCAAGTTTTACAAACCAAAAGTAGCATTGAACAACGCATAGATAGCACCGACAAATCGTATCAATTAACGATTGCCCCATTTTATAACGAGCACCAGCACTTATTAGGCACTATGGGAATTGGGCGAGACATTACTGAGCAGCAGCAAACTCTATCGGCGTTAAAAGCGTCAGAATCTAAATTTAGAAGTGCAATAGAGTTTGCAGCAAACAGTGTGGTGTTACTTTCGCTTGAGCACACCATATTGCAAGTTAACAAAGCGGCTCGTAAGTTATTTTCACAGCAAGATATTTTAACTGGTGAGCCACTAAAAATGCTGTTTGATGAGGCGCAGTGGCAAGAAATAAAAAATGCGCTTTGTCACTTATTAGATGATAAAAAACGGGTTTATCATTTAACGCTCTCACAAGGAAAACTAACAAGTTGGCTGCAGCTGAGTGTGTCGCTGGTGTGGGGTGAAAACCGTGATCCCTCTTATTATGTTATTCATATTCAAGATGTAAGTGCGCTGACTAAAGCTAAGCATGACGCAGAACGCGCAACAATAGCTAAAAGCCGCTTTATTGCTAATCTAAGCCATGAGATCCGCACCCCTCTTAACGCTGTGTTAGGGCTGTTAGATATGATAGTAGAGCAAGGCTTAAAAAATAAGCAGCTGCAACAAACTAAGCAGGCTAAAAACGCAGCTCAAAGCTTATTATTAATGCTAAACAGAATGCTCGATTTTGCCCGAGTAGAAAGTTCGCAAGCGCAAATAAAACCGGTGCCTTTTTGCTTAGTTGAACTGATTGATATTTGCGAGAGCTTAACAGCGCCATTGTGCCAAAACAAAGGGTTAAGCTTTAATATTGAAATAGATCCACTCATTAACCCCGCGCTGGTGGGGGATTCAATACGTTTGCAACAAATATTAGGTAACTTACTTACCAATGCCGTTAAGTTTACTAATAAAGGCAGTATTACCTTAAAAATGGTGCTTGAAGAAAATGACGTTTTAGATCAGCAACGTATTTGTTTTCACGTAATAGACAGTGGTGTAGGTATTGCTAAAGCTGACCAACGACGACTGTTTGATGCTTTTACTCAAGGCGATGAATCTTCTACGCGTATTCACCAAGGGGTCGGGCTTGGACTTGCTATAGTTAAACATGGTGTAGCCTTAATGGGCGGCGAAATTGCAATTAATAGTGACAAAGGCCGTGGATGTGAGTTTTTCTTTACTCTAGCGCTTGCGGTAGATACGGCTAAAAATAGTGTATTTATACCTAATACGTTAGCCATTGTGAGCGATGACACTGTACAGCTAAACGAAGTGGTTAATGCCTACTCACAAGTGGTAGCTATTGATTTAGAAGAGGCGCTTCGCTACCCAATAAAGCTTGCTGATGCACAGCAACTGATTATTGATGAAACCACATTGAACGATTTATTAAAGGTTGAATCTATACACGAAACGCTCAGTGGCAACTCATACCCTGTGGTTGTGGTGAATCACGAACACACTTTAGCATTGCCTTGTACTACGCAAATTAACGCACAACATGTTAAAGCTACGGCGTTAGCTCAGCGCTTGATTAGCTTAAATGCTAATGCGGGGGCGGAGCCACCTAAAGCCGCTGAAAATAATGAAGAAGTAAAAAAAGATATATCGGGTCTACTTATTATGGCGGTTGATGATAACCCGCTTAATTTAGACATTATTAGCAGTGTGCTAAAACAGGCCCATATAAATGTAATAACGGTTACCAATGCGCCAGATGCAATAGAGCTGCTACAAATATTAAAACCAGATTTAATTCTGATGGACGTGCAAATGCCGCATATTGATGGTTGCCAAGCAACGCAATTGATTCGCCAACAGTTTGACGCGCGCCAGCTGCCTATTTTTGCTTTAACAGCACATTGTGAACCTGCAGATGTTGAGCGCTCACTTAGTAGCGGCATGAATAAGCATTTGACTAAACCTGTGGTTGCAGCTGTGCTGTTAGATGCAATTAGAGACGTAGACTTTATAAAACCTAAGTTTTATGACCAAAGCTTTGCGCTCACCCAGTTTAATTTTGATGAAAATTTACTGGCAACCATGGTCGGAAAGTTTGCGAAGTTGTGTGAAACGCAGTTAGAACAAATTGAAGAAAACACCCAGCGAGATGAAGTGGTACGCTTAGTGCATAGCATTAAAGGCGTGGCAGGTAACTTAGGTTTTATTAGGCTTTCATTGTGTGCAAAACAATGTGAAACGCACCTTAAAACAACTAACGAGCCGCTTCAGCACACTTTAAAAGAGCTAATCATTCAGCTAAAGCAAGTGATTATATTTATTGAAACCTTAGGGGGACGGGATGCCAAAAAGAGCTAAAATACTGATTGTGGATGATGATCCCCTAAACCGGCTGGTGCTTGAAAAAACACTGGGCACGGAGCATGACGTATTTTTAGTCGAAAGCGGCGAAAAAGCGCTCACCTTTATTAAATCTAATCAGGTCGATTTAATTATTTTAGATGTGGTGATGCCAGGCATTGATGGTTATGAAGTGCTTGTACAGCTTAAAGAAAACCCTATTACTCAGTCTATTCCTATTGTGTTTATATCGGCTAATAATAGCCACACCGATGAAGCAAAAGGACTTGAATTAGGTGCAATGGATTACATCACTAAACCCTTTAATGCGTCTATAGTCAAAGTGCGGGTACGCAACCAATTACTGATCAAGCAAAAAAATGATTTGTTAGAAATGCTTGCCTCAATTGATGGTTTAACGGAAATACCCAACAGGCGTTATTTAGATGAAAACCTCTCTCGTGAATGGCGCAGAAGTAAACGCAATGGCTCGTGTTTGTCTGTTTTATTAATGGATATAGATCACTTTAAGCGTTACAACGATTGCTATGGCCACCGAGCGGGGGATGAGTGTTTAAAGCAGGTTGCCCAGGCGTTAGCAGCGCAATGTGAGCGTAGTACTGACTTTATTGCCCGCTACGGGGGGGAAGAGTTTGCTGCGGTATTACCCGATGTTAACAAACAACAGGCATTAGCATTTGCCCAAAAGTTAAGAAAAGCGGTAAACAGCCTCAATATAGAGCACAAAGCTTCGTTAAATGCAGATCACATAACAATCAGTATTGGCATTGCTAGTATGGAAAACGGCAATGCAAGTGCCGAACAAGCCTTACTCGAACAAGCTGACCTAGGGCTATATGCCGCAAAAGATTCAGGACGCGATCAGGTGGTTGCGCTTAACTTATAATGTGGCTGTGTTTATATTAAAGCGTTATTTAAATCGGCCCCACACGTTAATGTTATTACCTAGCGGGGCGGCTTTACACTACTAACGCGTTGTTATTTTGTGATCATGCCCAGCGCGCTTTCACCAATACCTACCAATTTATCATTTTTAAATACCAATGGCGTGCATTCATCTTTTGTTGTTTTGCCATCAGAGTGAATGCTGTTAGTCACGTAAAACAGTACCTGATACACATCATCGTCTTTTTTCAATAGCTCGGTAAAGTTTGGTGTTTTTAATTGCGCTAAAACAGATTGATAGCTGCTATCCATTGTCAAATCTGCAATCGCTTCGCGGTTTTTTTTATGCTGATGTTGCCAGCTTGATGAGTCGTTACCTGCCCAGTGCGTTTCTGCTTCGCCATCTGATACGGCAATAACACAGCCTGTTAAAAACGGAGCAATAAGTGCAGCAGCTAAAAGTGATTTTTTCATTGTTATAGTCCTTGATGAGTTTTAATTTAATTATTTACTTATCAGGAGCAAGTAATAGGCCAATATAACAAAGTTATAAAATTCATAGGGTTAGATTGTGATGGCTATTTTTAAGTGATTAATTATAAAAATCATTAGCAAAAACAGCCACTTTTTAGGTTTTTTAACGATTAAGCTAGCCTGCGTTTATTTAGCATAGCGAAAACACGTTACAGCTATTTACTAAATAGAATGAGCGACTTTGAGGCAGGTAAAACCTAGCCTCAATGCGGCTAATTATTATTGCAAATTGTTATTATACCAAGCGGTTACGAGACTCACCGTTAGTAAAGGCTGCAATATTTAGGCTTACCTCATTAATTAAGCGCACGATTGACTCTGTGCTGGCCCATGCAATGTGAGGTGTAAGAAGCAAGTTTTCGCCTGTGTGATTAGCTAGCGGGTTAGAAGGCTCTGCCGGCTCTTTAGTAAGTACATCAACTCCCGCACCGGCAATTAAATTTTGCTCTAGGGCTGTGGCTAAGTCGGCTTCATTTATAATGCCACCACGGGCGGTATTGATAATAATACTGCTGGGTTTCATCATTTTTAGCTCATCTAACGAAATTAAATCGCGTGTTTCATCAGTAAGCGGGCAGTGCACGCTAATTATATCAGCGGTTTTTAATACTTCTTCAAAAGGTGTACGGCCTTCTCTACAAGAGGCGCCTTTACGCTCTGCAACCACTACATTGGCTCCAAAAGCTTGCGCTACTGTCGCCACACCTTTACCTAGCGTTCCACCACCTATAATGGCAAATGTTTTACCTTGTAAATCATTAAAGCTGTAATCTAATCGGCAAAACATCTCGCTTTTTTGCCAAGCGCCTTGCTGGCAGTCGCGCTGGTAGCGGTGTGTATTACCTAATAAATTAGTCACTAACGAAAACGTGTGCTGTACAACCGAAGGGGTTGAGTAGCCTGCTACGTTGGTAACGGCAATACCAAATTCTTCAGCGGCGTTTAAATCAACATTATTAGTGCCTGTTGCACTTACGCAAATAAGCTTAAGCGTTTTAAGTTGGCTTATCGTATCGCGATTTAGCACAACCTTGTTGGTAATAAGGACGTCCGCGCCTTGGCTGTGAGCAACAACTTGCTCAGGTGACGTAAGTTCGTAAGTAGTTAGCTCACCTAGTTCTTCAATGCAAGTTAACGAGGTTTTAGCTAAAGTAGCGTTATCGAGAATGGTGATTTTCATTGTGTGTCCTATCTAAATGCGTACCGTAAAATGGCAAGAGCGTTTAAGGTACTACGAATACACACCTTTGTTAATGCTATTACTACCAAATGCTTAGTACAAAAAGTCAGGTTGCTTATAAAAGTTTAAATTGGCTGGTCTGCCCACTCAAATATAAATAACATGATATTTTAGCGGGCTATATCGCTGGGGCCTGTTTATTTTTTGAGGTTGAACTCACTTTCCTGTGAAAGGTCAACAAGCCTTATTAAGGTTGATAAAACTAAAAAACAATGCACCAACCCCTTTTTGTGTGGTCATAGACTGAAATGGCTCGCAAATAAGCATAACCAAATGGCTATTTCTTATTTAAGAGTGGCTGAGTTATAATCAAAATTATATATAAACGGTACGTTTTGCGTGCCGTTTTTTTAACATTGTAGATGCAGTAATGAGTGAATTAGAAGATAAGTACGCAGACATAAGACCTTACAACGACGATGAAGTTGCGGCCTCGCTAGCGCGTTTAATTAACGATAATGCGTTTATAGATGTAATAGCAAAGTACAACTTACCGCGCTTTATATCCGCTATGCCTTTTATTGCTCGCACACTGGTGAGAAGCCAGTTACGAAAAAAATGGGGTAAATTTACGAGCGTTGAAGATGTACAAAACGAAGTTGCAAAGTATTTAGATAAACTTATAAAACGCACTACCTCAAAAGTTACCTTTTCGGGATTAGACAAATTAGACCCGCAGCAAGCGTATTTATTTATATCAAACCACCGCGACATAGTGCTGGACCCTGCACTTGTTAATTGGGGTTTGTATCAACATAAAATGAAGACGGTGCGTATAGCAATTGGTGATAACTTATTGCAAATACCGTATATAACCGAGCTGATGCGTTTAAATAAAAGCTTTATCGTTAAGCGCTCAGCCAAAGCTCCTAAAGAGATGCTTAAGGCGCTTACGCAGTTGTCGTCGTATATTTATGACTCGTTAACAGCAGGAAATTCTATTTGGATTGCGCAAAAAGAAGGGCGTGCAAAAGACGGCTTTGATCAAACAGATCCGGCACTTTTAAAAATGCTGCAACTTAATGGTCGTAAACAAAAGAAAGAATTTGGCGAGTACATTAAAGAGTTAAAAATTGTTCCTGTGTCTATTTCTTACCAGTATGAGCCTTGTGCAATTTCTAAAGCAAAAGAGCTTTATCATAAACAGCAGCACGGTGAATACGTAAAATCAGCAGGCGAAGACATAGCAAGTATTGTTGAAGGATTTAGCTCTGCTAAAGGGCATGTACACTTAGCATTTGGACAACCGGTTGAAAGCGGCTGCGATGATGCTGATGAGCTGGCGCAAACAATTGATAAGCACATTGTTGAGTCTTTTTACTTACACCCAGGAAATTACATTGCCGGTGGGTGCAAGCAAGCAGTTATTGATGAGCCCGATACCGCCACTTTTGAGCAGCGTTTAGCCTTAGTGCCAGAAGAGCTAAAGCCACTTGTTTTAGCTATGTATGCAAAGCCATTTCAACGCAAAACTGAAATCACAAACAAAGTATGTGAGCAAAGCCATTAGGCAGCTGCGTTTGCAAATAGCGTAATAAAGCAGCGTAAACGCTGCTTTTTTTTTGTGCATAAATAACGCTATACTCATACAAAGCAATTAATCTACTTAGGGGGGGCAATGCAACAAATTGAAATATTTGATATTCCAAGCCCCTGTAAAAGTATTTGCCAAGTAAACAACCGAGGTTATTGCAAAGGCTGCTACCGAAGCCGGGATGAGCGCTTTAATTGGAATGCGTTAAGCAATGCGCAAAAAAAGAAAGTACTTAGCTTATGCCAACAACGCTACAAACGGTATTTACAAAAGCGCCAAGCAGCGCAATCACAAACCACTTTAGATAAACAACAAGGCTTTGAATTTTAAACCTTGTTGTACATGCTAGAGTTTTAAATTGTATTTTGCGCGCAATGCGCGGCTAGTGCCGTTATCGTGTAGTTTATTTAAAGCATTCAATAATTTACTTACCAAAGCCGCGTGCTTTTTATGTACATAGTGATAGAGCGAAAACGTACTTAGCAGCTGGGTTTGCATACAGGTCTCTGGCAGGGAAAAGTTATCGGCTTTAAGCACAAAGTCGAGCATAATTGCCCCATCAACTTTATGCTGGGCTAGTAGGTTAAGTTGGGTCGTAATATTTTTTACTTCAATAATATTGCCGTTAAACTTATGCTCATTTAAGTAATGGTGCTGAACTGGATAGCCTGATAAAACCGCAATACTATCGAGCTTATCGAGTGTATTGGGTTGGCAGTTTTTAAACAGTAAAAGCTTATAGTCAAACAGTGGGTAGTTAATTCTGATCAGGTTTTTATTGTCCGCCTCTATACTTATATCGCGGCCAAGTTGGCCATCTAATACCCCATTATTGGCTGCTAATAAGGCATTTTGGCGATTAAAATCAATTATGTGTACTTCATAATTAAGTTCTTTATAGGCTAATGTGAGTAAAGCGAGCGCATAGCTTGCTTGAGCTGAGTCGGCCGGGCGGTTAAATATAACGCTATTGTGATTGGCGAGTGTAATTTTACTAAAAAATAAAACGACTAATAAAAACAAAGCATTGAGCTGTATCTGCAAGGTTACTTCCGTTTAAAATAAGGAGAGGGCAAATGAACGCAGCGAATAATACCAAAATAGTTTGGTTTTTGCCCATGTTTGTTGCTTTTTAAACAGTAAATGGGTTCAAATATACGTATAATAAATGCGGATAACTAACCGTACTTAGGAGTGGTTGTGAGTTTTAATTTATGTGCTTTACCTCGAGAGCAAAAATACCAGATTCAATTAGAT
Source organism: Pseudoalteromonas sp. P1-30 (assembly GCF_001400005.1). Lineage (NCBI taxonomy): Bacteria > Pseudomonadati > Pseudomonadota > Gammaproteobacteria > Alteromonadales > Pseudoalteromonadaceae > Pseudoalteromonas > Pseudoalteromonas sp. P1-30. Next base: position 39,183 of record NZ_LKBC01000013.1, read on the forward strand.
TACGAAGCCTCATTTTGGGCTTATCAAATTAAACGTAATAAAAAAACACGTGAGCAAGTTTATAACACGATTCATAGCCGCCCAGTGGCAGAGCAAACGTTTTTAAAGCAACAGTTTGAGCAGTATTTGGCGTTAATGCTAAGCTAATATATGTACACAGTACAAAAGTTAGACACACTTAAGATTCCATTAGTTAATAAGTTTTATGCACTGTATAGCGTAAGAGGACGTGCTAATAAGCAAGATCAGGTTTGGGTTGTTTACAGTGAAATGCAGATAGTTGCGGCGTGTCGGATACAAAATAAACACGACTTTTTATTTTTATCGACCGTATTTGTTGCCCCGCAGCACCGTGCAAAAGGGCTGGCAAAGCAACTTGTATGCGCCGCTATAAAACAGCAAAGTATGCCGCTTTACACCTTTGCTTATAAAAATATTACAGCTTTATATACGAGTCTTGGTTTTAACCAAGTATTAACATATACTCCTGGTTTAAAAGCACTTTTTGATATTTATACGCATCGAAATATAGTCGCACTCGAATACCTATAACAAAAACAACGGATCAAGCCATGAGTAAAGGCGTTCATTGGATCATTAGTTGCTGTATAGCTTTAATCGCTATATTTAGTTGCCAAGTTGGCGCACAGGTTAAACGTTTATCCCCCAGTGAAGGCCTGTCGCAAAGCTATGTGAACACTATGCTGCTTGATGATAACGGTTACCTATGGCTCTCTACCGAAGGGGGATTAAACCGCTATGATGGCTACCAAGTTGTTTCAATTAATGGCCCTAATGGCGAGCTTGAAGAAGCCATAATTGATTGTATTTACCAAGACCCCTCAGGCAATATTTGGATAGCCTCGTTACTTGCCGGCTTATTTAAATATGACCCAAGTACCGACACCTACCAGCAATTTATTTCTCAACCTACCAGCGAAAAACAAATTTTAAGCCAGTCGGTATTTAGTATGGCAGCGGTTGATGACAAAACCTTATGGATTGGGCGTGGTCGCGACTTTGCTAAATTAGATATTGAAACAGGTAAAATAACCAGCCTATTTGAGCTGCCTAAAGAATACGAAAACACCTTAGTCAGAGAGCTTTTTCATTACAATGGGTATATTTTTATAGGCACAAGCCATGGGGCGTTTGTATTTGATATCGCCTCTGAGCAAATTAGGCCGTTGCAGCATTTAAAAAGCAAAGCTGAGCATATTTATCAAAACAACGTTAAATCGTTTTCGGTTATTGAAAATAATCAGTTGTTAGTAGGCACCGTTAAAGGCTTGTATCAAGTTGATATTAGCGACTTGCCAGGCATGTTTGAACGCCCCGACATAGCATTTAAAAACCAAGCCGTTATTGCCGATTTAAATGTATGGCGCATCATCAACGAAGGCGAAAAGCTAGATCTGGCGACTAATAAAGGGCTCTTTAAATTTGATTTAAATAGCAAAGAGTTGGTAAAAAACACACGGATTACGCAAAGTAAATACAGCCTATCTGATACCAGTATGATAGACATGGTAAAAGATAAATCGGGAGGGTATTGGCTCGCTACTAAAACCGATGGTGCATTTTATCTGTCTAATAATACCTATCACTTTAGCAATATAGATGGTAGTAAACTGGGTGGCGATGGCCTTTCTCATCCTTCGGTTTGGGGCATTACGGAGTATGGCAACAGCCTATGGCTGGCAACGCATAATGGCTTAACCAAAATTGATTTAGCCACTAACACCAGCCAGGTTTACTTAAAAAACCACAAAGTAGACTTACTGACTACTGAATTTAGCGTGTATGAAATTATTCCTTATAAGCAAAAGCTTTGGTTACATACAAACCGTGGGCTGTTTGAGTTTGACCCCATAACGCATCAAATTAACGAGCCAACAATAACAAACTCCAACAATAGAGCCTACATAGAAGGCTGGGTACACGGCGTAACCTTAATGCCTAACGGTGATTTGTACTATGTGCACTCAGATCACGGTATGTTTGTATATAATATTGATACTCAGCAGATCACCCGGTTAGAAGGGGCTTTTAGCAATATAGAGCCGTTTTTGGCGCATGGTTTTTCGCCAGCGCTGGCAACTAAGCCTGATATGCCCCTGTTTTTTAATGCGGGTATTTTATACCAGGTAAACCCAACCACATTAGCATTAAACACCATTTATAAAGTGCCAAAACAGCACGATAACGTGGCTATTAATGTGCTTTCTTACGTGGTCGATAACAACAATATTTTATGGATTTCACTATCTAATTTTGGCCTGATTGGGCTTGATGCAGCCAGTTACAAATTGGTACACACGATTGACTTAGAAAAAAATAAGTTAGGTACCTTACTTTATGACATGGTGCTTGATGATAATGGCATGATTTGGATGAGTAGCCATAAAGGCATATGGCGACTAAACCCAGAGACACTTCATTTTCAGCAGTTTACTACATCTGAGGGGCTGCTTTCTGCTGAGTTTAACAGCAGTGCCATGGCGCATTTAAGCGATGGCCGCATTGCTTATGGCAGCTTAAAGGGCATTACATATTTTCATCCGATGGAAAATCAAAATTACCACTCATTAATTGATCATGTAAATATAACGCGAGTTGATTTAATGTCGCGCGACTTATCTATCGATTTAAAACAGCCATTAAATGAAATAGTCCTCAACCATGATGATATCGGTTTAGAGGTGGCGTTTTCGGCGATGGCGTTTAGCTATCAAGAGCGCATAATTTATGAGTACCAGCTCGATAACGGCCAAAAAACCTACACCCGTAATAATAATCGGGTGTTATTCCCTAAATTAAATCCAGGTAATTACCAGCTCAAAGTATGGGCTAAAGATCCATTAACCGGCGAGTACACGCCGCCTGCAGTGCTAAAAATTCGTGTTAAGTATCCCCTGTGGCGAGCGCCATATTTTATGGTGCTTTATGGCGTTTTGTTTATCGCATTTATTGCTTTTTGGGTAATGCGCCGCAACAAAATTCAGCGCATATTACTGGCCGCTAATAAAGAAAGTAAAGAAAGTGAAGCGCGATTAAAACTAGCCTTAGAGGGTAGTGAGTCGGGCATGTGGGATTGGCAGTCTACATCGAGTAGTATTTACCAGCCGCGCTTATGTAATGAACTGGGGTATGATCAAGAAAGCGTGAGCCTGGATGATTACCTAGCTAAAATTCACCCGCAAGATAAAGCGCTTTTCAGATTAGAATGGTTAGAATTTTTATCAACCGATAAAGGCTACTTTAATTGCACTTATCGTTTACGCCACGCTAAAGGCTATTGGCGTTGGTATAAAGACTTTGGCAAAGTGGTGGAATGGAGCGGACAACTTCCTAAAAAAGTAGCGGGTACTTACACCAATATGACCCGCGAAATGGTGTTTGAAGAGCATGCCCGTTTATTTACCGCTGCGTTTGAGCAAACCCGCGATTGGGTATTTATTCTTGATAAAAACTTTACGGTTCGCGCCTCTAACAAATCGTTGCAAACGGCCTTTAACTTTCCAAGTGAGCCACGCTCTAGCCGTGCCCTTAATTTAGGTATATCGCGAAGTAATCGTTTTGACTACTTACGGATAATGCAAAAGCTGAATGTGGGTGAGCATTTTTCCTGTGAAGACTTAGTCACCCTTGCCAGTGGTGAGCAGCGCCATGTGTTAGTAAAAATAAGTGCAGTGGCCGACACCGAACACCGTTTAAGCAGCTACGTTATTATTTTAACCGATATTCATGCGCAAAAATTGGCTGAAAATGAGCTTCATATTTTAGCCAATTATGACTCATTAACCGGTTTGCCTAACCGTATGCTGTTTAACGACAGGGTTGAGCATGCGATTGAGCAAGCGCAAAATCATCAATGTAAAGTGGCTATGCTGCACATAAACATTAAGCGGTTTAAATACTTTAACGACTCATTTGGACGTGAAGCGGCTGATGAGCTAATAAAGCAAGTGGCTAAGCGTATTAAGCGCTCCTTGCGTCCTTCTGCAAGTGTTGCGCGCTTTGGTGGCGATGAATTTGTGGTGCTGGTGGAAGATGTGCAGCAAATTGAAGAAGTATTACTTATTTGCTCTAAATTAATAGACTCTGTAAGCCAAAATATGGAATTTAATGGCCAGGTGGTAAACGTTAATTTAAGTATCGGGGTAGCAATAGCGCCTGATGACGCCGCAGATCATGCTGCGCTGTTAAAAGCTGCCAGTATAGCTTTGTACCATGCAAAAGAGTCTCTCGAAAGCAGTTATAAGTTTTACAAGCAAGAGATGAATCAACATGTACAAAAAGCCCTGCATTTAGAGTCTTTGCTAACTAAAGCGTATCAAGAGCAAGAGTTTTGCAATTACTACCAGCCTATAGTGAATGCGCACACTCAAAAAACCGAAGGTTTTGAAGTGTTGTTACGCTGGCCAGAAAACACTTTAGTGCCCACGCAAGAGTTTTCTTTAGCGGCTGAGAGCATAGGGTTAATAACAAAAATTATGCTGCAAACCTTTGCCCGTGCGTTGCAAGCCCTTAAACAATGGCGTGAGATTTCACCTCAGCTGTACTTGTCGATAAACCTCTCAGCACTTGATTTTGAATACGAAGAGCTTGTAACCGACATACATAAAGCGTTGAGCCACGCTAATGTGCCCTCAGAAGCCATAGTGTTTGAAATTACCGAGTCTATTTTAATGCGTGACTCTAAACATGCGCTGCACAGTATGGAAATGCTGAAAAAGCTTGGCTGTAAGCTCTACATGGATGACTTTGGAACAGGCTATGCCTCATTAACGTATTTAAAGCGTTTTCCTATCGATGTACTAAAAATAGATAGAAGCTTTGTGCAAGATATTGGCGTGGACTCGGATGATGAAGCCATTATTCAATCAACGCTTACCTTAGCTCATAGCTTAGGTAAAGAGTGTGTGGCTGAGGGCATTGAAAACAAACAACAGCTGCAGTTTTTAAAGCAGTTAGGGTGTAAGCATTTTCAGGGCTATTTATTTAGTAAGCCAGTACCTAAAGAAGCTGTTCCCGCACTGATCAAACAAGATTGGGGCAACATATTTAACCAGTAAAAATAAGCTTATTGGCGTTTACCACAGTGGCGGCAAAATAAATGGCTGTTGCGTTGATTAAGCTGCGTTTTAATTGCTTTATTGGCCTCAAGCTTACTTAAACCTAACTTGTAGCGCAGCTCCTCTAAGTGCAAACGCTGTGAGTCATCTAAACTGCCTTGGTGAATTTGCTCATGTACGGCATCTTCAAAAAATTGCCGGCGTTTACGTATTTGCTCCGAAAAACTAGAGGCAAGCAAGCCTGTAGGAATTGCCACCATTCCCATGCTCACCAAAGTGACTACGCCACCAAATAGTTTACCAAGTGGCGTTAGCGGTACAACATCACCATACCCAACCGTAGTGAGGGTCGCCATAGCCCACCACATAGCCGCAGGAATAGAGCCAAATTTATCTGGCTGAATATCGTGCTCCAATAAATAAATACCGCAGGAGGCAAGTATTAGCAGTACCGACATAATAAAAAACGCGGCCAGTAACGAGCTCGCTTCGTCTTTAAATGCTTGTAATAACAACTGCATTGCACGTGAATAACGAGTAAGTTTAAATACTCTTAACAGCCTTAATACACGTAAAAAACGCAAATCCAGAGGAAACACAAACATTAACAAGCTGGGTAAAATGGCTATTAAATCGATAAGAGCCAAAGGTGATAAAAAATAATGCAGCCGGCGTTTTGCGTTTGAACCTTTTATAGCTGCGTATTTGCTTTTATCGACACAGGCCCAAAGCCTTGCAAGGTATTCAAGGCTAAAAATAGCCACCGAAATAACCTCTAATAGTAAAAACTGCGGGTAATATACTTTGTTTATACTCGGTACTGATTCCAACACAATAGCAATAACGTTAAGCATAATTAAAGCAATCAGCGCGGTGTCGAGTATATGCCCCGCTTTTCGGTAATCGCCAGTCCCTTCAAATACCTGCGCTAAAGTTTGCCTTGCTGTGCTGCTCATGTGTTTAGCTTTAACAGCATATTAATACTGCCTTCTTCAAAATCACGGCTAATTGTAAAACCTAACTTACGGGCAAGCTCAATCATGCCGGTGTTCTCAGGCAGTGTTATGCCTTCAATTACTTCTACGCCTTGGCGCTTACAATGATTTATTGCAGCGCTCATAAGCAGTCTGCCAAGCCCTAAGCCTTGGTAGTCAGAGCGAACCACGGTTGCAAACTCAGCATGTAAATTATCAGGGTCCATAATAACGCGTGCTACACCTAGGGTGCGGCTTTTACCTTCAAAGCGCTGGCAAACAATAAAGGCCATTTCTCGGTCGTAATCTATTTGCGTCATTTTTGCGAGCTGATCGTGGTTAAACTGGGGCAGCTCACCAAAAAAGCGTTTGTAACGATCTTCTTTGTTGAGTGATTGATCAAACTCTTGGTGGGCTTTTTCATCCTCTGGACGAATAGGCCTTAATGTAGCTCGTGTATTATTTTTAAGGGTTACTTCTTCTACAAGATCAATAGGGTAAGGGCGGATACACAAACGTTTACGATCGCTGCGTGCCTGATAGCGATTAACACTAATAGTGGCATCAAGCACCAAAAATTTCCCATTGCTGGCTAAAATAGGATTAAGTTCCATGGCACTTATATCGGGCTGATCGACAACAAGTTGAGATATACGTGTGAGCAGGGCGCACAAGCGATATTTGTCGACCTTTTCTGGCAAAATACGATCTTTTAATACGCCTTTATCGTTTGCGGCTGCAATGAGGTATTTAGCTAAGTTCATATTAAGCGGCGGCAAAGCAACGGCTGCTTGGGCATACTCTAACCCATTACCCGCTTCACCAAGTAATATAACAGGGCCAAAATTAGGCTCAGTTTTAATGGCGATTCGCAGTTCATTAGCGCCGGCGCGCGGCGCCATTTTTTGCAATGAAAACCCTTCAATAACAGCATCTGGATAGGTGTTTTTAATTCGTATCTGCATGGCAAAGGCGGTTTGTTCAACCTCGTTTGCATCGTTTAAGTTAAGAACCACGCCCCCTACTTCTGATTTTGAGGCAATACTTGGGCTAATCAACTTTAACGCTACCGGAAAACCTAGTTCAATTGCTTGCTCACGCGCCTCTGTGGGCGTGTAGGCTACTTCTGTTTGAATACACTCAACACCATAATGACTAAGAATTTGGCTTGCTTGATGAGTGGGTAAGTAGCTTTGCTCTTCTTCTAAAAACTCGTTAATGAGCGTAGTGGCCGCTGATTTATTTATTTTTGCATCATCGGTATTTGATTCGGGTGTTTGCGTTAAATGTTTTTGGTTACGACGATAGCTAACTAAATGCATAAATGCGCCAACCGCACCCTCAGGCGTACGATAGGTTGGAATAGTGTGGTTAGAGCAAACACGCCTCGCGGCATAAGCCGCATCTTCACCCATAAAGTTGGTCATTACATAAGGGCGTGCCATCTTTGGTATTTTTTGTAAGGTTTGCACTATCATATCGGCGTAGTCTTCACTTGGTGCCAGTGCCGAAGGGGTATGAATAATAAGTAAGTTTTTAACTTCTTCGGCGTGAAGTAAAATTTCTAATGCTTGCTTGTAACGCGCCGGAGCAGAGTCGCCAAAAATATCGACAGGGTTAGATGTAGTATCCGACTGCGGAATAACTTTATTGAGTGCGGAGCGTGTTTGCTCGCTAAGCTGGGTAAGTTTGCCCGAATTTAAAATAAGCTCATCGACCGCCATAACCCCCGGGCCGCCGCCGTTGGTTAAAATGGTTAACTGCTCAACTTTTAGTAATTTAGGGTGGATGGCAAGTGTTTGCGTGGCTGCAAAAAGTTCGCGCAGATCACTAACACGTAGCATACCGGCGCGTTGAAAAAGCGCATCGTACACTGCATCTGAACTTTGCTTGCCACCGGTATGAATTTCAGCAGCCAGTGCGCCTGCTCCGGTTTTTCCCGTTTTAATGGCAATAACCGGCTTACTAAAAGCCGCTGCCCGTGCTGCCGATATAAACCCGCGAATATCCTCAATATTATCTATGTAGAGCAAAATCGCTTTGGTTTTAGCATCGCGGCCTAAAAAATCGAGCAGCTCATCAAAATCGATATCTAGGCAATCACCGACCGAAACAAAATACGAAAAGCCAATTTCTTTATTTTTAGCCCAATCTAAAATAGTGGAACACACCGCTGCGGATTGCGATATAAATGCCAGTTTCCCTGGTGCTGCAACTGTGTGGGAAAAGCTTGCATTAAGGCCAATATGCGGAATGAGCAGCCCTAAACAATTAGGCCCAAGCAAAGTAACGTGATGGGCATTTGCAGCGCGCTTTAAGGCTGTTTTTTGGTTCAATGAGAGCCCATCAGCAATCACAATTGCACTTTTACAGCCAAGCTCACCTAGCTGCTCGATAATGCTCAGTAAGGTATTTTTATTTGTACAAATAACGGCTAAGTCGGGCACTTTGGGCAGCGCGGCAATATCAGGGTAGGCAAGCACGCCGTGTACCGCACTATGGGTAGGGGTTACGGGCATGATTGGCCCTTTAAACCCACCTTGTAATAAATTGCGCATAACCACAAACCCCGCGCGTGTGGGAGTATTCGAGGCGCCAATAACGGCTACCGAGGCCGGATTAAAAAATTGGCTGATGCGCTTTAAGCTCATGGCATATCCTTGGCTGATTATATTTTGCGTTATTTATAGTCTCAATGTACCCTGTTTGCTGTGTTATTTCGAGCGCATAGATACTTATTATTGATATCAATCAAGGAGTTTTTTGTGAATAAAACACCCGGTTTTTACACCGTTATAGCCGCAATTTGCCTAAGTATAGGCTTAATTTTATTAGGCTTTATTATTAAAAGTGCCGCAGTAGATGTAAAAAGCATGGAACGTAGTGTGCAGGTGAAAGGATTAGCTGAGCGTGAAGTTAGCGCTGATACGGTAATTTGGCCGCTGCAATACAGTGATGCAGACAACGACTTAGAAAAACTGGTTAGTCGGGTTGAGCAAAAAAACGATGCTGTTATTGCATTTTTAAAGCTACATGGCTTTGATGATGACGAAATAAGCACGGGTAGCCAGTCGATTATTGATAAGCAAGCCCGTGAATACGCTAACGATAATCAAAAGTTTCGTTACTTGGTACGCGCTAATATTATTGTGTATTCGAACGCGCCCGACAAAGTACAAAATGCGCTGAGTAAAGTGAGTCAATTAGCTAAACAGGGCATTGCCATTGTGCAAAATAGTTACGAAACCAAAGTTGAGTATTTATTTACCGGCCTTAACGATATAAAGCCTGCAATGGTGCAAGAGGCTACAGAAAAAGCCCGTGAAGTTGCCAACAAATTTGCTAAAGATTCGAACTCAACGCTGGGTAAAATAAAATCCGCTCGCCAAGGGCAATTTAGCATTAGCAATCGCGATTCAAATACGCCACATATCAAAAAGGTGAGGGTGGTCACCAGTGTTGAATATTACTTAAGTGACTAAATTGCTCTAACTAAGTGGGCAATTTGCGCGGTTGAGCGCTGTAGGTAAGCAGCGCTAAGTAAAATGCTGGTTTCGTTTATATCAGCGCCTTTTAATATATTTGCCAGTTGCTGTTTAGCGGTTGGATTTTGTTTTTGCTCTATTTCCATAAGCGCTAATAATGCTGAAAATTCATGCTTTATTGGTGTGCTAGGTTTATCAGCATAGGCGATATAACAGGCAACAGGGGTAAGGCCGCGAGCATTTGTTTGTGCAAGGGCTTTTACTAAGTTATCGTTAGATTCAAATAGCATTAATGAGCGCACATAGTTAAACGCCAGCTTTTGAGCATTGGCGTGTTTAAATACATTGTGCAGCACATTATTTCCTTGGCTGTCTTGTGCTAAAAAGCCGTTATTTTCTTTTAATGCAGGTGTAAAAAACGTTAAAGCATCAGTCGTTGTTAATTGGTTGATAAAAGGTGCTGGTGGGGTGTTGGTTGTTAAAATACGTGTTGCCACATTTTGCATAAAGTCGTATTTAATACTCATCCGCAAAGCACTTTCGTAAAGGTGGTTTAGCTGTAATGTTTGCTGAGCCGGGCTTAACTGTTTAAAGTCGTTATCGAGCTCGTCTAGCTGATGCTTAGCAATGCGCGCATTAAGTAATTGTATGCTTAAATCCATTCTTAACTCTACCTCTGAGCGTTTTTATTACTATAAAACAAAAAAGGCCGCATCAGCGACCTTTTTCTATTTATAACCAAGTATTAAGCTTTTTTACTTGCTACCCACTCGTTTACAAAGTTCTCTAATACGTTAAGTGGTACAGGGCCATTTTTAAGTATAACGTCGTGGAACTGACGAATATCAAACTTATCGCCTAGTTGCTTTTTAGCCTCTTCACGCAGCTCTAAAATTTTAAGCATACCCACTTTATAAGCAGTCGCTTGCGATGGCATTACAATGTGACGCTCAACCATTTTAACACCGTCAGATGTGGCGTTAGGCGTATTATTTACGTAGTAATCAATACCTTCTTGGCGAGTCCATTTCATTGCGTGAATACCGGTATCAACCACTAGGCGACACGCACGCCATAATTCCATAGAAAGGCGACCAAAGTCTGAGTATGGGTCTGAGTAAAGGCCCATTTCTTTAGGAATGTACTCTGAGTATAAGCCCCAACCTTCAATGTAAGCGGTGTAGCCACCAAACTTACGAAACTTAGGCACACCTTCAAGCTCTTGTGAAATAGCAATTTGCATGTGGTGACCCGGAATACCCTCATGGTACGCTAATGCTTCCATTTGGTACGTTGGCATTGCTTCCATGTCGTAAAGGTTTGCGTAGTAAATACCAGGGCGTGAGCCATCTGGCGCAGGTTGTTGGTAAAATGCTTTACCTGCTGCTTTTTCGCGGAACGCTTCAACGGCTTTAACTTTAAGATCAGCCTTTGGCTTAACAATAAATAACTCATCTAGACGAGTTTTCATGGTGTTGATTAGGCCAGTAGCTTCATCTAAATAACGCTGTTTACCTTGCTCGTCATTGGCATAATAAAATTGTTTATCCGTTTTCATAAACTGCATAAACGCTTTTAAATCACCTTTAAAACCTACTTTGTCTTTAATTTCACGCATTTCATCATGAATACGTTTTACTTCAGCAAGGCCAATGGCATGAATTTCTTTAGCGGTTAAGTCAGTTGTTGTGGTGCGCTTAAGTGCGTTATTGTAAAACGCTTCGCCGTCAGGCAGTTTCCATGCGCCATCGCGGTTATCTGCACGTTTTTCTAACTGTGCTAAGTAATTAATTAACTTAGAGTAAGAAGGCTTAACGGCTGATTTTAATGCATCAGTTGCATCGCTAATTAAGGCATCTTTTTCATTTTGGCTAATTTCAAGAGCGCTTACTTTACGTTTAAAGTCGGCTAATAGTGTTGAGTCTTCACCTTTTTCAAACGGCGCACCATGAATGATGTTTTTGCTCGAATCTATAACATGTGGGAACACAAATTTAGGCGCAATAATGCCTTTATCAGCACGGGTTTCTAAATCAGTAATTAGCTGATCAAATACAGTCGGTACACCGTTTAAACGCGCAATATAATCTTTAGCTTCTTTAACATTACTAATTGAATGTTGGTTTATTAAAAACGCAGGCACCATAGAGTGCGTACCAAACATTTGGTTAACCGGGTAGTTATGGTAACGCCATTTAAAATCAGCAATCGAGCTTTCTAGGTCTTGTTTTTTTAAGTCGTAACTTACTTTAGTGGCATCATCAAGCAGGTCGCGGTTGATAGCATTTAAAGTAACTAAGTCTTCTTTTGCTTGCGCAAGGTCTTTTAGTTTTTGCTCTTCGCTGCCGTCATCCCATTTATCGTAATCTTTTTTAATACCCATGTAAGTTTGATAAACCGGGCTGTTCATTACATCGCGGTTAAAGGTATCTTCAAAAAACGCATTCGCTTTGTCGATTTCGCTTTGCACAGGTTGCGCTTGCACTGCAGGCGCTGGCGTTGTTTGTTGTGGTGCCTGCTGGCAACCGGCTAAAATAGCAACGCTCACGGCTGCTGCAATAAAGGTAAGTTTACGCATTGTTTTCCCTTTGTTGTTAGAAACCCATTAGGGTGTATTATATTTATTTGCTTGTATTTTATGTTTATCGCGCGTGGTTAAAACCACTACACGAACAATTCTAGCAGGTCATTTAAAAAACGATGCCCTTTGAGGCTAACTTGCCAATGGCCGCTTTCTTGTATTAACAAACCTGCATTTATTGCTTTAGTTAACGCTGCTTGTTGGCTTTGCAATGGCTGATTAGTCAGCGCACTGTAATCATCAATAGGGCAAGGCTCGATTAAGCGAAAGCGATTCATAAAAAATTCAAAGGCTAAATCTTCTTGCTCTACTTGCCAGCTTTTATACAAGTACGGCTTAAGCATATCCATGTAACCGCGCGGATGCTTAATTTTTTCAGTACGGGTAATAATACCGATTTTTGCATCAGTCACCTTACCATGAGCGCCACAGCCAATACCGAGATAATCGCCAAAACGCCAATAATTCAAGTTATGTTGGCATTGAAAGCCTGGCTTTGCATAGCCCGATATTTCATATTGTATGTAACCGGCTTGAGCTAGTAGTGCTTGGCCTTGCTCTTGAATATCCCATAGGGTTTCATCTTGTGGCAAAGTTGGCGGCTTGGATGCAAATTGTGTATTAGGTTCAATAGTGAGCTGATACCAGGAAATATGTGGCGGGTTTAAAGCAATTATTTTTTTTAAATCGCTCAGCGCATCGTCAAGGCTTTGCCCCGGTAAGCCATGCATTAAATCAAGGTTAAAGCTATTTAACCCGGCTTGCTTAGCTTGCTCTGCAGCGTAGTGCGCTTCATCGGCACCATGAATACGGCCAAGTGCCTTTAACTTGTCGTTTTGCATGCTTTGCACGCCAATAGAAATACGGTTAATACCTGCTTTAACGTACCCTTTAAAGCGCCCGGTTTCTACGGTACCAGGATTTGCCTCAAGGGTTATTTCGCAGTTGTCACTTAGGCCAATTAGGTTATCGACTTCGCTTAATAAGCGGGTATATGCATCGCCAGTTAATAAGCTTGGTGTACCGCCGCCAATAAAAATACTGTGAATTTTACGCCCTTGCACCAAGTGCAAATCGGCTTTTAAGTCGTCAATTAAATGCTGAACATATTCAGCTTCAGGAATGTCGCCTTTTTGCCCATGGCTATTAAAATCGCAATAGGGGCATTTTTGCACGCACCAAGGTACGTGCACATATAAGCTCAGTGGTGGAAGGTTCACAGGCCGCCTTTGCTTTTAAGCTCTAGTAATAACTTTTTAAGTGCTTGGCCGCGATGACTCACCGCATTTTTTTGCTCTTTGGTGAGCTCGGCACTCGTACAGTTTTGCTCTGCTACAAAAAATACCGGATCGTAACCAAAGCCCCCTTCGCCATTTTGGGTTTGTGTAATTTTGCCTTCCCAGCTTGCGCTACAAATTAGCGGGGTAGGGTCATCGGCGTGGCGCATTAATACCAGCACACACCAAAAGCGGGCTTTACGATTTGGGTTATCGGCTAATTCGTTAAGTAGTTTATCTATGTTGTCTTGATCGCTGGCGCTTTCACCGGCAAAACGAGCTGAGTACACGCCCGGTGCACCATTTAAGCCATCTACCTCTAAGCCTGAGTCATCTGCAATGGCTGGCATACCGGTAATTTTAGCAGCATGGCGGGCTTTAATTATCGCGTTCTCTACAAAGGTGGTGCCGGTTTCGGCCACTTCGCCGACGTTAAAATCGCTTTGCGGAAGCACATTTATATTAAGCGGGCTAAGCATATTGGCCAGCTCGTTAACTTTGCCAGGGTTGCCTGTGGCAAGCACTAATGTTTTGGTCATGTTTTTAATCTACGTAAAATTTTTGCTGAAACGTGAGTTTTTGAGACTGACTACCTTGCTGGATGTTTATCTCAAAACGTAAAATCTCTTCGTTGGTGTAGTCTACTTGCGCAAGGTAATAAATTGATTCACCTTCTTTTACTTCTTTAAAAGTAAGGGCTTGCTTATTGCCGAGTAGGTTTTTTGCGGTGCCGCTGAGCTGAGCGGTTTGCGCGGTTTTATCGCTATTGTTTTTCAGTACTGAAATATTAACAATGCCTTTATAACCACTACGCTCAAGGCCATATGTTTTAGCTATTTGCGGCTGAATAAAGGTAGATGGAAAAGCAATGTAATGCACTTGCCAAGGGCCCAGCTCTTTGTACTGTGCGCCTTGCATGTCTTCACTGTGGGCATTAAAAGCAAAGGCTAAAAAACTAATAAAGCAAAACTTAATTAAACGGTTCATTATGATGTCCTATATAAAAAAGAGGCCAAAGGGCCTCTTTTGCTTATAACAAAAAATTTAGGCTAAAAAGTCCATTAGCAGCATTTGTAAAAACTGAATACCAATAATTAGTACAAGCACCGATAAATCTAAGCCACCCATTGGTGGAATAATTTTACGAAGTGGCTTGAGCATTGGCTCAGTAAGCTGATGGAAAACCGCTTCTATTGGGTTATAACCTTGACTTACCCAGCTTAAAATAGCGCGAATAATCAATACCCAAAATACAAGGTTTAAGCCTTCTTTAAGTACGGTAATAAGTGCTTGTATAAACACAGGTTGCGCAGCCCATGCGCCGTATATCACCAACATTAAAGTACTAATTTTGGCAACGGCTACAATAAATGCCAGCAATAGAGAGGCTAAATCCAGCCCACCTAGTCCAGGTATAATTTTACGTAACGGGTTAACTGCAAACGAGGTTGCTTTAACCACAAATTGGCTCATTGGGTTGTAAAAGTCGGCTTTTGCCCACTGTAGCCAAAAACGCAGAAGTACCACCATTAAAAACAAATCAAACAGGGTACTGATCAAAAATTGCATGGCATTCATAGTGTAACCTTCAATAAAAAGTAATTTTAAAGTTCTTTTTCCATTTGCATTGCACGCGCAATACACGCATCCATTGCATCGCTAACTGTTTGCACTAGGCCTTCGTCTTTTAAATGCTCAACCGCAGCATGGGTGGTGCCGCCTTTAGAGGTTACATTAGCGCGTAATTGCGAAATGCTTATCTCTGGTTGGCTCAATGCCATTTCGGCTGCACCTAGCGCAGTTTGCTGTACTAAGCGGCGCGCATCTTCATCGTTAAAGCCAAGTGCTTTCGCTTTTTCTTCAATGGCTTCCATAAATAAGAAAAAGTAAGCGGGCGATGAACCTGTCACAGCAATGACATCGTTAATTTGCGACTCTTGCTCTACCCACACAACAATACCTGTGCACTCAAACACTTGTTGTACAAAGTCGTGCTCTTCGGCTGTTTCATCTGCGCCAAATAAACCCGATACACCACGCCCTAGTAGCGATGGCGTGTTTGGCATACAACGTACCATTTTAACGTTTTGGCCAAGCATTTCGCGTAAACGCTTAACGGTTAAGCCAGCCGCTACCGAAATAAACAGTTTATCACTAAAGTCGATACCCGATTCTTGAAACGATTTACATAAATCGCCCATCATTTGTGGTTTAACAGACAATACAATGACATCAGCATCGCGTAAGGCTTCGTTATTGTCGCTGGTGGTTTTCACCTTGAAATCGTCTGCTACCTTGGCAAGCTTTTCTTGGTTGCGGTTTGTAGCAATGATGTTGTTTGCATTAAAACCGTTTTTTACCATGCCACCAATAATGGCGTAGCTCATGTTACCTGTGCCTATAAATGCGATTGTTTTATCTGACATATGTCTGTTATCACCTTTTAAGTTCGAGTTCCAAAAATATCTGTGCCGATCCTCACCATGGTTGAACCTGCGCTAATGGAGGCTTCAACATCATTGCTCATCCCCATCGACAACGTATCTATATGAGGATATTGGGCCTTTAGTTTATCAAAGCAAGTTTGTAATTGCTCAAAAGATTGACTTTGCTCACTCGGATCGTCGCTTTTAGCCGGAATAGCCATTAAACCACGCAAAGTGAGTTGCTCACATTGGTCAATAAACTCAGCTAGTTCGGAGATTTGCTCTACGCTGCAGCCCGATTTAGCCTCCTCGGCGCTTATATTTACTTGAATAAGCACATTTAAAGGCGCTAGGTTTTCTGGACGTTGACTGTTTAAACGCTTAGCTATTTTTATTCTATCTACGCTTTGTACCCAATCAAAATGTGCAGCAACAAGGGCGCTTTTATTTGATTGAATAGGGCCAATGAAATGCCAAATGATGTCGCTAAATGTGTGTAGTTGAGCTATTTTATCTACAGCCTCTTGAACATAAGACTCACCAAATTGGCGCTGGCCATGCTCGTAGGCAGCAATAATATCGTCGCTTGGTTTTGTTTTTGATACTGCTAGCAGCGTAATAGCATCGCTACTACGTTTAGCATTTTTAGCCGCGCTGGCAATTCTAGCGTAGGCGGATGTGAGTCGTTCTGCTATTGTAACCATATATTTATCAGTTAGTTGTGGAGTCATAAATGGATATTACCGAATTATTAGCGTTTAGTGTGCAACACAAAGCATCTGATTTACACTTATCGTCAGGTGTTTCACCTATGATACGCGTAGATGGTGATGTTCGCCGCATTAATATACCTGCACTTGCAGACAAAGATGTAAACAGCCTTGTTTACGACATTATGAACGATAATCAGCGCAAGGACTACGAACAAAATCTAGAAGTGGATTTTTCGTTTGAAGTGCCTAACCTTGCTCGATTTCGTGTTAACGCATTTAACTCAAACCGCGGCCCTGCAGCGGTGTTTCGTACCATCCCTAGCGATGTACTGACGCTTGAGGATTTAGGTGCGCCAGATATTTTTAAAACAATATCAGATAACCCGCGTGGTTTAGTATTGGTTACCGGCCCAACTGGTTCGGGTAAATCAACAACGCTTGCGGCTATGGTCGATTATATAAATCAAACAAAACATCACCATATCCTCACCATTGAAGATCCTATCGAATTTGTACACGATAATAAACTCAGTCTTATTAACCAACGTGAAGTACACCGAGATACGCATAGCTTCTCTAATGCACTGCGCAGCGCGCTGCGTGAAGACCCGGATGTAATACTTGTTGGTGAGCTACGTGACTTAGAAACTATTCGCCTTGCGATGACCGCCGCAGAAACCGGCCACTTAGTGTTTGGTACGCTACATACCACCTCAGCACCAAAAACGATTGACCGTATTATTGATGTATTCCCAGGTGAAGAAAAAGATATGGTGCGCTCAATGCTTTCTGAGTCACTGCGCGCCGTTATTTCGCAAACACTACTTAAAAAAATTGGCGGTGGACGCGTGGCCGCGCACGAAATTATGATTGGTGTACCGGCGATTCGTAACTTAATTCGTGAAGATAAAATTGCACAAATGTATTCGTCTATTCAAACGGGTGCATCACACGGCATGCAAACCATGGATCAATGTTTAAATAATTTAGTTAATCACGGTATTGTGACAACCGCAGCCGCAAAAGAAAAAGCCCAAGATAAAACCCAGTTTGGTGGCTAAGGACATATTATGAATTTATCTTTAAATCACTTTTTACACATAATGATTGATAAAAAAGGCTCGGATTTATTTGTCTCTAGTCAATTACCAGTCAGTGCAAAAATTAATGGTGAGCTTATCGCTCTTAGCGACGATAAGTTAAGTGACGAGCAATCGCTTGCGCTTGTAGAATCAGCGATGAGCGATAAACAAAAAAACGAATTTCATACTACTAAAGAGTGTAACTTTGCGATAGCCACAGACGAAGGGCGTTTTCGTATATCGGCTTTTTGGCAGCGCGATAGAGCGGGTATGGTTATTCGCCGCATTGTAACGCAAATACCTGATATAAGTGATTTAGGGCTGCCCTCTACACTTACTGATGTGATTATGTCAAAGCGCGGGCTAGTGCTGTTTGTTGGTGGTACTGGCACGGGTAAATCAACTTCATTGGCTGCCTTAATCGGTTACAGAAACCGCAACCAGCGCGGCCATATACTCACCATTGAAGATCCGATTGAGTTTGTGCACGAGCACCGCAAAAGTATTATTACTCAGCGCGAAGTAGGGCTTGATACCGACAGCTTTGAGTCGGCACTTAAAAGCTCTTTACGCCAAGCTCCCGATGTTATTTTAATTGGTGAAATACGCTCGCAAGAAACCATGGAATACGCACTGAGCTTTGCCGAAACGGGTCACTTATGTGTGGCTACATTGCATGCTAATAATGCCAACCAAGCCATTGACCGTATTATGCACTTAGTGCCTAAAGAAAAACACGACAAGCTTAAGTACGACTTAGCGCTAAATTTACGCGCCATTGTTGCCCAGCAACTTATTCCCACTTCTGATGGGGAAGGGCGTGTAGCCGCGATTGAAATATTATTAAACTCACCCATGGTGGCAGAGCTAATTAAAAATGGGGATATTGGTGGCATAAAAGAGGCCATGTCTAAGTCTAAAGAAATGGGTATGCAAACCTTTGACCAAGCCTTATTTGAGCTATACAAACAGCAGCGTATTAATTACGCCGATGCACTACATCATGCTGATTCGCCAAACGATTTACGCTTAATGATTAAGCTGCGCAATAATGAGCAACAAGGTGCAGGATTTTTACAAGGTGTAACCATTGATGGACTAGATGATAAAAACAGCAATTAACACTGTATTTTATCCATAAAAAAAGCGCCACTGGGCGCTTTTTTTATGGATAAAATTACTTATAACTTTTTATACCACTGCGGTGTTTTTCGACCTTTAAAATAGACTATGTAATTAAAGGAGTCGGCATTATTTATTCACCATAACAGGCTTCAAAAAAACTCTCTAAAATAATCACTGCCGACATATTATCGACATTTCCTTTCCCTAAATTTTTATAGCCACCGTGTTCAAATAAACGCGCTTTAGCATCGGCGGTTGTGAGTCGCTCATCTTGTGTTTGCACCGGTATGCCGTAATGATTGTGCAAGCGGTTAGCAAACTTTTTAGCCTTAAAGGTTACCTCTTGCGAAGTACCATCCATATTAAGGGGTAACCCGACGACCATTAAGTCGGGTTGCCACTCTTTAACTTGAACCGCAATATGATCCCAATTAGGAATACCATCTTGGGCTTTTACCGCTTTTAAGCTAGACGCACTGCCTGTGAGCTCTTGTCCTATGGCAATACCAATGCTTTTGGTGCCAAAGTCAAAGCCCATTACGGTGCGCTGGCCTTGCGGCTTAAGGTTTTTTTTCGTCATTATCGTTCTTTAAGCGTGTCCAGCTTCGCTGCAAAGTTGGCTAACATCAAAGCCTAGCATTGAAACTGCTTTTTCCCAGCGTTTTTCTACCGGCGTATCAAAAATGATCTTCGGATCGGCTTTAATGATCAACCAACTGTTATCTAAAAGCTCTTTCTCAAGTTGACCTTGCTCCCAGCCCGAATAACCAAGCGTAATAATAAATTGCTCAGGTGCGTGGGCGGTGGTCAGGTTGGCAAGTACGTCTTTTGATGTGGTGATCATTATATCACTGCTAAGCTTTTGGCTTGCAGAGTAGCCTGGCTGAGGTGAATGAAGTACAAAACCTCGGTCGGTTTTAACCGGACCACCTGCAAACACAGAGACTTGCGCGGCTTGTTGGGTTTTGTCGTTGTCTATTTCTATTTTATCTAAAAGCTCACCAACGGTCACATCAATAGGCTGGTTGATCACCAATCCCATAGCCCCATCTTCATTGTGCTCACAAATATAGGTAACGGCACGTTTAAAAAAAGGGTCTTGCATCGACGGCATAGCGATTAAAAAATGATTTTCTAATGATTGCATAGATTTCACCCTTTTAGTTTATGAATACTTATTGAACTTTGAGTATGGCATAGATATATACGTAGCGTATAAAAAGTCCATTAATTGTATGAAATACTTAAATTAATGGACTTTTAAATGGTGTTTATTTAGCGAGCTTACGCTCAATTGCGTCAAACAAAATACCGGTAATAGATATATCGTAAGCGGCTTCAATTTCACGTACGCAGGTTGGTGCTGTTACGTTAATTTCGGTGAGCTTGTCGCCAATAATATCTAACCCTACAAACACTAACCCTTTTTCTTTAAGCGTAGGGGCAACTGCTTGAGCTATTTTAAGGTCTGACTCGCTAAGGGGGCGGGCTTCACCACGGCCACCTGCAGCTAAGTTACCGCGGGTTTCACCATTTTGTGGAATACGCGCTAAACAATACGGAATAACTTCACCATCAACAACCAATACGCGTTTATCACCTTGTTTGATCTCTGGAATGTAATTTTGCACCATGGCAAAGCGACTACCATGCTCAGTTAAGGTTTCGCAAATAACGCCAATGTTTGCATCATCTTCTTTAATACGAAAAATAGATGCGCCGCCCATGCCATCGAGTGGTTTTAAAATAATGTCTTTATGCTCAGCTAAAAACGCGCGTATTTGAGCTTGGCTGCGTGTTACTAGCGTATCTGGCGTATGCTCGCTAAACCACGCTGTAAATAGCTTTTCGTTAGCATCGCGCAGGCTTTGTGGTTTATTAATAATTAACGTACCTTCTTGCTCTGCACGCTCTAAGATATAAGTTGCGTAGATGTACTCCGTATCGAACGGTGGGTCTTTTCGCATTAAAATAACGTCTAGGTCGGCAAGCGCGATTGTGGTTTTTTCTTCAAGTTCGTACCACTTTTCGGTGTTGTTAAATACCTGCGCTTTTGCTGCGGTTGCATACGATTTACCTTGGCGAAGCGATAAGTCATCCATCTCCATGTAGTAAATTTCGTAGCCACGTTTTTGCGCTTGCATCATCATTGCAAAACCGGTGTCTTTTTTGATGTTAAATCCACTAATAGGATCAGAAATAATACCTAACTTTATCGCCATGCGCTGTGCCTTAATCTAATTATAATGACTACTAGAGTGCTAATAGTTTTAATATGAGGGTGCCATTGAGCTATTTCAATTAGCTAAATCGCCAAATTGTAATTGTAATGCACTTAAGACCGTTAAAGCGGCCGTTTCTGTTCGTAAAACGCGCGGCCCTAAGCGAATATCAACAAAGTGCTGATCTTTAGTTTGCAGCATTTCTTCATCGGTAAAGCCGCCTTCAGGGCCTACTAAAAAGCGTACACCGGCGCTTGGAACGGTTATTGTTTTAATGCTGTGCTCGGCACGAGGGTGCAAAGTGAGCTTAATGGCGTCTGTTTGTTGTTCAAGCCATTGCTTTAAATCAACCGGTGTGTGAACAACTGGCACAAAGTTACGCCCCGATTGTTCGGCGGCTGAAATTGCAATTTTTTGCCATTGTTGGTGTTTTTTTTCTAACCGGTCGCCACTGAGTTTAACGCCACAGCGCTGACTAAAAATAGGGGTGATTTCGCTAATACCAAGCTCAACAGATTTTTGGATGGTAAAGTCCATTTTGTCGCCACGTGATACGCATTGCCCTAAATGAATTTTAAGCGGCGACTCGACATCATGCTCATCAAAACGTTGTGGCATAACAACAACTGTTTTTTTAGTTACCTCAATAATTTCACTGAAGTATTCACCGCCTTCGCCATTAAAAATAGACACATGTTCGCCTACTTTCATGCGCAATACGCGGCCAATATGGCCCGCTGCATCGTCGTTTAAAGAAACCGGGGTGTTTAAGGCAATACTCGATGCCTGATAAATATGAGGTACTCGCATGGGGGTCACTTATTTTATAGCGTAAAGGTGTATAGCGCTATGGTAAGTAAGCAGGGCGTTGTACGCAATTATTTATTTTTGTTTAAGTGCCTTGGCAAGTGCGATTAAATCTTTAGGTGTTTCGGCAATATCGGTATCGCACGATAAGTGATTTTTAAAGCCTTCGTCAGTAATACGATTAAATGTATAGCCGTTGTCGTCAAAGCTAACTACGTAGCGTTTTTCATGCAGGGAGTTATATATAAAACGTTGTTTGTCGTCGGCAAGTAGATAGTCGGTGTTATTAAATAATACGCCCTGAATATCGTGGTGCTCGTGTAGGTAAGTGGCCAGTTCAGATACGCTAATTTCGTTTTCTAGGTCGCAATAGCAATAGTCTTTAATGAGTTCGTCAAACATCATTTTTACCAGCTTACGGGTGTTACTGCCTGCAACTATTAAGGTGCTGGGTGTATTGGGTGCCGCGTGCTTGAAATAATACTCGGCAAATGTACGACTAAATTCGTTATCTATATCAATTAACAAATAGTTAGTTACTTCAAATGACATAGGGCCCCGTTGCTTTATGCAAATGTGTTATGCCAGTTAACTAAATACGGGGCGCTTGGCGACTTATTTAATAGCGTGGCGTTAAAGTGAAAACATGCTAATAAGTAAATAGCCTATAGCACAAAAAACAGCAAACTCAATGCATGCTATGCCTATATTGTCCTGATGGTCGACCTCTAAAGCGGCATCAATATTGGGTAATGAAATTGCTTTTATTACAAAACTTAAACAATATAATAACACCCACATTACACCGCAATGCATTACCAGTGTAAATATATTTTCGACCATTTTTCCATTTTGAAAGGCCGCACTAGATAATCCAGCATACACGGCTAGAGCTAAACCTATTGATTTTCCAGCATATCTAATGCCGATAGAGGTGTTTTCTAGGTTAAAGTTACTTTGCAGTGAGGCACCTTGGTTTGCTTTAGCGAAGCGGTATTCACGTATTTTACTATCTAGCGCAAACATCCCTTGGAGCGTAAAAAAGCTAACAAAAGCAATAAGTAAGTTACTAAACCCTTGTGCATGAGTCCAGGTATACAAGCCAAGTGCAATAATACAGTTGGCTAATAACATACCAGAATCAACCAATGCAGCGCATACATTTTGCTTTAATATGGCAGCTTCTTCATTAAATCTATGTAATATCCATTTTCTATGAATTAAATGTCCGGCTTTTATAAATGTAAATAATAGAACAATTAAAATAACCACTTTTAATGGATTATGTTGTGCCGTACTCATACTTATTTCATCAAATAAAAACGCCATAGTGGCAATAACCACGGTAATTTCTGAGGCGAAACTAATCCCCATTGCAAAATTATCATGCTGCGCTAGTTCGTCTTTAAGTGCCTGTTTTGCTTTTATTTGAGCGACAATTCTAAGACTAAAAATAGTAATGCATATAACCGCAAAACTAATGGCAATCGCAACTAAACTAGTGTTAGATAATGATAAATATGACATGCTGATCCTAAGTAGAGATAACCTTTCTTGGTTTTAGTTATTCTAGTATGGTTAGCGCATATATAAAAGAGAGGATTGATGAGTAACAAAATGCAACTTCCTATTCAATTACAAAAACTTGGCTCAACACGCTTTGCACAGCTGTATCCGCAGCAACCTATACAAGAAGAAGTTGTAAAATTATGTGCTTTGAGCGACTTTGCTTTTCGCAGTTTAGAGTCGCAACCTCAACTAAAAGACTGGTTAATAAACCCCGATGAGCAATTTAGCCGAGACGTGCCCGCGCCATTCGACGGCCTTGACTTGCAGCAGGTAGATGAAAACCAGTGCAATAAGATTTTAAGACAGTACCGAGAAAAATACTGGTTAAAAGTAGCGTACCTCGATTTGTGTTGCGATAACCCAATCAGTGACAGTATAAAATACATAAGCCTATTAGCTGATATGCTAATTAATAGCGCAAATAGATGGGCCCATGCGCAAACGGCAAAAACAGCAGGGGAGCCATTAGATGAGCAAGGTAACTCTTTGCCTTTAATGGTTTTAGGCATGGGTAAATTGGGCGGCCACGAGCTTAATTATTCATCAGATATAGATTTGATTTTTGCTTATCCGCGCAATGTACCGACCCAAGGTGGGCGTAAACGTATTGAAGCCCAAGTGTTTTACACCAAAGTAGCACAAAAACTGATTAATGCACTTAATCAAGTAACCGGTGATGGCCAAGTATTTAGGGTTGATATGCGCTTGCGCCCATTTGGTGAAAGTGGGCCTTTAGTGATGAGCTTTCACGCCATAGAAGATTATTACCAAGAGCAAGGGCGCGATTGGGAACGTTACGCCATGCTAAAAGGGCGGCTAATTGGCACACCCAATCAATATTGGGATGAATTTATACAGCTTTTAAAGCCCTTTGTTTATCGTCGATATATTGATTTTTCGGTGATTGAATCGCTCAGAAAAATGAAGCTTATGATAGCCCAAGAGGTTCGCCGAAAACGCCTGACCAACAATATAAAACTAGGTGCTGGTGGCATTCGCGAGGTTGAATTTATTGTACAAGCTTTGCAAATGGTCCGTGGTGGGCGAGAAGCTAACTTACAAACACAATCGTTACTGTACGCCTTAGAGCAGTTAACGTTAAACCAAGCGATGGATGAGCAAGAAGCGAATGAGCTAAAGCGCAACTACTTACACTTACGTAAAGTAGAGCAATACTTGCAAATGTTTGACGATCAACAAACACAAACCCTGCCCGATGATGAGCTTAATCAAGAGCGCTTAAATTACTTACTCGAGTCTGAAAGCTTTGACCATACCATGAGCAAGATTGAGCAGGTCATGGCTAAAATTCACGATGAATTTTTATTGGTGATAGGGGAGGAAACCGTTCCCCTTGATACCTGCGAAGGTGCGTTTATAAGTGCTTGGGATCATGGTGATGTTAGCTTTTTAAACGATATAAAAGAGCAATGGCAAGTGCCACTTCATGATTTTAAACAACGTTTGAGTAAGGTAAATATAGGTAATCGCGGGCGAGATATTCTCGACAAGCTAATGCCTTTATTGCTCAAACAGCTCAGTGACTTTAATGCCAGTGGTGAGACATTTACCTTGGTATGCCAAATTTTAAATAAAATTGTATCGCGTACTGCTTACCTTGAATTACTGTACGAAAACCAAGGTGCGCTAAAGCAGCTTGTTTTATTATGTTGCCATAGTAAATGGATAGGGGAGCATATTTCCCGTTATCCTATTTTGCTTGATGAGCTAATAGACCCTGCTGCGCTTTACAAACCTACGCCTTTGAGCGCTTATAAAGATGAAATACGACAATATTTTTTGCGTATAGAACACGACGACCTAGAGCTACAAATGGAAGCGCTTAGGCAGTTTAAGCAAACACATCAATTACGTATTGCGGCTGCCGATGCAACCGGTGTGATTGATGTTATGAAAGTAAGCGATCACTTAACGGCTCTTGCCGAGGCTGTGGTAGACCAAGCCGTTAATATAGCGTGGTATAACACGGTTAAGCGCTTTGGCATGCCACCAAACACAGATGATGAACACAAAGGCTTTGCCGTTATTGCCTACGGTAAAACGGGCGGCTTTGAAGTAGGCTACGACTCCGACCTAGACCTTGTGTTTGTGCATAATCACGACGGTAATAGCAGTACCAATGGCGATAAATCGATTACCTCACGACAGTTTTATTTAAAACTTGCACAGCGCTTAATGCATTTATTTAATACCCGTACCGCCTCGGGCATATTGTATGAGCTTGATACACGCCTGCGCCCTGAAGGCGCCTCTGGTTTATTAGCTATTAACTTAGAGAGCTTTAATCATTATCAGCAAACCCAAGCATGGACTTGGGAGCACCAAGCGCTTGTGCGCGCCCGCGTTATATTAGGCCAAGATGAGCTAAGAGCGCGCTTTGCACAAATTCGTAAAGAGATATTATGTGCCCCACGCGATGTAGATACACTCAAACAGGATGTGCTTAAAATGCGCGAAAAAATGCGCACGCACTTAGCTAAGGGAAACTCTGAGCAATTTGATTTAAAACAAGATGTAGGCGCCATGACCGACATTGAATTTATAACTCAATACCTAGTGCTCAAAAACGCAAATCAGTTTAGCCAGCTAACGGTGTTTTCCGATAATGTAAGAATACTCACAGACGCTGCCGCGATTGGGTGTATCACTAAAGCCCAAAAGCAGCAGTTAATCCAGGCGTATATTGATTATCGCTCACGTTACCACGTTTTAAGCCTAAATCAGCAAGGTCGCTTGGTGTCGCGTAAGGAGTATCAAACCGATATAGAAAGTGTAACGGCATGCTGGAATGCAATATTTGAACTAGGGCGTGTTGATCTTTGCGGATTGAAATTTGTTCAATCTAGGGACGATTAAATCGCGGCGCGAGGTTTGTAACCTAGTGGGCTCGATAACTGCTCCTGCGTTATTCTAATGACTTACATCC
>NZ_LKBC01000013.1:65521-158568 GCF_001400005.1 Pseudoalteromonas sp. P1-30
ATGTAGGCAACAAAGAGTTTATCGCCCCTAGGCAGAACCCGAAGGGCAGCACATGTTTGGCATTTATGCTGCGTTATCGCCTATTTATGGGGAATAACCACACTTCATAGGCTCTGCCTTGCCTAAAAACCAAACACACTGCTGCAAATTCAACCATCAAAGCTCAACACGCCCTGAAAACTTGGCCTTAATTTATTGTGTAAATTGCGTGAAAAAATTATTCAGGCGCTACTTCTAACGTCGTGAATAAAGCATAACGACCGGCATCTACGCCTTCTTCGTTTACTTTAACTTTGTTAGAGGTTTCGATTAGGTATAGGCCTGGCTCTTTCCAGGTTGTGCTAAACATGCCGTTTTTGTCGGTTGTTACTTTTATTTCGCCACGTTCGTTACGGTAGCGTGTATCGCCTTTTAAAATGCTTACTTCAATGCCTTCGCCCGCTGGCTTGCCATCTTGTAGTAACTGAAAACGCGCTTGCTCGCCAACAAATAAATCGTTTGGATGCGTTGGGCCGCTAAGCTCAAGGCCTAAGCCAAGTTGTGCAGGCTTAGAAGTACCGTTACGGCTTACAAATGTATCTACTGTAGATATAACTTTAGTTGTGGTTACATCTTTTGCATTGCTTGGTAATTCAGCTTCTGACTTTTTACCAAATACGCGCTTGCGCTTACCTTCTTCGTTTTTGTAGAAGGTCATGTACATTGGCTTTTGCGTCATGGCAATGTGGTAAGTACCTTCTTCTTTTAGGCTTACCGCCGCTGAGCTTTTACGCTTTAGGTAATAAGCACGAATGGTCTCAGATACTTCTTCATCGTTTGGAGCAAGGGCCATAAGTAGTGTGTCGTCGTACTCTGCGCCTTTTTCTTTTGGCTTAAAGGCTTTGTCGGGTGCAAATATTTCGTTAGAAATACTCGCGTCAATCATTACGTAGTGCGCTTTGTCGCCAGATAATGACGTATGCGAAGGTAATAACCAGCGCCCATGTGCACTTGCCGATGTAGATACCAGCGCCGATAAGCTAAGTGCGCCAATTAAAGCCGTTTTTAATAAATTAATTTTCATTGTATTTCCTTAAATTCAAATGATTCAGTAGCAGCTACTTAGTGCTTACGGTTACAAAACTTGTCGAAAATTCTTTTTTACCTTCAATGGTCACTTTGCCAGCTTGCGATAAATCAAGCTCTACGCGGCTGTAATCACGGCCGCCTTCTTCGCGCACAACCTCAATGTTTAAAAGGTATTTGCCAGGCTTTACGGCATTGCCGTCTAAATCTTTACCTTGCCAGTTAATGGTGTAAGTACCTGCACGCTTAGTTGCACCACTTATGCCGTCAAAGTTAATGTCGGTTTTACCCGCTTTACGCCACCATTGGCGCAAATCTTTAAACCATTCTGCTTTTTGAACCCATAGCGCAAGCGTCGTTACGTGTTTACGCTTTGGCGTTTCTAGCCAAACAGCTACGTATGGGCGATGGTAAGGTTGTACATCAAGATCGGGTAGGGTTAATTCAATCTCTAGCTGTGGCGTTTGTGCCTGCGCAGTTGTTTGAAATAATGCGGCAACCATTAATAGTGCTGCACTTAGTACCGTACTTACTTTTAACATTAAGACACTCCTTTAATTTGTGGCACCCAACATAAATAAATAACCAAAGGCGTTGCTATGCCTAAAACGGTTATCCATATTCCTGCTAAGCGTTTTTTTCTGTTTTGAAATAAAATAATCATCCCGGTGATTGAAAAAATAATCATCAATACCGCTGAAATATCAATAACCCAGCTCCACACGGCGCCACTGTGGCGGCCTTTGTGTAAATCGCCAATCAGGCTTAAAAAGCCACCGGTTTGGTAATCTAGGTTTAGCTCACCGGTTGTAAAATCAAGCTCTGCGTAAGCAAAGCCTGCCGGTAGTGGGTAGTCGAGCATAACCAGCGCGTCTTCTTTTTCCCACTCAATGCTTTTAACTTTAGTGAGCGCGTATTGCTCGGCAAAAAACGCTTCTATGTCTGGGTAGAGGGTGGGTAATGTATCTAGTTGAGTATTCGCTTTAGCCATTAACGCTTGAGGAATAGCGGTACTTACTTGGCCGTTGCTTTTGTCGTTTTTAAGCCAATCAACATGGTTAAGTACAATGCCGCTAACGCAAAATAAAATAAGCAAAAAAAACAAAGCTGTAGAAATATAAATATGGAGCGCACGGCTTGTGCTGTACAAAGCCCGCTTATTAATAAACGCCATAGAAACAGTAATTAAATTAAATTTAGAACATGATAATCATTTGCATTAACCATTACAAATTTACTTACTTAACTTTACATTAAATTTTTGCCTAAACGGTGTGTGCATGCAAAAAAGGGCGGTTATTTAGCGCTAGGTGGGTGCGAGGGCCTTAAAATTAGGTAAATCATAACGGCTATTTCAATTACGCCAACAAGGTAAATAACCCAAACAGGGGCGTTTGAGTAAAGCAAAAATACAAAACCAATTAGCATACCAATCGCGGCGTAGCATTTTGCTTTTACAGGCACTACTTTATGCGCTTGCCATTGTTGTAAGGTAACGCCGTAACGAGGGTGGTTAAGTAGCCAGTGTTCAAGCGCCGGTGATGAGCGAGTAAAGCAGGTAAGCGCAAGAATAAAAAAAATGGTGGTAGGCATAACCGGCAGCACAATACCAACAATGCCAAGAGCCACTAACAATAACCCAAGTGCTTTAAGCCATAAGTTTTTATAACAAATAAATACTGCTTTTATATTCACTTAGGCTCTTTTAAGTAATGGCTGTTAGTTAGGATTGTAGGCCAAATAGTTATAAAATCGAACCCTATAAACGCAAAAAAGGGCAAACTAAGTTTGCCCTTTTAAAATACTAAATATGTTTTACTTATTTAGAAGTAGTAACCTACGTTGATGTTAAAGCGACGTTCTGTGTCGCCATCACCTGCAACAGAGCCACCAATAAATGGCTGGTTACGTGCTTGAATAAAGTCAAAGTAAGTAAATAATGCACCGGCCGATACGCTCATGCCTGTTACGTTCATCCACGTATCTGGGCTGTCGTCAGACTTGTCGTAAATAATGCCGTAATCGTTGTAAAATTGAACGCCTGTTACTGGGCCCCAATCAAGCGATAGATCGTAAGCTACGTTAAAGTTGGTCATGGTTGCTTCGCTTGATACGGTATCGTAGTAATCAAACGCGCCAACTACAAAGCGGTTGCTGTTGTCATCTAGGTCGTAGTCGTACTCGCCGTGCTGAAATTGAATATTCCAGTTATTAATTTGGCTATTTACATGAAACGCCCATGCACCGTAGTTACCCGCACGGTCGTTACCGTCGTGCAAACCACCGCTTAGTAGTGATACGCCAATATCGGTTTTAGCGTTTTCACTGTGCTCTATTTGATACACTGTACGACCAGCAAAAGTATTGTACTCACCAAGGCGCGAACCTGGTGCGTCGTAGGTGCCTTCGGTTGTTGCACGGCTACCAACAATATCGTAAGAGTAACGTTCGTTAACTTCTGAGCTGCCATCAACGCCGCCTACTTCATCATTTTTGAAAAAGCCGAGGTCTAGTTTCCAGTTGTCTTTAAGTTTACGGTTTACTGTTACACCTAAATCAAAGTCATCTTCTAGGCCAACGTAGTAGTTGGTGCTAAAAAAGTAGCTGTGTGAGTTGTATGGGCCGTTACCAAACGGTACAGGTGCAATACCAGCTTGCGCTTCCCAGCCATCTGTAAATTCGTAACCTAAGTATGCATACTTAACAATGGTCATGTAATCGTAAAAACGAAAATCACCATTTACAGAAATATCGCTAATTTCACCCGATAAGTTAAGGCGAAATACTTCAAAGTCTAAATCGCCGCCACGGTCTTGCGTGTCTTCATCGTAGGTGTTTGTGCTGTAGTTAAAACGTACGGCACCGCCAATTTTAATGCCTTCATCTTCTTGTTCAGGCGCAGCGGCGGCAACAACAACTTCTTTGTTGTCGGCCTTTTTACTGATCTCGGCAACTTGTTGTTCGTGTTGCTTGTTGATTTGGCTTTGCTTTGATTTTTCATCAGCAAGCTGCTGTTCAAGCAACTGCATTTGTTGCTTAAGCTGCTTTAATTGGCTTTGCAGTGTGTCGAGATCGGCTGCATTAGCTGTGCTTGCTGCACCGCCAAGCATTAGTGCTAGCGTTAATTTTGAGAGTTTAGTCATTGTTGATGCTCAGGTTTTGATTAAAAAATAAAAAAATTCAAGGTGCCCAAAAGCCCCTTACGAATGATGTAAGAACTAATTTAAATTTATTTTTTATTTTTTTTATTTATTTGGTGTTTGAGTTAACGCACCTACCTCTAACAGAGGTGATGCATCTAACTTATCAGCATCCATCATTGCTGCAACGCGTTGCATAGATGAAAGTAATAAACTTTGCTCCCACTCTGCAAGTGCAGAAAACTTTTCAATAAAGTGTTCTTGCAGTGGCTGAGGTGCTTTTTCTAGTAACTCTTTCCCTTGCTCGGTGAGGTATAAGCTCACTCGGCGTTTATCCATTTGACTACGAACGCGTGTTACAAGGTTTCTGCTTTCTATTCTATCAAGAATATTAGTTACAGTAGCCGGGCTTAAGTTAACATTCTGAGCGATACGGCTTGCTGTTATTCCATCGGTGTGCGCTACTTCTTGCATTATAAGCAATTGTGGGCCTGTTAAACCTGATGTTTTATTTAGCTGCTTAGAATGTAAGTCAATCGCGCGGATTACTTTACGTAAAGAAACTAATAATTCGTCATATTTTTGCATTTGCTTATCTCGTCGATGGGCCAAAGGTGTGCCGTAATCGCGAAATGTTACACATCAAATAAATTGAATTCAAATAATAAATTAAGCTTGAGCCCATGTTTATTGGTTTTTATTAGTTTGAGCAGAAACTAAAATAGTATAATTTTGTTTAAAACTTATTAAATGTTATTAGCATATTGTTTGCATTGTGGTGCGCACACTACGTATGTTGTGAATAATTGGCAAGTCTTATGGTTTAGACTTTAGTATTATACCCACCTGCATTAATACCTTAATAAATTTAACATGCGTTTGCCTAAGCTTAGCCGCGGTTTTACTGCCCTAAAGCATGGGCATTATTTATACGCATTAGTGTTATTTATAACAGCTGTTATTAATTGGTAATTGTTTGTAAGTTAGCTGTGTATGTATTAATCGCCAATGAACAAATTATGCACGCAATGTTTAGTGAGTATAGCGTATACTTTGCACATGCATTATTGTTTATATGCACATGTTAAAAATCTTTAATATCAGCATTGTAGGGAAAAACATGAAATTATCGCCATCAGTTAGCATTGAACAAAGCGAAACCGGCCTAGAGTTTATAAAAGTTGCGAGCTCAAAGTGTGATGCAAAAATATTTTTGCAAGGCGGGCAAATTACCGAGTTCATCCCAAAAAATAACAAGCCACTTATTTGGGTCTCTAAAAATGAGACGTTTCAAGAAGGGGTGAGCATTCGCGGTGGTATTCCTATTTGTTGGCCTTGGTTTGGTAATCATGAAAACCAAGATTGGCCAGCACATGGCTTTGCACGTACCAGTTTATGGCAAGCTGATGCTGTGCATGAAGATGATGAGCACATTACAATTAGCTTAAACTTACCCATGAAGTTAGTTAACCCAACGTATTGGCCGCACAACTCGGCGTTAAAGGTTGAGTTTGTATTGAGCGAGCAATTACAGGTGCGTTTAACAACCACTAATTTAAGTAATAGCTCTTTTAGCTATACGCAGGCTTTGCACAGCTATTTTCCTACCTCAGATATAAAACACACCCATGTAGAAGGTTTACAAGGCGCGCAATATATTGAATTTGGTGAAGGGCCGTTTGCGCAAAATGCGCCAGTGGAGTTTACCCGCGAAACCGATATGGTTTATACCCAGGCCGCTAAGCAGCAACACATTCACACCCCAGATGGGATTATTAATGTAAGCCGCGAGAACTCAAGCTCGTGTGTGCTGTGGAACCCATGGATAGAAAAATCTAAGCGTTTATCTAATTTTGCTGACGATGAATACCTGAGCATGGTGTGTTTAGAAGCCGCCAATGTGTTAGAAGATAACGTGACACTTGAGCCTAAACAAAGCCATACGTTAGTTACTACAATCAGCTGGGCTAACAGTCAGTAAATAGGAAAGGTACTTAAAATCGTGTTTGATAATCAGCAAGTAATGGATTTACCAAAGCATAGCGAAATACAGCTCAACCCCTTGGCCGATAAAGCGTTACTACACGTGCAACTTAATTGGCTGGCGTTTTACATTCCTTTTTGCGCGGTACTGTTTGCTGTTTGTTACTTTAACGAAGCGTTTGCTAACAAAGCACAAACCTACTTGCTGATAGGCGTGCCTATTTTAATATTGCTTTCAATGCTTTATAACGCCCTGAGTATTAAGCTGCAGGGCTTTGCGCTGCGCAATCACGATATTGCGTTTAAAAAAGGGGTTATTTGGCAGCAAATAACGATTTTGCCCCTCGCGCGCGTACAGCATATGGAAATTCACCAAGGCCCCATTGAGCGAAAACTAAAGTTAGCCAGTTTAAAGTTATTTAGTGCCGGCGGGGTCAGTGCTGATTTACAAATAAGTGGCTTAACCCACGAGCAGTGCAAAAACATACGCCAATTTGTACAAAATTATCGCCAAGACGGCACACCCGCGCAGGTTGAATTAGCAAATGAGTAATACCATTAGCGAGGAGCAAAGTAGCTCACTACATTGGCAAAAAGTATCGCCTTGGGCGGTGTTGTATTTTGTGGTGTATTTTAGTGTGCGCTTTGTAAAAGACGGGCTTTTAAACCTGCTGCCTATGCTTGTGGTGTTTGTAACACAAGTAGAAAACAAGCTGTTTTGGGCGCAAGTTGCAGGTGCTATTGCGTTAGTGACACTGCTAATATATTCAATTTTATATTACATAAATTTTAAGTTTTGCATTAGCGACGATCACGAAATTTTGCTTAACAAAGGGGTGTTTAAAAAAGAGCGCCTAACGCTAAAGTTTTCGCGCGTGCAAAACGTTAATATTGCTGAGCCCTTTTATTTTACGCCCGTTAATTTGGTTAATTGTATTTTTGATGCCGCAGGCAGCGTAACCCAAGAGGCGGTATTGCCAGGTGTTACCAAAGCCTATGCACAGCAAATGCGTAAACAAATTTTTGCCTTTAAAGCGCAGCAGCAACCCGACGAGCAAACACCCTCAAGCGAGCATTTTGAAGCAGAAAATAGCTTACGTATCAGTAATAAAGAAATCGCTAAATTTGGCTTAATGTCTAATATGGCTATATTAGCAATGGCCGCTATTGCGCCTTTTATAAATGTGTTGGTTGATTTTTTAGAGCAGCAAATTATTGCTAAGGTAGAGGGGTTTTATCAGCAAGAGCTTGGTTTACTGGCAAGTGCTGCAACCTTTGCCATGATAACGCTTATTGCTTTGCTTGTTTTAACGGCTGTGATGTTGTCGGTAGGTATGTCGCTTATTCGTTTTTATAACTTTGAGCTTTACTTTAAAGGCCAAAAATTTAAACGTATTGCCGGCTTATTAGAGCGCCATCAGTTGTCTATGAGCATGGATAAAGTGCAATCTATAGTTATAAAACAAAACCTAATGGGGCGGTTACTAAAGCGTTTTACCGTTGAGTGCTTACAAGCAAGTAGCGGCGGTATAGCGGCGGGTGTAGCTGCTAAAAAAAATAAACAAACCTTAGTGTTACCCGTTTTAAATAGCGAGCAAGTAGATAGCGTTTGCCAATGGATTTACCCGTGGTTTAATAGCAAAAAATTGCAGTTTAACGGCGCAGAACCGGCCTTACTTTATAAAAACTTGAGCTTTTATGCCTTAATTCCAAGCGCTATTGTACTGTTAGGCTGTTATTTAGGCGACTTTAATGCCTGGCTTAGCTTGGGAGTATTACTTATTTTAGCGGGGTTGGTAACGCTTGCTTATCAGCGTTATGGCTATTATTTGCATGAAGACAACGGCCGTTTTTACATGGTGGTACGCAAAGGTATGATAGGGGTGCATTACCGTGTGTTTGAACTGTATAAAGCGCAAAGTGCACGCAGTATTAGTACCTACTTTATGCGCCGCGCAGGGCTTAAAAGCCTGTATATACAACTTGCATCAGGGTTTGCCTTTATGCCCTATATAAAGCAGCAAGATGCTGATTATATAATTGATTTTACTCTTTATCAGGCGGAGTCAACGCAGCGTAACTGGATGTAATTATACCAATCGACTTACATATTTAGCCTTTTTAGGTTGCCAAATAAAGCGTTAACGGCGTTATTGATTTTTCATGTAAAACAAGGCATTGCTTAATTTAAAAGCTTATAAATTATACACTTTCATAAGCTTTGTTACATTTTTTTACTGCAACATTAGTTGGTTTAATAATACTCTAAGTGGTATCAATCATTTAAAGGATTATTATGAAAAAATCATTCATCGCTGCCTCTTTGTTATTAGCCACACCTACCTTAGCTGCTGATTGGCAAACTATTCATACCGAGCACTTTAATGTGCATTACAGCACCGAAAACGCCGATTATGCTAAATCGACAGCGGTCGAACTTGAAATAGTACGCAGTAAAGTGCTTGAGCAGCAAAACCGAGCGCTTGATAAAGTAGTTGATGTGGTGGTGTTTGATCCCCTAAATGCGCCAAACGGCTTTGCTTTACCTACTTCTAATAATCCTTTAATGGCCCTTTTTACCACGCCCCCGCAATCAGACACGGTGATTTCTAATATTAGTGGCTGGCAGCAATTACTGGTATTGCACGAATATATTCACTTAGTGCATTTAGCGCAGCCCACACGCAACACGTGGCAGCAAAAAATACGGGGTGTGTGGGATATTTACGACTTAACTTACAGTGACATGCCGCGCTGGGTAGCCGAAGGTTATGCAACCTTACTTGAGTCAAAAATGACGGGCCGAGGGCGACTATTTGATAACTACACTGAGTCAATACTCATTGAGTTTGCCCAGCAGGGGGCATTGCCTAGCTATAGCCAGCTAAGCGATACAGAGGGCGGTTTTATGGCTGGCTCTATGGCGTATTTAATGGGCAGCCGGTTTTTAAATTGGCTAGAGCAAACTTATTCAGCGCAAATGCTCGATGCTGTTTGGACTCGTATGCAGGCAGTTAAAAAGCGCGATTTTAACGAGGCCTTTACTGGGATATTTGGCCAAAGTGCAGCTAAGTTATATGGCCGCTTTATTGCACAATATACCTATAAAGCGATGGCAAAAGAGCAGTCAGAGCCTGCGCTTAACAGCGAGCTGTGGTTAAAGCTTAACTTATATGCAAGCAACCCTGCGCTTTCAAAAGATGGCAGTAAACTTGCGATTGTTGAGCGCGATAAAGATAAAAAAACTAAGCTTATTATTTATAGCACGCAGGATAATACTAAAGCTGAAGATGAATTTACAAAAGCACAAAAAGCGCTATTAGAAAACGATGCATTGGATATACCCGATAACGCCCCGAGTGTATTTAAACGTGAGAAAAAGCACGTATTAAATCAAATAAACAGAGCGGGAATTGCTAATCCACAATGGGTAAATAATAGTACACTTTACTTTAATGCTTATACACGTGAAGAGACGGGTATTTATAACAAAGTGTCTGATATTTTTAGTTATAACACCGAAACCGGAAAAGTTGAGCAGTTAACTAAACTTGCTGGCTTACGCCGCTTTAGTGTTACAAACAATGGAGAAACCCTTTACGCCGAGCAAGTACGTGGTGGCTACTCAGAATTAGTAAAAGTAGACTTAACAACGCAAACCATTACCCCTTTATTTACTAAAAGCTTAAAAACAGCTTACGACTACCCAACTTTTAGCCCTGATGGAACCCAACTAGCTTATGTATCAGCCAATTTGAATGAGAATTGGCAATTGTATATACAAGATATTGCCAATAATACTCGCCAAGCCGTGCCTATGCCAAACGGGTATCAATACCTAAGCCAACCAAGCTTTAGTAAAAACGGAGAAAAAATTGACTTTGTAGCCGGCTTAAAAGGCTCAACTGATATTTATAGCTACCATATTGCAAGTAGCACATTAACTAAACTTACCCAGGGCCAAGAAGCCGTTGCCCACCCGCTAGAAACAAACGAAGGGGCATTACTTTATTTATCTATCACTGCTGATGGGCCTAATGTAAAGCAATTACCGAGTACGGTAGAGGGTGAAATAGTCACTGATTTAGCACTTGATAATAGCGCGCCACTGCTTTTGGTTGATCAGTACACTTTGCCTAAAGCAAAAATATATAGCGAAAATGTAGGTAAACAAAGCAGCTACGATGTGCTTGATCAGCATGCGAGTTTAGCGCTAGGCGCACAGTATTACTCGGCCGCTTCAAGTGCTTTAAATATAAATATTAAAAGTAGTGACTTACTTAAACAGTTAGACCTTCAAGCGGGCTATAGTGTTGATTTAAATGATGATGCTTTGCACGGTGGGTACGCCCAAGCAAAATACAATGCACTGCCAGTTAAGCTTAAATTGAGTGTATTTGATTATGATTTAAATACCGCAAAACAATACCAAACGAGCGAAAATGCAGATGTATCTGCACGAGGTGGTTTTGCAGCCTTAAGTTACCCGATTAAATACGCGGCGTTTAGCATAACGCCAGAGCTGGCTTATAACTATACCGATTATAAGCAAGACTATAATAAATGGGCACGCATAGGCATTACACAAAGCTGGCAGTACGACCGCCAAGCATTTGCTATAGGGCAAAGTGTTAATGCCCGGTATTACGATGGCAGCAGTAAAAACAAGAGTTGGGATGGCTATGATTTAGCGGCCAAAGTATTTGGTAAAGCGTTTGATGTGCCGCTTTATATTAATTTTACTCAAAAGCAGCGCGATGATAGCAGCTTAGTGCTAGGCGGATTTAGCTCAAACCTAATTAGCGAGCACCAAAATAGTGAGTTTGTGCTTTCATCAGAGCTGCCATTTTATAGCACAACTGCTGAGCGCTACATGGGTTATGGCGGTGGTTTTAGCTTTAAAGAAGGCATGCCGTGGCTTTATTACAAACAGCATCAGGTAGATGATGCGGTATACGCACAAAGTTATGGTTTAAAATATCAAGGCAATTTTAGCTTTGGATTAGGCCCCGTCGGTGTGAACGATTTAACCTTTAATATGGGATTATCCCGCGTTGAAGGCGATAGCTTTGAGGATGAAATGCGCGGCTGGTTGAGCTTTTACTACTCGCTTTAAGTAAATTGCTATAACACGCTAATGCACTTGTGTAATAAGTGCATTAGCAAAAGCCGTGTTTAAACTAATTTAAAATACCGATGGTTAATTGTGCTTGTTTAGCGACGCAAGCTTAGCTTGATATACGTTTAGCCTTTCTTTATTGCGCTCATACTGGATGGCTTTTTCAAGCAAGCTTTGTGTTTGCGCTGTGTTACCTTGTTGGTAGCGAATTTTAGCCAGCTCTAAATAGAGCTCCGATATATAAGGGGCTTTTGCAATGGCAAGTTCGAGTTGTTTTTTAGCTTGAGTGACCTTGCCCTGATGTAAGTTATTTTTAGCAATAACGAGTAGCTCGTAGGGATCTTTTTCTTTATCAACAAGCTGGCTTGTTAGGCGTTTTTCTAGTGTTTTATCTCCCAGCTCTTTTGCTAATATTCGATAGTTATTAATTAAATTTATACTTATATCGTTTCTATCAAGCGCGGTTTGGTAAATCATGTGAGCGCTTTTTAAATCGCCTGCACGGCGGTGCAGCACGCCGGCTATATTAAACAGCTCTGTATCGTTTGGGGTAAAGCGGTTGGCTTGCATAATTAAAGAGTAAGCCTTATTAAGATTGTTTTCGGCTAGTGCCGTAGCGGCTAAGTTGCTATAAAAATTAGAGAGTAAATCGTTATACGTAGCGCTGCCTGAATAAAAGCTGCCACGAGTGGGGAAGTAATCAATTAACGTGCCTGCGCGAATTATTACAATAATATCTTCATCTGTTTCTTTTTTTGGGGCGTAAATTTTCGTTCTAAAGTGGTTAGCAACATAAATTACATTGCCTTCTTTGGCATACACAGGTTCGCTCGTCATTTCTTGAAAGCTGGTTTCGAGATTTAAAAGCTGCGCATAGCTTTGCGTAAGTATGGCTAAACTAATGCAGTTACCTTCTGAGCGTTCAATCGCTTGTTGGGCTGTGAGGGTGGCGCCATCATACTTAAAGTTGGTGAGCTGGTTTTGCAGGTAATTAAAAATAATTTCATCAGCGCGAACATTGCTTAAACGCGAGTGTGCGTAGGCTAAAAACGCGCTTTCTTCAGGCTCCGACAGCTCAAAAATACTGTGCTCGCTAGGTGTTTTAACCTGCTCGAAAAGCGAGTGATTTATTATATGGGTAAGTTGTACTTTTTTAATTGGCGTTTCGGGCGGGGTGCTACTGCAAGCAGTTAGCAATAAACTAAGTGTAAAAACTAAATATTTCATATATCACCTCACTGTGATTTTTAACATTACAGTGAGGTGATTTTTTAATCAAGCACTTACGGTGCGGTGTTTACTTAAGCGGTTTTTTTGAGACTGTTTTTTACGCTTACGGCGAGTAAACCATAAATAAAAGCCAGTACCGCCAAGCCAAACAGGGCTTAAACCAATAACACACCAAATTATTTTACTAATGAGCCCTGCAAAATAACCAAAGTGTAGTTTTCTAAAGCTATCAATTACTTGCCAACCTACACCCACTTCGCGAATGTCCCAGTTAGCCATATGCTCGCCCGTTAGCTTATTGTAAGTCA
Source organism: Pseudoalteromonas sp. P1-30 (assembly GCF_001400005.1). Classification (NCBI taxonomy): domain Bacteria; kingdom Pseudomonadati; phylum Pseudomonadota; class Gammaproteobacteria; order Alteromonadales; family Pseudoalteromonadaceae; genus Pseudoalteromonas; species Pseudoalteromonas sp. P1-30. The sequence goes on from NZ_LKBC01000013.1 coordinate 78,367, forward strand.
CGGTATTGGCATATTCACTGGCAAGCGGGTTGCTGGTATCAACCTCACCAAATAACGTTATGTTTTCGTCTGGCTCAAGCGGCATTACTAAAAACGTACCATTAAAGGTGGGTATTTGCTTTTGGCTGTCATCAAGTACGTGCTGAAAAGAAATCTCTTCATTGTATAAATTTTTAGTTAATACAAAGTGCTCTTCTTCTGCGTGTTCAATTACTTCGTGATACCACACCGCGCCGTTAAAGTAGCCGCCGGTGATGGCTAAAATTATAATAATTGGCGAGCCAATTACACCGGTCATTTTATGAATGTCGCTAAGTACTATTTGCAATGTGGCGCGCCAGCGTACACTAAATAACCGCTGCCAAAACTTACGATAAATAATAAGACCTGTAATACCCAGTACTAAAAAAAACACCGCAAAAAAGAACCCTAAAACAGTGCCAGTTTGCCCTGGTAAGCTTTTTAAATCGTTAAGTAAAAAGGTGTAATGTAAGTCTAAAAACCAGTCGGTAAAGTAATGGCTAGTGCCTACTGGCTCCGATAAAATATTGCCCGTGTATTGATCTAAATGAAATTTATACCAGTCCTCTGTACCGCGTTTAATTAAATAAACCCGATCAGCAGTATCATCGTTAAATATTTCCCAGCTACCAACAACATACTCAGGGTAGGTTTTTTGAGTTTTTGTTATAAGTGTATCAATAGGTAAGCGGTTGGCTTGTTGTTGTACAACAAAGTGACTGTCTGGCATTAGTAAGCCGTCAATCTCGCTTTTAAATACCAAAACGCTACCAGTTATACTGATAACAAGCAGCGGAATAAGCGCTATAAGGGCTACCCAGCTGTGAATTTTAAAAAGTGTTTTTCTCATAGTTTATTTTTTGTGTAATTGCCACAGACCTGCGTATGATAACAATTATCAGTTCTATTTCATAGTTGTGCGATGAATGCACAACAATTGTTTTAGAGCGAGCCGATCTCTAGAGTAAAATGCGTTTAAGCTGTGGTGTAAGGTTGGTAACTTTTAAATGCAAAGTGGCTCTGGTGTTCACTTAAAGTAACGATTTTTGTACAGCTATCTTGCCAGTGCCTAATATAGGTTTACGCTAATTTGTTGAGTAAAATGTATTCATCATTACAATGCGCGCTCACTTTAAAACCCTTTTAAAAACATATGTTTATTTATTGTTTCAGGCGGGTTTTATATTAACATTTAAGTAACGAGCGAGGTTGTTTTGGCGCACTATCTACCTATTTTTTCGGCTTTTATTTTAGTTTTTAGCTTTTTACCGCTATTGAGCAAAATTAGAAAGAATCGCAGTGTGTCGGGGTTATCACTATTAATGATGACCTTTGGTTTAGCACAAAGTCTCTACTTTATTACCTACAATATTTATTTTGAACGCTACTTTATTGCTTTACCATTTTTTGTAACTGGGGCGCTAAGTGGTCTAATTTTATATTACTTTGCACGCTATAACGCCGCAAAAGCTGAACGTATACAGCTTGTGGCTATGCTTGGCTTTTCGTTATTACCTTTTTTATTGCTGTTAAATAAAAGCTTAGAAACATCATCGGTGCTCAACGCCCTTACATACGTAGGGCTGGTAATGAGCTCAGTGCGGGTTATGCCGCAAACGTATAAAACCTTACGCAGTGGTAATATTAGCAATTTAAGCGCCCGCTACTTTAGCTTGCAGTTTGTAGCAGGTACTTGTGGCTTATTTGTAGAGCTAAGCAGTGCTATGCCCAGCACCTCGCATATTTTAATGTTTGTTATGCTACTACTTACAAATGCCGTGCAATTTGCATGTATGCAATATTATAAAATCCGCCCCGCAATGGCTTAAAAAACAATCGTCTTCTATTTATATTGTGCTAAATATGTGGCAAGTTACTTTATCAAATAAAAGGATAAAGTATGAATTGGAATCAGTTTGGCTACATTTGCCGTGTCTATAGTTCTAAAACATTAAGTGCCGCACAAAAAGAAGAGCTAACCACACAATCGTATTTAGCCGTTTATGCTAATAAATACGCAGACAGTAAATTAGCCAATTGCCTTGCAGCAAAATTTGCCCTGCAAGATGCAGGTATTTTGCAAAAACAAGCCCTGCATTATCAATGTGTACCGCAGCTAGTTAGCGGGTATAAATTTGAGCACAAAGGCATTTTTAGCTATTTAACTGCTGTTTTTTTTATTTATGTTTTTTCTTCGCTTTTATATCAGTCTTTTGTTGTTCCTACATTTGTAGAGATATATAGCAATCATATGGCTTCTTCCGCGCACACCTTAGATGATTACTTTTCTTATTGGTATGTGCCAATTATTCTATTGGTTTTACTGCAAAGCATTATTTTTATAGTAATTTTTAAAATTAAAAATGCATGCGCTTTAACCGACTCGCAGCCTTTTACTGGTTTATCAAAAGCTTTACTTCCTCGCAGTTTAATTAAGAAATACGATCGCCTAATGACAACGCTTAACTTTGCGGTAAATTTTAAAGAGGATGAAAACGCCGCAATAGTCGAAACTAAACATTTGGCTAAGTGTGATTCGTTAGGCTACGAAACTCATGAAGAGTTTAAAGTGTTACTTGAGCAGCAGCTGGAACAATTTAATGTGCAGGCTAAAGGCTTTATAAATAAGCTGGTTATTCTGTATGGATTAGTCATTGTTGTGTCAATTTACTTATTTGTGAAAGCGGCTTACCAACCAATTTTTATGCTAGGAGAAGTGTTATGAAGTCAAAAGGATTTACGCTAATTGAATTGATGGTCGTAATTTCTATTATTGGTATTTTGGCGGCCGTTGCTTTACCTCAATACAGTAAATATATGCAAAAAGCTGAACTTGTTGATCCGCTTGCTATGGCCGCAGTAATTAGAGAAGACGTAACTACGTATTACATTGAAAACAGAGCGTTTCCTAAAAATAATAAACAAGCAAATGTGCCTGAAAGTAAATATTTAATAGGAAATCGAGTGACAGGTATTGCCATAGAAAACGGTGCAATTAACATTAGCTTGGGGAATAAAGCCTCGCAGCCTTTGCAAAATACAGTTTTAACTTTTAGACCCGCAGTCGTTACTAATAGCCCCACAAGTCCTATTGCATGGTTATGTGGTTTTGATGAACCTGTTGTAGGGATGCAAGCTGTGGGTGAAAATAAAACGACAGTACCTAAAGATGTATTACCTTCGGCTTGTTTATAACTAATTTAGGGGGGAACCCATGCAACTCACCATCCATCAAATTGATGCGTTTACCAGCGAGTTATTTAAAGGCAATTACGCGGCAGTGATCCCGCTTGAGTCGTGGCTTAGTGATGAGTTAATGCTTAATATTGGCGCTGAAAATAATGTTTCTGAAACTGCGTTTACGTGCCCTCAGGCAGATGGCAGTTTTTCTATACGGTGGTTTTCACCATTAATGGAAATAGATTTTTGCGGCCACGCTACGCTCGCTGCTGCGTATGTTTTATGCGAGCAGCACAACCTTAGCCAAGTGCGCTTTAACGCCGCGGCTGTAGGGGAGCTTATTGTTAATAAAAATAGCGATGGCAGTTTTGCTATGACCTTTCCTAAACAAGCGCCAGATGAAGTACAAGCGGTACCCGATGCGCTATTGAAAGGGTTGTCTATACAACCTATTAAGGTGCTTAAAAACCGCCAAGCATATTTTGCTATATACGAAAATGCTCAACAAATTCATGATTTAACCACTGAGTCTGATTTGTTAAAAACCTTATATCCACTTGATGTGGTCGCCACAGCGAGTTCTGCTGAGTACGATATTGTGTCTCGTTATTTTTGGCCAGCAAGTGGCGGCGAAGAAGATTTTGTTACGGGCTCTATTCACACCGGCCTTGCCCCTTACTGGGCACAGCAATTAGGTAAAAATAAATTAAATGCGTATCAGGCTTCAAGCCGTGGTGGTTTTATACAATGCGAAGTAGGCGAAAATACAGTGACCTTAACCGGTAACGCTGTGCGGTATTTAAAAGGCACAATTTATTTATAAATTAACAGGCCACGTATTACGTGGCCTGTTTGATTTAGTTAGTTAAGCTTCTAACGCTTTAGCAATTAAGTGATCAATATACTTTTTATGCGCTTTAGTTGCTGTATCGGCTCCCCATCCTACGCTTGTATCAGCTATTTGTGTTAACTGATAGAGCGCGGCAGTTTTTGCCAAATTGTCGTGTTTACTGGCTTTGCCTAGGCCTGCAATAGCAATAAGCTGATTTACATACTCTATTTGTAGATTGCGGCTAATAGACGTGCTCTCTTTGTTATCAACAAAAATACTGGCAGTTAGGTCGTCCATAAATTGCGTTAGGCTATATTCGTTACCGTACAGCGCGGTGTCTGAAATACGCAGCATAACAGCAGGGTGCAGCAATTGCGCAAGTACTGTTTTTTGCATGCCTAAAATCATTTTGTGCGCTTTAGGGTCTTCATTTTTACCATAATGGCTAAAGCCGCGACGTTGTTGCTGTAAATAGTTATACAGTGGTTGCATGCTAGTGAGTACATCTGGCGCAAATACATATTTAGCAAGTATGTTCATTGCTTGTGTTTGGCGCTCAAGCGGTACGGGGGTAAAGGGTTTATCAGCATGCTGGTCGCCCACAACGGCACGTTCAACATATACACCACCTATTTGGCGAGAAACAATGCCCGCTTGCGAGCGGTATTGGCCAAATAAACTATTAGCTGAGGTAACCAGCTGTTGGTAAGACTCACCCTTTACTGTGGCTTTATCTTTTAGCTCAGTAAATAGCTTATTAATTAGCGCCATACGGTCGGCGCCATAGGCTGCAGGGTTTGATGAAAGGTCGCCTATCATTACGCGCGGGTCTATATGGCGACCCGGTGCGCGCATGTCGTCGGCATCGTTACCAAAGGCAAGCGCATGCTCGCTAGAGCGCGCTAATATAGTATTTAGGCGTGCGCGCTCTGCGGCTTTATCTTCAAGGGCTGTGCTGTATCCATAGTTTATAGCCCAGTCGTCATAAGGGCCTGGCTTGGTTTGAAAAATATCGCCTTGCTGCACACCAATGGGTGCTATGTTGGCCGGCGCATAATCCATCACTGAGCCTGTAACTATGCCTTGGGTTTTGGTTTTATCATGAACCTCTTTTTCATCCCACAAAATAGACGATTTCATATTGTGGTTTAAGCCTAGTGTATGGCCTACTTCATGAAGAATTAACTGAGTTAAACCTTGGCGAATCATTTCATTGTCATCAATCGAGGCACCTGTTGCTAAGCCTTTAGCAAGTAATAGGTTTTGTTGAATTTCATGGCCTAGTGAGCAATTTAAATCGCCACTTGTGTGCAGGTTTTCGCCGTGGCTCATTGTGCCTTGTGTGTAAAGCGTGTCGTAAATCCAGCGGTTTTTCATAAACACAAACTCAAGCATAATGTCTGAGCCAAGTATTTCACCTGTTAGCGGATTAGCAAGAGCCGGCCCGTAGCCACCAAATGGTGGTTTAGGTGATGATGTCCAACGTAATACGTTGTAGTTAATATCACCAGCATCCCAGGTTGCGTCATCGGGTTGTACTTTAACTTCTAGTGCGTTTTTAAAACCGGCTTTTTCAAAAGCGCTATTCCAGGTAAGTACGGCATCGCGTATTGTGTCGCGCCACTCTACTGGGGTGGTATTTTCTATCCACCAGGTAATTGGCTTTACTGGCTCAGAAAGCTCAGCACTAGGGTTTTTCTTTTGTAGGTCCCAGCGTTTAATAACATCTTCATACGGTGCCCAATCGGTCGAGGTCATTAGATCAAATTGATTGGTGAAATAGCCTATGCGCGCGTCATCTTTACGTGGTTTATAGTCGTTTTTTGGTAATGCAACAAAAGAGTGCTGCACCTTTACAGAGACATTGCGCGGGTCGCTTACTGCGCTTGTACCACGCACGGTGGGGCTGGCATTACTAAATACGTAATCTACAACCACATCTAAGTTATTTGGGTAAGGACGCTGCTTAACAATACGCGACTTTTTGCTGTTTAATTTACCCACTTTAAAGCGTTTTTTAGCTTTTTTATCGGCTGGGTTTGGCGTTGGCGATACCTTGTGTAGCGCCTCACTTAAAAATAGCTTGTTGACCTTAAAGGCTATTTTTCCTTGTTCTTCTTTTTCTATTTTAATGCTGGCTAAAACGGCTTCGCTAATATTGGCATTGCTTGCTTTGGCAATGGCACTGTTTTGATCAAATTTATAGCGAGGGGTTTTGCTAACTATATCTATGCGGTCAAAGTATTTTCTAAACTCAATAAGCTTGGTTTCTCTATAGGCACCGCGATAATGCCCAGCATCAGTGACACCGTCGACTGTATGAGCAAAGTATACAAAAGGGGTATTAAGCTGCGATTCGGTGATCACCATTAAGTGCTCACCGGTTTTTGGGTCTTGGTATAAATTAAAAATACCTGAAAATTCGGTTTGTCCTTCGACCATTTCGCTTAGGGTTTGTGGTTTTTTGTCTTCTTTTTTATCGCTAGCCAGTGCGTGGCCGCTAAGCGCTACACTAAGTGTTAGCGCAAGGGTTGTTAATTTCATTGTAATAATCTTTTTCGCTGTTATTTATTTAGTGTGACTGTACGTAAATTAAAATTTGTTCGCACATCTTCTCGATGAAATAATAGCCTAAACCTGTAATGTGTTGATTTTAAATAGTAAAAGTTTGTAACAAAATATAATAAATGCGATGAATAGCAGGTGTTTGTTAACGGGTACACAGCTATATTTAGTTCCCAATTTTATTTGTAACAGTTGCTTACAAATGTCAGGTTAATGTTTTATTGCGCTCTGTTATTATAGTGTTAGTAGAAATATGAGGTAATTAGGATATGCAATCAAATTCACTGAGATGGGTGTTCCCATTTGTAGCATTAGCCATTGGTGTAGTGGGCTTTATGGGAATAAACGCTATTGCACAAGAAGATCAAAGTAAAACAGCAGTAGATACACGCCCCACCGTGCAAGTTGAGCCTGTAGAAGCTAATAATCATCAAGTAATAATAAACAGCTATGGCGAAATAAAACCATTAGAAAACACGCAGTTGGCGGCGCAGGTGTCGGGCGAGGTAATTAGTTGGCACCCTAACTTTGTAGCGGGTGGCGTGGTTTCTCGTGGCGATACACTTATTAGCATTGAAAAAGACAACTACGAAGCAGCCGTATTGGTAGCCGAAGCCGATTTAGCGCGTGCCAAAGCGGCCTTAATTGAAGAGCAAGCGCAGGCAAAAGTAGCCGAAGACGAAGCAAAGCGTTTTCCGAGTAAGGCACGTACCGACTTGTTTTTACGTAAACCGCAGGTGCTAAGCGCCCAAGCAGCGGTTAAATCGGCGCAAGCCGCATTAAAAAGAGCGCAACGCGATTTAGAAAACTGCGATATAAAAGCACCTTACGATGCGCTTGTTATAAGCCGCAATGTGGGGGTAGGCCAGTTTGTGGCTATGGGCGCACAAGTGGCCGATTTAAATAATATAGAAACAGCAGAGGTTATTATTCCTATTGCTGGTTTTGATAGCGTATTTTTACCGGAGCGAATTAAGGGCATTAAGGCCACTATTATTCAAAAAGGTTTAAACAGTTTTACACGTGAAGGCGTGATTGACCGCGACCTAGGTATTGTAGATAACGCGACGCGCATGAGCAGCTTAGTGGTACGTATTGAAGACCCATACGGCTTAAAAACACAGCAACCGGCTATTAAATTTGGCAGCTACGTGCAGGTTAATTTTGCAGGCGCCATGCTTAATAATATTTACCGTTTGCCGCAATCATTAGTTAATAACCAAACGGTGTGGATAGTTAACGAAAACCAAGAGCTTGAACCGCGCAAAGTAACCGTAGTGAGAGAAGAAGGCGAGTACTTTTATATTAGCAGCGGACTTAACGCCGATGATAAGTTGGTTACCACGTTACCTGAATACCCACAAAAAGGCATGCAGGTTAAAGTGGCTGGCATGGGCGAGCCAAGTAACGCTAATACAAACACCGAAAGTAGCGCTGATGCGCAACAGTTGTAAGGTGTAAATTAATGAGCGAATCAATTGAAAAAAAACAAACAGGGTTAATAGCTTATTTTGCTAAAAACTCTGTTGCAGCCAACCTAATGATGGTTTTTATCATCATTATGGGGATTATTAGCTACTTAACCATTCAGCGCCAAATGTTTCCTAATGTAGAAATTAACTACATTAATGTTGAGGCAAATTACCCCGGTGCCTCACCACAAGAAATTGAAGAAAGCATTCTTATAAAAATTGAAGAATCACTAAAGGATGTGACCGAAATTAAAAAGGGCGTGTACCGCGCCTTTAGAAATGGCGGTAGAGCAAGCCTTGAAATTAACACCGATGCAGAGCTTACCGATGTACTTGATAAGGTAAAGCTGCGTGTTGATGGTATTGCAACCTTTCCTGCAGGTATGGAACCGGTCACCATAAGTCAGATTGAGTTTAGGCAAGATGTTATAGGGATGACCTTAGTTGCCGATTTGCCGCTGACAGAACTCAAACCAATTGCCAATCAAATTGAAGATGAGCTATTACAGCTATCTAACGTGTCGTTGGTAGAAAACGATGTGCCGCTTGATGAAATAGCCATTGAAATCGACCCAGACACTTTACGCCAATACAATTTAACCCTAAGCGATGTAATGACCGCTGTGCGTAATTACTCTGCTAATTTTTCGGCGGGGCAACTAACAACAGATGCGGGGATTATTTCTGTTCGGGTTGAAAACCAGTATTACTCTGGCGATGAGTTTAGACAAATTCCGGTAAAAATAGGCGACTACGGCGCTAAAGTATTGTTGCAAGACATTGCTGTTATTAAAGACCAATTTACCGAAGGCGAGCGCTACTTTAAATTTAATGGCGAAAACGCGGTGTATATGTCGGTAAAGGCAACGCAAGATCAAAACATGATCCCCGTTGCCGATTCGGTTAAAGCATTTATTGAGCAAAAAAATACCCAGCTGCCACCGGGCGTTAGGTTAGAGCCATTAATGGACATGACGTACTACCTAAATGCGCGCCTTGATATGATGAAAGCTAACTTGTTTCAAGGGGCAATATTAGTCGCTATTATGCTTTCGTTATTCTTGCGCTTTAAATTAGCGCTTTGGGTAATGATTGGCTTACCAGTGTGCTTTTTAGGCGCCATGATGCTAATGCCTTTATTTGGTATAAGCATTAATATTATTTCGTTGTTTGCTTTTATTATGGTGCTCGGGATAGTGGTAGATGACGCCATAGTAATAGGAGAGGCCGCCTATACTGAGGTTGAAAAAAGCGGAGGCGGAGTTGAAAACGTCGTCCGTGGTGCTAACCGTGTAGCAACCCCTGCTACATTTGGTGTACTAACAACCATTGCGGTGTTTGCCCCGTTTACACTTTCAAGCGGGCCAGAAAGCGCCTTCTTTTACGGTATTGCCGTAGTAGTTATGCTGTGTTTAGTATTTAGCTTAGTTGAATCAAAACTTATTTTACCGGCGCACATTGCCCACACGCACTTTTCACCTATTAAAAAAGGGGGCTGGCGCGATAGGTTTAATACCCGCTTTTTTGGTTTTGTAAATGGCCCTTATAAGCGTTTTATATCGCGTTGTGTAGATTGGCGTTGGACAGTATTGTTTGGCTTTATTGCTATGTTTTTTATAAGCATTGCGCTGATCACATCAAATAAAGTACGCACTGTACCCACTCCTAAAGTGCCGCATGATTTTCCGCAAATTCAAATAGAAATGAATGACAATGTGTCTGACTTACAAACTATTGCAGCTATTCGTGAAGTAGAAGCCATGGTGTTAAGAGTTGATGAAGAAACAGAGCGTGAATTTGGCCAAAAAATAATTCGTGATGTACTGGTATTTAACCAAGGCAGAACGGAGTCTCAGTTACTTGCGCCGTTGGTTGATGAAGATTTACGCCCTTATAACGCGTTTGAACTTTCGCGCCGCTGGCGAGAAGCTATGCCAACCATTGCCGGTATTAAATCACTCACTATTGAAGATGATGTTGGCGGCGGTGGCGGCACCGGCGAAGGCGAATTTGGTTATTTACTGTTTGGCTCTGATATAGAAACGCTTAATGCGGCAGGCCGTCGTTTTATTCAGCTATTACAGCAACAAAAAGGCTTGTTTGATATAAGCTCGACCATTGACCCTGCTAGCAAAGAAGTGCAAATGAGCTTAAAACCTGTAGCTTACGATTTAGGGCTCGACCTTGCTAACATTGCAAATCAAGTAGGCGCTAGTTTTTATGGTGGCGAAGCACAGCGTGTAATACGTAACGGCGAAGAAGTAAGAGTAATGGTACGTTACCCTAAACTGACTCGCGAAGCGTTTTCATCGCTAAAACACACTGTAGTTACTACACCGCAAGGGCGTGAAGTACTTTTAGGTGATGTGGTTGAATTAACCGAAACGCCGGGTATTAGCTATATTCGCCGTGAGGGCGGTTATCGTACTGTTTATGTGTACGGCAGTATTGATGAAGAAGCTATAGAGCCTGGCGAAGTGGTTTCGCAAGTAAAAGAAAACTTACTGCCGCAACTTAAAGAAGAATACCCAAGTGTAAAATCAGAGCTAGGTGGCGCAATAGAAGAGCAACAAGCGCAAGCTAATGAGCAGCTGCTGTTTTTTGTAGGCGGCATGATTTTAGTTTATATATTGCTTGCTGTACCACTTAAAAGTTATGCCCAGCCGCTTATTGTTATGTCGGTTATTCCGTTTAGTTTAACGGGGGCTATTTGGGGACACTTTTGGTTTGATTTAGACATTAGCTTAATGTCGGGCTTTGGTTTAATAGCCGCGGCTGGCGTTGTAATAAACGACTCGCTGGTAATGACCGACTACGTAAACCAAGTACGCCGAGAGGGTGTAAGCGTTAAAAACGCGGTAATAGAAGCCGGTTGTGCACGCTTTAGGGCAATATTATTAACCTCTATTACAACCTTTGCAGGGGTTCTGCCCATAATGTTTGAAACCAGTTTACAAGCTAAATTTGTAATCCCTATGGCAGTAGCGCTAGGCTTTGCGGTAATGTTTGCAACACTAATCACCCTTATATTGGTGCCGTGCTTGTACATTATTTTAGGCGATATTGGCGGCGTGTTTAAAATGGCTTTTCGAAAAGTATTTAGGCGAAAAGCCCCTATAAACCAAACCTCTTAAACTATTAAAAGCCAACTTTAACAAGTTGGCTTTTTAGTTATTTAGGGTTATATAAAAATCTCGGTTACATTCTTTTGTTTGAATAAGCTTTGCGCACGTTTTATAATCACTTTTTTCTGTTGGCAAATTAGTCGAAAGGCTAAGACGCAAAGTTTCCGGTCTAAGGTGTAAACTACGATAGCGGGGCTGCTGCATAATTTTTATACGGTATTGCTTGCCCTCAGTGTCGTTTTTGTGTATCCATATGATATGGATAAAATTTTGTGACTCTTAAGGTGTTACTGTGTTTATGCATACGTCGTTGGCCTGTGGAAAATGGTCAACTATAGGTTGTTTAAACCATCATACTCAATTATTCATTGGGGATGTGGTTAGTGTAACCTTTTCAGACATGCAAGGAGTGCTTGTTGATTTATCGTTTGATTATAAAATTACCTCTTTAGAACAAGGTGAGCCTCATGCTTGGCCACGCTTAGTTGCTGAGTATATAAACGTGCATGTGCCCCTGGTAAGTGCAGGTAGAATGACCAAACAAGGGTTGGTTGTTGGCTATCGAGATAACGAAATATTTGCCCTAGAAAGTAGCGGTATTAATAAGGCAAAGGTTGATTTTCATTGCATTGCAAAGTGCGATACCCCCGCTAAGTGCACCAACCAAGCATATGATTTTGTATACCCTAATGGGGGCGAACAATACAATGCGGGGACTCGCGTACTGCAGCCTAAAACAGGTTATATATACCAATGTAAGGCATGGCCATTTAGCCAATTTTGCAGAACCAATAATGATAAAGACCCAAGCTTTGAACCTGGTATCGGAAAAAGCTGGGCAATGGCCTGGACTAAGCTCTCTTAACGCTTTTAAAATAAAAACCATCTTCCCATGGGTGTAATGACAAGAATAAAATTGCAGTAATTTTAAAATTTGGACTTATACCTCAAGCCCACTCTCTATGAGTGGGCTTTTTTATTTTTATGATAAACTGCCTGCATTGTTATTTTTTATACGGTTTTGTTGTGTCTTTAAGTGAATTTTCTTCTCAATCATTAGCTCGTTTTCCTGTTGCTAAAAAGCAACCTCATCAATTAACTATGCACAATAAAACGCGCACCGATAACTACTACTGGATGCGCGATGATGAGCGCGAAAACCCAGAAATACTCGCCCATTTAGCGGCCGAAAATACATACTGCGATGAGCAACTAGCCGCAATAAAACCACTTCAAAACAGTATTTTTGAAGAACTAAAAGGGCGCATCGTAAAAGATGACAACACGGTGCCGGTTAAAGATGGCAAGTACTGGTATCACTCAGAGGTACGTGGTGACGATGAGTATTCGCGCCATTACAGAAGCACAAGTATTAACACCGATAACAAGCAGTTACTTCTTGATGTGAATGCTTTAGCTCAAAGCCATGAATTTTACGAACTAGGTGAAGTCGCGCTAAGCCCATGCGAGCAATTAATGGCATACAGCGAAGATACCGAAGGGCGCAGAATTTACAGCGTACATTTTAAAAACCTGCAAACAGGTGAAATGCTCAGCGATGTTTTAGAAAACACCGAAGGGCAAATTGTTTGGGCTAACGACAATAAAACCGTATTTTACGTTAAAAAAGACTTACAAACGTTACTGGGTTTTCAGGTGTTTAGGCATGAACTAGGCACAGCGCAAAGCCAAGATGTCATGGTGTATGAAGAGCACGATAAAAGCTTTTTTATGGGCTTGGGTAAAAGCCGTGACGAGAGCCTTATTATTATAGATTTGGCCACCACCGAAACAAACGATACCTGGGTGCTTGATGCCAATAACCCGCAAGGAGAATTTAACGCATTACTACCGCGCGAAGAAGGGCATGAGTTTGATATAGATAAACACGGCGATACATATTACATAGTAACCAACTGGCAAGCTAAAAATTTCAGACTGATGACGGCAACAAGCGAAACGATTGCAGATAAAACGCAGTGGCAAGAGCACACCGCGCACCGTGAGCATGTATTGCTTGAAGGCGTAGAGATATTTGACGACTTTTTAGTATTAACTGAGCGCGAGCAAGGTCAAGCTCGCTTTGTTGTTATTAACCAAGCTCAAGAGCGCATGGCGCTTGAATTTAGCGACCCATGCTACTATGCCGCTGTGGCGATGAACCCCGAGCCACAGGCGCGTTCGGTACGTATTTATTATTCAAGTCTAACCACGCCTGGAACGTTGTACGATGTTGATTTAGCCACGGGCAAAAAAACATTGTTAAAACAGCAGCAAGTACTGGGCGGGTTTGATAGTGCACTTTATGCCTCTGAGCGCTTATTCGTGACAGCACGCGATGGCGTGCAAGTACCTGTTTCGTTAGTTTATAGAAAAGACACCTTTACCAAGGATGGCACTAACCCACTGTTTCAATATGGCTATGGTGCATATGGTTACACGATAGATCCGAGCTTTTCGAGTACCTCATTGAGTTTGCTAGATCGCGGTTTTGTGTATGCGATTGCACATGTAAGAGGCTCCGAAATGCTAGGACGCCATTGGTACGAGCAAGGTAAAAAAGAGCATAAACAAAATAGCTTTAGCGACTTTATTGATATTACAAAGGCTCTTGTAGAGCAAGGCTACGGTGATAAAAACAAAGTATTTGCCTCTGGCGGCAGTGCAGGTGGTTTGTTAATGGGCGCTGTATTAAACCAAGCGCCAGAGCTTTACTTAGGTGTAGGGTGTCATGTGCCATTTTTAGATGTGTTAACCACCATGCTAGATGAAAGTATTCCACTTACCACTAACGAGTATGATGAATGGGGCAACCCAAACGATGAGCACTTTTATGATGTAATAGCTGCGTACTCACCGTACGATAATATTAGCGCCCAAGACTACCCGCATATTTTAGTCACCACAGGCCTGCACGACTCTCAAGTACAATATTGGGAGCCTATGAAGTGGGTAGCAAAAATGCGAGAACTCAAAACCGATAACAATATACTGGTATTTAAAACCGATATGGATGCTGGGCATGGCGGCGCATCTGGGCGTTTTAAAAGCCTTGAAGAAAAAGCCCTCGAAATGGCCTTTTTTATCGCGCTTATAAATTAACTGCAAAATACGCAAAATGTATTAAGCTTTAATGAAGCACTGATATATAAAAGGTTATTTATGTTTGGAGCACATGGAGAGTTTTATATTTGCTCTCAGCCACCCACCATGTATTTAAAGCTAATGGGTAGTTTTAATAATGAAGGAATTACTTTACTAACTAATGGCGTGGTGAACGAACTAAGTATGCACCCTAAAGGCGCACTAAAGTGTGTTGTGGTTAATTTAGAAGAATTTGAGTTAATAACTGTAGATAGCATGGACTCGTTAGAGGCGTACTTTGCCAGCGTAAAAGAGCGTGGCTACGAACGCGTAGATTACTTATATGCAAACATTATTGCTAAAAATATGTTCGAGAAGGTCTGGAGCAACAGCGATATTGAAGTTAACTTTTATAAAGACTCAGAAAGTTACCTACATCATCACCCAGACGATGAATACATTAAAACCTACTGGTAAATAGAATTACAAGCCCCTATGCTACGGGGCTTATAATGCTTTCTAGGCAGTTTTTGTACCTTCTTGATAAATTTAACGAGATATTGTTTTTAAGCTTCACTTTATAGTCGCCGCTGTCTGTTGGCATAAGCTCTTTTATGGCATGTTTTCTAACAAGCGTGGAGCGGTGAATACGTATAAAACCTTCAGGCTCTAGCTGTTGCTCAATGTTTTTCATGGTTTCACGGTGTAAAACGGGGGCGCTGTTACCATTAAAGTGCAGCTCTACATAATTACCCGCACCGTTTATCCATACAATATCGTTAATATCTATTAAACGTACCTTTCCTACATCTTTAACAACAATATGTGCAGCAATGGGTTGCTCGTTTTCAGATGCGGCTTTAAACAAGCGCTCGGCTTGTGTGGCTAATGGGCATAAATGAATAAGCTTATCGAAGCATTTTTCAAGCCTTGAAGCGGTTGCATCAACTGTTAAAAAATCGACTGCGCCGACTTCAAACGCAAAATTAGCAAATTCAGCCGACCTAGCAATCACCACCACTTTCATTGTTTTAGCCAATTCAGTTAGGTGCACTATTTGAGTAGGATCATTTAAATTAGATAATTCGTAAAAAAGCACATTAAAACGAGAGGTATCTATTTGATCTAAACGCTGCTCGGGCAGTTGTGTTTGCGAATCAAAGTGACGGTGAGCTTGCACCTGCTGAGTTAAGAATGTTGCAAATTTGCTCGTGCTAACTCTAATTAGTGCATGAAAGTAAGTAATCATAAAAAAATCCATCTCTAGAGTGTGTAGTTATAAAGACCGTGTATTTAATAAAAAATGTTAAAAAAATTTAATCTAATTTATAACAATCTGGGATAAGTACCTTCATCCCATATATCCTGCTGTTTGTACCTGACTAAATGCCTATTAAATAATGCGCATAGTGTCTTAAAATTATTCCACTTAATGTTGAAATGTTTGTAACCAACCAGTTACAAAAATAACATTTCAGGGACATTATAGTATGAAAAAAATAAATAACTTAGATAGTCGTACATTTAAAAAATCTTCATTGTCTTTAGCACTTAGTGCGACAGTGCTTGCTGGCTTTTCTTTTCAAGGTTTAGCCGCAGAAGAAGACGAACTAGAAAAAATAGAACGCGTGCAAGTAACGGGTTCTCGTATTCGTTCAGCCGAGGCGATGTCATCTGCACCTATACAGGTTGTAAGTGGCGAGGCAATTGATGCATCGGGTTCTTTAAACATTCAAAACCTACTGCTAGAAAACCCAGCATTTGGTTCTCCAGCTATTAGCCGTACTAACTCTAACTTTTCAACTGCAAGCGCGGGTGTAGCTACTGTTGATTTGCGTAACTTAGGTTCAAACCGTACTTTAGTACTTGTGAATGGGCGCCGTTATGTATCGGGTGTACCTGGTAGCTCGGCAGTTGATTTAAATACCATTCCTAGTCAATTTATTGAGCGAGTGGAAATTATGACCGGTGGCGCATCATCAGTATATGGCTCTGATGCGGTTGCAGGTGTAGTTAACTTTGTACTAAAAGATGACTTTGAAGGCGTAGAGTTTGAAGGCCAATACGGCGAATCAAGCGAAGGCGATGATGAATCGCGCCAGTTTTCTTTTACCTCGGGTTTAACTACGGGTGATGGCAAAGGTCAAGCCATGTTCCACTTAGGCTACTCAGACCAAGGAGCCGTGTTTTCACGCGATCGTGAGCGCTCTGCAGTAGACCAATTTTCAGGTATTTATTTTGAAGACGATCCGGCGGCAAACCCGGGTTCTATTTTTGAAGCCGTTAATCCGTTTTTCTCATCATTTCCGCCACAAGGGCGTTTTGATGCAGGCGATACACGCTTTACTTACGATCCAAACAACAACTTACAAGACTCGTTTAGCACCAATGGCGGTGACGGTATAGATGCCAACGGCTTTAACCGAAGCGGCGTACGTACCATTGCTATACCAACAGAGCGCTACTTATTTGCCTCAAATGGTAGTTACGAGCTAACAGATAAACACAGCTTCTTTTTTGAAGGGACGTACGCATCTAGTACCACTATTTCAGAGTTAGAGCCTTTTCCGTTTGCCTCAGATGACATTTATGCCAATGGCCGCGTGCCAATTGAGTTTGACGTAAATGGCGAAATGCTTAGAAATGCCTTTGTGCCAGATGATATCTACAATGCAGCAACAGACACCGACGGTGATGGTGCTAGAGATATCTTTTTTGCAAAACGTTTAAGTGATGTAGGTAACCGTGGTGCCCGTGCAGAGCGTGATACATTCCGCTTAGCTGTGGGCTTTCAGGGTGAGATTAACGACAGCTGGTTTTACGATACCTACTATGTGTACGGTAAAACGAAAGAGTCGCAAGTATCAGGTGGCTTAGTAAATGTACAAAGCTTTCGCCAAGGTTTAGAGGCGGTAATTGATAGCCAAGATTTAGATGCGGATGGCATTACCGATGAAGCGATTTGTATTGATGCAACAGCGCGTGGCTTTAATTGTGCGCCAGTAAACATTTACGGATTTAATTCACTATCGCAAGGTGCAATTGATTTTGTTAGTGCACCAAGTACGCTTTCTACGTCGGTAGAGCAAGAAATTATTGGCGGTAATGTCTCAGGTGATTTATTTGAGCTGCCTGCGGGTATGGTAGGTATTGCGGCTGGTTTTGAATACCGCGAAGAGTTTTCTCGCAGTGAATTTGATGCCCTACAGCAAGCAGGCTTAAATGCCGGTAATGCAATTCCTGCAACCGAAGGTTCTTTTGATGTAACTGAATACTATGTTGAGGCTAACATTCCTGTGCTGGATGCGGTAACAGTGAACGCCGCAGTCCGTTTATCTGACTACTCAACAGTAGGTAATACAGAAAGCTGGAACGTAGGTGTTGATTGGGAAGTGATGGATAGCTTACGCCTTCGTGCTACCCGTGCTCGTTCTACACGTGCGCCTAATATTGATGAGTTATTTTCACCGCCTTCGCAAACATTCCCTAGTGGTTTAAACGATCCATGTATAGGTGTTACAAACAGTGGCGGTGGCGCTGTAGGTGATGCGTGTCGTGCCGATGCGGGTGTTGCAAATAATATTGCATCAAACGGTGAGTTTACCCTTAACCAGTCTGATTTACAGGGTATTAGTGGTTTTAACCGTGGTAACCCAGACTTAAAAGAAGAAGTGGGCGACTCTGTGACTGTGGGTGTGGTATTTACCCCAGAGGAGCTAATTTCGGGCCTTGACGTTACCCTTGATTACTTTGATATAGAAATCACAGATGCGATTGTATCTACACCGCGCCAATTTATTTTAGACCAATGTTATGGCGGTGGTGACGATAGCTTCTGTAGCTTTATAACTCGTCGTAGCGGCCCTTCTGGTAATAATAGCGCAGGTTCACTTGAGTTTATTGACAGTGGTGTATCAAATAGTGGTGGCTTAGGAACAGAAGGTGTTGATTTAACACTAACTTACTCTGCCGATATTGGCCCAGGCGCATTTAGAACTCGCCTTGCATACACTTACTTGATTGACGGTTACACTATTCCGTTACCGGGTGCGGATAAAGATGAGTTTGCTGGTGAAATTGGCGCATCTGAGCACAAAGCTAACTGGAACTTAGGCTATAAGCTTGATGACTTTGATTTTAACTGGAGCATGACCTACATAGGGGCTGCTGACTTTGAGGATCAATTCTTAAGTGGCTTTGGTATACCTGCTGGCGGCGTGGGTATTGGTTCAGTAACCTACCACGATGTACAAGCAAGCTATCATATAAGTGACGCGGTAGAGCTATACGCCGGCGCTAACAATTTATTTGATAAAGAGCCTCCACGTATACTTTCAGGTGTAAGTGGCTCAAGCACAGGTACTGAAACCGACGCAGGTACGTATGACCCAATCGGGCAAACCTTCTATATTGGTTTTAGAAGTAAATTTTAAGCAGTTAATACTGCACAATTGTAGTTTTTCCAGCTTCACTTAATTAAGGAGCTGGTATTAACAAAAGCCCCAGCCGTTGCTGGGGCTTTTTAATGCAAGCGCGAAAAGGGTGGGCTGGTTTGCTTTAAAATTATTTATGCTCCGCTTAAACCAAAAACAACGCCACTGGTAACAGTGGCGTTGTTTAGTCGATAGGGGGCGCTAATATAGTATCCGAATCGCAAAGAAATTTACGATTCTCCCTATTTGTAGCCCTCCCCTTTTGAGGGCTTATTTTTTAGCTTAGTCTAAGTACGCTTTTAACATCCATACTAGTTTTTCTTGCTCTGAAATATAATCACCCATTAATGACGCTGTACCTTCATCATCTGCATCACCTGCTTGAGTAAGTACTTCACGTTGCATTTTAATTAGTGTGCTGTAGCCAGCTAATAGGTTTTCTACGGCTGCGGTACCATCGCTAATGTTTTTAGCTTCTTTAATTTCACTTACTTCTAAGTAATCAGAAAACGCATGTAGTGGCGCGCCATCTAACGTTAAAATACGTTCAGCAATTTCATCTACTTTTTCAAGCAGAAGGTTGTAAATCTCTTCAAATTTAATGTGTAATTCAAAAAAGTTACGGCCTTTAATATTCCAATGAAAACCGCGCGCATTCATGTATTGAATTTGGTAGCTGCTCAATAATGTATTGAGTGACTTAACAATGTCTTCGCTTTTTGCGCTGTTTAAACCAATTGCATTTACCTGTGACATACCTTGCTCCTTGATGAACCGTTTATTTATGAACTGATGATCATTATTGCTCAGTGCTATTAATTAGTAAAATTGTTTAAACCAGTCAATGCAATAGGTTTTAACTATTAATAACGTGCAGCGCAATAAATCACTCATACAATATAGATGGGTTGAATTTATTAAAATTCTACCCCTTAACAATAAAATAAAGACAAAACATGGATAAATTATGATCTAAAACAAGTTTTCTACAAGGTTGAATATTGGCTATTTGATGTATTGATCTAAATCAGTAAATGCTTATGGCTGTAGCGCATAATTCATTCAAGCAAAATAAATATCTTAAATTTATTGGAGAGCGATTATGGATGCAAAAACAGTAAAACAAAATAAAGCAGAGTTAATAGTGGTAGGTATAGCCGTTATAGCATTTGTATTGGGGCTGGTGGCGCATTTAGCAGGCGCAAGTTTTGCCAATGCCGACACGTTTGGCTACATTGCCGCGCCAATGCCACTTATTTTGGGGGTGATATTTTTAATCAGTTATAAAATAGCAGAGGCGGGCGAAGACTAGGCTGCTTCGTTAAGGCACTTAATAATGTATTCAAGCACTTGGCGAGAATAAATCATACTGGTATGGCTTAAATGAAACACTTTATGCTCAGCCATGCCTTTAAGCTTGGTTTCGTCTAGTAAAACGGTGCCATCGGACTGACTGCCTTTGACAATTAACGGCATTAACCCAATGGGCAAATCGCCAGCAATACTGTAAAGCTTGGCCTTAAACGGCCAGTTACCATTTTTAGTGAGTAAAAACTCGACGCTGTTTTTTAAAAAGGTTTCAAACCCTTTTTGCTTCATCTTTTGCGCTATGTGGCTGCCTTGATGGGGTGTGCCAAGCGTAATCACTTTAGTGACATGGTGACTCGCTGGCGTGCCTGCCTCTAAGTAGGCGCGGGCAATTAATCCGCCCATAGAGTGACATACTAATGCAGAGGGCTCATCACCAATAAACTCATCAATTTGTTTAAATATGGTGCTTAAGTTAGGGTCGAGCGTATTGTAAGTGAGATTAAGTACTTTAACTCCAGACTGTTCAAGACGAGAGCAGAGCGGGCGCATAACAAAGCCCGACATATAAAGGCCGTGTAATACAATAACGTGGTTTATTTTCATACGCCCTTACCTACAATTTACATTAACTGTTGTGGTTTTATTTCGATATTAGCCGTATCAGAACTGACCCACACATCACCATCTTGAACGGTAATGGTAAGTTTTATATTGCGGTCAGCTAAATCTGCAAGTGCCTGAGTGGCGGCGTAATCAAGGCTAAAAATACTTAAGTTTTTAAAATCGTACAATTTAGGTTGATGTTTTTGCCACCAAATAGCTTGGTTGTTTTCGCCATAGGTATAAAGCACCACTTTTTTAGCTTTATTGCAGGCTTTTTTAAGACGCTTTTCATCTGGCAAGCCCAGCTCAATCCACAGCTCTATCTCTTCACTGTAGTTTACATGCCAAAGCTCAGGTTCATCGTCGGCACTTAAGCCTTTGGTAAACTCTAAGCCATCACAACTATTTAGCGCATAGGCTAATAAGCGAATCATCAAGCGTTGCTCGGTTTCAGAGGGATGCTGTGCCAACGTTAAATTAAAATCTTGGTACACGTGGCGGTCCATATCGCTTAACGATAATTGCGCTTTAATAATGGTAGATTTAAGAGCCATAATATCTAATCTAAAAAAATTTGCGCCAGTATAGCGCAATTAAATGAATTGCCAGTTAAAATAGCGTCAAATTATATGTTAGGAGTTAAAAATGGCTATCCAGTGGTTCCCTGGGCACATGAATAAAGCCCGTAATGAGATTAAAGAAATAATGCCGCAAATGGATGTGATCATTGAAGTGCTTGATGCACGCATTCCTTACAGTAGTGAAAACCCTATGGTAACTACGCTTCGTGAAGGCAAGCCGGTCATCAAAATTTTAAATAAGGCGGATTTAGCCGACCCTAAAATGACCCAAGCGTGGAAAGACTATTTTGAGCAAGAAAGTGGCGTAAAAGCCATCGCGTTTGGCCATGATAAAGCCGCTGAGGTGCACAGAATTAATGAGCTTTGTAAAAAATTAGTGCCACATAAAGTGGGCGCCGATAAGCAAATTAAAGCCATGATCATGGGTATTCCAAATGTGGGCAAATCAACGTTAATTAACGTATTAGCTGGGCGCATAGTTGCAAAAACGGGTAACGAGCCTGCGGTAACAAAAGCGCAGCAACGTATTAAGCTTGAAGATGGCATTATGCTTTACGACACGCCGGGTATGCTGTGGCCTAAAGTAGAAAACGAGAACTCGGGTTATCGTTTAGGTGCCACCGGTGCAATACGTGACACAGCGCTTGAATACGAAGATGTGGCAAGTTATACCGCAGAGTATTTATTAAAAGCCTACCCAGAGCTTTTAAAAGCACGCTATAAAATAGATGAACTGCCAGAAAGTGACTGGGAGTTTGTAGAAATGGCCGGTAAAAAGCGTGGTTGTATTCGTGGCGGTAACCAAATAGACACCTATAAAATGTCTGAAATACTGATTAACGAATTACGTGATGGGATTATCGGCCGTATTACCATGGAAACCCCAGCCATGCGTGAAGAAGAAGAAATTATGGTAGCTGGCTTACGCGCCGCTGCAGAGGCCAAAAAAGCCGCTAAAGAAGAAGAGAAAAAACAGCGCCGTGCACGTGCACGTAAAAACCGCCGTTAATATGTGAATTTATGTGAGTATGTTACTTACTAAATTACAGACATAAAAAAAGCCCGTAAGGGCTTTTTTACTTCCTAAAAGCGTCACTTAGTAAGTGATTGTGTTACATATTTTAGGCTTTTGTGTACAAAATGGAAGACTAGTTATTAAAAATTATGCTGCTTGCCCTGTTATAAAGTTTCTTGTGTCAGTATGTATAGGGTGCTAAGTTCTATAAAGTTGGACTAAAATTACAGGGAAAGTAAATGTTTAAAATAGAAACCATTAAAACACATCTCAAAAGTATCAGTTGGTCAGATATAAACCTTTATTCAAGTATCTTACTTAAGATAACAAGTATCTTATTTTTATTATTCTTAGCTGCATCACTAGTTAGTATAAAATTACAGTTTTCCCATTCAGGGCCTAGTTGTGACAGTTATAAAAGTGACTTTCAATACTGGTTAAACAATCAAGGTGAAAAAAAGAGCAGAGTCTTATCTGTAGAGACATCAAGAGTACAATTGCAAAATGGTACAACTAAGTGCTTTGGTACTTTAGAAGATGAAGAGGGCAATTATAAAAGTTGGTCAGGCGAAGTCACCCAGTTGGATGATGGTGGAATAATAGGAAAAGCAAATTAAATTCTACAATAAATTAGATAACAAGAAACTTTTTTGTACTTTAAAATATTGGATCTGGGTGCTAATGGTCTTAAACGCGTAGATACTCAGCCCGAAAATATATGACGGAAAATAGAAATACCTAATATTTATCATATACTTAATGTTTTTGTGTTTTCTTTAACCATTTGTAATAACCAGCTTTGCTTATCTTCAAACCCTTTTCAGACTCTAACAGCTTTAAAAGCTCAGTTGTTTTAGTGCCTTTATCTTGATGTGCAAGTATGAAGCTCAAGTGTTCATCAAGTTTAGACTTCACCACTTGTCCATGCTTACGCCCAACATGTAAGCCTTTAGCTTTGCGTTGTGCATGTCCTGCTTTTGCTCTCTCACTCCTTCGAGCTGCTTCTTGTGCACTTGCGAATGATTGGCCTATTACAGTAAATATAGTTTCAGCGTCATCTACGTTATCTTTATTTATAACGCGGTCGTTATAAGCTAAATGAAGTTCTCCATTTCTAGCAATTTGTCCAATAACACCAATAAGCTCCAATACCTTATTTCTACCGATTCGGCTAATATCACTAACTACAATACTCTGATTTGAACTTATTAAAGCAAATAATTTACGATCTTGTAGGTCTGTCTTACTAGCACTTATGTGCTCTTCTATAATTGAATCCAACTTGAGGTTGTTACGTGCAACATAACTTTCAATAGCCGCTTTCTGAGATTCGGCATTACCTTTATTGTTGTCTGATACGCGTATGTAACCAATTACTTTTTTAGCTTTCATTGTGCTGTCTACTATAGTGCATTAATTTATCGCCATAGTAGACAATTTAAAGCAAGAAAACAATAATTATTTGTCTACTTTGGTGTAATCACTAGAGTGGACTATTAATTGGTATTCAAATAAGGTTAGTATATAGTTAATTAAGTGGTTGGATAGGCTGCTAGTGCCGTGAATACTGGCTTTCAGGGGAGTTATATAATGATTTTTTATATTTTCTCTGTAACTATGCGAACGTTTTTTCAGTTCGTTTAACAAAAAAGCTTATTTTATTTGAGTCCTACCGAACTTGTACGGTTTTGTACCTTCTCTTACCTTACATATGTAGCTGATCCAGTAGAAAGAGGCCTTTAATTGAGTATAATTTCCTCTATTTAGAACCCTGTGATATTTGTAATCATCGTTAGGAATCGTACATGTGTGAACATAGCTGCTGTTATAAGATTCGGAGGTAACCTCTTTAAGCTCTATACTGGGTATATATTGTTTTAGCGCCTTATTCCAAGCCGAGGAGATAATACCACTTACACCAGTTGAGCGGTTTTTCTTTTCATTTACGAACGTGTGAAGGTGGACATGCCATCCTTTTTCAACTTCCCTTTCAACACACCAAACATAAAACAGTTTTCCTCTATCTTTGTTACTCCAAAGCCTTCCGTTTTCAAGCAGTTTGAAAAAGTGCTTCGTTAATTTTTCAAAATCTTTCTCTGTGTAATATTCAGATACACACTTAGGAATTTTTAACACTCTATGTTGGTGGAGTAATTTTGCATATGTGTTACTGGCTAAATCAATTAACTTATAGCAAGACTCCAATCGATTAACTAGGAGGTTTTGTTCTTTGTTATTAACAGGCAATTCTTTATATTCAAGTTTCTTAAATAACCTTCTGCTTACTTCTGGCATAGTAATTATCCTTTTAATTTATTTTATAAGTGTATAGATAAAGATATTTACCTCTCAAAAAAGGTTATAAGGTTTTTATTATATAGTTGAACACTCAAAAAGGCCTGTAATGGTGGCTGTTCGGTATATTACTAGTGTTGCTAACAATAAGCTTTCTGATATAAAAAGTTCAGGGGAAGTTTTGACATAAACCTTTATCAGAAATTAATTTGGATTGGATAGGTTAAGCTTACGATTTGTATCAATCGGTCGCGATCTAGCCCTAATTTTTTTAAATTAAGCGCTAGTGCATATGCGGGAGGCTGGCCTTTTTCGAAGCTATACCCCAGCTTTTCCAACAGCGGACGAATTTTATATTCAACTTTGGTTTCTATCATTTTCATTTCTTCCATTTTATTGAAGCTAACACGCTTGCAGTTATTATTCTTATGAGGAGGGCGGTATTAGCAGAGATTTTTGTTATTAAGGTGAATACTTAGCTATATAGCCTAAAGTATGCTGGACGCTGTTACAGAGGGGTTTAATTTGATTGTAGCGCTTTCAAAAGACTCGCCTTAAACTTTGCATTATTTTCTTCTTGGTTTTTAGTATGAATTTTAGCTTTTTCTAGTAAGGCTTCTTCTAACTCTCTATCTAACCACTCATTTTGTTGTTCGGTAATCCACTTATCGTATTCATTTCTTGCAACTTTTAAAGCTTGCTCAAGTACTTTTTTACTTTCCGATGGTGGTAATTCAAATACTAGAATGTACTTACCTGAAAGGCTCTTACATAATTCAGCTGCGATTTTGTATTTTGATTTTAATTTGGTATCTATTTCTTTCAATGCCTGTGGAAAATTATTAAAAACTTGCTTTTTATACTTCCCTTCACGTTCATGTGCTTTGGTTGTAAGTACTTCTAAATTAGCTAGTTTAGCTTCATTGGTGAAATCGGGCATTCTTGCTTTTAATTCTTGTATTAAATCAGTATTCATAGAGAGTTTCCTTTTTATTATATTATTAGAAAAATAAGCTTTTACCCCGACTGTTGAGGATAGCTAAAGGGTAAAAGCTTACAAAATGGAAGTGGGTAGTTTTACTTGTTTAGAACAGTGCAAACAGCAGTATGAATAGGTACACCTTTATTTATTAAACGCATAATTTTACGATAATTGCTGTTGTTGCCGTGCTCGTCAAAAGTGAAACCTAATGCTAATAAAATCGATTTAACAGTAGTTAATGTATTAACGGGTTTTGAGCTGATCAATTTACCATCAGACAGGCGGTATTGCTCATCGATTAACTTTCGAATAGTGATGTACATTTTTGTTCTTCTTATGTGTGTAGTTGTATGTGAGGAGATATTTGTTGCTTTGTTATATTATAACACAAATGTAAATGGTTTGTAAACCCATGTACAGAATGAGGTATATTAATAGGTAAGGCTTACTTAGTTCATATAGTTATTCATAATGAATTTTGTTAATTAAAAACTGTGCAAGTTCTAGGTTCGTGTTTGTATAATTAACAGTTACACTATTATTACCATGCCCGAAAACTTTATACTTCATCTCATTACTTTCATCCTGAAACATAGAAATCACACCATGTCTTAAACTATATAAGCTTTGAAGCTCACCTGCTTGGTTTAGAGAGGGAATATCAAATTTAACTCTGTAACGGTTAAAGTTATTTGTAAGCATGGAAGACGTAAGCGCAAATAGTGGCTCATTACTTTGAATATTAGTCCAGTAGTCTATAAATCCGCGATTAATAAATTCCTTGTGTATAGGCACTTTACGGGTTGCATTAACAGTTTTACCTTCCTTTATGTTGAAATACCATACCTGTGTATCCTCATCTTTAATGACGTCTTCTTTAATTAATGCTGCGACCTCTTTGTTCCTCATACCATGGTAAGCCATAACTAAAACAGGCCATGAATAAAGATCATCCAAATTTGAAAAACAGTGACGAACTATTTCTAATGTCTTTTCATTTGATAATGGTGTCCTTTTTAAAACCCGTTTATTTCTAGGAGTTGTAAGTTCAGCATTTTCTATAGGGTTTATGGTTATATAGTTGTTTTTAAGGCATATTTTGAAAAAGTCTTTAAGTACAACTTTCAAACTTTTTATCATTTCATAACCGTAAAGGTGTTCTTTATTTATTTCTATTTCATCTTGATCAATTATAGCAAGCCTTAACTTCCTTTCTTCATTACTACCTTTTGTACTAGAAAAGAAGCCATACTGCTTCCTCATAGCTGCACTGATATTTAATTTTGGTAAAGTAGGGTAGACAAGCCAGAACTCTTCTAAGTCATGAAAACTGATTTCATCTACATGGACTTTGTCAAAATATATAAGTATATCTTTTAGAATACCTTTATACTTATTTATAGTGCTTTTATTACTAAGGCCTGCTTTTTTATCCCAATATTCGCGTACTAAGCTTTCTAAATCAGTCACTAAAGGGGCTGTACTTTGAGTTTTCAATTTTGGCGTATCACTAGGAATTGTTGGGAGGGGTATCTCAAACTTTTTATAAAGCTCTTCTAGCTCCATTCTAAATTTAATACTGTGGTCTCTACTATTAGCAGAGGCAAGCCTTTGAGCGTGCTCCTTTAGTTGTTGGTCTAAATATGAGGCTTTTTCTTTAAAAACTGATGGGTAATCTAGAGCATCATACAGCTCTAAATTAGTTATTTCCCATTCTGCATTTTCATTGTCATATTTAGCAATATGCTCTACTGGGTGAGCTTTTTTTGAGGCTTTAATGAGTTGTTTGCTCATCCATTCTTTATAACTAATATATTTAGACTTAACTTCTTCTGGGACAGGATATCCCGTGTCCTCATACCTATAAAAACTCATTATTACAGCTTCATGTCTTTTATACCAAGTTTCATAGTAGTGCTGCGCAGTAACCGAAAACGGTTGTGTGATTGCCTTACCTAGTCTACCTAGCTCATTTGCTCTATTTGATATAAGGACTTTAATAAAGTCGTCTAATTCTTCCTTGGTCACAGCATTACCTAATATTGCTTTGCTTTTTATGAAGCATACTATATCGGAAATGTAAGCTCTACATATACTGGGGGAGTCAGTTTTAAGGCTCTTGCGGTAAAAGGATTGACCTAACCTTATATTCAAGTGATAAGTTTCGTTTCTTTTGATTGCATGCTTAATTGTGTACATTAAAAGTGTCCAAATGTGTGACACTCTTTTAGGTTTTTATATAGCTATATGAAAATATAGACATAAAAAAAGCCCGTAAGGGCTTTTTTAGTTTCATATCTACCGTCACCGATATGAGCAATGTAGCAAGTAAAATAGTAGGGCGGTTACTTATCATCAACATCAAGGGGCGTTGCGGTTCATAACAAGTAACCATAGCTGTTTACGTGCGCCACACGTTGTTTCAGGGTCGAGAAACAAATTAGTTCATTCCGTCACAAGTGGGTATGCATTCCCGTCTTGTTGATATTGATTATCAGTTAGATCTAATAAACTGTCAACACCTAAATACAAATAATTCTTATTTTGTCTTTTTGTTCATTTATAGCACTAAAGTAAGGGCTGCTTTTTGCTACACATCTCCTTATGCTAAGTTAAGTATTATAAAAATAATAACAAGAACAAAAATATGTTTTCAATTTGGTTTATTAGCCTTATTGCTGTGGTGTATCTAGGGATATTATTTGCAGTTGCGGGCTGGGCGGATAGGCGTAAGGTGCTTCCTTTCAACGGTTTAACCTACGGGCTGTCATTGGGTGTTTATTGTACCTCATGGGCTTTTTACGGCACTACAGCACAAGCGGCTAGTAATGGCTGGTGGTTGGCGCCTACCTATGCGGGCACGATTATATTATTTATTTTTTGCTGGCAGCTGTATTGTCGTATTGCGCATATTTGTCGACAGCAAAAGCTTACCTCTATGGCTGACTTTATTGCTACTCGCTATGGGCAGTCGTCGAGTTTGTCAGGGCTTATCTCACTTATTTCAGTGATAGCAATTGTACCGTATATTTCTTTACAACTTAGTGCGACCGCACAAAGTATTAATTTACTCACCGACCGAGCCCCCACTCAAAGTAACCAAGTATGGGCAGATAGTACGTTTTATATTACGTTATTACTGGCTTTATTTGCTATTTTATTTGGCGCTCGCAGGCTTAAGCCCAGTGAGCATAACCCCGGGTTAATTGCCAGCATTGCCTTTGAATCAATTGTTAAGTTACTTGCCTTTATTGCGGTGGGCTTGTATGTGTGTTTTTCTATATTTGATAGCCCTATTGCTTTGTATGAACAGGCGCAAGCGCTAAACATACCAACACACGTTGCCTCGACCCAAAGCCCCGTTTA
Organism: Pseudoalteromonas sp. P1-30; assembly: GCF_001400005.1. NCBI lineage: Bacteria > Pseudomonadati > Pseudomonadota > Gammaproteobacteria > Alteromonadales > Pseudoalteromonadaceae > Pseudoalteromonas > Pseudoalteromonas sp. P1-30. The sequence continues at coordinate 107,232 of NZ_LKBC01000013.1, forward strand.
TGTCTATGTTGCACATACCTTGTTGGGGATACTGGCAACGTTATGTTTGCCGCGTCAGTTTCATATGAGCTTTATTGAAAACAATAACAATAATGAATTGGCAACCGCTCGCTGGTTATTTCCGTTGTATTTATTACTTATCAACTTATTTATTTTACCTATAGCTTACGCTGGACTGGTTTATTTTAGTGATAGTAGCGTTGGTCAAGATACATTCGTATTAGCGCTGCCAATGGCGGCAGATAATAGCGGGGTAACCTTACTGGCCTTTTTAGGTGGCTTTTCAGCGGCCACAAGTATGGTGATTGTATCGGCAATTGTGCTGTCGGTGATGATCACTAATGATTTTATTAATCAGTTTATTTTGCGTCGCTCACAGTTAACGTCAAGCAGCCGAGGGTTGGATAAAAACAACTTATTGCATGCGCGTAAAATAGTGATTGTGCTGATATTATTACTCAGTTATTTCACTCATAGAGTGCTGGCAGAAACCACCACTCTTGCTACCGTTGGGCTTATGTCGTTTACCTTGGTTGCGCAATTTGCTCCAGCGATGATTATTGGTTTATGGTGGCGCCACGCATCGTGTCGTGGTGCACAGCTCGGTATTTTAAGTGGCTTTGTAATTTGGGGTTACACTTTACTGCTACCTAATTTAGCCAGTGGTTTTGGCAGCCAAAGTAGCTGGTTAATAGAAGGGCCATGGCAAGTTGCTTGGTTAGCGCCCACTAATTTACTTTCATTGAATTTAGAAAGTATTAGCCAATCATTACTGTTGTCGTTAGGGGTTAATACGTTAGTGTATTTGCTTGTACCACTATTTAGTCGTGCAACGCTTGCTGAGCGCCTGCAAAGCAATAAGTTCATATCTCAATTAAACGACTCGCGATTAAACACCACATTGCAGCCTCTCAATTATGAAGATTTAGGGGCATTATTACAGCGTTTTGCTGAAAAAGAGGCGAGCCATTCTTTAGTGCAGCAGTATTTTCCGCATGACAAAAGCCAATGGAAACGTATCGCTAATGTTGAGCTTGAGTTATTAGTTGAGCGTGAAATGTCAGCGGTTATTGGTGGTGCATCAGCACGGCTAATTTTAGATGTAGCGAAAAATGAGCAGCGCCAGCCTTTAGAGCAAGTTGCTGAGTTTGTAGATGAAGCTAGTCAAGTGCTTAAATTTAATCGTGATTTACTGCAATCTACCATTGAAAACATTCAGCAAGGTATTAGCGTAGTAGATAGTGAGTTGCGTTTGGTCGCTTGGAATCAAGGCTATAAGCACATGTTTAATTACCCCGATAGTGCTTTGTATATAGGCCGTCCCGTTGCCGATATTATTCGCTTTAACGCTGAGCGAGGCTTATTTCGTGGTGAGGATATTAATACAGAAGTCGATAAGCGTTTAGCCTATTTAATACAAGGCAGTGCGTATAAATATCAACGTGCACATAGTGATGGCCGAGTATTTGAAATGCAAGGAAATCCCTTGCCTGGTGGCGGGTTTGTAACGACCTACACAGACATAAGTGAGTTTGTAAGACAACAAAAAGCACTCACCGAAGCGAATGTTAGCCTTGAAGAAAAAGTGGCTACGCGCACTGCAGCATTAACACAGGCTAACCAAGCGCTTTCTAAAGCTAAGCAAGTAGCAGAGCAGGCAACAGTAAGTAAAACACGCTTTTTTGCAGCGGCGAGTCACGATTTATTGCAGCCATTTAATGCCGCAAGTTTATTTTGTTCGCTAATGAACGAAAAAGCCCAAGATACTGAGCTTAAAGAGCTAGCCATGAATATTAAGAATTCCTTAGCAAGTGCAGAAGAGCTGCTTTCGAGTATTTTAGAGTTAACTAAACTCGATTCAGGTTCGTTTAAAGTACAGTTAACGGAATTTAATGTGAGTAGTTTAATAGAGCCGCTGCGTAATGATTATTTAGCACTAGCCCAAGAAAAAGGCCTCGGTTTTATCGTTGAGCCGTGCGATGCGCGAATTTATACCGACAAAGCATTACTTAAGCGTGTACTAAGAAACTTACTTAGTAATGCTATACGCTACACAGAGTATGGTGAAGTACGTTTAAAAGTTTTACTTGATGAACATCATGTATCGTTTGTGATTGAAGATACAGGCATAGGTATTGCTACCAGTGATCAGCAGAGTATTTATCAAGAATTTAAGCAGCTGGGCGATAAACCTAACGCCGAGGGATTAGGATTGGGGCTTTCTATCACCAAACGTATTTGTGATTTATTAAATATTCCTTTGGTAATGGGCTCTCAGCTTAATAAAGGCACTCAATTTACTTTAACCATGCCATGCAAACCTAGTTTAAAAACACCAGCCACTGCGCATGTACCTGCCAATTCAGAAACTGAATTGGGTCGTTTATGTATTTGGCTTGTGGATAACGATCGTAATGTACTTGAAGCGCTGAAACAGTTGCTAGAAAACTGGGGCTGTGAAATTGCCACCGCCACAAACTTAGTTGAACTTGAGCAACTCAAAGCAGTAAATACACTACCACAGCTACTTATTGTTGATTATCAATTGGATGATGGTGCAACGGGGCTTGAGGTGATTGAACAAGCAGGATTAATGACGTTGCCTGCCATTGTTAATACTGCAAACCACGATGAGCAAATACGCGAGCGGGTACTCGATGCGGGTTATCCTTTATTGTATAAACCACTTAAAGCACCGGCATTAAAAAGGATGATAAAACGACTGACTTAGAGACGTACACTATATTAGCTCGCTTCTAACTTACCAACTTGAGATAACTGATTAAACAAAATGCCTGCTTGGGTGCGGTTATACACGTTGAGTTTACGCAAAATAGCCGATACATGTTGTTTTATGGTGGTTTCTTGAATCGACATTTCAAAGGCAATTTGTTTGTTCAAAAGCCCGTCGGCTATCATCGCGAGTACACGGTATTGCTGTGGTGTAAGTTTTTCAAGGTTGCGGGCAAAGCTACTTTGCTCGTCGTTAACGATCACATCAGTTAAATCAACATCTGCTGGTAACCAAGAATCGCCATTGAGTACATGTTCAATGGCTTCACTGATCACATCAAGGGATGATGACTTTGGAATATAGCCTGCAGCACCTAAGCTCATGGCTTGCTTTATAATATTAGGGGTTTCATTTGCCGATACCATAATAATTAATATATCAGGGTATTGATTTCTTAGTTGCGAGAGGGCTTGTAAACCATTGGCACCAGGAATTGTTAAATCTAAAAATATCAGCTCTATCTCGGGGTGTGATTTTAATAAGCTAAATAACCCGTCGATATCGCTGGTTTCTTTTATATATTGTTCTGGTACGGAAGTCGCTGCTGCCTGACGTAGCGCACTTCTGAATAAAGGATGGTCATCAGCAATTATGGTATTCACAGCACAAGCCATTTCAAATAGTCTCCAATGCATTAAGTTATATGTGATTTTGCGATGTGAAACAAGGTTTGTCTGTGGGGATAAACAGACAAACCTTAACGCTTAAATTAAATTTTAAAAACGATAACCCACAGTGAGTGATATCGTGCGGGGGTCACCGTAATAACCAATTAAGGTATTATCGCCACCAAGACCGGGAGTATATTTACTGGTATCAGTTGGATCTGACGGATCAGGAGCCACGAACTGATAACCTCCAATCATGTATTCTTCATCGGTTAGGTTTTTACCATAAATACCCGCACTCCAATCGCCATCTGCGCTATACCAAGTAACACCAATATTTAATAATCCGTAGGCATCTTGTGTTAAGAGGCTATCTTCTTCGAACAGTGCGTAATCACCACGGTGATAGTAATTACCATTTATAACGAAGTCGCCCATTTCTGTGTATAAACGATAGGTAGCACCTAAGTTGAAAGTTAGATCTGGGGTGTTTGAAACACTAAAGCGGTCTGATTTATCAAATGTTTCACCGGTATCTGGATTGGTATCAATTACATTTTCAAAACTACTGTCGATGTAACCTATTGACGCATCAAAAGTTAGTGCATCGCTTGCAACATAGCTAAGTTCTAATTCAACGCCATCAGATTTAGATTCGCCAATATTACCTAATCGCTGATTTAAATCAGCGGCACTGACACCGGGTAATACTGAAATATACTGACGGTCTTTATGATCAAGGGTAAATATAGTGACGTTTGCGCGTAAGTTATTATTCCATTCGCTTTTCATGCCTAGTTCTATTGAATCAACAACTTCTGGCCTTGCTGCAGGTTCTGCAGTGGTTGCGCGCGGATTAAATGTACCTGACTTAAACCCTTGCGAGTAACTAGCAAAAAACATGATGTCGTTATTATATTGATATTCAACACCCGCACGAGGCGTAAAGCGTGACCAATCTTCGCTGTCATCTAGTACCGTAGGCACTAGTTGTCCTGCTGGGCGAACATAACCCGGGATCCAACCTGATTCAGGGTAAACAATGTCAAAAATAAGACCATTATTTACAATCGCTTCTTTGCTGTCTTTGGTATAGCGCGCGCCAAGTGTCATTGACCATTTGTCATCAAAGTCATAGCTTCCTTGTATATAAGCCGCTTTACTGGTGGAATTGCTGCAACCACTTACTTCACGCGTAAGCCCTGGGGCACCTAAACTTTGACCAAGCACACCTAATATTGCTTCAAACTGGCCACACGATTCACCATCATAGTAATATAAGCCCGATACTAATTTGTAGTTATCGCCACTGTGATTTAGCTGCAACTCATGCGTGGTTTGTTCATCGTCATAAATGGCTGGAACATCAAAAATAGGCAAAGAGGTATTATCAAAGTCGATGTTAGTTGGTGAATAGCTCTCTCTTGTTGCTGCAACATATTTAATACTCGTATTGGCACTCATATCCCAACGAGCAGTTAAGCTCATACCTTCAAGCTCTACTTTGTTCCATGTAGGTAAACTAGTATAAGAGTCATACACGCTATCGGGTACAGGCGCATTCGTTAACAAGCTTGGAAGTAAGCGATATCCGCCTTTCGCGTTGGAGTCATCATCAGTTTTATCCCACGCGAAACGAAAGAATAAGTCATCAGTAGGGGTGTACTCTAACGTAACCCGTGCTGCGGTAACCTCTTTGTTATAGTTTTCGCGGTCTTGATTATCAAGCGATGACGTTAAAAATTCACCATAGCCATCACGGTTCAATGTGGCAAAACCAAAACCAACATAGAGTTTTTCGTCAATAAGTGGGAGCTGCCCAGTGATTTTTAAATCTTTTTGACTGTAGCTGCCTACGGTGCCTTGAATATTTAGTGTTGCATCTCCGCTCATTTCTTTGGTGACATATTTTACTGCACCACCAATAGTGTTTTTGCCATATAGCGTACCTTGTGGGCCACGTAACACCTCAATTTGTTGTACATCAAGTAAGTCGAGCACGGCACCTTGCGGGCGGGCGATGTATACATCATCAATGTAAATACCCACGCCAGGTTCATAGCCCCAAAGCGGGTCTTGCTGACCTACACCGCGAATAAACGCAGTGATGGTAGAGTTAGTACCTCGGCTTGATTGTAGCGTAGTGTTGGGTGAAAACTGCTGCATTTCAGTCATTACGCTGATGCCGTTTTCTGCTAACTCTTGTGCGCCAATTGAGGTTACGGCAACCGGAACTTCTTGTAAGTTTTCAACGGTTTTGCGAGCGGTTACTTCTATTCGCTCTAACTCTGCTTTTTTTACTTTAGGCGCTTCTTCAGCTGCCACACTTGTTGCGCTTAATAAGGCGAGTGAAACAGCGAGTTTAACGGATGTGATATTTTGTTTGAGCTTTATCATTGGTGTGTTCCTGTTGTTATTAGTTGATTATTTGTTTGCTCATGTCACCTGCACTTAATGTAGAAGATAGTGTTAAAAAAATGAATTAGTACCATAGTGCTATAAAGACTTAACACATTGACATATAAGGTTTTTGTGTGATTTTTATAACGTATAGTACCTTAGTGCTATGTCTTTATTTGCGCTCAGCGATAAAACTAACAACAGTTACTGTGATGTCACCTCATCTGGGTAATAACAATAATTATAGGAATGTCTATGCTGAGCATGATAGGGCTGTTAGGTGGTTTAATACTGCTAATAATTTTAACTTTGCGCGGGGTCAATTTATTTATTGCCGCGCCAATATGTGCTTTGTTGGTGGCACTAACAAGCGGGATGGCTATATTCCCGGTGACCGCCGACAGTAATTTTATTAACGCGTACATGGATGGCTTTGCTGGATTTTTAAGTGCATGGTTTTTTATGTTTTTACTGGGCTCTTTGTTCGGTAAATTTATGGAAGATACTGGCGCAGCAGACAGCGTAGCTAGTTACATTGTTGGCAAGTTAGGTATGAAGCATGCGGTGCTGGCTGTGGTGATTGCTTGCGCCGTGCTGACTTATGGCGGAGTCAGCGTATTCATTGTGGCGTTTTCGGTTTACCCGATGGCCCTAAGTTTATTTAAAGACGCCGATTTGCCGCGGCGCTTTATACCCGCAACATTAGCGTTTGGCTCAGTGACATTCACTATGACCTCTGCGGGCTCGCCTGAAATTCAAAATTGGATACCCGTAAAACATTTAGGTACCTCACCCTATGCCGCATGGGAAGTAAGCCTAGTAGTGGCCATTTTTATGGCGACGGTCGGCTACTTTTGGCTAAATAAAATGATTAAAAAGGCGGTTGCCAAAGGTGAGCGTTTTGATGCTAGAGAAGACGACCCAATTATTTTAGAGCGTGAACGCCCCCACCCAATCACCGGCGTAATTCCTTTGCTGGTGGTGCTACTCTTATCATTTATGTTGCATGATGTTTTACAGCAAACCGCACTAATTGTGGCGTTGCTTGGTGGTGTCTTAAGTATTGTGGTCATCAATTATAAGTATTTTCATAACATGGCAAATGCCATCAATATGGGTACCACTGGCGCCTTAGTTGCTATAGGTAACACTGCAGCTGTAGTTGGGTTTGGCGCTGTGGCTAAAGTATCACCGGCGTTTATTGCAGCTGTTGATGCTATGACTCATATGCCAGGTAATGAGTTAGTGGGGGCTGCTGTTGCCGTGAGCGTAATTGCCGGATTAACGGGTTCAGCATCCGGCGGGCAAGCGATTGCACTACCGCTTGTGGCTCCTGGATATTTGGATATGGGGGTTAATCCAGAGCAATTACACAGAGTGGTTGCTATTAGTTCTGGTGCATTAGACAGCCTGCCACATAATGGTTACGTGGTCACAACTATACGTGCCATTTGTAAAGAAACACATCAACGCGCTTATTGGCCATTAGCCGCATTGACGGTGGTTATCCCATTGGTTGGGGTGGCTCTTGCGCTGAGCTTATTCATCACTTTTTAAGGAATTGCAATGAAAAAAATATTAATAATAGGGTTGCTGTTTTTATTTAGTAGTACGGTGTTTGGCGCTGATAAAGCAGAGCCGTTGCTAGTAGAAAAGCAACATTTCAGCACAGAAAACTTCACAACGGTTTCAGGCACAACGTTGCCACAGGTGGATATTGGTTGGGAAAGTTATGGTGAGCTTAACGAGGCCAAAGATAATGTAATCTTGATCACTCATTATTTTTCAGGAACCTCTCATGCAGCAGGTAAATATTCAGCCGACGACGCCGTAGCAGGGTACTGGGATGCGTTAATTGGCCCAGGAAAAGCCATAGATACTAACAAGTATTTTGTGATCAGCTCTGACACCTTAGTCAATGCTAATTGGCATGACCCACACGTAATCACTACGGGCCCTGCATCAATTAACCCTGCGACAGGTAAACCTTATGGCTTGGATTTTCCAGTGGTCACTATTACTGATTTTGTTAACGTACAAAAACGCCTAATAGAGAGCTTAGGTATTACTAAATTACATGCCGTGATGGGCGCATCTATGGGCTCTTTTCAAGCTCTTGAGTGGGCAACGCGTTATCCAGATCAGGTTGAACGCCTAATCCATGTTATTGGTGCAGCAACCATGGATGCATGGACTGTCGCTGCGCTTGAAAAATGGGCACTACCCATTCGTTTAGATAAAAACTGGCAGCAAGGTAATTACTACGACAAGGAGCGCCCAATAGATGGACTGGCTGCAACCATGCTTAATATTACCCAGGATGCGATGCATCCAATTATTTATAACGCTAGCTTCCCTGACTTTAACGTACTTGATGAAGGCGCTTTAAAAGACATTCGTACCTTGCCTAAATTAAACCAAGTACTAGCACAGCGTGCAATGGCGCGTGCAAAAACCCAAGATGCAAATCATGTATTGTATTTGGTACGGGCATCACAATTGTTTACTGCCGGTATGGAAGGCAACTTAAGCGCAGCACTTAAAAAAATTAGCGCTAAAACACTGTTATTGCCTGCAACCAATGATTTACTGCTACGCCCTGAAAATATGCGCACTGTATATGAGTCAATGAAGTCGCTGGGGAAAGAGGTTCAGCTTTCTGAAATTGAAGGCGGCTGGGGGCACCTCGATGGAATTTTTTCAATCTCGCCTAAAGCGCAGCTGATCAGTGAATTTTTAGAGGAGTAGCAGTATGAGTAAAAACGTATTAATCACCGGCGCGGCTAGTGGTATAGGGCTACACATTGCTGAGCAACTAGCCCGAGCTGGACATAGCATTATTGTGACCGACCTTAATGAACAGGTAGCTCAACAAGCCGCGCAAAAAATTATTGAACAGGGCGGTACTGCTCAGGGCTATGCATTGAATGTGGCAGATAGCCAAGCGATTGAAGTTTTTTTTAGCACCTTTACGCTAGCTGTGGATGTATTAATTAATAATGCAGGGATACAGCATGTAGCTAAATTAGAAGATTTTCCTGCAGATAAGTGGCTGCTTTTACAGCAAGTGATGTTGGTAGGCCCGGCAATGATGAGTAAAGCGGTACTGCCACGCATGCGTGAGCAAGATTTTGGCCGCATCATTAATATAGGTTCTATTCACGCTATGGTGGCCTCTAAGTATAAATCTGCTTATATCGCCGCGAAGCATGGCTTAATTGGCTTTGCTAAAACCATGGCATTAGAAACAGGTGATGCCAATATTACTATTAATACAGTATGTCCAGCGTATGTAAAAACGCCATTAGTGGAGCAGCAAATTGTCGCACAAGCTAAAGAGCATGGTATTTCTGAGCAACAAGTAATTGACACCGTTATGCTGGCACCCATGCCGAAAAAGGCATTTATCGGCTTAGACGAAATCTTGCATACCGTGAGTTTTTTAATGGCAGATGCTGCACGCAACATAACCGCTCAAGCAATCGCCATTGATGGCGGTTGGACTGCACAATAGGGGGAGCCAATGGCAGGTTTTGATAAAGTAGTAACAAGCTACAGTGACGCTATGACAGGGCTTGAAGATGGCATGACCGTGATTGCTGGTGGTTTTGGCTTGTGTGGTATTCCTGAAGGCTTGATTGCACAAATTAAATGTCAGGGGACACGTAATTTGACTGTAGTGTCTAATAATTGTGGTGTTGATGGTTTTGGGCTTGGACTACTACTTGAAGATAAACAAATTAGTAAAATGGTCGCTTCTTACGTCGGTGAAAATGCACTTTTCGAGCAACAATTACTTAGTGGCGAGTTAGATGTTGAACTAACGCCACAAGGGACACTAGCCGAAAAAATGCGCGCAGGCGGCGCCGGAATTCCAGCATTTTATACCGCAACGGGTGTCGGTACGCCTGTGGCTGAAGGTAAAGAAACCCGTTCAATCAAGGGGCGAGAATATTTATTAGAGCCCAGTATAATCGGTGACTTTGCCATTGTTAAAGCGTGGAAAGCGGATCGTTATGGAAATTGCATTTATCGTCATACAGCGATGAACTTTAATCCTATGGCAGCCACCGCTGGTAAAATTACCGTATTAGAGGTTGAAGAAATTGTCGAGCCCGGAGAGATTGAGCCAAGTCAAATTCATACGCCAGGTATTTATATCGATCGCGTTATTAAAGGTGAGTTTGAAAAGCGTATTGAAAAAATCACCACTCGAGCGGCAAAGTTCTAAGGAGCACATAATGGCATTAACACGAGAGCAAATAGCAAAACGCGTGGCAATGGAATTACAAGATGGCTACTACGTTAATTTAGGAATAGGGATACCTACATTGGTGGCCAATTATATACCTAAGGGCATTGAGGTAATGCTGCAATCAGAAAATGGGTTACTGGGCATGGGGCCCTATCCTAGCGCTGAAAATGTAGATGCCGATATGATCAACGCAGGAAAAGAAACAGTAACCGCAGCTACGGGTGCCGCTATTTTTAGTTCTGCTGAAAGCTTTGCCATGATCCGCGGAGGTCATGTTGATTTAACTGTACTCGGTGCCTTTGAAGTGGACCAAAGCGGTAACATTGCCAGTTGGATGATCCCTAATAAATTGGTCAAAGGTATGGGCGGGGCGATGGATTTAGTGGCTGGGGCAAAAAACATTATTTGCATTATGACTCACGCTAATAAACATGGTGAGTCAAAATTATTGAGCGAATGCAGCCTGCCGCTAACTGGTGTTTCCTGTATCAATAAAGTTATTACGGATTTAGCTTTATTAGAAATTAAAGACGGCGCTTTTCATTTGTTAGAATGCGCACCAGGGGTGAGTGTTGATGAAGTTAAAGCTAAAACAGTGGGTAATTTAGTTATTAGCGACAAGGTCAAAACCATGAGCTTTGAGTAATTTTACTAGAAAAGTGCATGAGGCAAAATAAATTGTATTTGCTTCATGTCATCACTCAATTGCGCTTTTAATGTTCAATAATAACGCTGTTGAAGACTTAACTCTTTTAAATACAGCTTATAACATGCCCCTTTTAAGTCCATCTCATACCTCAAAATATCTTTGAAGTAAGTTTTTTATAAATTGATTGCATTTTAAGCGACTTGTATGGTGATGTTCGCTTTAAGTAATGCTATACTCCCGCCGAATAATTTATCGACTTTATTAAGAGTAAAATAATGGCAGATTTATCGAAGTACAGAAACATTGGTATTTTCGCGCACGTTGATGCGGGTAAAACCACTACTACTGAGCGTATCCTGAAGCTTACAGGTACTATCCATAAAACAGGTGAGGTTCATGATGGTGAATCTACTACTGACTTCATGGATCAAGAAGCTGAGCGCGGTATTACTATCCAGTCTGCGGCAGTAAGCTGTTTCTGGAAAGATCACCGTTTCAACGTTATCGATACTCCTGGACACGTTGACTTCACAGTTGAAGTTTACCGTTCACTTAAAGTATTAGACGGCGGTGTTGGTGTATTCTGTGGTTCTGGTGGTGTTGAGCCACAATCAGAAACTAACTGGCGTTACGCTAACGAATCAGAAGTTGCACGTATTATCTTCGTAAACAAATTAGACCGTATGGGTGCTGATTTTTACCGTGTAACTGAGCAAGTACGTAAAGTACTTGGTGCTGTACCACTAGTTATGACTTTACCAATCGGTATTGAAGATGACTTCGTTGGTGTTGTAGACGTTCTTACTAAAAAAGCATACGTTTGGGATGACACTGGTCTTCCTGAAAACTACGAAATCACAGACGTTCCTGCAGACATGGTTGACAAAGTTGACGAATACCATGAAATGCTTATCGAAACTGCTGTAGAGCAAGACGATGACCTAATGGAAGCGTACATGGAAGGTGAAGTACCTTCTTTAGAAGATATCAAGCGTTGTATCCGTAAAGGTACTCGTGACCTTGCTTTCTTCCCTACATTCTGTGGTTCTGCATTCAAAAACAAAGGTGTTCAACTAGTACTTGACGCTGTTGTTGATTACTTACCATCTCCTACAGAAGTTGACCCTCAACCTCTTATGGATGAAGAAGGTAACGAAACTGGCGAGCATGCAATCGTATCTGCTGATGAGTCTTTCAAAGCATTAGCATTTAAGATCATGGATGACCGTTTTGGTGCATTAACATTCGTACGTATTTACTCAGGTAAACTTAACAAGGGTGACACTATCCTTAACTCGTTTACTGGTAAAACAGAGCGTGTTGGCCGTATGGTTGAGATGCAAGCTGACGAACGTAAAGAGCTAACTAGCGCACAAGCTGGTGACATCATTGCAATCGTAGGTATGAAAAACGTTCAAACTGGTCACACTCTATGTGATCCGAAAGACAAAGTAACTCTAGAGCCAATGGTATTCCCAACTCCAGTAATCTCGATTGCTGTACAGCCTAAAGATAAAGGCGGTAATGAGAAAATGGGTATTGCTATCGGTAAAATGGTTGCAGAAGATCCGTCTTTCCAAGTTGAGACTGATGAAGATTCAGGCGAAACTATCCTTAAAGGTATGGGTGAGCTTCACTTAGATATCAAAGTAGATATCCTTAAGCGTACTTACGGCGTAGACCTTATTGTTGGTCAACCACAGGTTGCTTACCGTGAAACTATCACTCGTGAAATCGAAGATAGCTACACGCATAAGAAACAATCTGGTGGTTCTGGTCAGTTCGGTAAAATTGATTACCGTATCAAGCCAGGCGAAGCGAATTCAGGCTTCACGTTCACTTCATCAGTTGTTGGTGGTAACGTACCGAAAGAATTCTGGCCTGCAGTTGAGAAAGGCTTCAAGTCAATGATGAACGAAGGTGTTCTAGCTGGCTTCCCAGTACTTGACGTTGAAGTAGAGCTTTTCGACGGTGGCTTCCACGCCGTGGATTCATCTGCAATCGCATTCGAAATCGCTGCTAAAGGCGCTTTCCGTCAATCGATCCCTAAAGCGGGCGCACAACTTCTTGAGCCAATCATGAAAGTTGACGTGTTCACTCCAGAAGATCACGTTGGTGACGTAATCGGTGACCTTAACCGTCGTCGTGGTATGCTAAGCGACCAAGAAGCTGGTTTAACTGGCGTTCGCATTAAAGCTGACGTTCCGTTATCAGAAATGTTTGGTTACATCGGTTCACTACGTACAATGACATCAGGTCGTGGTCAGTTCTCTATGGAGTTCTCACACTACGCAGCATGTCCACAAAACGTGGCTGACACTGTAATCGCTGCAGAAAAAGAGAAAAAAGCAGCTAAGTAATTAGCTCTGTAACTCTTTAAAAAAACCCGCACATGTTGCGGGTTTTTTATTGCCTACAGTTGTAGTTTTTTAGTATTGGGTTTGGCTTATTTAATAGTCTTATATGATTAGTTAATGAAGTGCCTTATTTATAAACTTATTATGCTTTAACGTAAGTTGCTGTAATAGAAGTAGTATTTTTCATTGATTATAACTTGATGTATTTACTTAGACTTATTGCCGTGTGCAAGTGTCTACTGTAGAATACTGGCACTTTTAGATTAGTAATCTAAAAGTTGATAAGGAAGTCTCCGAAGAAGAGACGTTTACTATATTTCATTTTATATAAGACGTAAATTCATGAACTCGATAAAACTTACCCCTAACTGGCCGCTGCAATTTACAAAGTGTGCTGCGGTACTCGTACTTTTGTTTGTTATAAAAAGTGTGTTTGCAATTACTCTAAAAGCGGCTTTTCTATTATTATTACCGTTAATAGGAGTAATAATAATCTTTAATTTTATCCACCTTCGATTCTTACACTGTTACCAAGCAGGTATAAACTATACTCGCTTTATGCGCGAACAATATATAAATAGCGAAGAAATAAAGTCTATTTCATTTAAATCATTATTTATTTGTACCATATTTAAGGTTGAGCTAGAAAATGGTAAAAATTACCATTTTTATAATTGGCGATTATCAGCCGATGAAAAAGCGAATATAGTTAGGTTATATAAAAATAAGGTAGATTGTAAAGTCGACTATATTAGCTCATGCAGAGCGTGAGGTTAGCCTTTGTATAATTGGCATTTTATAAATAAAAAGGAGCAATCATGCTCCTTTTTGTATTTAGTGCGTGCCCATTGCGCTAATTAAACTTCTTAATTGCTTTAGCTCTTAGCGCTTTCATCTTTGGCAAGCGAGGCTTATTAAAGCTTTGTATTGGCATAACCACTAAATGCTCTTGTGGCAGGGCTGGCACCGTTTTAGGGTATTGCCCAGGCTCTGGTACCGAAATCTCTTTTAAATGCACTTTAAGGTTGTTTAGCATAGGGTCGTTATCAACTTCGCTAGGGCAAATAAATATTCCCATTTTACGCAGTTGCACACCTAACTTAATGCTACTGGTGTAGCGTATTATTGGCGCTCCAAGTAATAGACCGAGTAATATAGGCGATAACCACCAAAAGAACACTGGCGTAAAGTAATAGGCTGTAGCACCCCATACTATGGCAACCAAGGTAGAAAATAGTGTGTAATTAAACGCTTCTTTCCACGGTACCATGCGGCCTTCGCGCGGTTGTGCATCCCACTTAACTTTTTTACCCAAAAATACACACACTACAAAGTAAGCATGAAACACCATCATAAGTGGTGCCACAATAATGGCAAATACAGTCTCTATTATTGAGCCTAATATTAATTTAAACGAGCCGCCAAAGCGCTTATTTCTGTGCACTAACGTGACAATTACACCCATTAATTTAGGCACCAATAATATAATAATGGTTAAATAAAGTAGTGAATCAATAAGGTCTGTTTTAGCTATTTGCCACGTTGGGAATAACTGATAAACCCGATTAAAGTACACATCGCTATTTAATGCACGCGTTACCGCATCTATGGTGCTTAGTGCCAGCATAGATAACCAAATAAGCGATGAAATATAAGCGGTTGCGCCTAATAAAAAGTGAAACTTACTCATTAACTTTAATTTAGACGAGCCTAATAAGCCAAGATGCTGAATGTTACCTTGCACCCAACGTCTGTCGCGTATGGCATAATCTAAAATGTTACTTGGTACTTCTTCGTAGCTACCTTCAATATCGCTAAGTAATAAAACATCCCAGCCTGCACTGTGCAGTAGTGAAGCTTCTACAAAGTCATGACTTAAAATTTCGCCACCAAAGGGGGCATTGCCTTCAAGCGTAGGTAAACCACAATAGTTAATAAATGCTTCAACACGAATAATGGCATTGTGGCCCCAATAATTAGCTTTGTCGGTTTGCCAAAAAGCAGAACCCGTTGCCAGCATTGGGCTGTAAAGCACAGAGGCAAATTGTAAAAAACGACCAAAGTAGGTGTCTTGACGAACTGGAATAGGAATAGTTTGAATTAAGCCAGCTTGCGGGTTGTTGATCATGCTTGTGGTCAGCTCTAGCATACATTTACCCGTCATTACGCTGTCGGCATCAAGTACAATCATGTGATCGTATTGGCTGCCCCAGCGCTCGCAAAAGTCGGTTAAGTTACCTACTTTACGGTGTTTATTATCTTCGCGGCGACGATAGAAAACCTGTTTTGCAGTATCGCCTAAACGCTCACATAAAGCATGCCATGCGCTTAGCTCGTTTTGTGCTATTTCAGGGTCTTGCGTGTCGCTAAGTAAATAAAAGTCAAAATTGGCAAGTTGCCCAGTCTCTTTTAGCGATTGTAAGCTCACTTCAAAGCCGGCAATAACACGGTGCGTGTCTTCGTTATAAATAGGCATAACTACCGCGGTTTTTTGTTGTGCAAGCGCGGCATTGTCAAACTCAATAGGCTTAATGCGTCTTAGGGTGAGCGGGTCAATACGAAATAATTGCAGTACAAATCCTATCGTGCCGCTACAAAATGCCGTAACAATCCATGCAAAGGTTATTGAAAATAAAACCAATAGCGCGTATTCAAGCAAGGTCATTCCGTTTGAGCTTAAAATTTCAAACATAATGGAGATGCCGTACCCTGAAACAGTGAGTGCAGCAATAGCAAATAACCATACGCGCAGTGTTTTGAATGGCATTGGTGTGCCCTTTCCTTTATTACTTGATGTCATTTGGGTACCAAACATAGCTCCATACCTCACTAATTTCTTTATCACGAAGTTTTAACGATAAACGCATATCTACGGGTTGATCGTCCTGTGGTGCAATTTTAAACGCTACTCGCCAACCAAGAGATTTAGGAAGTTTTTGCACTGTTACATCCCTTACTTCACCTGTTGTAAGCTGAATGTCGGCTTCAAGTGTTAGCTTTTCAGACAGGTTGTTTAAATCGGGGCCTGCAAAGTCAACGGTAAACTGGCGATGGCTTTGCGGTGGTGGATTATCTTCACCTGGCAGCGCTGCGCTACCAATACGTGTGCGTGTTACACGCGCCTTTTGGTGTTGAGTTAAATGGGCGTTAAAGGTGCTCATTTTGTAGCTTAGCTTTAATGAATCACCAGCTTTCATTGGCTTTTCAGGCACCCAGTAACTCACTATATTGTCGTTCGTTTCAGTGTCTGTTGGTATTTCTACTAGCTCAACTCGGCCATTTCCCCATTCACCTTTTGGCTCTATCCACAGGCTTGGACGGTCGTGGTAGTGCGCTTCAGTGTCTAGGTAATTGTTAAAGTCACGGTCACGCTGTGCTAAACCAAACCCTTTAGGGTTGGTGTACGAAAACGACGTAACGCTTAACTGTGTTGGGTTGTTAAGCGGGCGCCATACCCATTTGTTATCAGCTGACTGTGTTAACAAGCCGTCTGAGTCATGTACTTCTGGGCGGTAGTCATCAAAAAACTTAGTGCTGTTTTCACCGTGGTAAAACATACTTGTTAAAGGGGCTACGCCTAGCTTTTTAATATCTTTACGGGCAAAAATTTGCATATCAACATCAACTAACATGCTGGTTGTTGGGTCAATATCAAATTTGTAAGCGCCTGATACCGAAGGGCTATCAAGCAATGCAAAAATAGTGATGTTAGTTTGCTCAGCCTGGGGCTTAACAAGCCAAAACTCTTTAAACATAGGGAACTCTTCACCCGATGTTTCGGCGGTATCGATTGCTAATCCGCGTGCTGATAAACCATATACTTGATTAGGACCAACAACTCTAAAATAAGAGGCCCCTTGAAACACCATTACCTCATCTTTGTATTCGTTTGTGTTAATTGGGTAATGTAAGCGAAAGCCTGCATGGCCTAGTTGTGTGCCGGCTACGCTTTTTGCTATTTCGTCTTTTAAAGGGGCGGCTGTGCCATCGTATTGATAAAAATCGGTACTAAAAGGTAGGCGATTACGTTTTGAGTCGCCTTCTACGGTATTAATTGTTACCGGTGTTTTATATAAAAAACCAGGGTGAAAGAGTTGTAGCTCATACAGGCCTTCATCTTTCCACACTGATTTGTCCTGCTTAAATCGAATTGAGCGGTAATCTTGGTAATCAATGTTATTTAATGCTTCTAGCTCTATATTTTTTGGAGGTGCATATTCTTGTTCGGCTAGTTTTTTAGCGCGGGCGCTTATTACTTCAAATAGGCTTTCTTGCGGAATTGCTGCATCAACACTTGCTGCTATTGCCTGCGTGCTATAGCCCCAGCCAGAAAAAATAAAAAGTAGACCCAATAATGGCGTTGCTTTTTTCTGCCAAGTAGGAGGTGTTTGGGTTAATTGTTTCATTTCCATTCCTTTATAAAAACACGACTTATTTTTACGCTTAGGGTTTGTTACTTAACTACTACACAAGGGTGACGAACTTATAGTGCAACTTTTAATCCGTAAATAAAGTGTTTACATTTCAACAGTTAAATTTATTAAAAAGGGTTTTAACTACGGCTTATGTGTAAAAAATACTCATTTAATGTATTTGTTGCGCGGCTAATTCTATTAATAGTTAATAAACGGTATGGAAGATATTAAGGGTTGTTTACTGAAGCTTGTCTGAATTACATTTTTATAAGCATAAAAAAAGCCGCAAAATGCGGCTTTAAAACAAATCACTCGTTATTTTTTCTTAAATCTGCGCACTAATGAAAGTGGTGCTAATAAAAGAGATAACCAAAGCAATGAGCCTGAGTCGTTATCGTCATCACCACGTAGGTTGTTTACTCTTACTACAACCGTTTGTGCTTCAGATACGTTACCTACACTATCCTCTGCTTGTACTGTAAGGGTAATACGATTTTCAAACTCGTAGTCTACTTCGCTTGCAACAATTAACTGACCTTGCTCGTTAATTGATACAGAATCGTTACCTGATACGATAAATTTAACCACAGGTGATACATCAGCGTTAGGGTCACTAAAATCAAGTGTGCCAATCACAGTGCCTACAGCGCTGTTTTCATCTACTGTGAATATTTGATCAGGTGCAATTACCGGTGTTTGCTCTTCAGGGGTAAGTACTACTTCAGATTTTATATCAACAATAACTGGGTCGTGATCAGATGCACGGTATGGCCCTTCTGCGTATAGCGTAGATTGATGACCTTCGCTTTTATACTCTAGGTTGTAATCAAGCACGATAGGCTCATCAGCATTGATATGCCAATCATTTGCTGCAACAACTTTGCTTAGTAAAGACTCGGTTGCTAAAGCATGGTCAAGGCTACCTGCACGACCAGAGAAGCTATAAGAGTAGCTTAGTGTATCGCCATCAAGCTCTGCGACTACGTTTTTATAGCCTTTTTCATCAAACTTACGGATTGGATCTTCCATTGCATAAGCGTTCATATCACCAACAAGAATGATATCTTCGTCATCTACGCCAGTAGGTTTGTTGTCTAACCAATCAGTAAACGCATCAGCAGCTTCGGTACGAATTTCATTCCAACAGCCTTGGCCATCACCTAGGTCGTCGTTGTTATCATCACCACAGCTCCCTTTAGATTTAAGGTGGGCTACAGAAACAGTAAATACTTCATCTGTTGAAAGTGACTTAAAGCTTTGTGCAATTGGGGCACGGTTGCTGTAATCAAACGGGTAATCAGTAGTAATAGCGGCTGTGCCTACTTCTTCTACTTTATCTGCGCGGTAAATAAGGGCAGTGGTGATTTCGTCGGTACCAATTTGGGCTACGTTAAAATCTACAAACGCGTAGTTGTTAGCGCTGTCAGCATCGTTTAATGCATTTACTAAACTTGCTATAGCACTGAACTCACCAAAGCCATCATTTTCAATTTCCATTAAGCCAACAACATCAGCTTGCATTGCACTAATAGCACTTACAAGTTTTGCTTCTTGACGTACAAACTCTTCTTCTGAGTCTGCACCACGGCTAGTAGGGAAACCACCGCCTTGGCCATCACCGTTAAAGTAGTTAAGTACGTTAAAGCTGGCGATTCGTAAATCGGCTTCTTCACTTTGCTCAGGCGCATCTTCACGCGCATTAGTCGCTATAAACTGTGGTGTAACTGTTGGGTGAATGCGATACGTGCTAAAGCTGTATGTAACTACCCCTGTTACCGCATTTACAGTATCGCCGGTACGTAGAGTATTTTCTGCCGATAGGCCTGGCGCTGGGTAAGCCGTTGGATCTGAGTTTTGAGCTGTAGAGCCATCATCTAATAAGATTTTTTTAGTCAAGTTAGCCGCTTCAACAGCATTGGCTGCATCACCTGGCAATGCAACTTGAGTACCTTGGTATAAACGCTCAGTGGCTAGCTCTACTTCACCATAGCGACCTAAGCTGTAGTTGTTAGTAACTACAAGTGTTTGATCTAGGCTTACTAGCATACCTTCATAAGCTTCTAGGTCAGCTTGGCTCTCTAAAGGTAAGCTTATTGAGGTTGCAGAGGCCACTTCGTCAGTACCACATACTGCAATTTGTGTTACATCTGCAAGTTGTGTTGAATCATAGTATTCATCAACCGTACCCTGTACGCGCACGTGGTCACCTACATTTACATCGGTATCAGTAAAGTATACAAATAGACCTTCAGAGGTCATTGGGTCGTTATCTACATCTGCAGCAAGGGAGGTCACAAAGAAACCATCTAAGCCATCTTCACCTTGAAAATCGGCAGTGACAATACCTTCAATTTCAACAAGGGTATCTACTAACGGGCTTGCTTCACCAGAACCTTGCACAGCGCTAATTAGCGTTTTATCTGCACCACATACAAGCGGTTCTAATGGTTCTGGCTCAGGGTCTGGCGCAGGAGCCGTACCACCATCGCCAGCATGCGAGCCTAAGCCGTCAAAGGTGTCAATATCAAACTGTTCCCATTCATCGCTAGGATTAAAAGTTGCAGTTGAGTCAGTTCGACCCGTTGTGATGCTATTTTTTCTTCGTAAGGTTTTATTTTGAGTTTGTACGGTATCATCAGACCAAAAAGAGCCAGGATCAACACCCACTTGGCCAAAGCTATCAACCACCACACCATCTTTAGTTAAAACAAGGGCATCGTCACCGTTGTAGTAAGTTACTGTGCTGGTTTCATCTGCAATATCAAGAATGGCAGCGTCAGCACTAGGGTTTGAAATTATATAGGTGGTATTGGCAGCCAATGTGCCTGATAAATCAATTGAGTTACCTACCGAACTACTACCATTTGAATAAAGTCCTAAAGTATAACCTTCAAGAGAAAGCTCTGTATCAGCATTGTTATAAAGCTCAATCGCTTTATTGTTGCTGCTGCCTTCGATGTATTCAGAAATGATTAGATCGGCGGAGGCTGGTGCACTGAGGCTTGCTAATACAAGCGCCAGTGGCGTTATTTTCGTTTTTAACATTTTTTATTATTCCCGTGTATTTAAATCCCAAAATGGGACACCAGTTTAGGCAATCTAAATGACAAAAAGAATACAAATATGTTAATGATTGTAAAAAAATTAAGGCGGCGTACCGCCTTTGATAACATGTTTACTTATTTTGCAGCCATTGCGCGGCCTGCTTGGCAAAATACGTTAAAATACCATCCGCTCCGGCGCGTTTAAATGCCAGTAAAGATTCCATAATTGTGGCCTCTTCACTCAACCAGCCGTTATCGATTGCCGCTTTGTGCATTGCATATTCGCCACTGACCTGATATGCGAAAGTAGGTACACCAAATTCATCTTTAACACGACGAACAATATCAAGGTACGGCATACCGGGTTTCACCATCACCATGTCGGCGCCTTCTTGTAAATCAAGTGCCACTTCACGAATTGCCTCATCAGAGTTGGCAGGATCCATTTGATACGTTTTTTTGTCGGCCCCTTTCAAGTTACCTGCAGAGCCTACAGCGTCTCTAAACGGCCCGTAATAGCTAGAGGCATATTTAGCTGAGTAAGCCATTATGCGTGTGTGAATATGTCCATCTGCTTCAAGTGCTTCGCGAATAGCACCAATACGGCCATCCATCATGTCAGAGGGTGCAACCACATCTGCGCCTGCCTCGGCGTGCGAAAGCGCCTGCTTAACAAGAATTTCAGTGGTTATGTCATTAATTACATAACCTTCATCATCAATAATGCCGTCTTGGCCATGAGTAGTAAATGGGTCAAGGGCTACATCGGTAATAACCCCAAGCTCAGGAAAAGCTTCTTTTAAAGCACGAACTGTGCGTTGTGCTAAGCCATCTTCACTGTAGGCTTCTTCGGCCATCAAAGACTTTTTGTCAGCAGGGGTTACCGGAAAAATAGCGACGGCAGGTACACCTAAATCTACAAGCTCTTTAGCTTCTTCAAGCAATAAATCAATTGATAAACGCTCAATTCCTGGCATTGATTCAATTGCTTCGCGGCGGTTTTTACCTTCAAGTACAAATACCGGAAAAATTAAATCGTTTACCGATAGTTGGTTTTCGGCCATAAGACGGCGAGAAAAATCACTGCGGCGCATTCTACGCATGCGGGTATATGGGAAAAGGTCGAGTCCTGATTGGGCCATGTTACTAAGCTCCTACTGTGGAATTGGAAAACTAATTACTTGATTTCGGCCGTGTTGTTTAGCGAAATAGAGCGCTTTATCTGCGTCGTCTGTAAATAGCTCAGGGTTACTAATATCGTTTACTACAGCGCTGTTTACGCCAGCACTAATGGTTACTTTTACGGATGTTCCGGCTACGTTTACGGTATTACTCTCTACGGCTTGGCGAATTTTTTCAGCAATATCAACAGCCCCCTCTTTTGGAGTGTTAGGTAGCAAAACAACAAACTCTTCGCCGCCGTAGCGAGCCACTTCATCCAACGGGCGTTTTAAATGCTGTTTTATAATGTCGGCTACAGCGCGTATTACTTGGTCGCCGGTTAAGTGCCCGTAGTTATCATTTACGCGTTTAAACCGGTCTATATCGAGCATAATCATACTCAAAGGCGTTTGTTCACGCCGAGAGCGACGCAGTTCCATCACTAATTTTTTATCAAAAAAGCGACGATTTTTAACGCCACTCAGCGCGTCTTCCATATTAAGTAGCTCAAGCTCGCGGTTTTTATCTTCTAGTTCGCGCAAAGTGACTTGTAGCTCAAAGGTGCGCTCATCAACTAACGACTCTAATTCTTTTTGTGTTTGGGCTTGCAGCGCGAGTCGCTCATTTAATAGTGTATCTTGGGCTGCATTTTCAGCAATCAAGGTTTGTTGAGCAATAACTTGTTCATCACGCTCTAAAATAAAGCGCTTCATAACGCCATAACATAGGCAAAATGTACTACCAAAAAAGCATATAAAAACAAAAGCTAAGCTACTTCTACCTAAAGGATATAAGCCAAATACAGCAATAATAAGGTACACCATAACAAGTAAAAATAGCATGAGTGCAATTAGCAGTGCTTGAATTGGTTTTGAAGGCGCGTTTTGCTGGCAGATGTAGGCGTTTACCAAGCAATAAATAATAACAATCGGGCTCGCCAGTAAGCTAAATGGGGTAAACACTGTGCTAGGTAAAGCCCACATAAACAGCAGGCTAATTGCGTAAATATTAGCAACAATGGTTTGCCATTTTAGTAGTTTAGAGGCTTTAGGTTGGCACAGTTGTTTTTGTAGCGGCACAAAAGCAAGCGTAGTGAGCATTAGTAAAACAGGTATCATTACTTGCTGTAATGAAGGCGAATTTGGATGAAAATAACGAGCGCCAAAACCGCATAAATAAGCCAGAAGCACACCTAAGGTCAGCGTAATAATGCCTGCATAAGCAAAATACAACTTGCGCGAAAACCCATACAAAACCAAGCAACTTATGGCCAATGAAAATAAAAAACCAATGAGTAAGCCATAAATTAAATTAAGCTTACCTTTATGCGCTAGGTAGGCATCTGGTTGCCACAAAGTCAGCGGGATGCGTAGCCCAGCACTGTTGTTAACCTTCATTATTACGGTGCTAATACTATTTGCCGGCAGCCTCAAGGTTGCTAATAAAGATTCACTTTTTATTAGCCGTGATGAGAGCTTAAAGTTATCGCCAGTTTGCATGTGTGAGAGCAGTGCTGAATTATAAAAATGAAAAATTTGCGCTTCATTTAACAGCGGGTTATCGAGCGATAAAATAGGGCTTATATTGTTATTTAAGGTATTTTTAACTGTAAACTTGACCCATACAGGGCGTTGTTCAAACCCTAAATTTAATGGCTTATCACTTACTGTTTGCCAGTCGTTAACCTCATGGTAGGCATTGTTTGCTGTGGTGGGCGTAAACGAATAGCTCAGGGTGTCTATTTTTATTGCTTTAAAATTTTCAGAAATTACGGGGTTTGCAACACTGCAAAATGAACAAAGGAGCATAAATAGGCTAAATAGCGCCTTTGGGCTTGTCATTAGCGACCTGCTATATCAAATAAGCTATAAAAGTTAGCCGTACTATGGGTGGCAATAGTACTTGGTTCAACGTTATAAAGCTTAGCGAGTGTTTCACACACATAGCTAAGATAGGCGGGCTCATTTTTACGTGATTTTGGTTTAGGGGTTATTGTGCGTGGAATTAAAAAAGGCGCATCGGTTTCTATTAATAACCGCTCAAGCGGGATACTTGGCACCAATTGTTGCAATGCTTTACCGCGGCGCTCGTCACACACCCACCCAGTAATGCCAATATAAAGGCCTAATTCTAAATAATCTTTAAGTGCTTGGGCATTGCCTGTAAAGCAATGCAGCACACCACGTACGTTATAGTCAGCCAAAATATTTAGCATATCTTCGCTTGCGTCACGTTCGTGTAAGTAAACAGGTAGGTTTAGTTTTTCAGCTAACGCTAACTGGCGTTTTAATACGCTGCGCTGAATATCGCGAGGAGAAAAATCGCGATTATAATCAAGCCCACACTCACCAATGGCCACAACGCAATCGTTACTAGCAAGCTGCGTTAAAGTGGTTTCAAGTTCATCGGTGGCGTCTTTAGCGTCATGTGGATGCACGCCAGCAGTAGAAAACTGATTATATTGTTTTGCTAATGTAAGCGATTGTTCGCTACTAGGCACATCGCAGCCGATCAGTAACATAGCTTGCACGCCCGCGGCATTTGCGCGGGCAATAATAGCCTGATGCTCACCTTCAAACTGGTGATTGGTAAAATTAACGCCGGCATCAACTAACGTGTAGGTCATTACTGAGTGCGCTTCACACGGATTGAGCGGTTTTGACCATCTTTACGAAGTAAAAAAGAATTAAATACACCGCGGCTAATAACCACTGTGTCTGACTCTTTTAATTTAAGGCTGTCAGAGCCAATTTGACGCCATTGCTGATCGTTATCAAGGGTAATAATGAGCTCGCCATAAGGGGCTTTTCTAACTGATGATACTAATGCTGTGATATTTTCGTCTTTATCTTTAGTGATCTCTTTATGCTCAAGGCCAAAATCATCTGCTTTAGCAGCAGGCGCAGCTTTAGAAACAGCTGCAACAGGTGCACTTACGTTTGGCGATACATTGGTTACGGCTTTTGGTGGGGTAAGGGTTTTTTTCTCACTAGGTTTAGTAAGCGGTTTACCTGCCACTGTGTTGTCATAACATAGTAAACGGTTAAAGTCGTTTTCAATAAAGCTACATGCTTGCAAAGCTTGCACGTTAATTTCTTGCGCTGCAAACGTCGGTGCGCTTAGTAAAACCAGTAGTGAGAGTAGTTGTTTTTTCATTTTATTCCTCAGATTCCTGTTGTTCTTTAGCGCTATAAAATTTCGCTAAAATTAACCCTAGCTCAAATAAAAGCAGCATAGGAAGTGCTAATAGTGTTTGTGATAACACATCGGGCGGTGTTAAAAACATCGCCACAACAAATACACCAACCACAATATAAGGGCGTTTTTGCTTTAAACTCTGCGTGGTTGTAGCGCCACTCCAACATAGCAACATTATGGCTACGGGTATTTCAAACGCCACACCAAATGCAAAAAATAGCTTAAGTACAAATCCTAAATAGCTACTAATATCCGGTGCTAGGGTCATCATTTGCGGCCCTACACTAGTAAAAAAGCCTAATATAATAGGGAGCACTATAAAGTAGCAAAAAGCGATACCGCCATAAAATAGCAAAATACTCGAGGCCAAAATTGGCATTAGCATGCGTTTTTC
This sequence comes from Pseudoalteromonas sp. P1-30, assembly GCF_001400005.1. Taxonomy (NCBI): domain Bacteria; kingdom Pseudomonadati; phylum Pseudomonadota; class Gammaproteobacteria; order Alteromonadales; family Pseudoalteromonadaceae; genus Pseudoalteromonas; species Pseudoalteromonas sp. P1-30. Next base: position 132,507 of record NZ_LKBC01000013.1, read on the forward strand.
GTGTTGGTATAAGCCAGGTGCTATAAATCCCCAAATTTGATGCAATATCCACGGAATAGCGCCAAACAAAGCAACAAATAGCGTTAGTTTAAACGGTGCAAAAAACGGTGCCGTAACATCGGTAGCTATCATAGTGGCAGTGCTTGGTAAATGTGCGACTAAAGGGGCGGCTACAAACTCATATATATCATTGGCGAAATACACAAGGCCAATAAATATCACTAAAATACTAAAAAGTGATTTAATAAGCCGATCGCGCAGCTCAATTAAGTGAGCGACGAACCCTGATTTAGCTTGTTCAGACATTATTTTTTATACCACGTAATAAGTTGACCACAAATAGGGGAATTAATTTCACTTTTTTTCATCGAGTTGTTCGTTAGATGACGTGCTTGAAGTGTTTTTATAGCTATGAGTAACCGACTGCGCTGCTTTTTGCAGTTCATCAACAGATTGTTGTAGCTCTGGGCTTAAATCTTTAAGCTCTTGTTGCTCTGCTTTTTTTAGGTTTTCGTGAAGCTCGTGTATGCGTAGCTCTTCACTCACTTCTGCTTTAACTGAGTTGGCCATCGACTTAACGGTTTTTACCCAGCGCATTACGGTGCGAATGGCAACCGGTAACCGCTCAGGGCCAAGTACCACTAGGCCAACAATAAAAACAACAACGAGCTCCCACATTCCCATATTGCTTAAACCTTAGTATCGTCTTTGGTTTTTTCAGTGCTTTGTGTCTGTGTTGGCGCTGCTTTTTGAGACTCTTGGATTTGCTCAGCTTTTTCGCTTTCAGTCTCTTTAGTTTGATCATCAGACATGGCTTTTTTAAACCCTTTTACTGCACCGCCTAAATCACCACCCATGCCGCGTAGTTTTTTAGTACCGAAAAGAAGTACGATAATCGCTAAAACAATCAATAATTGCCAAATACTAATGCCACCTAAACCCATGGTTATCTCCAACTGATAAATGCTTAAATGTTTATTTTAAGTACTAATTATACGCCCTGTGGCATAAATAGCACTTAGTTTATGTGTTACGCCACGCCACAATAAAGCTAATTGCAGACGCTGCTAATGTTACGCCTGCCGCTATGAGGTCGTGCTGCAGATAACACAGTGCCGATACAATCAGTGTAGCACTGCCAAATAGGCTAAGTACTAGCGCTTTGTGTGACACTTTACTTGGCTGAGAATGCTGCATTTGCGGACTACGTTTTAAATTTTGATAAATTAAATCAGGTAGTTCTGGCATTTTTTCAGCCCAAAATGGCAAGTTAGCATACATTTGTTTCATTACTGATAACGGTCCAACTTGTTGTTTTACCCAATCTTCTAAAAATGGCTTAGCGGTTTTCCACAAATCAAGCTGAGGATAAAGCTGACGCCCTAAGCCCTCAACGTATAATAACGTTTTTTGTAATAATACTAACTGCGGTTGTACTTGCATGTTAAAGCGGCGTGCGGTGTTAAATAAATTAACGAGTACATGGCCAAACGATATCTCAGCCAGCGGCTTATTAAATATAGGTTCGCACACGGTACGAATTGCAAATTCAAACTCTTCTATGCTGGTATCGGGCGGAACCCAGCCCGAGTCAACATGTAGCTGAGCAACTTGGCGGTAGTCACGATTAAAAAAGGCGATAAAGTTTTCTGCGAGGTAGCGTTTATCTTCTTTGTTTAATGTGCCAACAATGCCACAGTCGATACCAATATACATGGGGTTTTCAGGGTGCTCGCGAGAGACAAATATATTGCCAGGGTGCATATCAGCATGAAAAAAACTGTCTCTAAATACTTGGGTAAAAAACACTTCTACACCGCGCTCAGCGAGTAATTTCATATTGGTATTTTGCGCAATTAACGACTCAGTATCTGAGACCGGGATTCCGTAAATACGCTCCATAACCAAAACGTTACTGCGGCTATAATCGCTATAAACAGCCGGGATATATAACGAATCAGAGCCTTCAAAGTTACGCTTAAGTTGTATGCCATTTGCGCCTTCGCGCATTAAATCGAGCTCATCTAGCAAGGTTTTTTTATACTCTTTGACCACCTCGACAGGGCGTAACCTTTTTGCTTCGCTGTGTACATTGGCAAGCACTTTAGCGAGCTTTTCCATAAGTGCTAAGTCGGCATTAATTTGTGTTTTTATGTTTGGCCTAATCACTTTTATAACAACATCTTGGGTATTGTTATGGGCATCAACTAGCTTAGCAGTATGCACTTGCGCAATAGACGCTGAGGCCAATGGGGTTTGCGAAAACTCACTAAATAACTGGTTTATATCGCTGATTTCGAGCGCTTTTTCAATTATTTTTTGGGCAAGTTCGCCCTCAAAAGGCTCGACTTGGTCTTGCAAAAAAGCAAGCTCTAACGCAATGTCGTGAGGAAGTAAGTCTCGGCGGGTAGAAAGCATTTGGCCAAACTTAATCCACACTGGGCCAAGCTCTTGCAAGGCTAAGCGCAGGCGCAAGCCCGCTGGCTTATTTTTGTGCTGGTTACGTAACCAAAACAAGCTACCACGCGCAATTTTAGCGTACCAAGGTATTTTTTGTTTTGGTATTAACTCATCTAATCCGTAGCTAAGTAATGTTTTAGTGATGTAATACAATCGAGCAGTCGACACAAAAAATCCTTAGCGGCTGTTGGTGTTAGAAGAGTTGATTAATGCATTTATGCGTTGTTCAATAGCGGCCACTTGCCCTTTTAACACTCGGTTTTGTTGTTTAAATTGTTCAAGCTCTAAAGGGTGAATAGTTACAGCGAGCTCATCTTGGCATAGGCTGGTTAATGTGGTGCTAATTTGCTGACGTGCTTTACGCTCTTTACTACGTAAAGCGTTTAGCTGTATGTAAAGTTGTTGTGCGGGCGCATCGCCAATATAGTGCGATAGTTGCTCAGGCCAATCTATATCTAGCCCAGAAAATGCGGCGCTGTAAGCCTGAGCGACGTTTAAGTCGCCTTGCAGGTCTAGCTTATCTTGACGAATGAGCTGTGTAAGCATGGCTGGGTCTTTAAGCGCCATGAGTGTATCTATATCTGCGCTGATCATACACTCTGCGCTATCTTCATCGCTGGCACTGTAAAGGTGTAATAGTTTACCATCAAAGGTTAATACTATTTGCTGCTGCCAATTGCGGATTTCGACCTTTAATGATTTGTGCTTAACGGCACTGAGCTTATCTATTAAGGTGGCGTCGAGTTGCAGTACCTTATTAAGCACTCGCTCTATAAGCGAAAGTACAAAATTAGGTAACATAAAAAACTGCGAATCGGGTTTTGCTGCGACCACTTGCTCGCTTTTTTGCTCAAACGCCATAACTGCCTGCCTTAATATTTAAAACCACGGTGCAGTGCAACAATACCACCGGTTAGGTTTTGATACGTTGTTTGTTCAAAGCCTGCTTCTTCCATCATTGCTTTTAAGGTTTCTTGGTCTGGGTGCATACGAATCGACTCAGCTAAGTATTGGTATGACTCGCTATCGTTCGCCACTACTTTACCCATAGTTGGTAATAGATTGAACGAGTAAAAATCGTACGCTTTACTTAAAATTTCATGCTCAGGTTTGGAAAACTCTAATACTAATAAACGTCCACCTGGCTTTAATATACGGTACATAGAGCGCAGGGCTTTATCTTTATCGGTTACATTACGTAGGCCAAAGGCAATCGTGATCACATCAAAGCTGTTATCTGGAAATGGCAGCATTTCGGCATTCATTTGCACGTAGTCGATATTGCCAACTAAACCCAAGTTGTGCAGTTTTTCGCGGCCCACTTTTAACATTGATGAGTTAATGTCGCCTAAAACTACTTGGCCGGTGTCACCGACTAGCTGGCTAAATTTTGCTGTTAGGTCGCCAGTGCCGCCTGCTAAATCAAGGACGTGGTGGCCTTTGCGCACACCTGAGCTGGCTATAGTTTGACGTTTCCATAATCGATGTACACCAAAAGACATTAAATCGTTCATTACATCGTACTTTGCTGCAACCGAGTGAAATACGTCTGCAACCATTGAGGCTTTATCGTTTTCGGCTACGGTTTTATAGCCAAAATGCGTGGTCTTTTGCTCTGTTTCGTTCATGGTTAGTCTCTATCGTGGCAATAAAGACTAGTGTACTTGATTGTATACTGCAGGTGCAATTTGAATATGATTTATCAGGTAATTTAGCGTAAAACCTAGTGGCCAGCTGTAAAGCTACTTTGCCCCAGTGAGCGTGCTTTAAATGCCGCTTGCGAGGCTTTTTTAGCTAACATGTTAAAGTCATCATTTTCGAGTTGCTGCGCTATGCCTAAAGATAAGTTAATGCCAGGCAGCTTAGTGCCGCTTTTTGAGCTAACAAAACGAAGTTTTTCTACGCCATTACGCACTTTTTCAGCAATAACATTAGCGGTTTCGGGGTCTATATCTGGCAGTAATACGGTAAATTGGTCCTTTGCTGTGCGCCCAGGTAAACCACTTTGAAAGACATATTTTTTTACTTGTTTAGCTACTTTGTTCAAAATAACTTCGCCAATTATATCGCCGTAATTGTCTACAAAATGATCTAAATTATCTATTTGAATAGCAATTGCGCAAATTGATTTGTCTTGGTTGCTCCATAGTTGGGTTTGCTGTGTTAAATAATGACGTTTATACAGCCCCGTTTGTGAGTCAATAATGTGCTGCTTACGTAATTGCGCCAGCTGTTTTTGGGTTTTTTCGTGTAACTTTTTAGCTTTATATAGCTCGTGTTTAAAGTGCTTATGTTGCTCAAGTAACGTGGCTGATTGCGTGTTTAACGTATCGAGTGCTTGGCGGCTTTGCTCTATATTATTCTCATCAAGCGTGTGCATGCACTCACTTACTTGGCCGGCAAAGCTTACAATTTGTTTTTCGGTTGATTGCGCATTGCGCGATAGTGAATCAATAACCCCATTTACGTTATTAATCATTGCCACTTGCGTGGTATGCCCTTCGTTTAAAAACTCAAAGTAGAGTTGCTCAATTAAAATACTATCAATTTGGGCTTTATTAGTAATGGCCTCGTCTATGGCGTTATTTAGCTGAGGATTTACTTTACTAATATAGGTATAGGCAACGTGGTAATTTAACGGAGAGGGAGGCAGGGTATGACGTTCTAAAAACAGGCATACATTCGTCATTTTTTCTTGAGCTACAGCCATGGAATCATGGAACATCATTTTAACTACCAACTAAGTACGCATTAAATTACACATTAAAATAACTCTTCAATGAGGCGGCAATGCATCCAAGCTTTATTATTTTTTTACTACAATAATCGTTAACCAGGCTATTTAAAAGTAAAAACCAGTATTAGTGAACTTAAATTTTTACTTTTGCTGCCTAATAGCTGATTTTATCATCAAAGAGCACGTATTTAGCTTAATTTAGGCGGGTTCAGCTTATTTTACCCGCTCCAATTAAGCGTGTGTTATTGAGATTAATCGCATTTGTCTTGCTATTTACTCAGCCTACGATAGTTTTGTGAAATCTATTGTATGGTTAAGTAAAACTAAAATGAATTATTCCTTACCCCCGCGAATTTGCCGCACACTGCTTGTGCTATCACTTTTTGGCACGCTAAGCGCATGTACATTAACAAGCTCCAACGCAAACACACAATTTGAACAAGTGGCGCAAAGTATTGTTGATTACCGTAAACGTGTTAATCCCTACACTCAGCCTGAAGGGGTTGATGGCTATTTATTACCTAATTTATCGGCTGAATTTTTAAAGCAGCAATATGAGGAAAAAACAGCATTATTAAGTCGTTTAGATGCAATTGATAGCGATGAGCTTTCAAGTGAAAACAGTATTAACCTCAGTATTATTCGTGCGCAAGTACAAAACAGTGTTGATGAATACGTATTTAATGCGCACTACATGCCGCTAACTTCTGAGTATGGGTTCCATTCTAGCTTGTCTTATATGATTAATAGTTCGCAGTACAAGCAACCGCAACAGTTAGAAACGTATTTAGCCCGCCTTGAACAAGTGCCGCGCTTTTTTGAGCAAAACATACACTGGATGAAAAAGGGGCTCGAAACGGGACTTACTCAACCACAAGCGGTATTAGCTGGGTATGAAGACTCAATAAGCGCTTACATAGTGGATGATGTAACGCAGTCAGACTTTTACTCCCCGTTTAAAACGAACACGGCAGGGCTAAGTGAAAACGACTTTAAAGCGTTACAGCAAAAAGCCAAACGCATCATAAAAAATGATGTTATTGCCTCTTACAAAGCATATTTAACATTTTTTACTACGCAATATCAGCCAGGTGCACGCACTACGATTGGTATTTCGCAAACCCCTAATGGCAAGGCGTTTTATAAAAACCGCGCACAGTATTACACCACCACAAATATGAGCATTGATGAAATACATCAGCTGGGGTTATCTGAAGTGGCGCGTATCCGCAGTGAAATGCAGGAAATAATTAAAGAAGTAGGCTTTGAAGGCTCGTTTGCCGATTTTATCCACTTTTTACGTACCGATCCGCAATTTTACGCCACCACTCCAGAGCAGCTATTAAAAGAAGCTGCTTATATAGCTAAAAAAATGGACGCGCAGCTGCCTAAGTTATTTCATACACTGCCACGTATGCCCTATGGCGTTGCACCTGTACCTGCAAATATAGCCCCTAAATATACAACCGGTCGCTATGTTGGCTCGAGCCGAAGCGATCAAGCGGGTTATTATTGGGTAAATACATATGCGCTAGATAAGCGCCCATTGTATGTATTAGAGGCGCTGACCTTACACGAAGCCGTACCAGGGCATCATTTACAAATATCGCTTAATGCAGAGCTTGAAAACTTACCAAGCTACCGACGTGATGCCTACCTTTCGGCTTTTGGTGAAGGGTGGGGGCTTTATTCTGAATACTTAGGTATAGAAGCAGGCTTTTACCAAGACCCATACAGCCGATTTGGCCGTTTAACCTATGAAATGTGGCGTGCAGCTCGTTTAGTGGTTGATACAGGTATGCACATGTACGGCTGGAGCCGAGAGCGCGCTATGAACTTTATGAGCGAAAACACGGCGCTTTCATTACACAATGTTAAAACCGAAACCGACCGCTATATTTCGTGGCCGGGACAAGCTTTGTCGTACAAAATTGGCGAGCTGACTATCAAGCGTTTACGCACAGAGGCCGAGCAAGCGCTTGGGCCACGTTTTGATATTCGTGAGTTTCATCATCAAGTATTGCGTCATGGTTCTGTGCCGTTATCAGTGCTTGAAGAGCAAGTTCGTTTGTATATAAAAGCTGAGCTTGAAAACACGCAAAGCTAATTATCTAAAGGTATAAACCTTGAACAACGAAAGGTGTTGTGTCATTTTGACGCAACACCTTTTTTATTTTTAAAAACAGCCATCAAGGGGCCTTGGATGAGCGATTTTATTATTTTTAGTATTGATGTATTTGCGAGTATTTTTATTGTTGCATTAGGATTAATTGTACTTACCGTTATTGTTTTTTATTTTCGTGATATTACTCAAACAAAGCATGCAATTAGGCGAAATTACCCGGTTATTGGCCGCTTTAGGTACTTTTTTGAGCGCCAAGGCGAGTTTTTTAGGCAGTACTTTTTTGCCCTCGATAGAGAAGAAATGCCGTTTAACCGAGCAGAGCGCAGCTGGGTGTATCGCGCTGCAAAAGATGTCGATCGTACCGCGGCATTTGGCTCCACGCAAAGCTTAGAGGTAACAGGTACAGTGATGTTTATGAACTGTGCTTTTCCTACCTTAGATGAAGAGGCGCTGGACCCAAGTAATGTAACTTTAGGCCCTTATTGTAAAACGCCGTACACCACTAACTCATTGTTTAATATATCGGGAATGAGCTTTGGTGCGCTCTCAAAACCGGCTGTTAGAGCGTTATCAAAAGGGGCAAAATTAGCCGGCTGCTGGATGAATACTGGTGAAGGCGGGTTAAGCCCTTATCACTTAGAGGGCGGAGCCGATTTGGTGTTTCAAATTGGTACGGCCAAATATGGTGTGCGCGACGAGCTTGGAAATTTAAGTATCGATAAACTTAAAGAAATTGCGGCGCATAAAAACGTAAAAATGTTTGAGCTTAAATTAAGCCAAGGTGCCAAACCAGGTAAAGGCGGTATGTTACCTGGTAAAAAGGTTAATGCTGAAATTGCTAAAATAAGGGGCATCCCTGAGGGCAAAGATTCAATTAGCCCAAATGGGCACCCAGAAATCAAAAAGCCAAGCGACATATTAGATATGATTGCCACAGTGCGAAACGCCACAGGCAAACCTACCGGCTTTAAAGCCGTTATTGGTGATTACACTTGGCTAGAAACGCTATTTGCAGAAATAAACCATCGCGGGCTTGAATCAGCACCGGATTTTATCACTATTGATAGTGCCGATGGCGGTACGGGCGCAGCGCCACAACCCTTATTAGATTCGGTAGGTTTACCGCTACGCGAAAGCTTACCGCTGGTTGTTAATATGCTTGAAAAACATGGCTTAACAGGACGGGTTAAAGTCATTGTATCGGGTAAGTTAATTGTACCCTCTAAGGTGGCATGGGCGCTTGCTTTGGGGGCTGATTTTGTTGTTTCTGCGCGTGGTCATATGTTTGCGTTAGGCTGTATACAGGCCATGCAATGTAATAAAGACACCTGCCCAACCGGTGTAACTACCCATAACGAGCGGCTACAGCGTGGTTTAAATGTTGCCGATAAAGCTCAGCGGGTTGCCAATTATAATAAATATATTCATTACGGCGCTGGCTTAATTGCCCACTCATGCGGTGTAACAAGTGCGAGGGAATTAAGGCGCAAACACGTGCGTATAGTGCAAGAAAGTGGGCTGTCGGAGCCGCTCGATAAAATTTACGAAAACTACCAATAACGGTATTGGTAGTAAAAAAGGCGCTTTGGCGCCTTTTTTAATTTAGCTGGCTTATTAATAAACTAAAAAAGGCATCTTTGTTGTCGCAGCTTTTGGCATTTAAAATAAGTTGCTCACCTAAGCTCAGCGTTTGTTTTTGTACTGCAAGGCGCGTATTTTCATCTTCAATGCTGTCAATATCTACCACATGCGCGAGCCCTATGGTGCGCCTAATTAGTTCTGTTCCACAATAACCTATGGCGTCTTGTAATACGGTTTTCATAAAGTACTGTGGGTAGCCGTCGGTATTAAGGGTGCGATCTGTGCTGTGGTTGGCAATTAAAGCTAACCATTGTTGCTCAAATAAATTATAGCTTTCAACAATGCAGCTAAGTAAATGCGTTTGATAGTTTCGTCGTGCTACAAACTCTTCAATATGCCCTGCTTGTGCGCAGTAATTTAATAGTAAATTGCCAATAAAAGAGCCTATATCAAAGCCAACAGGGCCAAAAAAGCCAAACTCGGGGTCAATCACTTTAGTGGTATTGGTATCTACAAAAATGCTGCCGCTGTGCATATCGCCGTGCAGCAATGTTTGCGGGTTAGATAAAAAATTAGCTTTTAATTTCGCAACTTCTAACTTAAGTGCCGTGTTATCACGCAAAGCGTGTACATGTGTAGTAAGTTGCTCGTCAAAGTGATTGCGTTCGTGATCTGTATACGGATCGCTAAAAAATAAATCTTCTGTAATTTGGCAAAGCTCAGGGTTAGTAAATTGCTGTACGAGGGCCTTTTTATGCTGGGCGGTTAGGTAAAAATCTGAATTATAAAACCCGGTATGGCTTAAATACGTAGCTACGTGCTCGGCTAACTTAGGAAATTGCTCCGCGTTATTTTGCGCCGCGCGCAATATTTTTAAGTGACCTAAATCTTCTAAAATAGTAAGTGCGTAAGCTTGGTTATAGTGCAGTACTTTAGCGGTGTTTTGTGGGCAAATAGCCCCATGGTTAAGTAACACTTGCGCCTCAATACGGGCTCTATCAAGCGTGAGCGGCCATGATTCACCTACACAACGAGCATAAGGCAGTGCTTGCTTTAAAATAATGCTGTTATGGTGCTCATCGCTAATTCTAAATACTAAATTAAGGTTACCGTCACCAAATTCGTACGCAGTTAAGTGTGCGCCAGTATTAAAAAAATCATACTGCTTAGAGTCAATTAGCGAATTTACATATTCAATTGCGCGCTGCGCATCAAACGCGACATAGTTAGCCATAGTGAGTTCTCAAATAACCTTTTTGGGCATTCTATACCTTTAAATGTTTAGATGTCTACAAGTCTAACTTGAGAGTTGTTCAAACTGATGTAAAATACCCTTACGCATTTTATTTAAGCAGCCTCACCATGCAAAACCTAATCGCAAGCAGTTTAAAATATGAAAACGGCACATTAAGTGTGCTTGACCAGTATTTACTTCCTCATCAGCAGGTATGGCACGAATGCCATAGTGTTGAGACGATGAAGGAGCTGATCATCAGTTTAAAAATTCGTGGCGCACCATTAATAGGCTTAGGTGCGAGTTTGCTGGTTGCTCATTTAGCGCAGCAGGGGGGAACTCAAGCGGCGCTTGCAAAAGCAATTGATGAGCTTGAAGCCACAAGGCCAACCGCTGTTAATTTAATGCATTGTATGGCTACATTAAGAGAGGCCCTTAAAAGCGATGACTTTGTAGCAGCAGTGGTGTGCAGCGCAGAGCGCCTTTTTATTGAAGACATTGCCCTATGTGAGCGCATGGCAACGCGCGGAGCTGAGCTTATAAACAGCGGCGACAATATTTTAACCCATTGTAATACCGGCGCATTAGCGACTGCTGGTATTGGTACAGCATTAGGCGTTATTTACAAAGCGCAGCAACAACACGGCAATATACATGTGTGGGTTGATGAAACGCGGCCCTTGTTGCAAGGCGGGCGTTTAACCGCGTTCGAACTTGAGCGCTGGCAAGTACCGTATACGCTTATTTGCGATAATATGGCAGCAAGTTTAATGGCCGCAGGCAAGGTAGATAAAATAGTGGTAGGCGCCGATCGTATTGCTGCTAATGGCGACTTTGCTAATAAAGTGGGAACTTATAATTTAGCTGTATTGGCCCATTTTCATGATATTCCCTTTTATGTTGTCGCGCCTTTAACTACGCTTGATACACAAACAGCTTGCGGTAGCGATATAGCAATAGAGCAGCGAAATAGCGCAGAGGTACGCGGCGTAAGTGGCAGTTTTGGTGAGGCGCTGTGGGCACCCACTAATGCCAATGTGTATAATCCCGCATTTGATGTAACACCTGCAAAACTAATAACAGCTTGGGTGTTAGATACCGGTGTTTACAATAAAAGTGATGTAGAGAGTGGCGCGTTAACAGCGCTTAAGTAGTTTTAAAACAGCGCTCCACTTATCCCTTTGTGGAGCGTATTACTTTTGCTATGCGAGCAACGGAAACTGCTTCGCTATTTCAGACTCGGTGCTTTTTGCAACCCAGCCCTCGGTATTATTAAATAATCGAATGGCGGTAAATTCTGGGTCGCTCCCCATATCAAACCAATGTGGTGTAAGAGTTGGGACCGAAATTAAGTCACCTTGCTGGCATAATACTTGGTAAATTTTGGCATCAATATGTAGGCAAAATAACCCTTGGCCTTTTACAAAAAAGCGAACTTCGTCTTCACTATGAGTGTGCTCAAATAAAAATTTTTCTCGCATTTGTGCCGCTGCAGGATTACCTTTTGCAAGCGAAATAACATCCACCGTTTGGTAGCCATTTTGCGCTTTTAAGCGCGCTATATCATTTTTATACGCTGCAATAATTTGCTCATTTGTGGTGTGCTCATTAATGGGGGCAGTTGCTTGCCATTGTTCAAAACGTACATTTACCTTTGCTAATTGCTGAGTAATTTCGCTTAAATCGCAGGTGTTTACCAGCGCATTACTTGGATTGTTGTTAGCATAAATTGTTAATTGGCTCATGTAAATTGCTCCAATTTAACTGTGCTAAAGTCATGTACGTATGGGTGCGCGCTATGTGCTTGGCCATCACGTATTAAGTGCAAGGTTTTAAGCCCTGCGGCTTTGGCTGCATCAAGCTCACCTGCCACATCACTTAAAAACAAGATTTCGTTAGCACTAAAAGGGAGCTGGTTAACTATAGTGTTATAGGCTGCTTGCTCTTGCTTTGCGCCGACTTTGGTATCAAAAAAATCGTTAAACAGGGGGCGAATATCGCCATAGTCGCTGTATTTAAAGAGTAACTGCTGCGCCCTTACCGAGCCTGATGAATAGACATAGAGTGCGGTACCTTGAGCGTGCTGAGCTTGTAAAAACTCAAACGCATCTGCGTATAGGTGGCCTTTAAAATCACCGTGCTCGTAGCCCGTTTGCCAAATTAACCCTTGTATTTGCTTTAAAGGGGTAATTTTTTTATCTTCTTCAATCCATTTTAGTAACACGCTAATGACATTTTCTATATCGGCATCTGGCTCATTAATAATGGCTTTAACAGCCGCTATTTGCTCAGCGACATGGGGTTTATTTTCGTTTAAGCGCATAAACGTTGCTATTTGTTTAGCTGCATACGGAAACAACACCTCTTTTACAAATGAGATACGTGTTATGGTGCCTTCAATATCAGTTAAAATTGCTTTTATCATTATAGCTGTGCCCCAATACCTTCTATTTTTAACCGTTCCAGCTCGCAACTAAATAAAAACTCTAACCCTTCTAAATGGCGAAGTGCTTGCTTGTAATTACGCCCTACTACATAAACGCCATGCCCACGAATTAACACTGCATGTTCAATGGGTGTATGTAAGTGGTGATCGCTAAGCAGCAAACTTAAGCGGTCTATGTCTTGGTCGTTTTCAAAAATAGGAATGCTGAGCGTATCTAAATGCGAGGTTACCCCACTGAGTGACTTTTGCATTTCGTAACCGCTTAAATTTAATGCATGGCTTTTAATTACACGCGATAGCACGGTGGCTGCTACTGAGTGAGTATGCAGCACCACGTTTGCGTGCGGAATAAGCTTATACATGCCTAGGTGCAGTTGCGTTTCGGCCGATGGGTTGCCAGCACCTTTAGTGCGATTACCTTGATGATCAAGCTCAATGAATGTGTGTGTACCGAGCTGACCTTTATCAAAGCCGCTAGCGGTAACCACATACCCTGTTGCGGTGCGCGCCGAAAAATTTCCGCCGGTGGCGGGAACCCAGCCTTTTTGACTGATCCATTTTCCGGCTTCAATAAGTTGCGAAATAGCGGTATTGTTGTGCATACATTCCTCACCAATGAGTGTAATACCAATGCGTAATAATACTTAATGCGTTTGAGGCGCTAAACCAAACGCGAGCTGCGTTTTTGCTACCTCAAAATAGCTAAGTTAATTAAGAAAATTGATATAAAGCTATTTAATTTTAGACGGCTATACTTCTGTTTTAAGCAATGATAGCATCGCTTTAAGCGCAAAACCATCATTAAGGGCCTGTCGTGTTTGAAAGTAAATTACCAAATTTAAGTGTTAGTATATTTAGCCAAATGAGTGGCTTGGCAAGTCAGCATTCGGCAATAAATTTATCGCAGGGTTTTCCTGAGTTTGATGCGCCAGAACTACTGAAAAACCAGCTAAATTTTTATGTTCAGCAAGGGGTTAATCAATACTCGCCATCCAGTGGTGTGCCCCGTTTACAGCAACAAATAGCAAATTTAGTTTCGCGTAAATACGCGGCTAACATTGATGCAGCTGAGCAAGTTACGGTAACGTCGGGCGCCACCGAAGCATTATTTGTGGCTATTCAAACTATAGTACGCCCCGATGATGAAGTCATTGTGTTTGACCCCGCTTATGACTCTTACCAGCCCGCCATTGAGCTTGCTGGCGGTAAAACAGTTCATATTGCATTGCATGCCCCCGATTATGCTATTGATTGGCAAACGGTTCGCAGTGCAGTGAGCAAAAACACGCGCGCTATAATTATTAATACGCCACACAACCCAAGCGGAAAAATACTTAAAAGCCATGATATAAACGCGCTTAAATCGTTAGTAAGCGACCACGATTTATATGTAATAAGTGATGAAGTTTACGAACATATTACCTTTGATGGCGATAAGCACTTAAGCATGCTTTGTGATGAGCAGCTACGTGAAAAAAGCTTTGTTATATCAAGCTTTGGCAAAACGTTTCACAGTACCGGCTGGAAAATGGGGTACTGTATTGCGCCTGCACCGCTCGCTACTGAATTTAGAAAAATACACCAGTATGTTACTTTTTCAAGTTTTACACCTGCACAACACGCATTGGCCGACATGCTTGAACAACAAGGCGAGCATGTCGATGAGCTGAGTAATTTTTATCAGCAAAAGCGCGACTTACTGGCACAGCACTTAAGTGACAGCCGTTTTAATATTTTACCAAGCCAAGGTACGTACTTTTTATTGCTCGATTACAGTGAGGTGTCTGATCTTAATGATGTGGATTTTTGCCACTGGTTAGTAGAGCAAGCTGGGGTTGCTGCTATTCCTTTAAGTGTGTTTTATAAGCAACCTTCAAATGATAAAGTGATTCGACTGTGTTTTGCTAAAAACGATGAAACCTTAATAGAGGCCGCGCAAATATTATGTCAACTTTAACGCTTACACTCGTTCAAAGTGCGCTGCATTGGCTTGATAAAGACGCCAATTTAGCCATGTTTGATAAAAAATTAGCAGCGATGAGCGCTCAACCTGATTTAATTTTACTACCCGAAACCTTCGCCACAGGCTTTGCTATTAACCTTGATTGCGCAGAGCCCGAAAATGGCAAAGTGCTGAGCTGGCTAAAAACCCAAGCACATAAACATAAAGCCGTTATTGCAGGTTCGGTTTTGGTTGCTCAAGGCGATAAAAAAGCGAATCGCTTTTATTGGGTGACCCCAAGTGGCGAGGTAAATTATTACGATAAACGTCATTTATTTCGCTTAGGCAGTGAGGGCGATTACGTTGTCGCAGGGCAAGCGCGTAAAACGTTTGAAATTAACGGTTTTAAGTTACTGCCGCAAGTATGTTACGACTTGCGCTTTCCGGTTTTTCAGCGCAACAATAATGATTACGATGTAATGATAAACGTTGCAAACTGGCCTGCGGTTCGTCGCCATATTTGGGATACGCTATTAATGGCGCGCGCTATGGAAAACCTATGTTATGTAGTAGCCGTTAACCGTGTTGGCGACGATGGCAATGGTGTTGCGCACAATGGCGGCACGGCCGTGTACGACTTTAAAGGCGATACAATCGCCAAAGCAAAAGACAATATACAAGAGTTACTTACCGTAACACTTGAAAAAGCACCGCTCGATGATTTTAAAGCCTCGTTTCCTGCTTATTTAGATGCCGACGCGTTTACTTTGGTATAAATCGCTAAGCATTAGCGCCTAGCCAATAAAGTGCTAAAATAGCCGCTGATATGTTTATTGGCGGCTTTATGAATACAACCCTTATAACACCGGTAATTTTAGCGGGCGGCATTGGCACACGGTTATGGCCGCTTTCTCGCCAAGCTATGCCTAAGCAATTTTTACCTCTGCTTGATAGCAAACACTCACTATTACAAAGTACGTTAGCGCGTGTATCGGGCAAGGGGTTTGCAAAGCCAATACTTGTTTGTAACGAACAGCACCGTTTTATTGCTGCTGAGCAAAGTGCACAGGCCGCTCCTCATGCACTTTTGTTAGAGCCTCAGGGTAAAAATACCGCGCCGGCTATTGCGCTGGCAGCACACTACGCTTTACAGCAAGGCATAACCGGGCCAATACTGGTGATGCCTGCCGATCATCATATATCCAACTTTACTGAGCTCACACTTAAATTAAACGATGCAATTGAATTAGCCCAGCAAGGTATGTTGGTCACGTTTTCAATTACACCAACACAGCCCCACACTGGGTTTGGCTACATTAAGCAAGGTAGTAAAATAGCAGGCTCAAATTGCTATAAAGTGGCTGCATTTAAAGAGAAGCCAAGCTTGGCTACCGCTGAGCATTATTTAACTCAAGGCGGTTATAGCTGGAATAGCGGGATGTTTTTATTTACACCACAAGCCTATTTAAATGAGCTAGAACGCTTTGCACCAAAAATTGCACTCAGTGTAAGCGCGGCGGCTACTTTCTCTGACGATTTAGGGTTTACAAGGCCGGTAAGTGAGCCACTTAAAACCTGCCCAAGTGACTCTATCGATTACGCCATTTTAGAGCGCAGTAATAATGTAGCAGTATTGCCTGTTGCTCTTAATTGGAGTGATGTAGGCAGCTTTAGTGCTTTGGCTAGCCTTATAAAAAAAGATGCACATGGCAATAATGAAAACGACAGCCATAGCGCGCAAAATAGTACTAATAATTTTGTTATAAGCGAAAACGATCACAGCGTTGCTACCCTTGGAGTTAGCGACTTAGCTATTATTCATACCCACGATGCCACCCTCGTTGCCAATAAAAACAAGCTCGATGGTCTGCCTTTATTGCTCAAGCAATTAGCGGTTAGCCAAAGTGATAAACTCAATCACCATCAGGTTGTGTATCGCCCATGGGGCAATTACCGCACTTTGGTAACAGGGGCAGGTTTTAAAGTTAAAAAAATAACCGTTAATAGCGGTGCTAAACTTTCAACGCAGCGCCATCAGTATCGTGCAGAGCATTGGGTGGTGGTATCGGGGATTGCCGATGTACGTATTGATAAGCAAACATTAACACTTAGCCACGACCAATCTTGCTACATTGCAGCAAAACAAATACACAGCTTAGCGAACAATCAAAAAGAGCCGCTAATTGTCATTGAAGTACAAACTGGCGCCGTACTAGATGAAAGTGACATAGAGCGTTTTGATGATAAGTATGGAAGAGAGTAAACAGCTTAATCTGCAATTGAAAAGCCCATTAACTCAACTGCCCGCGCACGTACTTTAAGTATTGTTCTAGGCTGCGCTGCCATAGCTCTAACGCCTCATCTAGCAGGTTATTATGGGGTTTGTTATCAAGCAGGCGGCGCTCTATTTTTTTAAGCTCAATACCATAACGGTTAAAGCCTAATTGCAACGCGGTGCTTGCTTGGCGGTGCAATAATTTAATGCACTGCTCTGGTTGCTGGTCAATAAGTTCTTGGCATCGGGTTAGTTTAGTCCGTGCTGAGAGTACAAATTCATTGTAAATCGACGACACTTCATCCTCACTAAATGAGCTGGTTAGCGTTTCTGCTGCGGTTTCGTCGTATAAGGTGTCTACTAGCTCTACAGCTATATTTGCAGTTTGATTGGATTGTGAATCACTCAGTGCTTGGCGAAGCTTTTGCTGCTTAATTGGTTTGCCTACTATGTCTTTTATTCCCAGAGCTAAGTATTCTTTTACCTCATCAGGGCTTAAGCTTGCTGTAAAAGCCAGTACGGGCGTGCGCTGGTTTTTATGCTCCAAACGCTGCAGTCGTTTTAATACTTCTTGGCCGGTAAAGTCTGGCAGGTTCATATCCAGTAAAATAACGTCAAAGTGATGCGTTTGCAGCAGTTCAATAGCACTTTTGCCATCTTTGGCGAGCTTTATTTTATGCTCATCTTCGGCCATAAATTCAATGGCAATTTTTTGATTTAAATCTAAATCCTCGACTAGCAGTACTTCAAGGCCGGTTAAGTAGTCTTTGTTTTGATGTCGCTGCTCTACCAAACTAAGCTCCCCTAGCGTAAAGGTGGTGGTAAAGCTAAATACGCTACCTGTGCCTAATTGACTGGTTATTTCTAAGCGGCTGCCTAGCTTTTCTAGTAAGCGGCTGGTGATGGCAAGCCCAAGGCCGGTGCCGCCTTTTTCTTTGCCGGCGCTACTTTGTACGTAGGGTTCGGTTAAGTAGGCTATTTCGTCTTTTTCGATACCAGGGCCTGAGTCTTTAACGCTAATTTTAATGGTGTGTTCAAGTTGCCTGTCACTTATTAAATCAACCTGAATTTTTACTATACCGTGGTCGGTAAACTTAATGGCGTTACCAACAAGGTTAATAATAATTTGCCTTAATTTTTGCTGATCGCAGTAGTAACAGGCTTGTTCAGGGATATTACATACCAGTTCAAACTTAAGTTGTTTTTGCTCCGCTAATGGGCTGAGCAATAAACATAAATTGTTTAACCAGGTTTTAAATTCAATGTCTTCTTCGTAAAGTGCTTCATCACTTTGATCTAGGCTTGCGTAGTCGAGCACTTTATCAACCAGTAAATTTAACGACTCGGCTGAATTAATGATGGCCTCACAATAGGCTTTATTGCGGGTGTCGGTGCTTTGGTTCATAACCAATTGGGCGCTGCCTAATATGCCATTAAGGGGAGTGCGAATTTCATGGCTAATTGTTGATAAAAACAGGCCTCTAATTTCTAAATCTTTTTGGGCTTTGTCGGCCAGCTTGTTAAGGTTTTTTTCTCTGCGTTCATTACACAAAAGCGCCATACCGGCGGCATAAAACATAGGTGCAATAACGCCATTTAAAAACAGTAAGCTGCTAAACCATGGGCTTTGCAATAGCAGGGGTTGTTCAATATTAACCATAAATAGTGAGCGGCTAATAAAGCTCAGGCCAACTAAAGTTAATATTAAAATGTAAACAATGGTGCCATTTGGGTAGGGCTTTCGGGCATATTTAATAAATAAAAACAGCAAAAAAGCGGCTTCTGCAATGTGCTGTACATCCGAGACGTAAATTCGCTCGCGTAAAGAAGGGTCAATAAAAGAATAATACCCCAACATTACGGCGCTAAACGCGGTAAAGGAGCACAATAGCTTAAATCCAATACCCCGATAATCTAAAAATTGGCATATGGCCAAGCTGTGCACAATTGATGCGCCAAACATCATACTGCTGGCAATACTAATCACAATAAGGTTGTGCGTTTTGCCAATAAGCGTAAAGCCAATTACTGCGCCTAGTAATAAAACCGGGTAAAAAATATAAAGCAGAGTACCTGGGGTACTTTTGTTGGTACGCCATGTTAAAAAGTTAAGAAGGGTCATTACAATAATAACGGCAATGCTGGCAAAAAAGAGGGTAAATGAGTCGAGCATAGAGGTTCCAGCAATGGGTACTTTAAATAGAGTAATAAAAAGCGATTAATTTAACAAGCATGCAGCATAAACAAAAACAGGCACCATAAGTGCCTGTTTTTAAATTACGAAATTGATTAACGAATTTCGTCTGGAATGTTTTGTTGAGCCCAAGATAGTAGCTCAATACGGTTACGACATTTAGTTTTTCTAAATGCGCTGTATAAATGTGTTTTAACTGTGTGCGGGCTGATGCTTAAATCTTCAGCAATTTCTTTGTTTTTAGAACCCTTACTCATTAACGAGATTATTGCTTTTTCTCGTTTAGTGAGTTTAATTGGCTCTATATCGCCTTCGGTCAGCTTGTGTAGTGCGTCTTTATTAAACTGCAGCATGCGGTTTAATGCATTACACATAATGTCACGTCTGTACCAAAGCTGATCTTCTAAAAGTAAGCGAATACCTTTCATTAATACATCAGCGTTATCTGTCGTATAAAACACGCCACGAATACCGCTCAACAGCGCGCGGTTAGCGAGCTCTGGGTTTTCGTCTAGGTTAAATAATACGATATCGCACTTGGTGCGCAGGTTAACTAGCTGTTCTTTTAGTTTACCCCATGCATCGTTACTTGATGTTTCAATGAACAGTAATCGAGTCCCTTCTGGTACATCTAAAATATTTGTACCCGTGGTTACGTCAAGGCCTTGCGTTTTTAACAAAGGTTCTAAAACGTTAATGCCAATGGTGTTAATTGGCTCTTGATCTAATAACAAAAAGGCTGAACTGCTCATGTTTTTATACTCTTTTTATAAAGCTGACTAGTTAAGTTTATCACGACTTCCACACCTTTTGTATTAGAAAGTCGGGTTTCGCCTTGTGAACAAGTACGATTTTACGATTATTTAAACATAAAATGTTGCAAATAAGTAATTATTTTTCACTTTATATACATGATAAACCATAACATTTGTAACTAGCTAAATACTAATAATTCCAGTGAATTTTTATTATTAAATTTTTAATTTTTTAGCTTCTTGATACGGAGGCCAGCCCATTTCTTTGCCTGCAAGCATATGTAAATGTATGTGATACACGGTTTGCCCGCCGTGTTTATTGCAGTTCATTACTACTCTGTAGCCATCGTCACTAAAGTTAAATTGCTTGGCTAATTTAGCAGCAACCTCGTATAAATTTCCAACTAAATGTGAGTTTTCGCTATTAATATCATTGATAGTGGCAATTGCTTTTTTTGGAATAATTAACACATGAAAAGGAGCTTGCGGGTTTATATCTTTAAATGCAAGGGTGGTGTCGTCTTCGTAAATAATGTCGGCAGGAATTTCGCGGTTAATAATTTTTGTAAATATTGTTTCTGTGCTCATAATCGTTTCAGTGTAAGGGTTGAATTTAAAGTCACTAATGACAAATTTTGTTTGCAGTGTCAAACTCAAAACAAATAAAGGAGTTTTTATGCGTAAACCAATGTTAATAACTGCAGCTGCGGCACTATTGATGAGTATGTCAGTAAGTGCCGGAAATATTCACTTTCCTGAAGAGTTAGTGCCTTTACAAGTCGGCGAAAGAGTGATTGAAAGCTCTTTATTTAGCCGCGTTGACGACATTGAACTTGCCCCTGGGTCTTATCGATTAAAATTAAAATACACCGATTTATACGAGCTAGGCTTTGACGACCATGAGGTAATAGAGTCTGAACCGTTTTGGGTAGATATTACTATTGAAGATAACAAAGACTACGACATGGTGTTTAATCGTGCCGATAACGCGGTATCAGCGAAAATATTTGCTGAGGCACCACAGGTAAGTTTAAAAGCAAAGGGCGCGTCTGTGGCACAGCCGCTTAGTGTTATTTCAAATACACAGCTTGCAAGTCAAAAGCCTGCTTTACAAAATACGGTGCCAGCGGGTCCAACGCGTCCAAGCCAACCTATAAAGCCTATTGCGCCTATTAATGGCAAAGGCATGCCAAGTGCACCGCAAATGCTAGAATTTTGGTGGCAGCAAGCCACGCTTGCTGAGCGAAAGGCCTTTTTAGAAAAGGTGACGAACCAAGGCGCTGAATAATAAACTTATCTCAAGCTACTAATGTTAAGCGCTAACTGCGCTGAACTTAGTTACAGTTTTAGTTTGAGAAAATTACAGTATTAAAAAAGGCCGATAAATCGGCCTTTTTTAATGGTTTTGCTGTTTTACCCTAAAGGTGTGAATACCTTTTGGGGTGGCACAGGTTGCTTATTTATCAAATAAAGCGTCAATGGTGCCTTGTGCTAGCGGGTGGTAGCCTGGGCGTGCTTTGATGTATACATCGTGTGCCCACTCACGCTTACCATTTTTAATAAGTGCTTTGTATAACGGCACAATTAATTTACGGCGGCCAATACCTGATAAGTGCTTATCAAGCGCTGGGTAAATAGGTTGGTAACCATTACCTACCGCTAACATAAACCATGCAAACGCGCGCTCTGCATTGGTTGATTGCGTTAAGTTAAATTGCTTATCAAGCTCGCTCATCTTATCTAAGCTTAAATCACGTGGTAGGTTATTTAAAAAGTGTAACCACTCGTGCACTGTCCATTGAGCCGTAGGTAATTGTGCTGCGCTTGTTTCACCTTTTAACCATGCTGCGCTTGCTGTATCTACTTTATCAAACGCATCCGATGTGGGGTTAGGTGCATCGCTTGGTAAACCTGGCTCAAAAATCCACTCATTCACTTTATCCATGCTTACAACGCCTGGATATTTTTCAATTAAGTTAGCTTTTAAATAAGTAACAAATTGCGCAGTAGTCAGCGATTTAAATGCAAACTCATTAAAGTAGGTCTTAACAAAGTCATCAAACTTATCACGGCCGTATTTTTCTTCTAGGTAGATTAAAAATAGCTGCCCTTTAGTGTATGGCACTGAGCTAAATGCATCATCTGGATCGCGGCCATTAAGTTTTAAATTAAGGCGAGTATCGGGCGCATCAATGGTTTTAAGCTGAGCGCGTAAGCCTGCTGCATCTAAAGCTTGCTCCATTACGGCGCGGTCGCGGCCAAACACTTCTTCCATGATGCGGTTTTCAACGTACGAGGTAAAACCTTCGTTTAACCATAAATCTTCCCACGTCGCGTTGGTAACTAAGTTACCAGACCAAGAGTGTGCAAGCTCATGGGCAATAAGGTTTACTAAGCTTTTATCGCCAGCAACTACGGTAGGGGTAATAAATGAAAGGCGCGGGTTTTCCATACCACCAAACGGAAAGCTAGGCGGTAACATTAATAAATCGTAACGGCCCCATGCATACTCACCATACATTTCGTTGGTTTTGTCGATCATGGCTTGGGTGTCGTTAAACTCGGCAACCGAAGCGTCTAAAATTTCAGGCTCGGCAAATATACCTGTTTGTTTTGACATGGCTTTGAATTCTAAATTACCTGCACCAATCGCAATTAAGTACGGCGAAATAGCTTGAGGCATCTCAAAGTGGTAGTCGCCATCTTTGTATAGTGCGTCTTTGTTATCGGCGCTCATTACGGCACGTATATCTTTTGGTGTATGAATACGGGCAGAGTAAGTAACGCGCATGGCAGGGGTATCTTGTACTGGTAACCAGCTACGAGCGTGAATAGCCTGCGATTGGCTGTACATAAACGGGTGCGTTTTGCTGGCTGTTTGCTCTGGTGTTAACCATTGCAGGCCAGATGCTTCTGGGCGGCTGTTGTAGTAAATACGTACTTTTGGCGCTTGGCTTTTTAAAGTAATTGTTAGTTTTGAGCCTTTAACATCATCGCGATCTGCCAGTGTAAATTTAGCTTTGTGCCAATCGCCCGAGGTGTCTTGGTACATTACTTTATCAATGTCTAAGTCGCGGGTATCAAGTACCAGCTTTTTGCTCGTGTCATTGTTCCACTTTAGCGTGTGCTCAACAAAACCTTCTAATTGCTTGTCGGCAAAATCGACATCTAAATCAAGGTTTAAGTGTGTTGTTACCACATCATCTAGGTTGGCGTATGAGTTTTGATCAATCGCGTTTGCCATTGCTTGCGAGCACATACCGGCCATAGCGAGGCTTAAAAAAAGAGGTTTAATTTTCATAAAATACCCTGAACACTAATAATAAGTGCAGGTTTTATATCATGATTGATACAGCGGGTTGAGTGATTTTTACATTCTTTGCGACAATAAGGTAAACTACTGCGATTAGTTACCAGTACACTCAGAGACCTTTGTGGCGCACTCATTAAAACCTTTACATACCTTTGCACTAAACAATCAATGCCAGCATTTTGTTGAAATAACCTCGGTTGAGCAACTTAAAGCACACCGTTTTAGTGCTCCGTTTTGTTTATTAGGGGAAGGTAGCAACACAATATTTTTAGAAAACTACGCAGGCACCGTAATTAAAATGGCCACTAAGGGCATTACTATTACCGAGCGTGAAAATGACGTATTAGTGAGTGCAGCTGCGGGTGAGAATTGGCATAACCTAGTAAGCTATTTACTTGATAAAAATATTGCAGGGCTTGAAAACCTAGCGCTTATTCCGGGCACTGTTGGGGCATCGCCGGTACAAAACATTGGTGCTTATGGTGTTGAGCTCGCTCAATTTGTAGAGTCGGTTGAATACATTGATATAGCCACAAAAACCAAAGTAACTTTAACTAACGCACAGTGTGAGTTTGCTTATCGTGACTCTATTTTTAAACATGCTTTAAAAAACAAAGCGGTGATCACTCAAGTTAATTTAGCGCTCCCTAAAAAGTGGAAGCCAGTTTTAAGTTATGGTCCACTCAAAGTATTGCAAAATCCCACCCCTAAAATGGTATTTGAACAGGTTATTGAAATTCGTAACGCTAAGCTGCCAAACCCATACACTTTAGCCAATGCGGGTAGTTTTTTTAAAAATCCGATTATTAGCAATGCGCGTTTAGAAGCGCTGCTTGTGCGGTTTAATGATTTACCTCATTACCCCTATGGGGAAAGCCATCACAAAGTGGCGGCAGGTTGGCTAATTGACCAAGCGGGCTTGAAGGGCTTTACAGTAGCAGGGATTGAGGTGCATCAGCAGCAGGCGCTGGTATTAGTTAATCATGGTGATAGTAAAGGAAGCGATTTAATCACTATGATCACGCATATACAAAATACGGTGTTTACACGTTACGGCATAATGCTAGAGCACGAAGTAAGGCTTATAAACACAAATAGTGAGTGCCATATTACTACGGAGCACGCGTAATGAAAGCACCAGATGGAAATAAACTAGCTATATTAAATGCACTTAACCAAGGTGGCTTTGTATCGGGCCAAGCCCTTGGCGAGCAACTAGGTATAAGCCGTGCTGCAGTGAGTAAGCATATTCAAACACTGCAAGACATGGGGCTCGATATATTTAAAGTGACGGGTAAAGGTTACAGTTTAAACAATGCGGTGGGTTTGCTAAACCAAGCCGATATAACCAAGCATTACCATGCATTAGGTGCCAATACAGCCCAAGTAGAAGTACACCCTATTATAGATTCAACCAACAGCGAGCTAATGCGCCGTACTCAAAATAAAGTCGCGCTTGAGTCTGGCACTGTTGTGGTTGCCGAAATGCAGCAAGCCGGGCGCGGAAGGCGAGGGCGGGTATGGCAATCTCCATTTGGGGCTAATTTATATTACAGTTATTTTTGGCGTTTAGATGATGGCCTGCAAGCTGCTATGGGTGTATCAATTGCAGTAGGGCTTGCGGTATACGATGCTATAAAAGCACTTTACGATATAGACATTGAACTTAAATGGCCAAACGACATATACATAAATAAGCAAAAACTAGCCGGAGTATTAGTTGAGCTAGATGGGCAACCGCAAGGCCCTTGTCAGCTAGTCATTGGTATTGGCATTAATCTACAAATGCCGCAAAACACCAGCGAACAGATTGACCAAGCATGGACCGATTTAAGCCAACACACCACCGCGCTTGATAAAAACCAGTTAGTTGCTTCGCTTACCTTTTATTTAGAGCAGCGTTTGGCAGATTACCAGCAAGACGGGCTCAACAGTATGTACGCACAGTGGAACGCCCTAAACGCCTTTGCAGGCGAATGCGTAGAGCTAAATACGGGGCACAGAAGCTGGCGGGGTATTTGTGAGGGGATTGATCAGCACGGCGGAATACGTATTCGCCAAGACGGCGAAGTTAAAAGTTACTATGGCGGCGAAATCTCGTTAAGAAAGGCCGAATTATGAAACTGCTAATAGATGTAGGTAATACGTCATTAAAAGCGGCCTTATGGCGCGAGCAACAAGCAACGCCCGTTTCTATGAGCGACGTGCCGTGGCAAGCAATAACTGAGGTTGTGTATGCTTGTGTAGGTAACAGTGAATTATTAAATGACGCGCTCACATTAGCCACCCAAAAAAAAATCCCGTGTTTTGAGGCGCATGTTAGTAAAAATCTCAGTGGCTTAAGCTGCGCATATGAACAGGTTAGCAATTTAGGTATTGATCGCTGGCTTGCGCTGGTGGCAGGTTTTACCCTTTACCCAAACAGAGCGTGTATTATTGTGGATGCTGGCACTGCAACCACTATTGATGTATTGAGCGGCGAAGGCGAGCACTTAGGGGGCTGGATATTACCCGGCCTTGACTTAATGACTCGCTCATTAACACAAAATACTCAGCGCGTGTTTGATGATGCCAATACCCCCTTTTTAAACGAGCTAGGTAAAAACACACCCAACGGATTAAAAAATGGCGCACTGGTGGCAACATTAGGCGCTATTGAACAGGCCAAATATCAACTTAAACACGTAACAGGCGAACAAAAACCACAAATTTTGTGCGCCGGTGGTTACGGTTTGCTGTTACAGCAACAAATAAGTGGCAGTATTTTTGATTCTTTATTGGTTATGAAAGGATTGAATTATTGGCATGAGCTAAGTAAAAACGACGAAAAACAGCAAAATTAAGCACTTTTGCATGAATTGTGAGCATTTAAGCTAAAAAATTACATTTTTTTTAATTTTATAGTTGCATCATAATAAACCTTACTCTAATATCTCGCCCCGTACTAAAGCAGTGCCGACTTAGCTCAGCTGGTAGAGCAACTGACTTGTAATCAGTAGG
>NZ_LKBC01000013.1:158626-159062 GCF_001400005.1 Pseudoalteromonas sp. P1-30
CTGACGGCTCAGCCTTCGCTGGTTCGAATCCAGCTCCCTCCACCACTTTATTCTTGACGGTTAGAGGTAGTTTAAGAACAGGTTCCTAAAGCGGGCATCGTATAATGGCTATTACCTCAGCCTTCCAAGCTGATGATGCGGGTTCGATTCCCGCTGCCCGCTCCAATTATGGTGTTGCTGATATAGCTCAGTTGGTAGAGCGCACCCTTGGTAAGGGTGAGGTCGGCAGTTCAAATCTGCCTATCAGCACCAGTCATATGAATCTCCTTGAATACTTCCTTTATCTGTCAGAAAAAACTATTTGAAATTTGAAAAAATTAAATTAATCTACCTCTGGTGGATTATTTTCATATGTAATCTAGATACACAAAACTGATAGGTTCCGTCATGGCAAAAGAAAAGTTTGAACGCGTAAAACCGCACGTAAACGTTGGTA